>JAIQES010000071.1 GCA_020073705.1 Terriglobia bacterium
CTGGTGGCTCGGGGAGATGCTCGAACTCGAAGAGAAGGAATTCCGGATGGAACCTTCGAAGGTGAAGGAGATGGGCCCTGTCTCGCGACCTGCTGGCGTGCGGGTGTCTCGCGGGACGGATCATGACGTCTATGAGCACCACGTCGATGCCCAATATGCGCACTACCAGAGGTCTCTAGGTATAAGTTGCCCGGCTTGAGCCCCGTTCTTGACTCTAGCGCGAACGAAACTGCAAAGTGGTTCTGGGCAGCGTTTCGTCTATAACGCGAGAACCGCTTCCTCCACCTGCTTGGCCAGCGCTGCGTAGTCTTCGCCCTGAAGGTACAGCGGTGTCCCAAAGGCAACCTCTACGCGGCCGGACCGCGGCCACCACTGGTGCCGATGGAGGACTTTTTCCACGCCCCGCAATCGAATCGGAACCACCGGCAGCCCCAGCCTTCCTGCGAGCAAGCCGATGCCGGGCTGGAAGCGATGGATCTCCCCAGCCTCTGTGCGCTCGCCTTCTGGAAAGAACAAAATTGTCCAGTTGTCGCTGACTAAGTCCCCAATGTACCTGAGCGATTGGCGTGCGCCAGTTTCTGTCTGCGGGACCGGGAACGCATTGAAGAACAACGTCACCAGCCAATAGGTGAGGCTATCCACAAATCGTTCGAACCGTGTGTGGCGCTCCGGGAAAAAGTGGGCATCGAAGTACTCCTTCCACATGGCGACAGCCACATTGTGGCGAAATCGCGCAGGCAAAGCAGATAAAATCAAGGGCGTATCCAGATGACTCTGATGGTTCGGCGCGAAGATTACGGGGCCACGTAGCGAGGCCAAATGCTCCCGGCCTGAGATCCGAGCGTGCGCGAACATTCGAGTGAGCGGCAGCCAGACCCCGGACAGCGCGGCATGACGAATGACCCTTGCCAGCCACCGGCGGTTCCAGGTCGGGAATTCCGTGGGGCTGGGCGGCGTGCTGATTTCAGCCAGCGCCGAGACCGTGCAAGCGCCTGTTAACACGGACTCGTCGATCGCCATGTCAAACTGCCGCTCCAGATCCATCATGAGCTCGACTCGATCGAGGGAACTCAAACCCAGTTCCCCAAGCGTTGTGTTCGATGTGATGGTGCGATCGGGAGCATATTTTCGGAGAATATCGGCCAGCCCAACTCCGCTCGGAGCCGCTGGCGCAGGCCCCCCACTTTCCACCCAAGCTTGGATCTCCCCGTGTCTTAGCTTTTGTGTGCCTTCCGTGCGCGGCAACCGGTTACCGGGCCACATCGAGACACTTCGGATTTTCTGATGATCTTCAAGCTGTAGGTTGGCGCGGCGCACAATTTCGCTCGAATTGCTTCCCTCCTGAAGCACCAGAACCGCATGGACGCGATCTCTGCCCACGACGGCCGACTCCCGCACGCCCGGAATTTGATTCAAGACGTTCTCCACATCCTCGGGAAAAACCTTCAGTCCCTCTGGCGTGACGATCATTTCTTTTTTGCGGCCGCGAATAGTCAAGTTGCCTGATTCGTCCAAGCTCCCGAGATCACCGGTGTGAAACCAGCCATCCTTGAAGGCAGAAGCTGTCTCAGCGGGAGCTTGGTAGTAGCCGGGTGTCACGTTCTCGCCGCGCACCAGGATCTCGCCATCCGGCGCGATCTCAATCTCCAAGCCAGCGACTGGCTTGCCGACCGTTCCTTTCTTTAAGTCGAAGGGATTGTTGAAGGCCACGATGGGCGCTGTCTCGGTGAGCCCGTAGCCCTGGATTACGGCCAATCCAAGCCGGGACCAGAATTCCTCAAGTTCTGTTGGGAGCGACGCTGCTCCGGCGATGAACGCCCAGAATTTCCACCCGAACAATGAGTGTACGCCGCGGTATCGCCACCAACGGAAGATCCAGTGGGATGCGGCCGGAAGCGGATTCGCAGTTTCGGGAAACTGGTGCAAAACGTGTTTCTGAAGCACTTCGAGGATCTTTGGCACAGCAACGACCACCGACACGCGTCGCGTGCGAATCTGCCGCACGATTTCGTGCGGGCTATATCCGCGCATGAAGACCACGACTCCGGGAATCAGAGGGACAACAAACATCGTGACCGCCTGGCCAAACATGTGGCTCAGCGGGATCAGACTCAGAAAACGCAGTGGAAACAACGGACGGAACCATTTGCGATACATGGAAATAATGCGCTCCGGCGAGACCATATTGGCTAGGAGGTTACCATGCGTAATCAGAACCCCTTTTGGCTCCCCTGTGGCGCCAGAGGTGAACACGATTTCAGCGATGTCGTTCCTCTCGATTTGGACTGGTGGCACTGTGCAGCTTTCTGCAGGCCATTCGAGATCGGCCAGCCGCCAAACGGGCGGTTGGCGGTCCCAGGCGCTCAACTCAACTTCCTCTCCGATTAGGATGAGGCGAGCATCGACGATCTCTTGAACGTGCCGCAAGAAGCGCGGTGATGTGCGGTAGTCGATTGGGACAACGATGACACCGGAGAGGATGCAGCCCCAGAATGCGGCGACCCATTCGGGACGGTTTTCAGACCAGAAAATGACTTTGTCGCCCTTGCGAACCTTGTGTTCGCCCAGCTGCTTCGCAAAGTAACGCGCGGCGTGCGCCACTTGTGCGTACGTGTATTTCCAACTGCGATACCCGTTATCGTACTCAATAAACTCGTCGGCAGATTGGCAGAACTCGAAGAAAAGGTCTGCGAGGTTTTGACGAGCGCGTGACGGTGATTCGGGATGGTCTTTCGACATGTCCTACTCTGGGGCCAACCGGTTAGAAGCCTCCATGAACCCGCCTATGTCTTTTACCCCGGGTGTGATTCGGCTTCTGTGAGCCTCATCACATCTTTTGGGATGCATACAGAAGTATCTATCTCAAAGGCGTGTCATGTGCCGCATAGGCAAATGTGACCTGCCTCACTGCATTGCAGTTAGTTCCGGAATATGCAGTATGAGTGGGACACGGTTTGGACTGGAACGACGAATATAGGGGTTACTCGGAGAATAGGAGGGAATTGCAACATGCTAGTCAAAGACGCGATGTCCAGGAAGGTTGTTTTTTGCGCACCCTCAGATACGGCGCAAGAGGGTGCCCGAATCATGAAAACCCATGGGGTGGGAGCCCTTCCGGTGGTGTCCGATCTTGCTTCTGCGCGGATCGAGGGCATTGTGACGGACCGCGATTTGTGTTGCAGAATCGTGGCCGAAGCAAAGCTCGCTGAAACGACAAAGATCGCAGACGTGATGACGCGCAACCCTGTGACGTGTGCTCCCGAAAACACGTTGGAGGACTGCGAAAGCCTGATGCAAAAGCATCAAATCCGTAGAGTCCCGGTAGTAGATGACAAAGGAAGGTGCGTTGGAATCGTAGCGCAAACCGACATTGTGGCGTACGCGTCCGTGGCGGAAATTGCGAAGACGCTTGGTGAAATCTCCAAGGCCCAGAAAGGCCGTGCGGCAGGGACATACGCGGATTAGCGATCCGAATCGCCGGAACGGGCGAAGCGGTCGTGTTCCGAGCATGAAATCATCCGGCCGAATGGGTGTCTTGCGGCACACAAACCCGCGAGTAACGTGGGCCTGTCTGAACACGCAATAATAAGGACCGGACTTCGAGCGCCAAGGAGGTGTTACGCATGCGTTCCGTTCTCATTCTCATATACAGCGCTCTCCTCATGATTTCGACCGGCGCTTTTCCACAAAAAGCAAATCAAGAAACTCCACCTTTTGAACCGCCGACCGTGGTTTCAGCTACGGAGGCCGTCTACCCAATCAGAAGCGTGGCGTCAGGGACGGTCGTTCTGGAAGCCGCGCTCGATGACGGGGGCGCAATTACAAGCGTGCGAGTCGTGCGCGGGATCCCCTCCTTAACAGAGGAGGCGGTACGCGCCCTTCGCCAATGGAAATTTCAGCCGGCTCGGCTCAACAACCATCCCATTGCATCAAAGGTTCCGGTGGGGTTCGTTTTTGTTCCCCCCAGTTTTGGCCCTCGTCGTTAGGTTACGGTTGCTTCGATGGTTCACGAACAAACGAGGAATGTCCCATCGCAAAACAAGATGAGAAGAAACAGGAAAGCAATGAGGGAGGATTGGCCACAGCAAAGGAGCGACTCGCCATGACATTTCATCTGACCAGCCCGGCGTTTGAAAGCGGCGAAGATATTCCAAAGGAATTTACATGCGACGGACCGGATAGTTCGCCTCCCCTAATCTGGACCGCCCCCCCTCCATGGACAGAAACCCTTGCATTGATTGTGGACGACCCGGACGCCCCGTCAGGCACGTGGGTCCATTGGGTTCTCTACAACCTTCCCCCCATTGCTCGAGGATTGCCTGAATGCGTGGCTAAGGATCGCCAACTCCCCGGTGCAGCACGGCAGGGACGTAACGATTTCGGAAAACTCGGTTACAGTGGCCCTTGCCCGCCTCGGGGCGCCCCACATCGCTATTTTTTCAAGCTTTACGCTTTGGACTGCAAAGTGAAGCTCAAGCTAGGAGCCAGCAAGGGGGAACTCGAGCGCGCCATGAAGCGTCACGTGCTGGCAAAGGCCGAACCGGTTGGCCGGTTCCAGCACTAGACATGTGCGGTGGAGTTCTTGCAGGGTGTGCTTCTTGCAATGATACTTCCTGGAGGTTAGTTGGACGCTGTCACGCTGTCAATGAATCGGCGCATGCGGCGATAGTGAGAACCCTTCCAATAGATCCGGCCACATTGAGGACAATTGTAAAACTCGTTGAAGTGCTGTCGTGTGTGCGGCAAGAGGCGATCGCTGATCGTCTCCTTTGGAATTGGACGCAAGACAGCGTTGCAATGCATACACCGGCGAAAAGGCGTGATTGCCCGAGCCAGGTCGAGCCGCTGTAACAACTCGGCCAATTGCTGGGCCGGCTCTTTGGCTCGCAGGTAGCTGCCGCGCGTGACCACACTTCGCATGAGCAATCCCCGGTCTCGGGTAAGCAAAATCCTGTGTTCCTCCGCGGAAAGTCTGGCCAAATCTTCGTCCGCATAGTCATTCCGATACAAGGTGTCGAAGCCAAGCATTCGAAGGTAAGCCGCCAGCCGGCCTAGGTGCGTATCGGCGACAAACCGCAGCTCGGGCAATGGCTGTGGGCGCAAACGCAAGTGCGATGACATGTCGATGGACTGAAACTCGGGATAGACGCTGATCCTGTCGCCCTCTTGCACCCGGTAGGTAAAATCCACCGGTTCCCCGTTGGCCAAGATGAGGTCCACTTCCGTGTGCGGCACGCCCAGGGATTCGATCATATCTTTGACGGAGCCGCTCACGTCGAAGCTGCACGTAATGCTTCGCGCTCTCTTTTCTGGCGGCAGAAAGTCATTCAATTGCGCGTAGAACCGCACGTCGGCCCGTTTCATGGGTGCGATCCCAGCGTGAGGGTGGAAAGCTTCGCAAGCCTGCAGAACTTTTTCAACATCCTACTAAACATTGAGTATGTGTCCCAAATCGTCCACGTCGATGGAAGCGGCGCGGGATACCTTAGGAAGTCCGGGCATGAGCATCATGTTTCCGGTGATGACTACCACAAAGCCGGCACCGGCGGACAGCGATGCATCCGTCACATGCAGCGGCCAGCCCGTGAACGCGCCCAGGAGTTTCGGATCATCGGACAAGGAGGCCAGCCTTAGCCAATCCCCAAACGTAGCCCACGAAGGGAAGATTGGCCGCCCCGCCACACTGTCTTGATACGGCAACCCGACTACCCACGGCTTCATTCACGCTTCCCAACCATCGAATAGCAACAATATCGCATTCGGTATCTCAATGAGAAGCAAGGTCAGCGTTCTTACTGCTGTGTGAAATCAGCAACACAATGCCGCCGGTGGCAGAACCGTGATGTGTTGTAGCAACATGAAAATGTCACCCTAACGGCAACGTAGAAATGTCACTCTGCCGTGTGATTTAACTTCGTGTTTCCGTAATAAATCGCGATCTCACCTTCCAGATTCTGGTAGAGCTGGACCTTGGCACCGGCAAAGCTGAAGCGCCGGGGATGAGGTGGGATTTGGAACCGCTGTCCGTCCCACTGGACGACGTTGTCGTTGCTG
>JAIQES010000048.1 GCA_020073705.1 Terriglobia bacterium
GTGGCAGCGCGACTCACGAGCCCTAGTGCAGTCCTCCGGGCAGGGTGGGACAAGCTCGTCCGGCTGTTAGATCGTGCTCACTACGTCAGGTATGATTTTTCCACGGCGACGAAGCTTCTTGAGGTTTGCCAGGAATTGAAACGCCGTTACGGTACGCTGACAAACCTCCTCGCGCAAGCAAGGACTGCATCTGAACTCTCGCGCAAATTACAGGAGTTCAAGAACATCGGACCTGTGACGACCCGAATCTTCCTCCGAGACGTCCGCCCAATCTGGTATCGCAGCGCGGCATTCAATAAGGGAATTTAGCCGGAAGAGTTCAAAGGCTACTGGTCACTCTGTCAGCTTCAGGATTGAAGTACGCGATTTCCATGCATCGTCGCGTTTGATTCCAACGAGTCGGGGTATGGAAAGCCGCACAAAGCCCCGCCATTTTATCCGTGATGCCTAGCGCGTACACTCCTTCGGCAAGAGAAGTATGGCAGCCGCGAATCAGAGTTGGGTACAGGCGCACACCACGTGGAATCCTGCCTGCCATCTCGATTACATAGATGAACGACTGGTCATTGCGCTCGATTTCGTCAATGGCATAATCGTCCACAAAATCGCCTGCACCATACAGAATTGGCCGGCCCTTGTAGAACTCGATCCCGCGAAAAACGTGACTCGAGTGACCGAAAATGATGTCTGCCCCCGCTTCAATAAGTGCATGAGCGAAAATGCGATGCCCGTGAGGGGGGTGGTAGCCCCAATTGGATCCCCAATGAGCGGATACAATCAATAAGTCCACAACCTCCCGGTTTTTTCGAATAATGTCCAACAACTTCGTCGCCCGCGAATCGGTGAGGTCCGTGGGCACATAAAAAACCCCGGGGCGATCCGCGCTCGCTTCCCAGTCAGGCTCGTTGTCCGTGAAAGCAAGGAGTCCAAGCTTCCGGCCAGACACTTCAGACGTTGCAAGCCGCGATGCCTCTCCATAATTAAGGCCCGCCCCACCATGAACGATTCCGGCTTGATCCAGAACCTCCAGCATCTCAATCAGGGCGTCGTATCCGTAGTCAAGGACATGGTTATTCGCCAGAGAAACAGCATTCATCCGGGCAGCTGCGAGCACGGCGATGTTCTTTGCAGCTGATCGAAAGTGAAAAGCCTTGGGATACGCGGACCATGGCGTCCCTCGATCCGAGATGACACATTCGAGGTTACAGAGCCGCCAGTCAGAGCTTTGCAGAATAGGGAGTGTATCTCCCCAAGGGTACTCTGGCGGCGCGTTTTCCAGGACCTCGTTCACTAGACGTCCGAGCATGCAGTCGCCGACCAGCAAGAGTTGGAGGGAATCGTTTCTCACACCTTCAGAAGTCGAAGTGCCCAATTGCGAGCCGCGCCGGTCGTTGCCACGATCCTCAAGCATCATTTTTCTCCTTATTTGGTGTGCCTAATCCGGATCGAACCCGGCTGGCCGATCTTTCCATCGACCTCGATGCTGACCGGGATAAACATTTTGACAATTTCGGCATTCGTTGTGAGGTGTTGTGTCACTTTGGAGGTCCTGATTTCAGACACGCCCGGGGCTAGAGCCAGAGGCAATACTAGTTGGTCGGAGAGATAGTGATCGATGGCTCCGTCAGTGGCCAACAGGTCGAGAAGTTCGTTGACTGCTTCATCGGCGACACTCTCAGCAGGTTTGCCGAGAGCCCCAAGCCCATAGAAACAGCACTGGGAGTTCTCAAATTCTGCGAGGAGCAGCAGAAGCGACCCTTTCGACGGTGAGGATAAGCGGAGTATTTCGATTTCGACCGGCCTCGCCACATCGCTAAGCTGTTTGAGCGCCTGAACCTTTTGGCGCTCAGCAATGCTCTGGTTCAAATTCGCCACAGCCGAGATGCCTCGGATTCTTTTCAGAGGTCCGCGATTGGTCAGGCACAACGGTGAGAGTCGAGAAACGGGCCACACCGTAGCCAGAACGCGCCCACCACCTCGGGGATAGAAGCCAGCAGCATCCAACTTCAATCGAATGTTGAAGCCGATTTTTCGCATGTGGTGCAGCCAATGCAAATCCAGAAAGTGGAAGCACGGACTCCAGGGCACATGAGTTCCCCCGACCAGGGTGACGGTAGAACTCGTCGCAGCGAAACTCAGCGGAGGTAGAATTGTCTGGAGCACGAGCGAAGTAGATCCTGCCGTACCAATGTCGAAGTGAAACTCACCGGGATAGAGACCGGTCGGCTCAAATACCAAGGATTGCGATCCGAGTCGAGCGCCCTCAACCTTCGCTTTCCCGACGTCACGAGCGGCTTCCACCGCCTTCAAATGTTGCGCCCTTAATCCAGGGTTCGCACGCCGCCGGCGAATATTGGTCAGCGCGAAAGACCTGCCCGTAATCAACGCCAGCGCGAGCGAAGTTCTTAGAACTTGCCCGCCGCCTTCACCGAGCGAACCATCGATCGAAAGTGTGGATTGAGTTTGGGGCATCATCAGTCATTCATCACGAGCAGTCATTCGTCTGGTATCTTTATCCCGCCATTGAGCCGTGCAACCGAGAGGACCGCGACGGTTGCGGCGTCGTCACTTGAGCGCAAAGGAACCCTGACAGCGCAAAATATGCGCCTTACACCGAGGGACCCTTACTGCGGCCGGGGTGATCCAGTGAAGAGACTGTGAGTGATCAGGACACAATCTTTAACTCTCAGCGCGGGCGTGTCCTGTGCTTGCTCAATCCGCTATCCCCTTCTTAGCCGCTTGCTGCATTCTTTGCTTGGGGACGATGCGGACAGTGCTAGCTTGTGGCCCTTTTTCTCCCAGCTCTTCAACAAACCTCACAGTTGTCCCGACCTTCAAGCGTGCGAATGCTCGGCCAAGAACGCTGTTTCTATGAAAATAGATTTCGCGTCCATCGTCCGAAGTCAGGAACCCGTAACCTTCGTACGGCAAGATCTTGCTCACGCGAGCCTCAGGAAGTAATGCTTGGGTCTTTATGTCGCCTCGCTGACGACGAGCGTAATCCTGCAATCGCCGGCCTGCAGCTTTGAACGCATCGTTAATTGCAGTCCGAAGATTCTTATGTGGGATTTTCACTTCCGATTTCTTCTTGATCTCCCGTTCGTCTAACTGCCGAGCCCGAGTGCTCAGGCTTGGCTCTCGCTTCACTACGATCTCTCCACGCGGCACGGTCAGGTCAATGCGAATGTGATATGGACTTCCTTTCCTGTGGTGACGATGTGGAACTTCAACCGCTACGCGACAGCCCATCAGTCGACTGTAAAGGGTCTCGAGCTTAGCTGCCTCGGCACGGATCCATCCTTCGATTTCTTCAGATCGTTTCATATTTCGGAACGTAATCTGCATTTGCGATTTCATAGCGGCACCTCGCGCTGGCATTAAAGTTCGGAGGATTCCCTCAGTGTCTGCCCTCTCCCTCTGAAATCTTGTTCCTGGTCATTCCTCAATCTCCTTAGAATCCCCATTGGCCGCGCGCGCCACACGCCATCTTCTTCATACTTCAGCATGTAAATGTGGCGCAACCGCCATCCTGCCTTGAGAAGCCGGTTGACTTCCTCTCGGCCCCGGGCTTCCGGGTTGTGCCCGGTAAGTTCGACAGTATCCAGTTGCCAGAGGGCAGCCTCTCGAGCCCGCCGATCGGCACCTCGTCTCCGGCCATTTCGGTATACGTTTCTCGCTTGGCCATGGCTTCTTCATATCGCGCAGAATGCGTAGCCACAGGAAGAGCAAGAGACACAGGCAGAATCCTCTACCATCGTGCCACCGCACTCTGGGCACGGCTGAACCCCGAGCGGACCGGCTTTCTTCAACTCACCGGCTCGCAACACCTGTTCTGCCTTGCAACCGTCGCGAAACACCGTGATGCCTTTGCATCCTAGCTCGTGAGCCAGCAGGAATGTCTTCTCGACGTCGTTATGAGTCGCTGTGCGGCGGAGATTCACGGTCTTGCTCACGGCATTTTCCACGTGCCGCTGAAAGGCTGCCTGCATGCGGACATGCCACTCCGGCTCAATGTCATGTGCGGTTACAAACACGCGCCGGATAGATTCTGGAATCTCTTTCACATTCTGGACACTACCGGTATGTGAGATTGCTCGCCGAACGCTCTCGGTCAAGTAGGGCGCAGCCATGCGTTCAAACAATGGGTGCAGATGGAACTCCTTCGTCTCTTCAAGCACGTTGCGTACATAACAAATAGCAAACAGCGGCTCGATGCCGCCGGAACACCCTGCGATGAGGCTAATCGTTCCGGTTGGCGCGATGGTTGTAACCGTAGCATTGCGCCTCTTGATACCCTGAGTTGGAAAGATGCTTCGCCCGTAATTCGGAAACATGCCGCGAACTTCACCAAGCCGGCAAGACTCAGCGTTGGCTTCCATGGAGATGAATGTCATCAGCTCATTCGCCGTAGCCAATGCCTCAGGCGAATCGTAAGGCAGCCCCAGCAATAGAAGAAGGTCAGCGAAACCCATAATGCCCAGGCCTATTTTGCGATTGGCGAGAGTCTGTTCTTCGATCTCCGATAGCGGATAGTGGTTCGCGTCGACAACGTCATCCAAGAACCGAGCTGCCAGATGGGCCACGGAACGAAGTCGCGGGAAGTCGATCCGCGAGTCGCACACAAAATGCGCAACGTTGATCGACCCGAGGTTACATGATTCGTAGGGCAGCAGGGGTTGCTCCCCGCATGGATTTGTAGCTTCCATCGCACCAACGGCCGGGATCGGATTTTGCCTGTTTATGGCGTCAAGAAACACAAGACCGGGATCGCCTGTCTTCCATGCCGAATCGACAATGGCGTTGAACACGTGCCGGGCATTCAGACGCTTGACTTCCTGGCCGCTGCGCGGATTGATCAACGGATATTCGGCGCTGCGCCGGACCCAATCCATGAATGCGTCCGGCACAGCCACGGAGATATTGAATGTGCGCAGCGTGTCAGATTCGCTCTTCGCCGCGATGAATTCCAGGATGTCGGGGTGATCGAACCGCATGACTCCCATGTTCGCGCCACGCCGCGCGCCCCCTAGGCGAGTGATCTCGCAGGCGTAGTTGAAGAGTTTCATGAAGGAGACCGGACCGCTGGATTCGCCTCGCGTCGAGCCAACGGCATTGCCACGAGGCCGCAGGTGAGAAAAAGAGAAACCGGTGCCGCCACCTGTCTTCTGAATTAGAGCCATGTCACGGAGGGTGCCGAAGATCGACTTCATGGAATCTTCGATTGGGAGGACAAAACAGGCAGAAAGCTGCCCCTGAGATAGGCCCGCATTCACGAGCGTTGGCGAATTGGGCAAAAAATCAAGAGCTTGCATCATCTGGAAAAAAGAGGTGGCCGTCTCTCGAACGTCGGGGGAACGGACATATCGGCGTTCGACCTTTGCGATTTCCCAGGCGACGCGCCAAAACATCTGCTCGGGAGTTTCCAGGGGGTTCCCCTCGCTGTCGCAAAGCAAGATCCGCTTCCTGAGGACCTCGTGAGCGATAGTGCTCAGTTTGTCGGGCAATACCTGGGATTTCATGGCCTATACCCCAGCACTTGTGCGAGAGGATCCTCCACAAGGAACTCTCCCTTCGCCGCTGCCTGCAGTTGCGCTCCACGTCTTGCTCCGCGCGCCACCTCTGCACCGTTTTGGTTCTCCTCACGCACGCGAAAACAACCCTCCTCTGCGCCTTCTGTATACGACATCTGTCGCACGGGTCTGTGACCCCAGTCACAGATCACAGCAGACAAAAGAACTACAAGGGAGTTGCCAACTTGTCCTGCGAACTGCAGGTCTTGAGTTCGTGGCTTGTGGGGCGAGATACTGTTAGCAGTTGATGGTTCCAAATTTTCCCAGGCAGCAACGTGGGCCCTGGCTTCACAGAATCGTATCAGACTACAGTGACAGATCTTTTCGCATGCCTGAATCAGGAGAAGGCATGACATCCACACTGGATTACCGCTCCATGCTCGCGATTGCTCTTGCGGAAGCGCGCCTTGGCCTCAAAGAAGGCGGCATTCCCATGGGTGCAGCCATTTTCGATCAGACGGGAAAGTTGATCGGCGCTGGACACAACCGCCGCGTGCAGCAAGGCGATCCGTCCGTACACGGAGAGACGGATGCGTTCCGAAGGGCAGGTCGGCAAAAAAGCTTTCGCAAGCTCATCATGGTGACGACGCTCGCGCCCTGCTGGTATTGCAGTGGTTTGGTGCGCCAGTTTGGATTTGGCACCGTGGTGGTTGGAGAGAGCAGGAACTTTCAGGGTGGGATCGATTGGTTGCGTTCCTTGGGAGTGCAGGTGATCGATCTCGACTCGCAGGAGTGCGTTTCGCTGCTTGCAAACTATATTCACGCGAATCCTGCCATGTGGAATGTGTACCTAATGCCAGCCGCTGAACGGAAGGCCGCGAGGGTCTTGAGAGCGTAGCGCTCCTCCATGATGCCTGCGGCGCGGACCGTTCAGGCAATCGCACCGATCGGCGCATATAAGCTCATATCCCGATCCTGGTATCCAAACCACATGTCTTAAGCGTTGTGAGGCAGATCACAGAATAAGAACGTATGAGGGTCTAGCTTGGGACCGTAATGTTTCCCGCAGCCGGAGATGGCCGGCAACAATGAACCCAGATGCGCCAGAAACGGGGATTGTTAGCACACGTTGGGAGCATTTCTCCCACCAATCGGACATAGGCGTCCGCGGTGTCGGCGCCACAAAGGAAGAAGCTTTTGAACAAGGCGCAATAGCCTTAACAGCCGTCATCACCGACGTGAACACCCTTGAACCCAAGAGCCTAGTACAGGTCTCGTGCGACGCACCCGACGATGAATTGTTGTTTGTGGATTGGTTGAACGCGATCGTGTATGAAATGGCGACAAGGAAGATGCTTTTTTGCCACTTTAACGTGCACATCGATCATGGTCGTTTGCAAGGAAATCTGTGGGGGCAGCAGGTCGAGATTGCAAAGCACGAGCCAGCCACCGAAGTCAAAGGTGCCACCTACACTGAACTACAGGTGCGGCGCGATCGGGACGGAGCTTGGATCGCACAATGCGTTGTGGACGTGTGACAGCGCCTCCCGGTAGAGGAAAAAGAGATGGATCTCAACAAGCTAGTCCAAGAGTCGGATGCGCAGTGGCGGATTGATCCGTTTGGCAAAATGCGCGTCCCCGCGATTATCTACGGAACGAGCGACCTGATGCGTGACATGGATGACAAGGTCTACCAACAGATTACCAACGTTGCTACGCTCCCCGGAATTGAAAAGGCGGCGTACGCCATGCCGGATGCGCATTGGGGCTATGGGTTTCCAATTGGCGGCGTCGCGGCGTTTGATCCCCAGCACGGGGGCGTAGTGTCTGCTGGCGGCGTCGGCTTCGACATCTCATGTGGCGTGCGCACTCTCACTACGGGTTTGACCGCGGATGATATTCAGCCGGTGGCAAAAGAGTTGGCGGAAACGCTATTTCGAACCGTGCCCGCAGGCCTCGGCAGCAGAGGCCATATTCACTTGAACCACGCAGAGATGGATGCAATGTTGATAGGGGGCGCGCTTTGGGCGGTGGAGCGCGGCTACGGCACGCGGCAGGACTTGGAGCGTACCGAAGAGTTCGGATCGATGAAAGGAGCAAAACCGGTGGCAGTTTCCGACCGGGCGAAAAACCGCCAGCAGGATGAAATGGGCACACTCGGCTCGGGGAATCATTACCTCGAGGTGCAACGTGTGACAGAGATCTACAACGGTTCCATCGCGGCAGCTTTCGGAATACAGACAAACGATGTAGTTCTCAGCATTCATTGCGGCTCACGCGGGCTGGGTCACCAGATCGGCACGGAGTTCTTGAAAAAGATGATATTGTCCCCGGAATCCCAGCACATCGAGCTCCCTGATCGGGAATTGGCATGCGCTCCCATCGAGTCGCTTATCGGCGAGATCTACCTGGGAGCCATGCGTGCGGGGATCAACTGCGCTCTGGCTAACCGCCAGATCATCACGCACCTGGCGCGGCAGGCCTTCGCGGAAGTCCTGCCCAAGGCCGAATTGCGCCTTCTTTATGACGTTTCGCACAACACCTGCAAAGTAGAAGAACACCGGGTCAACGGCGGAGGTATGAAGCGTTTGTTCGTGCATCGCAAAGGCGCCACGCGCGCATTTGGACCAGGCCATCCCGATCTTCCCAGCGCGTTCCAACTGACCGGCCAGCCGGTCCTGATCGGTGGCACGATGGGCACGGCTTCCTACATTCTTTCCGGAACCTCGGAGAGTGAGGCGCGGTCATTCAGTTCTTCTTGCCACGGAGCGGGGAGGCAGATGAGCCGTCATCAGGCAAAAAAACAATGGCACGGGCGCGCAGTCGTCGATCAGCTTCGCCGCCAGGGCATCTTGGTTCTCAGCCCGTCCATGCGGGGCGTTGCCGAGGAAGCGCCGGCTGCTTACAAGGATGTGTGCGTCGTGGTCGATGCTGCACATCGGGCTGGGCTCTCTTGCAAAGTCGCCAAGCTTGAGCCGATGGTCTGCGTGAAAGGCTGATCCCTGCTGAGGCGCATTCGTTGAGTAGGATATCAACTATGGACAGAATGAAGAGGAACCAGTGGGTGTTCACGGCGGCGACCGTGCTCGTGATGGTAGTGCTGCTTTACGTTTTCAACGGCCCCTTCCGTGGCGAGGGCTCCAAAGAAGTTTCGTATAGCGATTTTCTGGCGGAGGTCCGGGCTGGGCACTTGGCAGAAGTTCAGATTACGGAGAAGAAGTTAATCGGAATTGTAAAAGAAGAGAAGCCAGGGGCAGGGAAGGCTGTTGCTCCACGCATGCTGACTGCAACGCGCTTACCGGGCATGGATGAGACGGAGTTATTGAAGGAGATGGAAGCGCAAGGGGTGAAGTACTCGGGCCAAATTCAAACCGGTTTGAGTTGGCTGTATGTTCTGGCCTCATGGGCGCTGCCCATGTTGTTTCTGGCGTGGATATTCCGCGTTGGCATGCAGCGGATGCAGCAGGCAGGCGGAGCGCTGACCTTCGGCAAAACCCGGGCCAAGATTTATGACGAATCGGCGCGTACAAAGGTCACGTTCCAAGATGTGGAAGGGGTCGATGAAGCCAAAGCCGAACTGGTTGAAGTGGTAGATTTTCTCAAACACCCTAAGAAATACCAATCGCTGGGCGGACGGATTCCCAAGGGTGTGCTCCTGGTGGGGCCGCCGGGTACGGGTAAGACACTACTTGCCAAAGCGGTGGCGGGCGAGGCCGGAGTATCGTTCTTCTCTATTTCTGGCTCCGGGTTCGTGGAGATGTTCGTGGGCGTGGGCGCGGCAAGGGTGCGAGACTTGTTCGAACAGGCGAAGAGCAAGGCGCCGTGCATCATCTTTATCGACGAGCTGGACGCCATCGGGAAGTCGCGCTCAGGGATGTCGCCTAGCGATGCCGAGCGGGAACAAACGTTGAACCAGTTGATGGTCGAGATCGACGGTTTCGACACTTCGGAAGGCGTGATCATCATGGCCGCGACCAACACTCCGGAAGTGCTGGACCCGGCACTGCTGCGCGCTGGCCGGTTCGACCGTCAGGTGATCGTGAACCGGCCAGATCTGACGGGACGGGAGGCGATCTTGCGAGTGCATGCTCGCAAGGTCAAGCTGGCCGCGGCCGTGGATTTAAATACGATCGCAGCGCGGACGCCGGGCATGGTGGGATCGGACCTAGCCACTGTAGTCAACGAGGCCGCATTGCTGGCGGCGCGGCGCGGCGCGAGCGCAGTGGAAATGCGAGACTTTGAAGAGGCCGTCGACAGGGTGATGCTGGGGCTGGAGCAGAAAACGCGCGTCATGACCGCCGAGGAGAAAGAGCGGGTGGCATACCACGAGACCGGACACGCGCTGGTAGCGCTCTCCGTCGAGCACGCGGATCCGGTGCATCGCGTCTCGATCATACCCCGGGCGGTTGGAACGCTGGGCTATACACTACAGTTGCCTCTCCACGAGAGGTATCTCATGACGAAACCGGAAATCGAGGACCGGGTCGCGGTTATGCTCGGCGGCCGCGCAGCGGAGGAGATCATCTACAACGGCGTGATCTCGACCGCAGCGTCCAACGACCTGGAGCAGGCCTCCGAGCTGGTGAGACAAGAAGTCACGCGATTCGGCATGAGCACGCAGCTCGGGCCGTTGACTTGGGGCATGACGCCGCAGGCGCGGTTCCTGCGGGCGCCGTTTGGCGCGGAACAACGGAACTATAGCGAGCATACTGCGCAAATGATCGATGAAGAAGTGCGGCACATTATTGATGAGATCTATACGCGGGCAAAAAAGATCCTCACGCGCCGGCGCGCGGATCTTGAGCGGGTAGCTGCAGAACTCATCCGCAAAGAGACACTAAACCGGGACAAGCTGGACCGGCTATTATCGAAATCCCAGTTGGCTGCCGCAGCCCCCCGGGAGAGCGGGCAGGTTTCCTCTTAACAGGCAAACTTGCAAGGCCGGCTGGAAGTGGCGAACTGAGCACCGCCTGATTTCTCCAACAGGAATTAGATAAAGCAGCGGAAGTCCAGGCATGAGCATCAGGTTTCCAGTGATGACTGCTGTAGAGCCGATATGGGCAAGTGTGCACTGGAATACAAACAGCGGTGACTTGGATCACATCCATTTTGTTTGATGGTCAGCAAACTAAGAGTGCGAATGTGGGCGGGGCTCAATGCACAGGTAGCAGCAAGCCAACCTGCACATTTCGAGCGCCACAAGAGAAACAGCGAAATTGGCGAGGAAGCATTGAGCGGGGAGGAATCCAGCCATGACAAAATTCGGAAAGATCACAGCATTGGCGTCGATCCTGCTGATCGCCGGGCTGCTGGTTGCTGCAGGGGGCGACCCACTCGCAGCGGCAGCCAAATCCAATGTGAGCAGAACGCTCCAGAATCTGCAGTCAGCATACGATAGCGAAAGCAACGCGCACAACCGATACGTTGTGTTTGCGCAGAAAGCCGGTGAAGAAGGCTACGGCGAGGTCGCCAGTCTCTTCCGCGCCCTGGCGAGGTCTGAAGAAATTCATATGAGAAATCATGCGGCAGCAATCCGAAAGATGGGCGCCGAGCCTGAAGCGACAATCGTGAAATTCCTGGCTCAATCCACTCAGAAGAATTTGGAATCGTCCGCTTACAAGTTTGAGCGCTACGAAAGTGACAGGATTTATCCCAGGTTTATCATCCAGGCAAGAGCGGAAGGAAACGGAGACGCGGTCCGCACTTTCGAATACGCGCGTGCGGTGGCTGGGCAGCACTTCAAGCTCCTTACAGAAGCCTTGAAGAAGCTGGAGAACATGCACGGAAATAGCCGAGCCTATTACGTCTGCACGACGTGCGGCGCCACCTCGGAACAACCAGTTCAAGAAATGTGCCCCATTTGTAGGAGTCCCGCAGACGCGTACGAAAAGGTCAATTGACGGACTCAGTTCGCGGCGCGGCCGGGGAAAGTGAATTGAACGAAGCGGTGTCACAACAGCTTTTCAGGAGGTTCGGGCATGACCATATCTGCACAATTGAAATCACATCTCGCACAAGCACATGTCTCTTATTCGCCCATTTACCACCTCCCGACTTGCGCAGCGCAGTTTACAGCCGCCGTGTTGCATGTTCCAGGAAAAGAGGTCGCAAAGGCGGTTGTTCTCCGTGCTGATAAGAAACCTTTGCTCGCAGTTCTGCCGGCTTCCTCCCACGTCAACCTGAAAAAGTTGGAGGCCGCGATCGGCGCGCCGGTACAACTCCTCGACAAAGAAGAGTGCAGAAAACTGTTTCCTGATTGCGAGGTCGGCGTGATCCCGCCGTTCGGTGAGCTCTACGGTTTACCGGTCTATATGGATCAGACTCTGGCGGACAATCCCGAGATCATTTTCAACGCGGGGACGCGTTTCGATGCCATCCGAATGGGCAATGCTGATTTTGTGCGGCTCGTGAAACCACACATTTGTTCGTTCGCGGAGAAGCCTTAGGGGAGAGATCCAAACAGATCATAAGGGAAGGTGTTCTATGGCCACGTATGTGATTCTCAGCCGTTTCTCGGCCGATGCGTTCAGAGATCCAAAAGACTTTAAGAAATTGGCCGAAACCGTATCCAACAAAATCAAGACCGATTGCCCAGGCATAGAATGGAAGCACAGCTTTGCCACGCTCGGTCGCTTCGATGTCGTCGACGTTGTAGAGACCGATGACCCAAAGCAAATCGAGAGAGCGGCCATGATCATCCGCGCCTACGGTCATTCGGCGACAGAAACGCTCCTAGGGACACCGTGGAAGGAGTTCCTCGCGAGGTTGTAGTTCGGTCGGACTACGGATAGCAGACTTCTTCTAAGATATGGAGGCTTCCATGCTTGAGTCTGGTCTCATTGAGTCTCTTCCCGACCTCCCGGCTCCTGTTCTGACAATTTATCTGGACACGAACCGAGCGAAATCAGTCAATCGAGGGCTCGAACCGGCGTATCTGATCAGCCTCAAGTCGCGGGCGAAGCTGATCGAAGAGAGATTGTATCCGGAAAGCCGCGAATCCTTCCGAGAGCAAGTGGGACGCGCGGAAGCGTATCTTCGCATCCATTCGCCGCAGTCGAAGGGGGTCGCGATCTTCACTGGACGGGATAGCTGGGAATTTGTGCCCCTCGAGGCAGAGGTAGAAGACGAGGTTCACTGGGGTGCCCCGGACCTAGCACAATTATTTTGGCTCTTAGATGAGCACAAGCCATATGGAATCGTAATTGTCAGCCGGAAGCACGCGCAGTTTTTTCTCTATTGGCTAGGAGAGATGCTTGAACTAGAGGACAAGGAGTTCACTCTGGAACCCTCGAAAGAAAAGGAGATGGGCCCCGTTGCGCGTAGTGGTGGAATCCGGATGTCTCGCGGCACGAATCGTGACGTCTTCGAGCATCATGTGGATGCCCAATACGCCCGCTACTATCGGCAGATCGCAGAGGACATCCAACGTTGGTCCGATGCGGAACACTTTCAATCGATGTTCCTGCTGGGGTCAGTTGAAATGGTGAAGGCCATTCAGAAGGAACTCTCTCACGCTGTACGCGAAAAAATAGTTTTAGTCGAAGAGGACCTTGGCTGGGTCTCTCGAAACGAACTGCATCAACGCATTGAACCAATAATCGTGCAGCACGAACGTGAGCGCGAAATGGCGCTCGTTGATACACTGCTAGGAAATGACCGTGGCCTCGTGGTCGGAATCGATGAGACTCTTGCTCGACTGCAGCAGGGAAGGATCCGCAACCTCATAGTCATCAAGGGGTTGGATGCGAGCCTGAAGCGGTGCGACGAATGCCTATGGGTCGATCGTACCATGGACCCTGTGTGCCCAGCCTGCGGCCGTGAGCGGTGCACCGTCACACTTCGCGAGATTCTGCCCGAACTGGCGCGACGTTACAAAATATCAGTGGAAGTGGTATCCGGAGAAGCGGGGCGCAGATTGCAGGAGGTGGGTGGGATAGGCGCTTGGCTCTGGGAGTTCGAAAGAAAAGAGTACGGAGAGCATCTGACTTTCGCTTAGCGGGATTTCCTGGCACAGGTGAAGCCGTCGAAAGTGACGAGTGCCAAGCAAACACACGACGAGTTCAGGTATCTGCTGAATGGGGGCAAGATCCAAGATGTTGCCAGAACGAAAAGACGTTTTGCAATGGTCGCGAGTCGCACACCCACCCAACCCGACATCTATAAAAATTACTCTTCCCCCGCCTGTTCATAAAGGTCTGGTTTCGTTGGAGGAGACTCTTTCTCGGCGGCGTTCCGTGCGGGAGTTCGCTGACAAACCGGTAACTGAGAAACAAATCGGACAGCTACTGTGGGCGGCCCAGGGGATCACCGATGCGCAGGGTCTTCGCACGGCACCGTCGGCCGGGGCGTTGTACGCCCTCGAGATATACGTTGCGACGGCAAATGGCTTTTACCGATACATCCCAGAATCTCACCGGATGGAACGGCAGTCCGTTGAGGATCTTCGGCAAGCATTGTATCGAGCAGCATCAGAGCAAGAATCCGTTCTCGGCGCCGCTGCGGTCATTGTGATCGCGGCAATCTACGGCCGGCTTGCCGAGAAATACGGTAAAGAACGCAGCACTCGCTACGCACACTTGGAAGCTGGCCACGCCGCCCAAAATTTGTTGCTTCAGGCCACTGCCCTTGGCCTGGCTAGTGTGCCAATCGGGGCATTCCGGGACGACCAAGTTCAAGCGACGCTCTCACTCCCTTTGGAGCAAGCACCGCTTTATCTGATCCCTGTTGGCGTGAGTACCTAGCTGTTCCACGCAAAGGATTAGATGAACGGGCGGACCGGTCTCAAGGCGAATGGATCCGCGAGGAGGCGGGCAAGCTCGAAACTTTCTACAGGCAAATCATGGCCTGTCGCATCACCGTCGAGATCCTGAATCAAGGAACGTAAGCGGATCCTTGCTAAGTAACAGAGGTGCAATCATGACCGAGAAGGCCCTGGAAGGATTGCGGGTGGCGATTCTAGCCACAAACGGCGTTCAGGAGACCGAACTTGCTGAGCCACGCAAGGCGCTCGAGGACGCCGGCGCTCGAACGACGCTGATCTCGCCCAAAGCGGGAACGATACAGGCGAGCAAACTCGGTGAGAAGACAAGGGAGTTCCACGTGGATGCGACCTTCGACAGTGTCAATCCCGCCGACTTCGACGCGGTGCTGCTGCCCGGAGGAGCTTTGAACGTCGGCGCTCTGCGCGAGGAGTTCAAGGCGAAGGAGTTTGTCCGTGAGATCGACAAAGCTGGCAAGCCCATCGCGGTGATCTGTCACGGCCCCTGGCTGCTGATTTCAGCGGGGCTTACGAAAGGCCGCACGATGACGAGCTATCACACGATTCAAGACGACGTCCGCAACTCGGGCGCGAACTGGGTCGATCAGGAAGTGGTGCGCGACCGCAATTGGGTGAGCAGTCGTCAGCCGGCTGACATCCCTGCATTCAATCGCGAGATGATTGCCCTGTTCAGCGAACGCAAGGCGCGAGCGCAGAAAGTGTCCTAGTCGGCAAATCACAGTCGTGAGCGGTTGAATGCCCAAGAGGGCAGTCCGCAGCTTGCATGTCCCATGAGTGAGAAGAAAGATGAGGGTGGGCAGTGTTTTCGCAGCCGGAAGAGGCGTGCAACGAGCGATGACACTATGCGTATGTATTGATTGCGGATTATCGAAAACTGCGTCACCTGCCCTCATTGGCATTACCTCAACGATGCCGAAGAATCCATGGAAGGGGGATACGAACATGGCAAAGACTATTCCGAAGATTAGGCACCACAAGAAAGCGATTTCGGTTAAACGCAAAAGCCGGGCCAGGCGCAAGGCTCGCTGGAATGAAAGGGCGGTTATTCACCAGGGTATTTTCGAGCCAGGACAACTTGAGAAGCTGTGAGTGGGACTATCAGAACCGGGATGATTCTGGATGTAGTCAGACGCCACAGGCACGCACCGATGTCGTCTAGCTTCATGAGTTCAACCCAAGTTTGCGCGGTTTCGGTCCTCAGGCAAGAAAATCAATCCCTTGCATCGAGTGTGAGCGGCGGAAGAACTGCCCGTGGATCGCAGCGCGGTGTTTTCCACCCGCCACTTTTGACTCTGTTGGTTAATGTAAGGGCGATGCCGTCCCGCGTTCGTCGTGCAATGATCGGGAAGATGAACTGGAAAGCATGAGCTGCGTTCCCAACCGCTCCAACCGCTCCCGATATTCCTCGAGATCGACCGGTTGCCGCGCCACGCCGGATTCCATTGCCGCCCGTGCGACAGCCGATGCCACCCAGACCAACGCCCTCGGGTCGAACGGCTTAGGGATGATGTACTCAGGGCCAAACTGGATCTTTTCCACGCCATAGGCTTGGCAGACCGAAGTTGGCACGTCCTCTCTGGCCAAAGCCGCCAAGGCATGAGTCGCGGCAAGTTTCATTTCTTCGTTGATCGCGCCGGCTCGGACATCCAACGCCCCGCGAAAGACGAACGGAAACCCGAGCACGTTGTTCACCTGATTGGGATAGTCGGAGCGTCCGGTGGCCATGATGAGATCGTTGCGGGCGCTTCGCGCGTCCTCTGGCGTAATCTCCGGGTCCGGATTGGCCAGCGCAAACACGATGGGACGAGGCGCCATAACCTTCAGCATGTCCGGGGTCACCGCGTCCTTTGCCGAAAATCCGACCAGCACGTCGGCTTCGGACAACGCTTCTGTTAAGGTACGCAATTCGGTCTGCCGGGCAAACCGTGCCTTGTAAGGATTCATGCCTTCGGTGCGACCGGTGTAAATCACACCCTTGGTGTCCACCATGAGCATTCGTTCCCGCTGGACGCCCAATCGGAGGTAGTGTACGGCGCAAGCGATGCCTGCCGCTCCAGCGCCGACGAACACCACACGCACACGGTCGATTTGCTTGCCCACGATTGCCAAGGCACCCAGCAGTGCGGCTCCAGAGACCATGGCGCTTCCGTGCTGGTCATCATGCATCACGGGAATCGACATGGTTTTGCACAACGTTTCTTCGATGAGGAAGCACTCCGGCGACTTGATATCTTCGAGATTGATGCCGCCGACGGTCGGCTCGAGAAGCTGGCAAAATTTGATGACGTCTTCCGGTTTCTCCGAATTCACCTCCAGATCGAAGACGTCGATATCCGCAAACCGTTTGAAGAGCACTGCTTTCCCTTCCATGACGGGCTTTCCCGCCAGTGCCCCTATGTTTCCCAAACCGAGAACACGAGTGCCATTGGAGACCACCGCGACCAGGTTTCCCCGCGCGGTGTACTCGAAGCTCAGATCGGGCGACCTTGCAATCTCGCGGCAAGGCTCCGCCACTCCCGGCGTGTAGGCCAGACTCAAGTCCGCCTGGGTGCGACAAGGCTTGGTCGCGACTACCTCGATCTTGCCCTTGCGGCCGGAGCGGTGATAATCAAGTGCATCCTGTTTGTGCAGATTCATGAAAGGAACTCCTCGTCTCCAATAACAGTCACGTTCAGATTTGCTGGCCATCTCTCAATAACCTAAGAGCGCAGGGATAGCTGATCTTTGAAGTTATTGCCCGGTGGACGACGAATCATCCCGAGCGGACCTATTCCTTTGCTGTATCGACAAGCACAAGAGTACGAAAAAGATGATCGCATAAAATAGTGTATCGCTCATCAGTACAATGAGTTTCGAGCCGCCATACATCTCAGTCAGAATGCCGGGCGCAAGTACGGCGCCGCCCACTCTCGCGGCGACGCGGCAAAGCCAAGCGGTGCTCCAATGGCCGCAAGAAGCCATCCAAGAACCTGACCAAACCAAGCTGGCGCCCACGAACAGAGAAGTTATGGCCGCGAGGACGTACTTCATATGTTTCGCCAAGATTTCGCCACTCGGGCTCTGGCCAACATGCATGTTTCTGACTGCAGTCCTACAGGGAACACACGCCTAAGCGAATGGGTTTATCAGAATCGCGATCACAAGGGTGCCCAATAGGCTTCAGAATTAGCACAGCACTTCCGAAAGTGGTTTCGACGGCAGGCCGAAACATCGTGGCTTCGTCGCCACACGGCCCACGAAATACGAGCCAAGCGTCAGGAGTGGGAGGTGCATTATTGCTGGACGCTTACCGGCGGCATCTACGGCGCGGCATAATTGTGCTGCCGTTCGGTATCACTTGTCGGTGAGTCAATCCTTCAATACAAACGTCACCTTCATGTTGACGCGGTACTCGCTGATTTTGTTGTTCTCGACAACTACGCTCTGCTGCTGAATCCACGCCCCCTTGATTTCCTCCAGGGTCTTGGCCGCACGGGCTAACCCCTGCTCGACGGCGTCTTGGAATCCCTTCTTGGAAGAGGCGGTAATCTCGGCCACTTTGGCAACAGACATAGGGCTTCTCCTTGGAATTACTCCACGCAAGCACTCCCGTGCGCTTCATTCAGGTTTCGTGTCCGGCCGCTGCTTCGGAGCGAAGGGCGGAAGGCTGCGCCATGGTAAACCCTGGCTTCTTTATGTGGGAGTCCGCCAGGGCGAATGCTAGTGTCCGTCGGATTCTTGAGATCCGTTCGGGTCCAGGACATCTGTCCCATTGCAGCCTCCGTCCTTCGATGGTTCGCTTCTACTGGGTCATCACAAAGAAAGATGTGATCTAGATCACTG
Source organism: Terriglobia bacterium (assembly GCA_020073705.1). Lineage (GTDB taxonomy): Bacteria > Acidobacteriota > Terriglobia > Acidiferrales > UBA7541 > Palsa-360. The sequence continues at coordinate 18,112 of JAIQES010000048.1, forward strand.
GTCTGCGTCCTATGCGGAACAAGGTGAGGCCCGAATTGTTGCAGTGATACTTCTTGGAAGGTGACTATCATTCCGGGGTTCGGAAGCAGCTTCATAGTTCGGCGATGCTCCTCTCCGTTTGTCGTTAATCACGTCTTGTGACCACACAGAAATGTGATCCACATCACTGTGCCGCTTCTTCACTTTTGCGATTGTGTCCGTTGCAGCGCTGGCCATCGGAGAGCAGGCTGCGCAAGCCCGGGGACCAGAGATTGGGTCATGTCTGTGGGCTTCTGGCCACAATGGCTACACCCGTTTCGCTCACTCGGAAAACAACGATCTTAACTACGAGAGGAGAAATAGCATGAGTGAAAGCGGGATAACCATGAAAGCCAGCGATCTACAGCGATACAAGAGCCTCTTGCTAGCTAAGCGAGACCTACTGTTAGCTGAGTTCGATACCAGAATTGTTGCTCCCCCTGCCAGCGTCCCAGAAGGCGACCTTTTGGATCAGGCGAGAGCCGATGCGGAAGCGGATCTTCAAATCAGCCTGCGCCAGTCGGATAATGAGATCCTACGAGAGATTGAAGGTGCCTTGGTTCGGATGAACCGAGGTACGTTCGGCGAATGTGAAGTGTGCAAAAAACCTTTGTCGAAAGCCCGGCTGGAGGCAGTGCCTTGGACGCGTGTTTGCCGCGAATGCAAGGAACAGAGCGCTTGATCCATATGCCCTCGGCCATCGGTTTGAGGTCTGCGGCCCGAGGAAAAATATGTTATACTGTATTTACGTTTGTTGCTCTTGTATAACCTTTACATTCGAAAGAAGGGCTGCAAGTACACACTCTTGTCAGCCCGTTTTTGCTTTACGGCTGGGGGCAATCGAGAAGCGCAGATAGTTTAGAACAAAAAGTGAGTAAATAAAGTGAGACAACAAGGAATAGTGAAGTGGTTCAACGCCAGCAAAGGCTATGGATTCATCCAGTGCCAGTCCGGCGAGGACGTTTTCGTCCATTTCTCCGCGATTCAGGCGGAGGGGTATAAGTCGCTGAACGAAGGACAATCGGTTGAATTCGAAGTCACCCGCGGGCCGAAGGGCCTGCAGGCTGCGAACGTCACCACTCTCTAATCGAAACATCGAAAGGCGGGCCGGCAATGACCGGCCCGCCTTTCTTTTCGGCCGAAACAAATAACATAACCCTTTCTTCCGGTTGCCCAGCCCAGATTTCCAATTTGAACTCCACCGACGAAACCGCCTCACGGGTCCCGAGTTACAAGATGCCTCGGGTGTATAAGGGCGCCCGTCCGAGAGGCCAAAATGGAAATCCCAGCTAATAATGAGTCAGAGGCAGCGGCCGGAGTGAAGTGCTTCCGACAGTTGTTCGCCGGCACGCCGAAACTTCTGGGCGCGTGCACCCTTCCGCCTAGCCGCCGCCTCTTGTCGAAGAACAGTTTACCGTTTCCTGGTCACTTCAATTTGAAGCAACCCTGGAGGATCTCTGTGCTACTTTGGACTTCCATCATCCAAAATGTCTTGGAGGCTCCCCGTCGCGGTTCCATCCTTCAACGATCTATTCTTACTCCAAGACAAAGAAAGAAAGCTGTGATGCAAAACACAGTCGGTGGTGATGAGCTTTAACATATGTTTTGACGTCGCTTTGCGCACCCCACAGACTCCTACTCGCCTCCTATCTTGACTTTCTCGAATCAAGGCGTTTCGCCGCTGTGCAGGGTTAATCCATCCCCAGTTGAGTTGTCCGCAGACTTGGCGTGGGAGTTCCTCGCGCTTTGGGAGCACGCCGGAATGTCCGGAAGATTCGTTCCGGGCTTCAAAGGAGCTGATGGAGCGATTTTTGCCCCAAAGGCAGGCATGAACCCGCTCGACTGCAGCTTTTCAAAGTCCTGCATGTCAGTTGAAGCAGGAACGTAGATAGCGATCTGGAGCCAGCTCCCCCGTCAGCTCCTTTTGTGGCAGGATTCCTTCAGGGAGAGCACCTGTGGCCGGACTGAATCTCCTCCTAACAGGCAAGCCGGGAGTGGGTAAGACTACGCTCATGGAGCGGGTCGTGGAAAAACTTCGAGGTTCTCTCCGGCTCGCGGGCTTCACGACGACCGAAGTGCGGAGTCCAGAAGGAGAGCGCCTAGGCTTCGATATCGTCACCGTTGAAGGGAAAAGGAGCGAACTTGCCCGCGTGGGATTCCATAGCTCGGTGCGCGTCGGGCGTTACGGAGTGAACCTCGAGGCATTTGAGCGCCTAGCCCTGCCAGAATTGAGTCGCAGAGACGTGGATCTCATCGTCATCGACGAAATCGGGAAGATGGAATGCGCTTCGGGGAGCTTCCGGCGCGCCGCGGAGGACGCGCTCGATGCCCCTGTAAATGTTTTGGCAACGCTCGGCATCAGGCGCCTGCCGTTTTTCCAAGCCCTGAAAGATCGTCCGGATGTGGAAGTGGTCACTCTGACTGTACGCAACCGCGACGCTCTCGTGGAGGAACTTGCTCTCCGCTTGCATAAAGACAAATAAAGAATGGCCAATCATTAGCTCGGCGGCCAGCAGGAAACAACCGAGCACCTGCTCGCTGTGCTCGGCGTTACGGCATCCGGGGAAGCGGCTCAAATAACGGCGCAAGTGTTTGAACCAGCCTTCGCCCAGATTCGTCGTGCGCAGCCGGTGCCGCCAGTGTGCCGGAAAGGCGAAGAACGCGAGTACGCGCTCGAACTCCTGTTGGAACTTCTCCACCATCTCCGGCGCGGCCCACCGCCAACGCGCACAGAACCGCCGCAGGCAAGTACCGTGCGAATTGTTGGCAAGCGCGACACTCGAAATGCGCTTCAAAAGGCTGCAGCGGCCACGGAGCTAGCCTAGCCCGTTTTGCGCAGCTTTGTTATAAGAAGTGATCTGTATCACAGCTTGAGGGCAGGGGGCCAAGTTAAAAGGGCAGTGGCGGAGGTTAAACAGTTCCAGTTCTTCCGCTGAGAGGACAACATGACAACCCCCACTTTTTCTTCCATCGAAAAATGGATTTTGCAAAGGATCCATGCGACGATTGGCCGCCCACCAATTCGCCTTGCGCTTGGGCGCGGGCCAGAACTACTGCCGGCAGGCATCGAGCCTCTGGCAAGCGTACTCATTTCTGATTGGAGAACACTTGCTCGATTAGCTTTCAATCCTGAAATTGGGTTTGGAGACGGTTACTCCGAAGGCTGCATTGAAGTGGAAGGCGACCTCGTCTTGTTGATGGAGACGGTCCTCCGATGCATGAAAGATGCGGAAACCAAGGGCTGGTATCCGGCTTTCGTATCTCGATGGCTGGAACGAGTTCAGGCGAATACACTGAATGGATCAGCCAGGAACATTCACCATCACTATGATCTGACAGCCGACTTCTACAAACTGTGGCTTGACCCTCAATTGGTTTACACCTGCGCTTACTTTCCCACTCCCTCCGCGACCTTGGAGCAGGCGCAGCTTGCAAAAATGGACTACATTTGCCAAAAACTTCATCTTCGATCAGGAGAAAAGATTGTCGAGGCAGGGTGCGGATGGGGTGCGCTTGCTCTCCATATGGCGAAAAACTACCGGGTCACTGTTCGAGCCTTTAACATATCAAGAGAGCAAATTCTCTTCGCCCGAGAGCGCGCAAAAAGAGAAGGTCTTACTCACCAGGTGGAATTCATCGAGGACGACTACAGGAACATTTCTGGGCACTCTGACGTGTTTATCTCTGTAGGAATGCTGGAACATGTCGGGGCGGAGCACTACAATCCCCTTGGACACATCATTCATCGAACCATCGGAGATTCCGGGCGAGGGCTTCTGCACTTTATTGGACGCAACCAAGAGTCCCCGTTCAGCCCTTGGATCCGAAAACGCATTTTCCCCGGCGCATACGTTCCGACCCTTGGCCAGGTTATGGACATCTTTGAGCCCTGGGATTTCTCTGTGCAGGATGTTGAAAATCTCCGGTACCACTACGCCAAGACCCTTGAACATTGGTTGAGCAGGTTTGAAAGCTCAGTGAACTCTATCTCAAGAATGTTTGGAGCTGAATTTGTGAGAGCCTGGCGGCTGTATCTCGCCGGGTCCATAGCTGCTTTTCGCGTCGGAAGGCTCCAGTTGTTTCAGATACTGTTTGCAGGGTCGAACTGCCAGCGGGTTCCGTGGACCCGCAATTATCTTTACGGGGATCAGCAGTCCTTAAGCAAGGAATCAAGATGGACTCATGCGATGTCCTAATCGTCGGTGGCGGGCCCGCAGGCTCGTCCTGCGCGTGGGAACTGCACCGGGCGGGATTGGATACGATAATCCTGGACAAGAGCACATTTCCACGTAACAAGACGTGCGGGGGATGGATCACGCCTGCGGTGCTGGACGATCTCGAAATCGATCGCAACGACTATGCAGCCACTTCTGTCTTTCAACCCATCACCGGATTTCGAACGAGCGTTATGGGCGAGCAAGAAGTGGAAACACAATACGGGGAGCCGATCAGCTACGGAATTCGGCGGTTTGAATTCGACGATTATCTCCTAAAACGCTCGGGCGCACGTGTCTTCCAGGGACAACCGTTAGCAGGTTTCGAGCGGTTTGCGGATCATTGGGTCGTCAACAGTCATTTTAAAACGCGACTCATTGTAGGCGCTGGCGGCCATTTTTGTCCGGTAGCTCACTACTTGGGCGCAGATGCACGTAAGGAAGTTGCGGTCGTCGCTCAGGAGGCGGAGTTTGAAATGACGCCGGACCAAAACAAAGCTTGCTCCATCCAGGGAGAAATTCCTGAACTCTATTTCTGCTCTGACATGAAGGGATACGGATGGTGTTTTCGAAAGGAGAATTTTCTAAACATTGGGTTAGGCAGGCTGGATGCACATGCCCTGCCGCAGTACGTGTCTAGTTTCCTGCAATTCTTGAAGCACCGGCGGAAAGTTGGCGTTGACTTGCCCATTTCTCTTCCGGGGCACGCCTATCTTCTGTATCAGTACAATCAGCGCAGAGTCGTTGGTGATGGCGTTCTTCTGGTGGGAGACGCGGCTGGTCTCGCGTATTCCCAAAGCGGCGAGGGGATCCGGCCGGCAATCGAATCGGGGTTGTTGGCGGCAGACGTCGTCATCTCTGCGAGGGGAGATTACAGCGAAAGGAGATTGAACACCTATCGGGGACTGCTTACTTCTCAGTTTGGAAAGTTGGAGAAGGACTGGTCAGCCGCCATAGGCCGGCGCCTTCCGTCTCGTTTGGTCAGCTCGCTTGCGAAACTGCTTTTGGCAAATCGATGGTTCTCTCGTCATGTAATTCTGGATCAGTGGTTTCTTCATCGCAATGATCCCGCTTTGCGGTGCTCAACATGAACCGGTCACAGCTCTAGGGAAACACCTCGGGCCGAACGAGTGGAAATTGAACGAGAACACACCGCAAGCCGGGAGTCATTCCGCTTCGGTTTCTGAACCATCGCCCGCAAGCAGCAAAGCGATTTCCGCCTCACGCAGAAATGTTTCCAGAAAACTCAGTTTCTTGAGGAGAGTCCGGCTGCCCAACACCAAAATGCCGGGCTGTTCTTCACTCACCGCGCGCAGCAGGCTCGACTCATCGCGGGAATCGACGGGACGATACGACACTGGTATGCCTTTGCCTTGAACGAGGGCGCTGGCTTCCACTTGCACCCGCTTTGCAAGTTCCGGATGCGCCGTATCGATCAAAACGGTGATGCCACTTGAGTCGGGTACCGCGAATTGCGCGGCGGCAAGCAGACCTCGCTTTGCGGCGGAAGTACCGTCATAGTAGACAAGCAACTTCATACCGCCCAGCACGTCGCGATCTGGAAGAAGAAGGAGGGGAATTGCGGCTGTTGTCAATTCCATGGCCGTGGAGCCGATCCGCGGCCGCCGAGTGAACGACCACCCGGCCTTCCCAATGGCAAGAAGATCTGCTTCCTCCGCCGCAGACAAAATCTCTTCTGTTACATGGCCTCTTACGGTTCGGAATGACCATCGCACCTGAGCTCGTTGCGCTGCGGTTTGCAAAGCATTGCGAGCCATTTCAGATTGTGCTTTGAGCTTGGATTCCATGCTCGCCCTGGTCAGGGAAGATCCCAACGCGGATGGATAGAGGATTTCCCTGGCGCAAGGAGCGTCCGCCAGGCGCAGAAGCTCGACATCTTCGACGAACAACCCCGTCAACTCCGCTTCGATTCTCGATGCCAGTTCCGCTGCGATTTCCACGGCCACGCGACTGTGCGGAGAGGCATCCAGCGCGACGAGAATATGCCGAATCGCGGTCATGGATTCAACGCCTCTCACGTCTCACCTTCGGATTTCATTTTCTGCAGCGCGGCCTGACGTTTCTCGGCGAGAGAAATTAACCGGGCTTCCACTTTGTGGTTCACGCTTCCCTCGGGGAACTTTCCCGAAGCATCTCTTTTTCCTGCGGGCACGCCGGTAAGAATCTCAACCCCCTCGTCGATTGTCTCGACAGAGTAAATTTTGAAGCGGCCGTGTTCGACGGCATCGACCACGTCGTGCCGAAGCATGAGATGCCGGACGTTAGCAGCGGGAATGATCACTCCCTGACCATCTAACTGGTCTCGCGACTTACAAAGGTCGAAGAAGCCCTCGATCTTCTCGTTCACTCCGCTGATCGCCTGGACTTGCCCATGTTGGTTGACCGATCCGGTGACGGCAATGGATTGTCGGATGGGCAGCTCGGAGAGCGCGGAGAGCAACGCATAAAGCTCGGCTGACGAGGCGCTGTCACCTTCCACCGCACCGTAAGATTGTTCGAACACAAGGCTTGCGGAAAGTGAAAGTGGGTGATCTGGTGCATACCGCGCTCCGAGGAAACCAGAGAGAATTAGAACGCCCTTCGAGTGGATCGGGCCGCTAAGCTCCACCTCGCGCTCGATATCGATGACTTCGCCTTTTCCCAATCGTACGCGCGCGGTAATTCGGGTGGGATGCCCAAAAGGGATTTGCCCCAATTCGATGACCGATAGCCCATTGATCTGCCCGACTTTCTCGCCTTGTGTGTCAATCAGGATTGTTCCGTGGACGAATTGTTCGAGCATACGCTGACGCACGCGGTCGGCCCGATGAACCTGGGCGTCGATCGCACGTTGGACGTCGTCCGCCTGAACGACGGAACGAGTGGATTGCCGGGCCCAGTATTCCGCCTCGCACAGCAGATCAGCGAGCGTTCTACGGTGTGTCAACACTTTCTGCGAATCTCCGGCGAGGCGAGAACATTGTTCAATCACACGCCCGACCGCGCCACGATCGAAAGGAAGCAATCCCTCCTGTTTTGTGATTGTGCGAATGAGTTGCGCATAGAGAAGATCCGCGTTTGTGCTTCGATCGATCTGTTCTTCGAAGTCTGCGGCCACTTTGAATAACTCATTGAATTCGGAATCAAACGAACCGAGCAGGTAATACAGCAGGCGCTCGCCGACCAAAACAACCTTTACGTTCAAGGGAATCGGTTCAGGATCGAGGGAGACTGTGCTCACCAAACTCAGCATCTGCCCGAGCGATTCGATGCGAATCTGCGAGGATCGCAGAGAACGCTTAAGCGCCTCCCAGGCATATGGCTGGAGAAGCAGTTTGTATGCATCGAGAATGAGATAGCCGCCGTTCCCGCGATGCAGAGCTCCCGGTCGGATCAAATTGAAGTCAGTCGAGACCGCCCCCAGGTGCGCCATATATTCGACTTGGCCGAGCAAATTCTGATAGGTTGGGTGATCTTCATACACGACTGGCGCGCCGTGATTCGCGCTATGGTCGACGAGCACGTTCACTTGATAACGCCGGAAGAACCCCGCCCCCCTCGTTGCAGTCGGAAGGGAGATGCCAGCTAGTGCAGCAAGCGGGTTCTCAGGAGGAGAAAGGAATTCATCTACGTTTTCGATGACGTCATTCTGAATGTCGTTCAGAAAGCTCGCCACGGCGGGCAGGTCGAGATATTTTTTGCGCATCTCGTCGATCAAATGGCCAACCGCGAATATAGTGACTTCTTTGTTTAGCTCGTGAATCTTTTCCCGGCCTTCTTGCTCGTATTTGGGCATTTGATGCAATGCAGCTTGAAGCTTTTCCTGCAATTCAGCGATTCCCGCTTCAATTTTTTGATGTTCGGACTCCGGCAATTCATGGAACTCCTGTGGGCTCAGAACCTCGCCTTTTCGGCCGGGGGCAAGGACTAGGCCTGTGGGTGTCCGCATCAGGGCGATATCCTTCTTCTCAGCTTCCTGCTGGATTTCTTGGAAGGCTTTGTCCTGTTTCTCCTTAACCTCCTGCTCGATGACATGTCTGCGCGCCCTATAATTCTCACTCTCAAACACGGATGGAATTGCCGAGCGCAGATTTTCAAGCAGGCGCTGCAGATCTTCACGCAGAAGCACACCGCGGCCAGGCGGAAGTGTCAAAGCGCGGGGCGTCTCTGGATTTCCAAAATGATTGACGTAGCACCACTCATCGGGAGTTGGCTCCGTAGCGGCTCTCTTCTCAAGCAAAGTACGCGCCACCGCATACTTGCCTATTCCGGCTGGTCCTAATAGGAATAGATTGAAACCCTGCCTGCGAATGCCAATGCCGAATTGCAGCGCCTGCAGCGCACGGTCTTGTCCGATAGCCTCGGTCAGATCCTGCAGGTCCGCAGTGGTTTCGAACTTGAACTGTGTAATATCACAGGGACGGTATAGCGACTTTGACGGCAAGAGCTTCAACTCAGTCATTTTGGCCAACGCAGGAATTCTCCTTTCTCGTCCGCCCGGCTCGGCGCATCCATCGGCGTCCGCGACAACATACTTTTGTAGGGCCGCCTGGTCTGTACTGGACAATCTTCTCTTGCCTGTCGGATAAGCTGTCCGTTTCCCGATCTTGGTTTGCCCACCAATCGGGGCGTCACAAGTATAGCTGCAAACGATGTGCTCCATCACACACCGGATCGCGATGCTCTCGAAGACAATCAACCATGACTTGAAACAAAGGGCGTTCTGAATTGGTCGTGGGACTTGACGTATGAAATCTTTCTTTTGCTCTACGGAATATTCGCCTTATGTGCGCCATTTTCCAAGGCGTGTTCCCACTTACCGATAAGACCGTTCTATAAAGCGTTGCTCGGGCGGAATCTTTTCTGCTACTGGTGAAAACCCAGGCTGCTGGAACAGCTTTGGAAAGGGTGACGGCGCGCACACCCCTGAGTGACCGAGGACATGGCGCTCTCGGGTCCGTCAGACCCGCAGCCCAAAGAGCGGGCGTATCCGGGTGCCGACGCCGTTGCCCGCGAACGCGGCCACAAACCAAAGCCAGCCATGAACACTCGATGAGGAGACGCCACTGAAGAATGCGCCGATGTTACAGCCGTATGCGATGCGGGCGCCGTAACCCAGCATCAGTCCACCAATAACCGCAGCAAGAAGCGACTTTGTCGGCACGCGCCAGAACGGCGCGAACCGGCCAGCCAGCCCAGCGGCCATCAGAGCCCCCAGAAGGATACCGATATCCATGACCGAGGTAATGTCGCTAAAGACGCTCTCTCGCAGTGCAGCGGCATTCCCAGCCGGCTGCCAGTAGGGCCAAGCCGCGACTCCCACCCCAAGGGCCGCAAGCACTTTCGATCCCCACAACGCGAAAGCTGACGTTATCCCCCAGGGACGGCCAGCCAAGACCAGCGTCGCGATATTGACTGCGGCCAGGCTCAGCGCGCCCGCCACGAGCGGCCATGGGCCTATCAGCCATGCACTACCCTCGCGTCGCGCCACTGGATTCTTGGCCAGTGCCGCAGCACGATCGACCAAAGACCCGTGACGGCGGCGTTCGACGATCAGTGAGGCTAGGGCCACGGCTCCGAACAACAGAAGGCTGACACCCAAGCTAGCAGCGAGACCCAGGCGGGATAGCAGCGAAATCGGTTGGAACGCCGGGGCCGCCTGCCAAAACGGCATATGCAGCGCGCCGATCACGGAACCGACGATGAAAGCGGCCAGCGTCACCAGCATCCGCACGCTGCCGCCACCCGCGGCGTAAAGCGTTCCCGAGGCACACCCATCGCCTAGCTGCATGCCCATGCCGAAGAGAAACGCCCCCGCAATGACGGAAAGGCTGACCGGGGACACTGACCCGTGAACCCGATGACCGAAGATCTGTCCGTGGGCCAACAGTGGGAGAAAGACGGCGCAAGTCACGGCCAGCATCAGCATCTGTGCGCGGAGACCACCGCCGCGCCCCTCGACAATCATGGTGCGCCACGCAAAAGTGAAGCCGAATGCCGCGTGGTAGAGGGCCACGCCGGCGCCGGCGCCGACCAGGAACAGCGCGCCTTGTCTCCACGTGACCGCAATGCTCAAATAGCCCGCACCCAAAACGATGAGCGTGAGTGCAAGGCCAACCGGACCGGAGTTCAACGACTGGCGCGGGAGCGAGCTATCAAATGTGGTGGTGGCCATCTCAAACCTCCCTGGGAGCCGGCCCAACGTCTATCGCTTGTGCGTTTGTGCGTAGTCGATGGCGAACTGTTTGAGCGCCGGATTCGTCATGCCCAGTGCGGTCGCTTCCTTGGCGGCTCGTTCAACGTCCCAATGATCGACCACGAGTCGCTTGATAAACCACATCGTGGCTGCGCGGCCCCCACTCGCACAGTGAATGAATGCCGGGGCGCTGCCTTTCGCGGTGATCGCGTCCAGAAACTTGTCGGCTACCGCGGGATCGGGTGCAGTGCCCTTGAAGGGAATGGAATAGTAACGAATATCCGCGGCTTTCGCGGCAGCGGCCTCCCCTTCGAGGTCCGCGCCGTCCTCGCTGGCCTGCCGCAGATTGATGATCGATGCAAACCCAAACTTCTTGATTTCGGGTACCGCAGTGGCTTTGACGGCGCCGGCGCAGGCGACCGTGGTCTCGATGCGATTGAAGTTGACGACGCCCTCGACCGTTTCTTTGGTTACCTCCTGCGCTCGAACCGGCGACGCTGCCAACCACGCACTTGAAATCAAACCCACTGCGAGCAGGAAATATGATTTCATGGCAAACCTCCTCTATTGGAAATTGCATTATGCGACGAGTCGGCCATATAAAGCTAGTCTTCGAATTTAGGCTGCCGGCGATCTCAATATGAGGGATTCGGGAGCTGCACTCTTGCGTTAGGTATATCTAAGTCTCGATAAGTCGGCTTATTGGAATGTGACTTTTTGGCCAAATACGGGATTCTGAGCCGCATTCCGATAATCGTTGCGAGCTCAACCGGTCGATGCAACACTATCTAATCAGTTGATCCGACAATACTTCCTCTAGGGAACCGATCTATAAGGCTGTACTCAATCAGAACCTAAACAGGGCAGTGTTCCGTTCACATCAACGCCCTTGAACGAATTTAGCTTCGTAGACTCCTGCACGTGGACTTCGAGCAAGTGTTGTATCGACCCATTGAGACCGCCGTGTTTATCAGGAATGATCCTACTGAACGCTCATCGGCACTCGCCCACCAGCAAGGAAACTACTGCGGAGGGGCCTTGCTGACATCACTAGCCATCGGGCAATTAGTCTTCATTTGACCCGACATGTTTCGCATCATGTTGCCCTGCTGCATCATCTGGTCATGCATTTTTTTGAGCAGCGCGCCGTGTTCTGCGAGCTTGGACTTCAGGGCAGCCGGGTCCTTCTCGTTTTGAATCGCCGTCATACTTTGCATCAGCTTGTTCACCACTTCGGACATCTGCTGGTGGTGAGTCGTCATTTGCCCCATCATTCCCATCATGCTGCCCATCATCCCTTGACCCTGCCCCATCATGCAGCCCTGGCACATCATTCCGGGCTTGGACTCATCTTGGGTGGTCTGGTCCTGAGCATTTTGCTGTGACTTTTGAGCGGCACCGCCAATCACGAATGCCGAAAGAGTGGCCGCAAATATTGTACCGGTGAGCAGTTTGTGTCTCACGGTGATCCTCCTAACCACAATAATTCTCCTAAATGCTTGAACTGGGTTCTGTGACCCACATCACCACAGGCCGTGAGCTATCATGGTCCACGACTTTGTCAAACACCAGGGGTGCAACGACGCGAGAGGCCCGGCTTGCGTTCGCGCCCCATAAGTCGGATGCTCAGAATCTGGCCCCCACATTCCGATAAGATTGTTTCTCGGGAGTTGGCTGGCTTAGTTGGCTTATAGCCCTGTTATGAACGGTTAGGTTTCAGGATTTGGAGGCGGCAGGCAATTCGCGACGCACCCAGTGATCTTTGCGATAAACCAGAATCGTCACCTTCCTGGCGACGGCGAAGAATTAATGCAGTGATCCACGCCGGCGTCCGGATCAAGAATCGTGCGAAGGTGGTGGCCAGTGATGAACTACTTCTGCGTCGGAATTACGGGCACGGGCTGATCCGGATATTCCGCCTCATGAAAGTTGCTGATACGCCAGAGCCCGTTTTGCTTAGTCATCACGACGATCATTAGACCCTTGCGCACAGGTCCCACCGAACCGTCAGCTCTTTTGGTGCCGGCGAGTACCGTATCCGCGTCCACAAACGCTACTCCCGGCGCATAGAATCGGATGTTCCTGACCGTATCGGTACGATTAGCGTCCTTCAGGATGCCTTTAAAAAGCGCTACGAATTTCTGTTCGATCGCTTCCCGCCCGTGAATGTGGATGCCGAACATATTTGTTAAGTCGCCATCCTCAGCAAACGTCATCGCAGTCGCGTGCGCATCCTGACGGCTGAAGCTCTGGTAAAAATCAGCAACGGTCTGTTTGATCGCCGCTATGTCCGCATCCGAGCCTTTCGCCGAATCCTGCGCCCACGCGCGAACGGTCGATAAAGAGAGGCATACAACAGCCGTTAGCAACATACTCCTACGCATAAACATCAAGGCGCCCTCCGTATGACATTAGAATCCTGTCGTTGAACTCCACACATTGGATCATACGACATACTTCGGCGTGGCCAATAAGCCTTTTCTTCCACGATCATCGCTGGATTACCTAGAACGCCAACTGTCCAAAAGTGAGAGTGTTATGAGAGATTCCCGCCGCTACCGGTGAGTGACGTCATTTGTCTGCGGGCACTTTCCGCCGTAGTTGGTCGAAGAAGTTCAGCAGGAAGACCACCTGGTTCTGCACCTGGGAACGTACGTCTGTTTAAGCTCCAGAAGCTCCAAGGAAGGCAAGCAAAACGGCGGCTGTGCGAAGTGGCGTCATATGCTCCGACATGCGGCTCTGTCCCTTTGAGCTTACTCTGGGGCAATGGCCCCAAGTCCTGGGAAGTCTGCTTATCGGAAACTAGCCCACCACCTGTGCGTCCATGGAGTTACCCAGGGCAAATCCTCTCTGCTAAAGTGCGAGCGTGCCCGGGGTCATTCTCAGAGAAGCCCCGCATCGAGGAATCTTGAACCGCTGCGCTGGTTCATCCTCCTATGACAACTAACACGCGAAAACTGGTGCGGATTGTAACGGCCCTTCGTGGCCGGCGGATTGCCGTGGCGGGCGATTTCATGCTGGACCGCTATGTCTGGGGCGCAGCCACGCGGCTTTCGCCGGAATCTCCGGTTCCCGTGGTCGATTTCATGAACGACAGCCAAGTGCTGGGCGGAGCGGGAAACGTGGCCGCGAACCTTGCCGC
>JAIQES010000072.1 GCA_020073705.1 Terriglobia bacterium
CCCGTTGGTGTTTTCGTTCGAGCCGCGTTGCCAGGGACTCTGCGGGTCGCAGAAGTAGACTTTCACATCGGTGGCCACCGTGAAGCTCTTGTGTTGGGCCATCTCCAGCCCGCGATCCCAGGTCAACGAGCGCCGCAGCGTCGCCGGAAGCTGGCGCACGTGCTGGCTCAGGGCAGCGACCACCGTCGCCGTGTCCTTGCTGGGCACCTGGACCAGCATGACAAAGCGCGAATGGCGCTCCACCAGGGTGGCGATGTGACTGTTCTGAGTGCCGCTTAGCAGATCGCCCTCCCAATGACCGGGAACGGCGCGGTCCTCGACCTCGGCGGGCCTTTCCCGGATGGAGATGGCATCGACGATCTGACCACAGCGGTGTCCACGATCACGGGCGTGCCGCGAGCGGCGTATCCGTCGCTGCGACCGCAGGTGCTTCACCAGCTCCTGTTTCAGCACTCCGCGCGCTTGAATGAACAGGCTGCGGTAAATGGTTTCGTGAGACACGCGCAGGCTTCCGTCCTGGGGATACTGGTTCTTCAGCCATCCGGAAATCTGCTCCGGGGACCAGTCCAGAAGCAGTTTACTCGCAACCAGCTCCCGCAGCAGACCGTGACGAGCCAGCAGACAGGTTTTGGGCCGCCAGGCCGACTGCCAGGCTTGCTGATCGGCATCGTTGGCTCGATACTGCGGCCGCCCGCCATGGCGGGCCACCTCCCGGCTCACCGTGGACACCGCACGCTGCAGACCTCTGGCGATTGCACGGAGCGACGATCCGCCAGCGATCCCGCGGGAGATGTCCTCTCGCTCGGCCAGTGTCAGCGTTCGCAGCGATCGTCGACGGGCAGCCGGAGCAATCCCGCCATGACGCGCCAAAAGAAAGTGAATGACCACGTGGTCCTTGCCGAGCGCGCGCCCAATCTGATGCAACGAGTGTCCCGCCTTCCAACGGCACCACATGTCAGTCCTCTGCGCCGCAGAGAGCCTCACTCGTTTCCCTTGCGTCATAAACACCACCTTTTAGAAAAACATTCCTATCAGATGGTGTTGCATCGACCGGTTGAGCCGGCATGTCTTATCGGAAAGTGGCCTACTATTAGACATTCCCTGCCCGAAGCAGTTTGTGCGTTGTCCTAATCACACCGTGGCGCTCTAGTCTTGCGAGCCGGCGGGCGAGCCGCCCTTCGATCCTGCGCGCCCGAGCCGCTCCGATCCCGCCGGCGAGTTGCGCGCCTCGTAACTCCGCGATGGCGTGAGAAGTCAATTCGGCGGCGCGCCGCGGCTGCTTCGCCCGATGCTCGTAATAAATCGCAAGCTGCTCCGCTGCTTCGATGGCGGCTTCGAGCGCCCTCTGCGCGTCTTCTTGGAGGATGCCCGCAGCGTTGCGCTTAACTACTTTCGGCGCCTGGCGCAATTCTTCCCAGAGTGATGTCGCTCGGGTGTAATCCAATTCCCGCTTCGCAAGGTGAGCCAGTTCTCGCTGTGCGAGCCGCTCGACAGGATGCGGAAGACCCACATGCAGCGCAGTCTCATAAAGCTCGCGTGCGCGGGCTGGATTGCCGCGCCGTTGCAAAAGCCGGGACAGGCTGTAGAGGTCAAGCGGATCATGCGTGCTGTGGTGTGGAGCGTCAGCTGCGCCATTCCCGCTATCGATCAGAGTGAGGATTTTCCCCGCAAGCGCCGCCAGCCCGCGTAAATCCATCTGGTTGTGACGGAACACTCCGGCTAGTGGCTCCGCGGCTCCGCCGCGAAGATAGTCAAAATACATCTCTGGGATCAGAGAGGAGTCGATATCGTCATGGCGCGACCATTCGAGAGCGTGGCCCTCGACCGCTAGAATGTGCCGTTCGAGTTCCTGGAGCCGCACCGACCCAAGCCGCAACCGCCAGAGCTGGCGTGCGGGATGCAGCAGATCCAGGTGCACCTTGGGAGTGAAGGAAGGGATCGCCCGTGTCATGCGGTAGCGAGTTTCGAGCAGCGGCCAATCGAAGCACTTCCCGTTGAATGTCACGAGCACGGGCCGTCTGGCCATTCGCTCGGAAAGTTCCAGCAAAAGCGAATGTTCTTCATCGAGATCGCGCATGAAAAATTGTTCGACCTGCAATCCGCCCGCGTCCCACCATGCGAGGCCCACGAGGAAGGCGTATGTGCCGGTGCCGCCCGCCAGGCCTGTCGTTTCCGTGTCGAGAAAAAGCCACTGTTCGGGATCAGCCGAGGACTCGGCGATGGCGTGGGCCTCGGGCGTTCCCCGGGGCAGCAGCAAAGAAAGCGAACGCGCATCCGGCGTGCACATCTCCGGCGTCGCATACCATTGCTGTAACGATAGATGCTCGCCATAGTGGTTCCGCCGGATCTGGGCGCCAAGAAGTTGCGCGAGGCGGTCACACTCCGGTGACAGGTCCGCCGCGCGAGGCGGCGCCACTTCGCGCTTGCGCGCAGGGCGCAACGCAGCGATATGCGCGAATTTGTCGGTGAGGCTCATCGGAAAGTTCTAGACTCCCAGACGGAAGAGTATTTCGAGCGCCGCCTCTTTTGCGCGCTCGCCGCGCTCTCCCAGCGGCCCAACGCACGATGGGCACCCTTTCTCGCACGGGCATCCAGCGATCAGTTCGCGTGTTTTTGTGAGCAGCAAGTTGTGTGCCCGGTAGAGCGGTTCGGAAAAGCCGATGCCGCCGGGATACGCGTCATAGAGATACAGGTTCGGCTCAAAAAACTCCTTTTCAGCAAGGGCTGCGGCCGCTTCGATGCCCGGCGATTCATCCCATTCGATTTCCGAACCCGGCGATGGCGGGCGCTCTCCAATTGCCGTGCCCAAATCGCGCGCGTCGCACATGAGCAATAAGGTGGCAATCGATTCGAGCGCGTGGAGCAAGCCGAACATGCCGCTCTGGCGGTCGCTCACGGAAAACGGCAAGGATGCCACCAGCGGCCGCTCGAGTGTCAGCCAGAACGCGGTCGTGTGCATCTCGTTTTCGGGCAGCTCGAGTTTTCCATCACCCACATTTTCATTCGTGAAGAACTTGATTTTCTTGAAGCCAACCACTTGCGAGCGCACCAGCACATCACCGTGGGACCGCGCGGCGTGCGCATCGGCGCCGCCGGACGACTCGCACGGCGAGTGTGGCAACAAAACAATGCGGTCTCCGGCCGCGCGCTCGAGCACGCGCACCTGGGTATAGCGGATTGCGTCGGTAAAGTAATCCACATCGACGCGCTTCACGTACGCCTTGCGCTCCTCGAAATCGAGCCGCTCGACGTGATATTGCTGTCCCTGATGCAGGTAGATCGCCTTCGGGTGAACGATCGTGAGCGCGCTCGAGAAATCGACTTCCCCAATCACTTCGGTCTCTTGCGTCGTGTCCACGATCACGAAATTATCCGAAGTCACCGAGCGCAGGCTTACGGCATCGGCCGGATACGCCTCCTGTGTCCAGTGCCAGTGCTCGCCCGTGCGATGGAGAAATCCCGCTTCGCTTAGGCGCTCGCAGAGTTCGGGGACATTAATGCCGCCGAAGGTTTCATTGGCCGCAATGGGCAGCTCGAACGCGGCGCACTTCAAATGGTTCACAAGGATTTCAAGGTTATCCGGTTGGACGAAGGCATGCTCGGGCGACCGTCCGAAGAAATAATCCGGGTGTTGCGCGATGAATTGGTCGAGCGGCGACGAGGAAGCCACGAGCACGGCGCAAGAGCTGCCGCTGCGGCGTCCTGCGCGTCCCGCCCGCTGCCAGGTGGATGCAATCGTGCCCGGATAGCCGGCCATGATCGTCGCATCGAGTGAACCGACGTCGATACCAAGCTCCAGTGCGTTGGTTGAGACGACGCCGCGAATCCGTCCTTCGCGCAGGCCGCGCTCGATCTCGCGCCGTTCGCCGGGCAGATAACCTCCGCGATAGCCGCGGATCGCGGGCGGCTGGCCGGGGGGCATCGGATTTGCCTGTTGCAGATAGGTGAGCAGCACCTCGGTGTGCAGCCGGGAGTTGGCAAAGACGATCGTTTGCAACTTGCGCTTCAGGAATTCCTGCGCGACGCGCGATGCCTCATTGATGTAGCTGCGCCGGATGCCGAGAAAACGGTTCACCACCGGCGGGTTGTAAAAAATGAAGAATTTCTCCCCCGCGGGCGCGCCGTTTTCCTCGATTACTTCAAATTCAGTTTCTGCCAGCCGTGACGCCAGCTCGCCCGGATTCGCAATCGTTGCCGACGAGCAGATAAATTGCGGATCCGCACCGTAGAACCGCGCGATGCGCCGCAGCCGCCGCAGCACGTTGGCCAGGTGGCTGCCGAATACGCCGCGGTACGTGTGCAATTCGTCCAGCACAACGTAGCGCAGGTTCTCAAACAGCCGCTGCCAGCGCGTGTGGTGCGGCAGGATGCCCGTGTGCAGCATGTCAGGATTGGAGAGCACGATGTGGCCCTGCTCGCGGATGGCCTTGCGCGCGTCGGACGGCGTATCGCCATCATAAGTAAATACGCCGAAGCGATGACCGAGGCGCGCGGAAAGGTCGTGCAGCTCGGCGAGCTGATCCTGCGCGAGCGCCTTGGTAGGGAACACGTACAGCGCGCGCGTGTCCGGGTTTTCGAGCACGGCATTCAAGACAGGCAGGTTGTAGCAGAGCGTTTTCCCGGAAGCCGTGGGCGTCACCACGACGGTGTTGCGTCCCGCGCGTACGGCTTCTGCGGCGGCAGCCTGATGGCTGTAAAGCTCGGCGACGCCTTTCTCACCATACGCAGCCACAAGTTCTGCGCGGACCCACTCCGGCATTGGCGCAAACTTCGCCTCGCGTGCCGGAATATGATGCACGGCGGTCAGGATTTCGCCCGAGCGGTCCCGTGCGGCGAGTTGCTCGACGATTTCGCGAACACGAGCGAGAGTGACAGCGTCCTGTGCGGGCCGCACCGCGAGAGATTGTGACATCCTGTGCCTCCGTCAAAATTCGCCTTTTGTTCGCTTACCCTAACACGCCGCCGCGAACTGCGCAACGGCCTTTCTTAGCCTGCTGAAGAAACTCCAAGCTTGCTGGTCCGCGCAGCCCGGGAATTGCCCGGTCTCTCGGTCATTTCCCGAAACGGTTTCTGATCGGTGCATCTCGTCGCGCGATTCCAGACCAGGTGCACCGCAGCTGTCCTCGCGCGTCTGATTGTCCACTAGGCCATCTTGTACCTGTCTCTCGGGGTTCATTTCGTTCCTGTTCTTATTCCGTCCCTGTGACCAGTCGAGTTCTCTCTCTACCGTGACTTATTCTGCGCATAGGTCGGGGGGGGCCTGAGTTCATGCTGTGAAATCTCTTGATCAATAAAATGCGGGCCGGCGAAGTCTCATGAACTCGGTGCAAGTTTAAAACGGAGATGAGATGCATACTGCCAGAAAAGTTAAAGTAAATATTCCGAGTGTGGCGGTGCTTGTCGTGCTTTTGTTCGTGTTTGGCACAGCGGCATACGCCAATGTGACAGCCAGTCCCACTGCCGTAAATTTCGGGAATCAAACTGTCGGCACAGCTAGCGCGCCAGTAAAGGTGATTGTGACCAACACTGGCCAAGGGCGAGTTAAGATCGGGAACGCTTCCTTGACCACGACCCAATTCTCTTATTCCGGGCCTTCTCTGCCGGTCACTCTGAATCGTAACCAAAGTTTGACCGGCTATGTGACTTTCTACCCAAGCGCAGTCCAAGCGTACAATGGCACACTTATTTTCACGTGCGGCCACGGTTCGACGGTCCAGATTTCATTGAGTGGCGCAGGGGTCCAGACGCAGGCGACGCCGTTGCCTCCCACGATCACGACGCAGCCGGCCAGCCAGACCGTCACCGCGGGCCAAACCGCGACCTTCACGGTAGCCGCAACAGGCACGGCGCCTCTCACTTATCAATGGAAGAAGAATGGGACGGCAATCAGTGGCGCGACCTCAACGTCCTATACGACCCCGGCCACAACATCTTCGGACAACGGCGCCCAATTCACGGTGACAGTGACGAACAG
>JAIQES010000049.1 GCA_020073705.1 Terriglobia bacterium
CCTTGAACTGGTTCATTCCGGCGTTGGTGAACAGCAGCGTCGGATCGTTGACCGGAACCAGCGATGAACTGCGCACGATGCGGTGTCCGCGCTCGACGAAAAACTTCAGAAATATGCTGCGGATTTCGTTGCCGCTTAACAAAATGCCCTCAGTTAATTCCGTGAGGATGAACAATCTCTAACACGCCATTATCGCAGAGGGCGTGAGCACCCGCAACGCGCACGTATCGCCTTGGTCTGAGGATTCGTCGGTCGAATGAACTGCGCCCGACAGGATTTTAGTAATTTGAAAGGGACCTTACAGCAAGGTATTCTGGTTACTCAGTCAAGGCGAGGTTCTGGCTTGCAGTTGAGCACTCGTGTCCTCCCAGGATTGGTTGAAGCTGAAAGGGAATTCACAACGCCAAGCTGTGGTGTGAACTCTCACTGAGACTGGTACACAAATTCGGTCTGCTCAGAAGTTCAACGGAGCTATCACCATGAAGTACGAGAAATTATTTTCGCCCATCACCCTGCGAGGGGTCATTTTCCCCAATCGGATACAGCGCACTTCGATGGTCACGGGCCTGACCACAGAGGACGGACGCGTCACCGAGGATTTGATCAGACGGTATCAGAGGGAAGCGAAAGGCGGGGTCGGGGCATTGGTGGTAGAGGCTGCTGTCATCATCCCTTCAAAAAGTCCGTACAACCTCCGCATTTCGAGCGACGAATTTGTTCCCGGCATCGCGGAGATGGTCCAGGCCATCCGCGAGACGAGCTCAGAGGTGAAGATCGGCATTCAGATCATGCAACACCTCAAGCTCTCCAGGTCGGGCTGGAGACAGAAGGTGGAGGATTTCCAGACGCACGAACTGCCGCACATCGTCGAGAACCATGTGGCCGCCGCCCGGCGGTCCTTGCGGGCCGGATTTGACTTTATCGAGATACACATGGCGCACGCATACGTTCTCTCGTCGTTCCTTTCCCGGGCGAACCGGAGGACCGATGGTTATGGGGGCAGTTTGCAGAACCGGATGAAGCTGCCGGTTCAGGTTTTCCAGGCCGTTCGCTCCGAGGTGGGAGAAGCATTTCCGCTCGGCATCAGGATGAACGGCGAGGATTTCCATCTCAGCGGCAACACACTTGCCCAGAGCAGCAAGATCGCGGTGAAATTCGCTCAAACCGGTGCGGACTACATCAGCGTCTCCGGCGGCAGCAGATTTGAAGACGCGCTGACGCCGCCGGAAGGCAGTCCGCCGGACCCCATGTCCGGTTACAGCGGTCATCGCATGAGCCCCTGGTTCTGGTGGCCGGACGGCGCCAACGTCTACCTTGCCGAGGGCGTTCGAGAGACGATTAGGAAGGCTGGTTTCCATACGCCCATCGTCACGGCCGGCAAGATCAGGGAGCCGGAGCATGCGGAGAGAATCCTTCGGCAGGAGAGGGCGGATATCATCGGCCTTTGCCGGACCCTTCTCGCCGATCCCGACTGGCCCATCAAGGCAAAGGAAGGGCGGGAGGCGGAATTGGTCCGTTGCGGTGCCTGCAATTCATGTCTGGAAGCGGACTCGCGCTATGAAAAAGTGAGCTGCTCTCGTTGGCCGGAAGGCTTGCTGAATGCTCCGGACTCATTCCGGCCGGCGATGGCGCGACCAAGCGATATCAAAAAAGAATTTATCTAGAGCATTTGTTGAAAAACCTTTCGAGGTTGCCATCCTGAAGCCCGACTTTTCCTGCCGGGGTGAAGATTCTGCTTTGCTTTCAATGCCGCAACCCAACGCCATGATGCCTCATTTTCTTAGACTGTATGAGCGCTTTCATGTGAATATCTCAGATTATGAATTTTCATTCCAGGGTGCATCGGATTTCCCTTGATCGGCCTGCGGTTCGAACCCGAAGAGATGTGGCTTAAGGAGCGTTTGTGAAAACGAAGCATAGGAGTGTCTTGGTAATCGATGTAGGTGGCACAAACATTAAGGTTCTGGCCACAGGACAGAAGGAGCCGGTCAAGATTCCGTCGGGGCCGAAGATGACGGCAAAGAAGATGGTTAGGGAAGTAAAGAACGCCACAGACGGCTGGGACTATTCAGCCGTTTCGATCGGATATCCCGGGCCAGTGGTCCACGGGCATCCGTTGAGCGAGCCGCACAACCTCGGAGGGGGATGGGTAGGGTTCGATTTCAAGAAGGCATTCGGGCGGCCAATCAAATTGCTGAATGACGCGGCCATGCAGGCCCTTGGCATTTATGAAGGCGGGCGAATGCTTTTCCTTGGCTTGGGCACCGGGCTGGGGTCCGCAATGATTGTTGACGGCGTGATCGCCCCGATGGAGATTGCGCAACTGCCATACAGGAAAGGCCACACGTATGAAGACTATTTGGGGGTTCGAGGATTGCAGCGCCTGGGCAAGAAGAAGTGGCGGCGTCATGTGGCCGATGTCGTCGCAGAACTCAAGAATGCGCTCGAAGCAGACTACGTCGTGCTGGGTGGCGGAAACGCCAAACTGTTAAGAAAGCTTCCGCCCGGCGCCCGGCGCGGCGACAACTCGACCGCCTTCATTGGCGGGTTCCGGTTGTGGGAGGAACCCAGCGGGCAATTGAAATGGAAAAAGGAGCGCAAGCAAACGCTGCAAGAGACATGTTGAGCCGAAAAAGAGATGCGAAAGTCAAATCGCATCTCCCCAACCGAACTTAGGGAACAATTCGCTTCTCCACCTGCTGGAACGCCTAAGGATCTCGTGCTTACTTAGGCGGCGCACCTTCGGTGATTTCGCGGACGATCTCCCGCGCTGCCTCTTCCTGGTCGGGACAGACATAGAATTCTCTCTGTCCGGGAGTCGTGCCCACAGTGCGCAGCAGAATCCGGTTTTCGAAAAAGCAAGCTCGCAGCATATTGCCGATAGCGGGGTCGTCCCCCGACCAGACTTGTACAACAGCCTCGGAAAGATTGCGTTCGGGATAACGACGCATTCCCTGAGGCCTAATCGGTGAAAGATCCGTTCCGCTTTCTTGTGTTTGCGGTTTTCGCACTTCGAAAGGAAGAGTCTCGCGAATCGGAGCAACCAGATACTTCGCGGCCTCGAAATCGGACTGCAAGACGCGCACCTCGTACATCGGCCGAGGGATACCCATGCCAAAAGCCAGGTGATCGTGCGTGGGCGTGGCATGGTGGGCGATCCCGGCCCCGCGCAATGCGCCTTCGACGCGGCTGAACGCTGCCGGATCGCTTCCCCGCCAGACCACGAGGAGTCTTTCTTCACCATCCAGATCCGGAACTGATACGTTCGGATCGTATCTGGACGCCAGCTCCACGCCACACCGGGTGCAACGGGCATAGCTTGCGCCATACGTAAGCCCGCACACGGGACAGCGCTTCGGGGCAGGCTCTGCAGTGACGGGCTCGCTCTCAAGCGGCACGTGGAGGACGGCGCCGCACCTGTAACAGCGGGCGAACCCCGGCAAAATCATCGCGCGGCACGCATAACACATCGATCCGTATTGGGACTTCTGTTCGAACGGCTGCAACGCAATCTTTGCCGCCTCCATGGCGCGATCGAAGTCCGATAGAAGGATCGAAATCTTGGATTCCGGCAGCCATTGGCGGCGCGCGAAGACTCGAGGCGGCCCTTCACTGTGGGACGGGATGCCCGCCGCGAACAGTGCGGCGGTCAACGCGTCGAATAACGAATCATCTTTCCCGCTCCAGAAGTTCACCGGACCATTGGCCTGGGCTTCGGGTGCATCCAGGGACTCGACGAGCGCCGCCAAGCAGGATTCGCAGTGCGTCACTCCGCCGCGGTATTCGGATTGGCATAGTGGACAAAACATTGATCATTAAGCAGAACAGAAAGGGATTTTAGAACCAGTAAAGTTCGGGGCCTGCCCTTCGGCGCAACCAGAGCATTGCGTGGGGTCCGCAAAGAGCTATGCTGATGGCATTGCCCCGCTAACCTCGCCTGCGATCTTTCGCGCGCGCGCCACATCACCGGCGCGCACGCATAAGCGCACGCGGTTTCCGGGTTCGTTCGCTATCCGGCTGGGGATGCCATTTTCGCGCAGCGCGCTGGCAAGATATTCCGCCATGGGCTCATCTTCGCCGGACCACACTTCGGATGTCGCCTCGCTCGAATCCCAAACATCAGGCAGCAATCGTTTCGAATCGAGGGGGTCCTTCTCGGGCTTCGAGACCTCGCCGGGAGTGCCGGCAACGTTCGCTTGGCTCTCCACCCACGCCAGTGCGCTCCTCGCGCGCTGCATGTCGCAAGCACGAACGCGGATTTCAAAGCCAGGCACTGCCTCCAGATAATACGGACGTGAGGAAAGAAAGCCGCCTGCGGGATCATAGACCGGCGCGTGCCAGAATCGGATGTCCTCATCCCGCAGCGCCGCTTGCAGAGCGGTAAATTTCGCCGGGTCCGCCCCGCGCCAGAGGATCTCAAGCGAAGCGTCATCGATAGGTTCAGGAGGCATGGTTTTGCGCGGCAATGGCGGCCAACACTATTGCTCGACGGCAAGCGCGACGGCGTTGCCGCCACCTAGGCACAGCGCGGCGATTCCCCGATGTGCGTTGCGGCGCTGCATCTCGTACAGCAGCGTCGTCAGAATCCGCGCGCCCGATGCGCCTATGGGATGTCCGATTGCAACTGCGCCGCCGTTCACATTCACTTTCGCGGGGTCCAGGCGCAATTGCCGCGTCACGGCAATTGCCGCCACGGCGAACGCTTCGTTCAGCTCGACCAAATCGAGATCGCGGTTGCGGTCCCAGCCGGTCTTTTCCAAAAGTTTCTCCACGGCGTAAATCGGCGCTTCCATGATCCACTTGGGATCGACGCCGCTGACGGCCTGCGCGACGATCCGCGCCATCGGCGTTTTCCCCAGCCGCGCCGCGTTGCGTTCGGTCGTGACGACAAGCGCCGCAGCGCCGTCGTTGGTTCCCGGAGCGTTGCCCGCCGTGACCGTGCCGTCTTTCTTGAACGCGGGCCGCAATTTCCCGAGCGCTTCGAGCGAGGCATCTTCGCGCGGGGATTCGTCATATCGGATCACCACGGGATCACCCTTCTTCTGCGGAATTTCAATCGGCAAAATCTGCGATTCAAGAAAGCATGACTTCCGGGCGTGCACGGCGCGCCGGTGGCTTTCGAGAGAGAATTGATCCTGTTCCTGCCGCGTGATGCCGTATTTTTCGGCCACCAACTCGGCCGTAATGCCCATGTGAAAATCGTTGTAAACGTCCCACAGGCCGTCATGCACCATCGAGTCCACAACCTCCGCGTTGCCGAACCGGTAACCCGTGCGCGCGCCCGGCAGCAGATAAGGACAGTTCGACATCGACTCCATTCCGCCCGCGACCACAATTTGCGCTTCACCCAGGATGACACTCTGCGCCGCGAGGCCAACGGCCTTCAATCCCGAGCCGCAGACCTTGTTGATGGTCAAGGCCGCAACGCGCACGTCGAGCCCGCCGCCCAACCCCGCCTGCCGCGCGGGATTCTGCCCAAGCCCCGCTTGCACGATGTTGCCCATAATGATTTCATCCACGGATTTCGGCTCGATGCCTGCCCGGCGCACTGCTTCGGCCACGACCTTAGCGCCCAATTGCGGCGCGGAAAGCGGCGCCAGCCCTCCCTGAAATTTTCCAACCGGTGTACGCACGGCGCTCAAAATTACAGCCTGATCCATGACGATTCTCCTTGGAATGCCCTTTGGCAGATGCTGCCAGCGAAAGCTGCTGTCGAATGATCGAGTACGAGTATAGGCGAGCCGCTGTGAGCGGTCAATTTCGCGCAGGGATAGGAGATAGGGCTGTCTGAAACTGCCCCCGGCGGACTGCTAAATCGGTTTCGGACTGCTCCAAGACGAATGCGCCGCACAGCTCATCTGCCTGTGCAGCCAACGCGAATGTCTAAGTTCAATTCGGGGCCGACTGTTAGACGGAGACGATTTTACACACGGTTCGAGAGATTGGTGCTTCCGGTGATCATGTATCGTGCTGAAAGTAAATCAGTTACTCATTGGCCCATCAGGTGCATCGTATGAAGTTGGATAGTCCTGAGCTGTGGGTAGTACTGTGTTCAAATTGTGCTGAAAGAGATCGTCATCTACGCTGGCATTCTGTTGACCCTGACATCGCTAGGGCTCTTCTCCGTTGGTTCTCGTCTGCAGCGGGCACACTGGCTGCTCTCAATTTTGACGATGGCCAGTCTCGCCTGCGCCGCGCTCTTGCTTCAACTTGCGCTTACCGGACGAGCCCTCCCCCTACAGGCAACCCTGCTGACGGCCATCGTCGTGTCCTCCGTCATTGTTGCATTATTCGAGCACTGGAACCCGATAGGACACGCGGCGTTTGCCGCGGCGATAGTTGCCGCGCTGACGTTTCTTACCTATGCCGGATACGTGATCATAGAGGCTCAGCTCGGACCGTGGAGTCTGGTCTTCTCGATCTTTCTGTTCCTGCTTCAGGTCGGAACCCTGGTCCTACTTGTGGCAAACATGTTTGAGGTCATCGATGTAATTTGCCGCACGAGGTGGAACTGCATTCAAGGCCCCCAAATTATTCCAGGCTACCAGCCCAAAGTGTCGCTGCATGTGCCGATTCATTCAGAACCGCCTAAGCTCGTTATCGAGACACTAAATACCTTGGCAAGACTGCATTATCCCAACTACGAAGTTGTGGTCATTGACAACAATACCGCCGATGAGAACCTGTGGCGACCGGTTGAGGCACACTGCGCCCTCCTGGGAGCGAACTTTCATTTCTTTCACCTAATGCCGTGGCCAGGCTATAAATCGGGAGCGCTAAATTTCGCTCTGGCTCACACTGCCAGCGATACAGAGATCATCGGGGTCATTGATGCCGACTATGTGGTGGAACCGAACTTCTTGGCTGATTTAGTGGGTCACTTTGCCGATCCTAACATCGCATTTGTGCAGACTCCGCAGGATTACCGCGATCAGCTGTCCCGGGGACGTTACGGTAAAGCGCTCTATCTCGCCTACCTCTACTTTTTCAAGATCTCCATGGCCACCCGTAACGAGTACAACGGCATTATTTACGCCGGAACTATGGGCCTGATCCGCAAATCCGCCTTGCAGCAGGTCGGTGGCTGGAGTGAATGGTGCATCACCGAAGACGCGGAACTATCGCTCCGCCTCCTCCACGCCGGCTATCACTCCGTGTACGTTGACCAGACCTACGGACGCGGGCTGATGCCGCTGGACTATGCTGGTCTGAAAAAACAACGCTTTCGCTGGGCTTTTGGCGGCATGCAAATCCTGAGGTTGCATGTTGGCAAGCTGTTGAAGCCTTGGTCGAGTGGCAAGCTTACGCTCGGGCAGCGTTTTGCCTATCTGAACGGAGGCCTTCAATGGCTGAACGATCCCATGGCCTTGGGCTTTACTGTGATCCTCTGGATTGGAACGGCATCTCTGTTGCTGGGCCGTTCGTTCTATAGCCAGCCGCTGGCAGGCGGTATCATTCTCGTGCCTCCCCTATTCATCCTGTTTGCACTGATGCGATTCATCTGGGCATTTCGAATCCGGTCCAACTGCACATGGAGAAGTGCGATCGATGCTCTTACCATTCTGCTTGGACTCACTTGGGTCGTGGCTCTAGCCTGTATCCGTGGTCTAGTGAGCCGTGAGGGAGTTTTCTTGAGAACTCCCAAGCAGGGTGAACAACCTAGATTGTTCGACTCGGCACGGATTGTACAGATGGAACTTCTGATGGGTTCAACTTGTCTGATCGGGGCTGCCGCTCTGTTACGTGAAAAGGGATCGACCCTCAATTCCGTATGGGGCATAACACTAGGTCTCCTGCTCTGGCAAGCCGCAACTTATCTCGCTGCGGTTCGAACCAGCGCATGGAGTTATTTCGAAAATCGTTCGCCCAACCTACCCCGATTTCTCTCGGCGTTCTCAACCAGCGGATATCAGTGGGGCCGGTTTATCACTGAGGCCCGTGCAGCAGTCCTTCTGATTCTCATCGCTGTTTTATGGGGGAGTGTGTTTTACCTCGGTAAGGAATATGCCCCGCCATCCGAACGGATCGAATTGGCCGATCCATTGAATAGGTTCTTGCCCTCGCGCTCCGTTTTGCGTCCTTCTGAAGAGGAATTGGCCGGGGCCGCATTGGTTCAGGAAGCCGATGCCGCCCGGCAGGGCGACATCAATGCAGCGCTAAGGCTCTGGGCTCCTGACGGTGTCATTGTGGATGCCAGCGACTCATTGCTGCCAGACGAACCTAGTCACGTCTGGCAAGGAACGGATCAGCTTAAGCAGAGATACCTGTGGGAATTCAGCGAGAGGCACTATGAATCACTCCGGCACTTGAACCTGAGAATTACGGTGCACGGAAACGAAGCCGTAATTCTAGACGATCTGGACGCCATTGTTGAGACCCACGGAAGGACAGAGCACTTGCACTTGCCGAGGACCGATAAATGGGTGCTTCGCCGTGAAGGGATAGACTGGAAGATTGAACGGCTCGAAGTGAACCGAGCATTGCCGACAGATCTCGGAATCACAAGCGAGCACATCTTGGAGCAAAAATGAAGACAACCAAGTACGTGGGACTGCTGATTGTTTGGCTCGTTCTGCTGCCGCCCCTGGCCAAGGCGCAGGAACTTGTAGCGGGATGGGAGGGTGGGCCCTCGAATGGCTATGCATTTGTGAGCCCTATCTTCACGGTGCCAAGTTCCGGCAGGAACATGTTCCTGATTCGCCCAACGGTCAGCGATCTGTACTACAACTTCCGGGATGTCGGCGGCTTTACCGATGTGACTTCCCCTGGGGCAGCGATCCAAGTCGGATATCGGCTGCAGACGCCGCGCCTTACCTTCACGATCGGGCCTGGTTTTGAAGTCCGATGGGACCATCGACGGTTTGCCAGTGGGCAAACGCTCAACACAACCCAAATAGGAGCAACGGTGGAAGGAGACGCATTCTTCCAGGCAACCAGTCTTACCAACCTAAATATTATCTCCAGCTATGAAGGTCCAAATCATTACTTTTGGACGCGAGCGGGGATCAAACGTCAAATCACAAATACCAGCTTCTTACGACCTGTTGGGCTGTCAATAGGGGGTGAACTCACTGGTCAGGGTAATCACGATACTCACCAGTTCGAAGCTGGAGGAATGCTTGAACTTGGACTGCCGCGGACTCATTCTTCGCTGCAATTCCGTGTCGGCTATGCCCGCCTGTGGTTCGTGGATGGTTCCACGGACTCCAGGCCTTATTTTGGAGTCGGATTCTATCATCGCTTCTAATCCGACGAGCGAAGCTCTGAATCCGTGTGGCAACCAGCCCATGCTCAGTCGATTGACGCATCGCACAGACAAGTTTCGCGAGGGTTAGCCAGTGCCTCGGATGCGGAACGCGCCGTCCCGCACGATGGCATCGGCTTACGCGGATCGCCGCCAGCGTCGTTTCCGCGAGCCGGACTTTCGCCGGGGACGCAGAACAAAGGTGGTCGCCCAAAGGAATGTCCGCGTCGTCGACCACGCCGCCTAATCCAAGTGTCGTGCCGGTTGAAACCACATGTTTGATTCTTACCTGCTGGCTCACGAGCATTCCTTTAGACAGCGCGATGCGAGGATAGCGCCTGCTCCTGGGTTGCGGTCCTCCGCCCACGTGAACCATCTCCTTCCAAACGGAGTGAGTTCCGCAAGTGGGCTCGTCCGCGTTAGTTTCGTTGAACCTTAATGATGCAGTCGTACGGAAGTTTCAGCTGATACACTCGGATGCTTCCGTTCTGGTCAAGGTGTTGTTCAATGATTACGAAGGTGCCTGAGTCACTGAGCAGCTTTCCGGAAGCACTTAGGTTGGTGCAACAAGAGCGGTATACGACTTCGATGCCTGTTCCAAGCAGAGATGAGTATCGAGCCATGACGGCCCCTCCTCCCCTCAGTACAGTCCATAGGAGCAATCAAGTGCCCTAACAATCACTCCTTGTTTTCAGGCGTTTAATGGGCTACTCGATGGAAGACAGTGGGCCACGTAACAAAATGAAACCAAATGGAACCGGAACGGTTTTAAATCAGAGAGGTCGAGACCAAAACTCAAACCCGACTTGCCAGAACTCACTGGCATCTTCGTCAAAGGCCACTCCTATCGTTACCAAATTGGTGGAACAATCTTTTAGGCTGTGGACCACTCGGCCTTCGATGGTTCTCTCGGCAAAGTCGAGTCTCACGCGGGTACCGGGCTGAGAAAACATGCGGGAACGGAGGGCGCAACCAAACCGGCTAATCGTGGTTGTAAATACGGCTTCCACGCGTTCGCTTTCCCCCTCTTGCCATGACAGTACGACTGGCTTGCGCATTGGAATACGAACACTGCGCCGTTTTTCGGTGGTGGACAGAGGGGGTTCGGGGGAGAATGAGTTGCGTGAATCAGAAACGGTGATTTCGGTAGCGGAAAGACTAACGTTTTCGTCGTCGTATTTCACAACCACCAGCCACTTACGTGAGGATACAAGCACATAGTGTGAGTCTGTCCGCGAGCTTAGGCAAAAGCGATAGTACGATTGGGGTAACATCATAACTGATTAAACACGAATCCGGGCGACTGCGATGGGCCGGCAGAAACGGGGGCGCGGAGAGTTCATCAATTTGACTTCTTGGGATTTGGCGTTCTTGATCCGGTACGGGATGACTCGGCCAACACCAGTAAAATTTACACTGCCATATTCTTATTGCATCGATCGGTTCCGCGCGCCATCAAGGACGTACGGTCCGTAACACACTGAAATAACGGAAGAAATCGAGATCATTGGGATTGGTTAAAAGCTTGCCTTGTGAACCGTGGCGATCAACAACTGAAACTTTGCGATATGAGGTGTTTTCTGTGAGCCATTATGGGGAGTACGGGGCCTTTCGGAAAACCGTGTCGTTGCACTATGATTTATCAGTAGACCTTTCAAAAGAAGGTTACACAAGATGAAAAATTTCATGAGAACAACATTGCTTGCTGCGATCCTGCTGGCTGCTGGGTCTGCATTCGGCGCTCAGGTCTCCATCGGGATTAGAATTGGCCCGCCACCGCCACCACGCGTGGTTCACGTCCTGCCGGCAAGACCGGGTCCCGAGTTCGTTTGGGTAGAAGGTTACTGGTATCCGGTGGGAAGGCACTACAAGTGGCATGGAGGTTATTGGACTCGACCACTGTACCCGGGAGCCCGTTGGGTGGGACCGCATCACGATGGACAGCGGTTCTTTGCGGGTTACTGGGAGGGAGATCGCGGCCGGATTGAGCATGATCATCGCTGGGACCGCGACCATAACCGTGACTACCATGGCCACGACCAGGATCGGGACCACGGCCGCTAGTTGCACACAGTTGCGTGCGACCGCCGGAGCCGACGACGTTATCTGATCAACTTATCAGGATGGTGCTCTTTTGACCTTGTTCGATCTGGCGTGCCCTGCTTCGCAGGGCGTTTCAGACAACCTGTACCCAAGATTCGAGACGCTAGAGGCCGAGAGGTAATTGCCGCGAGCTTCTCGGCTTTTTTGATAGCATCTTCACCGAGTAGAGTTCTTGATCCGCTGCATCTAGCAAGAGCTGGACCGAGGCACCGCTTTCCGGGTATGTCGCTACACCAATGCTGAGGCTCAGCTGCGGCACTTCTTCCTCGGATGCCAAGTGTTTCCGGATACGTGTGGCGGCTTGCCGCGCTGCTTTCTTATCTGTTTCCGGGAGAATCAATGCAAACTCATCTCCTCCGTACCGAGCGGCCGTGTCCAGCGAGCGGCTGTGCAGGCGGAGAACATTGGCCACCCGGCAGATTGCCCTGCTGCCCGTCAGGTGGCCGTGCGTATCGTTGATCTCCTTGAGTCCATCGAGATCCATCAGCAAGATCGAGAAAGGCCGGTTGGTCCGTCCTGATCTTTCCAGTTCGGTCTGCAAGACATCCACCAACTGCCGGTAATTGGCCAAGCCCGTCAGGCTGTCGCTAATGGCGCGATCCCTGACTTCGCCAAACAATCTCACGTTGTCTACCAGTGTGGCGCCGGTCAGCACTACATAGCTGCCGGTATTCAATAATTGTGCTGTCATGGCAGGCACATCCAGCAATTGGACCGATTCCGAAGCAACCAGGTGGCAGACGGCATTCATCCCGGCGACCCAAACCAGCATGGCATCGAACGCACAGCGGTTCCGGTAGGAATTTCGATACAGGACCAGTGTGGCCGCAAGGAAAATGCCGGCGGGAACCAGATCGCTCGGCTGCGGCAAAACTCTGCCGGGATTCGTAGCCAGCTTGGAAAGTAGAGCCAGGAAGGTTGTGGCGATCAGATAACCGGCGGCACCAACAACACTCATGACGGCGAAAACGGTCTTTTTTCGCTGGCGCGGCCACGGCAACCATTTTTCGATGGGAAAGGCCAAGAGCAGGAAGACGGCGAGCAGGGTCTGTCCAATCATCCATGAGAACAAGGGGAGCGAAACGTGAAGGCGCATCGCATTCGTCGATAACCGATAATGGAGTTCAACGATTCCGGCGAGCTGGATGAATCCGATCAGGCCGAATGTCGATCCCAGAATCAGCGAAGTGCGGTTATCAGTACCGAGGAATCGCACCAGGACATTGGCAGCTATACTGAAGCTCAGAAAGGAAGAGATAACTTGAACGCTTGCCCAAGGCACCGGATTGAATACAAC
This sequence comes from Terriglobia bacterium, assembly GCA_020073705.1. Lineage (GTDB taxonomy): Bacteria > Acidobacteriota > Terriglobia > Acidiferrales > UBA7541 > Palsa-360. The sequence continues at coordinate 12,645 of JAIQES010000049.1, forward strand.
ATTGAGCTGCCGTAGCAGATAACCCGTTGCGACGAATAGGATTGTGCAGCCGACCGCTCCGCCCCACAGTGCCCCTCGCTTGTAACGTCTGAACTTCGTCAAAGCATCTACCATCGGCTCGACTCAATCTACGGCAACCTCTGGAGGAAAGCTACTGGTCGGCGGGACAGTTCGTTACGGGCGTGACAGGTACAAACACGACCTCCCACACCAGAGGCCTTTTTTCGCGCAGGGCCTGTGGTCTTACAATACCTTCTCTTGCGCGTAAGCCGAATACTCCGCGTACGGCCCTTTGAAGTCCTCGATGTGCCCGCCTTCGAAATGCCAGATACGCGTGGCGACTTCGTCGATGACATCGTAGTCGTGTGTTACCAGGAGGACGGTCCCTTCATATCGCTGCAAGGCGATGTTGAGAGCATTGATGGATTCCAGGTCTAGGTGGTTGGTGGGCTCATCCAGCACCATGAAATTCGGTTTCTGTAACATCAGCCGGCAGAAAATCAGCCGCGCGGCCTCACCGCCGGAAAGCGCACCCGTGGACTTCAGGGCGTCTTCGCCGCTGAACAGCATACGGCCCAGCAGGCCCCGCAGTTCCTCCTGCGTCGCCTGCTGATCGAACTGTTGCAGCCATTCGATGGCCGTCGTGCCTTTGACGATGGAATCGGTGTGGTCTTGCGCGAAGTAGCCCACGGCCACTTCGTGGCCCCAGACAACAGTGCCGCTGTCGATCACGAACTGCCTCTCCGCGTCGTCGATGTACCCGGTGGCGCTGCGAATCAGCGACTTCAGCAGCGTGGTCTTGCCGGCGCCGTTGCGGCCCGTCAGCGCGATCTTCTCCCCGCGCGCCACGCTAGCCGTGAAGCGCTGGATCACCTTCTGACCGTCGTAAGACTTCGCGATGCTCGTGATCTCCAGCGGATACCGTCCCGAAGCCCTCTTCATGTCAAACCGCATGTAGGGCCGCTGGATGTTGGACCTGGCCAGCTCCGCAGTCTGTATCCGCTCGACTTCTTTCTTGCGCGAGGTTACCTGCGAGGAACGCGTGCCGGCCGAAAACCGTGCGATGAACTGATTCAATTGCGCAATTTTCTTTTCGCGCACAGCATTCTCCGCTTCGATGCGGGAACGAATCTGTGTCTTGGCGAGGACCATATCGTCATACCCGCCGATGTACATGATGATCGTTTGGTAGTCGATATCGGCTATGTGCGTGCAGACGCTGTTCAAAAAATGCCGGTCGTGTGAGATCACGATCAGCACGCCTGCGTAGTTGCACAGATAATCCTGCAGCCATTGCACCGAATCGAGATCCAGGTGGTTGGTAGGCTCGTCCAACAGCAACGCCGGCGGGTTGCCAAACAATGCCTGCGCCAGTAGCACGCGGACCTTCTGCCCACCCTGCAATTGGCTCATCTTGCGCTCGTGCAGTGCGTCCTCCACACCCAACCCGTCGAGCAGCACCGCGGCATCGGCCTCCGCCGTGTAACCGCCCTCTTCCCCGATGATCCCTTCGAGTTCGCCCAAACGCATGCCGTCTTTGTCGGTCAGCGAGTCGTGGGGTTTCGCATACAGCGCGTCCCGCTCTTCCAGAGCCTCCCACAGTGGGGCATTGCCCATGATGACAGTGTCGATTACGCGGAACTTGTCGAAGGCAAACTGGTCCTGCCGCAGAACGCCGAGTTTTTTCGGCCGGGTGACCGAACCCTGTGAAGGCTCGATCTCGCGGGTCAGGATCTTCATGAAAGTGGACTTACCGGCGCCATTCGGCCCGGTGATCGCGTAGCGGCGTCCGGCAAAAAACGTACAGCTGACGTCCTCGAAAAGACGTCTATCGCCGAAGCGCATGGAGATGTTGTTGATGGCGAGCAAAGGAAATTAATTATACCGCATGATGGCTGCCCGCGCTTGTTGACCCGTGTGGCACCGTTCCCGCAGCACAATTCTGTGATCGCTGGCGACAATCATGCGCATCATCACGCATCATGATCGTGCCTGATAAAGGCGCTTGTCGGAGAGTAGCTGCCAGTTTCCGGTAATCCAACTTATTAAGACCGGTCATTCGATGGGCCATCCGATAGGTCGGAAGATTTCCGTCGTCGCAAGAAGCTTGTAGTCATGTTATCGTGATGGCTTCAGAACGGCTATTTTGGTAGGGGGCAGGATGATTTCCTTCGGCGATAGACAATTATGAGCCTGAGAACATTCGTAGGCGAAGCACTGACCAACTTCCCGACGGTCGCAGCGATCTCGCCCAGTTCAAGATATCTGGCCACCGCGATGCTGGAGCCGCTGACATTGGCGAAAACTCGCGTCGCACTCGAATTAGGAGCTGGCACGGGCGCGATCACTCATGTACTGCTCGACCAGTTGCCACCCAATGCCACGTTGCTGGCCTTTGAGATCAATCCACGCTTCTTCGACTGCCTCCGGCGAACCATTTCCGACCCTCGCGTGATTCTTATCAATTCGAGTGTCGAAAACCTCGACTCGGAACTCCACCGACGTGGCATCCAGCAAGTGGACTCGGTGATATCGTCGCTCGGCTTAGCGTTTATGCCCGATCGTGAGCGCGAAGCACTTTTTCAACGACTCTCGCCGTTCTTACACCCAAAATCAGTATTCACCCAGTATCAGTACATCCACGGTTTGCAATTCGTGGGGGGACGGTTATGCCGGTTGAACCTTCGACCACTGCTAAATCGATATTTCAGCTCGGTCCAATCGAAAATCGTGTGGCTCAACCTGCCGCCTGCATTCGTGTTCACCTGCCACGCACAGACTCTATAGAACGAGAAGATACTGTAACATCCGCTCACTTAAGGAATTTCTTCTTCTCATAGACTCTTCGATCGGACACGTGGATTCGGTCTTGCTTTTGGTGCGGGCACTCTGGCATCGTTAATCGGTCTGGAGGTGATAGCATGGCCAAGAACAATAGACTTAGAGATGCTGCCGTGAAAATCGGCTCTGCAGTTGGTAGGGTTGAAGGCACAGCTCACAAAGCAGCTTATAAGGCTGCCAAAGCGGCACACGTAGCGAGAAAAGAGCTTATCAAGCTGACGAAGCAGGTGGACGCTCTCAAGAGGCAGTTGGAGAAAAGCACCAAGCAGCTGAGGCGTGCGCTGAAGTAACGCGGCAGTGCGTTGTCAGGCTCTACTGTGACGAGAGCAGCCCTTCGCACCGCGAATTGCGGGTGACTCTCGATAGACGCCGTTATCGGAATGTAGAGCTATCTTATTGCCCCAGGACTCCCATAAGTTTCGCGACGGACAGCCAATGTCACGGATGCCGCTTTTGTTTGCGCGCGCGAATATCCGTGGCGCAGGACCCCGAGACACCGAGAGCAGTTGTGATAGCGGAGCCGTTATTCCAGCAAACGCGGGTTGAATCTTTACGCGGCAAGCTTCCTCGTTGAGCCATTCGTGCAAATCAGAGGGCTGCCACGCAGCTAAAGCCGCAGCGCGCCGTCGCTGCATCTGGGCGCGAAGAGTCTTGGCTTCACGTAGTTATGCGCCCAAGCTTCGCGGCCTCGATCAATCCTTCCCACGAAACACCGACAGCGCACGTTGCTTGCATGGGGGCGCTACCGGCATCGAGCACGCAAAGTGAAGCTTGTGTTACTGTTCTTAGCAGGATCATTTCTCATGGCCGACCTGTTTGAACACGCCAGCGCTCCGGCTCCGGGAATCGAGCTCAACCCCGAGCAACGTGCGGCCGCGCAGCATGGCGATGGCCCGTTGGTGGTGGTAGCCGGCGCGGGCACGGGAAAGACGCGCGTCATCACCGAGCGCATCCGCTATCTGCTCGACACGCAGCCGGAGCTTAGCGGCCGGGAAATCCTGGGCCTGACGTTCACCGACAAAGCCGCGGCGGAAATGAAGCACCGCGTAATCGCGGCGGCGCGCAAGCGCGGCGAAACCGATGTCGAGCGCGCCAAGGCGGTCACGCTCAGCACGTTTCACGCGTTCTGCGCTGATCTGCTCAAGGAAATCTATCCCGACGCACAAGTGCTCGATACGGTCGACCATTGGATCCTCCTTCGGCGCAATCTTCCGCTGTTGCAACTGGATCAGTTCCGGCGGCTGGCGGAGCCGGGACAATTTCTTGGCGATTTCGTCGAATTCTTTTCCCGGTGCCAGGACGAACTCGTCACGCCAGATGATTTCCAGCGTTATGCCGGCGAACAGGCCGAGAACTTCCGCCGCGTCCGCGGCGCGATGCCCGAAGACGAGCGTGCGATCCGTGATTTGGAAATCGCCAAGCTTCAGGAGATTGCGCGGACCTATCGCGCCAGCGACGCGTTGTTGCGCGAGCGCAAGCTGTTTACCTTCGGCTCGCTGCTGTTGAACGCTGTCGTGCGGCTCCGCGAGGACGGGGCGCTGCTGGAAAGACTGCGCGCGCGCTACCGTTACATCCTGGTCGACGAATTCCAGGACACAAACTTCGCACAACTCGAACTGCTCTGGCTGCTGGGCGGCGAGCGTCCCAACCTGGTGGTGGTCGGCGATCATCGCCAGGCGATTTACCGCTTCCGCGGCGCGTCTTTCGGCAGTTTCACGATTTTTCTGAATCGCTTCGCCGGGGGCTTGCCGGCGGCGCACCGGCACCTGCTGCGCCCGCTCACGCTCAACTACCGCTCGGCCGGGCGCATCCTGCGCGTCGCAGGGCAGTCGATTCGCCACAATGAAAAACCGCGCAATATCCCCGAGTACCCCCTGACGGCCGCCCGCGAAGACGGCGACAAGGTGCGCATCGTCACCCATCCCTCGCATGACGCCGAGGCGCAGTGGGTCGCTGGTGAAATCGAGCGGCTGCATCGTGCAGGAGCGAAATGGCGCACCTTCGCCGTGCTCTACCGCAGCCACGTCCACCGCGACAAGCTGGTGGAAGCGCTCAAGACGCGCAAGATTCCGTTCGTCATCAAGAATCTCTCGATCCTTTCGCACCGTTTAGTCCGGGACCTCATCGCTTATCTCCGCCTGATCAGTCAGCCCTCGGACGACATCGCCTGCGCGCGCGTGCTGGCCATGCCGGCTTGGGGCCTGGAACCCTCCGACGTGGTGCGTCTCGCGGAACGCACGACGAAAAGCAAGGGCATGTCGCTCTGGGACACAGTGCAGTCGGCGCAAGGCGAGCTTCCCTTTTCAGGCGGCGAACGGCACGTGAGTGAACTGGTCGAGCTCGTTACCGAATTTCGAAAGAAAGCCCCGCGCTTGGCCGCGGCCGAATTGTTCGACGAGTTGGCCGAGGCCCTGGAGATTGGCGCGGCCGTCGCGGCGGAAGACCGAAAATACTTCGACCGGCTTAAGGAGTTTGTGCGCGAGTGGCAGCCGAAGAGCGAAACGCAACGCCTCAATGAGTTTGTGGAGTATCTGGATTATTTCGAGCAGGCCGGCGGCTCGATCAATCTCGAGCAGGAACCCGGCGACGCCGTGCAATTGATGACCGTGCACGCCGCGAAGGGACTCGAGTTCGACCATGTCTACGTGCTGCGCCTGATCCAGCGCGGCTTTCCTGCCGGGGAAAGGCCGCGCGTGCTCGAATTTCCGCGTGAATTGATGAAGGAAGAGCAGCCCCAGGGGAGCTTCCATATCCAGGAAGAGCGCCGCCTGTTTTACGTTGCCGTGACCCGCGCTCGCCACCGTCTTACGCTCAACACGGTCGAGAACAAACGTTCGAAACCTTCGACGTTCCTCGACGACATTCTGATGGATGCGCAGATCAAGCGACGCGACATTGAACAGATCGCGCCAACTCCCGCAAACGAATCCGCCGCTTCTCCCAATGTTCCACCGGTGCTGTTCGAAGTGCCGCGGCGGCACGCACGGATTGGTTCGCAGATCGGTGGCTGGGCCGCAACGTATCGCCCGCCGGCGCGGGAACCTCTGCAACTCAGCCCTTCGGCGATCGACACCCTCGAATCGTGCCCACAGAAATATCTCTTCAGCCGCTGCTGGGGCCTCCGGGGAGGACCGGCGGCAGCCATCAGCTTTGGCAGCGTCATGCACAACACGATCAAATACTTCATCGGCGAACTCACGAAGGGACACGTGCTGCCGTTCGAGGAAGTGGGGAAGAAATTCGAACTGGAGTGGACCTCGGCCGGATTCGAAGATGATTATCAGGAACAAGAATACAAGAAGGACGGCTTGGCGCAGTTGCGCGCATTCCACGCGTGCTGCCTGGCCTCCCCGCCAAAGGTGATCGCGCAGGAAAAGTCGTTCGAGCTGCAAATGGAAAACGGCGTCGTCCTCACCGGACGGATGGACCAGGTGAACCGTATCGCTCCAGGTCAGGAAGAAATCGTGGATTATAAGACCGGAAAGCCGCGCGATGAAGAGAAAGCAAGAAAAGACATGCAATTGAGCGTTTACGCGCTCGCGGCCCGGGAAGTGTTCGACTGGAATCCCGTGCGGCTTACATTCTACAACGTGCAAACAAACGAGGCCGTGAGCGCAACTCGCGACGACAAGAAGCTCAACCGGGTGCGCGCGGAGATTCAGGAAGCGGCCGCCGACATCCGCGCGGGCAAGTTCCCACCCAAGCCCGGCTTCTGGTGCAAATTCTGCGATTACGAATCCATCTGTCCGGCGCGGGAGCAAGGCGCGGCGGCCAGCGCCTCTGGCGAAGAATAGCCCCTCAGACGAAGGCGAAACCTCAAGCGCGGCAGAACTTCAGGGGTTGGAACCCCGAATCGATCGGGCCCCGGATGCCGCCCCCGAAGCCGTGACCCACGAGAACTATTTGTGAGAAGGCACGAAGGAATCAAATGAGGAAAAACAAAAACGGGGCGCAAAGTGCGCCCCGTTGGAAACGTTCACGCAGCGTGGCTGTTTCGCCGTCCTGCGTTTCCCGTCTGTGCCCGATTCGCGCAATCGCTCCGTGAACCACTCCCCCCTCGGAACAGCGAGGCTGCCACGCCGAACTCGCTAACGCCCTTTTTCGGGTGAAGGGAAGGGAAGTCAAGTCAAGAGCAAATTCCGGAAGACCGTATCGAATGGGACCATGCATTGAAAAAAACATTCTGACGAGAAAAACATTCCGCAGGGAAAGAACCGTCTTGCGGTATCGAAAGCGAAAACAGAAATCAAAACGTAACTTCTCGAGGCTTGGCTGTTAAGGTCTTGGGTTGAGGTAATAGCCGTCGCGGGCGAGCAATGATAGCCCCGGCCGTTCCACGCGGACCTCGATGCTGTGATAGGGCTGCGTATGGTCCGTTCTTGCGGCTGAATAGGCAATCGTGTACTGATTGCGCGCCTGTTCGGAAACGCGGGGATAGAGTCTCTCGAGGTCATCGCGGCTCGAGGCGTAGAAGATATCGCCGCCGGTCGCATGGGCGTATTTCGCAAGGATGTTCCTTCCAAGGAAAGTAATGCGGTGGTTTACGTTGGGTTCACCGACTCCGATCGCGTACACAGAAATGTCAGCGGAGAGCAACAGTTCGAGTGTCTCCTTATAGCTGTGCGTGTTGTTCTTCGCGTTCTGACCGTCGGAGATCAGGCAAATAATCTTCCGCCGGTCGCGCGCGCGGTCGCGCAACTGTTCCGCGGCAGCGTAAATGGCATCATTGATATGTTTGTAGTTGGTGTGCAGTATCGACATGGCCGGGCTCGGCGGCTGTCCCGGCTGCGGCTGGGCATTCAAGGGGGGCCCGCCCGCGGATCCGACTCCCGGGAAAGAGCTGCTGAGGTCGATGCGTTTCAATTGCGTGAGAAGCGCGTCGTTCTCGGTTATGAAATCGGAGAGGGATTCGGGGACTTCATCGAACCGCCACAGAGAAACCTCATCGGACGCGCTGAACCCTCCTGCGAGCGCCTCCAGAGTCTTCTGGACCCTGTCTGCCGAAGACCGCTTCAGGTCGTCGTCCACCAGGACCGCGGCCGATAGCGGAAAGGGATCCACGGAGAACATCGCAATCTCCTGCTCGATCCCGTCTTCAAAAATTCGAAAATCGTTCTTATGGAGGTCAGTGACCAGGCCTCCTGCGCCGTCCTTCACCGTAACGGGCACGACGACCAGCGATACCGTCGTACGAATTCGCGCGCGCGGCTCCGCCTGTGTCCGCAGAGATGGTGCCGGCCCTGAGGATTGGGCGGGAGATGGCGGCTGCACCGATTGCGGCACGGCCGGGACTGCACCGGCCAGGCAAGCCGTCAATCCCGCCGCCAAGAATTTTCGTGGACAATTCATCGGTCTCCCATCACTATTTCACGCAGGAGCGGGCCTTCCGCTCCCACGCATCTTAATGCTCAAGCGGCGCATCCAACAAGGTCGAAAGCCTGCTGGAGGAGATTATATAATGCGCATTCGGGCGGCACTCTCACTCGTGTCCATTACGGCGCTTGCCGCGGGCTTGCTGTACGCTGCGCCGCCGGGGCAGATCCGCGTGCAAGTCAACCTCGTGAATCTGTTCGCCACGGTGCGCGACAAACATAAGGCAATTGTTACCGGCCTAAATAAAGATGACTTCCAGGTCTTCGAGGATGGCCAGCCCCAGGAGATTACCAATTTTTCGGTGGAGTCCAACCTTCCGATCACGCTCGGATTGCTGATTGACACCAGCGGCAGCGAGACCTACATGCTGTCCGCGGAAAAGGAAGCAGCTTCGCGCTTCCTGGGGCGCGTGATGCGCAAGGGCGACCTTGCTATGGTCATGTCATTCGACCTCGACGTGGACCTCCTCGCCGATTTCACCGACGACCGCAGCAAACTCGACCGCGCCATCAACCGCGCTCAGATCAATGCCCCAACAGGCTCGATCCTCACACAAGGGCCGCTCCCGCAGAGCCGGAATGGTGGCACCGATTTCTACGACGCCGTCTACCTCGCCGCACACGACAAACTCGCCGATGAAGCCGGCAGAAAAGCGATCCTGGTTCTGAGCGACTGCGAGGACACCGGCAGTAAATTGAGGCTGCCGGATGCAATCGAAAGCGCGCAGCGCACCGACAGCGTCGTCCACATTCTTCTGGTGGCCACCGACGGTGGTGACCAGGGCGTCGCCAGGAAGCTCACCGACGAAACCGGCGGCCGCATGATCGTGGTGCGCAGCGAGAAAAATCTGGAGCAGGCCTTTGACCAGATCTCCGAAGAACTGCGCAGCCAATACACGATAGGCTATGTCCCCACGAACAAGGCGCACGACGGCGCCTACCGGAAAATCAAAGTGGAAATGAAGAATAAGGACTATTCCGCTCTTGCCCGCCGCGGCTACTACGCACCCAGAGATTAACGTCAGGGATTCGAAGGCGCGGCCGGAGGCGCTGAATACGGCGGCATCGAAAAGGAATAGTACCCTTTGCGAGACCGTACAATAGCATCCTTGCGGCTCACTTGGATGCGAATCGTGTGAAATCTGCCATCGGGAGTGCCGCCGGGGTTGTAGGCAAGCGCATATTGATGACGCAGTTCATCCCCAATGTCCAAGAATGACTGTCCGAGATCATCGACCCGGTAGGGAAAGAACGCCCGTCCTCCGGTTTCTCCCGCCAACTGCTCGAGCACATGGTCTCCCTCATCCTTTGCGTACTTCCGGTTGATACGTTTCGACTGATCACGTTCCTCACCGAGGCTTACCCACTGCGTGCTTGTGCTGATTGCGTAGATAATCACTCCGGCGCGCTGCGCCATCTCGACGGCCGCGCCGCGGGAACGATTGCTGCTGTTGTCGTCGCCATCGGAAATGACCACAAGCACCCGGCGGACATCCGGATTAGGGCCGGGGGGCAGCGGAGACTTGCTCAACAATTGCTGGCTGGCCTCGTAAACCGCGTCGTAGAGCGCCGTGCCACCGCCAGCACGCTGTTTCAGGATGGTGTCGCGAAGGGCATCGCCGTCGCCGGTGAAGTCCTTGATGATCTGCGGGCCGTCGTCGAACGTCATCAGGAACGCCTGATCTTTATCGCGACGCAGGGCGTTAAACAGGAAATCGATCGCGGCATCCTGTTCGAACTTCAGACGGTCCCGAATGCTGTTCGATGTGTCCAGCACCATGCCGATACGGAGTGGAAGATCGGTCGGCTGGCTGAACGAGGTGATCTCCTGCTGCACGCCGTCATCGAAAACCTTAAAATCCTCTTTATTCAAGTCCGTGACAAGTTTGTCGCGCTTGGTCACCACGCTGAACAGGACGTCCACCAGGGTGACGTTACGAACAATCGTCCCTTGCCGGCTGGCCTGCTCCGGAGCCTGCGGTGGCGCGGGAGGCTGGGACTGCTGCGCGTTCACAGCGGCCGCCACCGCTGATAGAATGGAAAATCCAATCAGAAGCGCTCGTTTTTTCATGACGATCATATGTAGGGTGCGAGAGCAGCTTCGATCTCCGTATCGCGCCGCCCCAAAGAAGCTGCGAACTGTTCGAAGTATACGCGCAAATCCTTCGGCAGCGGAGCGCGAACTTCAACCCAGGCGCCGCTCGAGGGATGTGAGAATCCGATGCGTGCGGCGTGCAGGAAGTTGCGCTCCAGGAGTGGAAGGTTGCGCGGGCCCGCACGAAGGTTGCGCGGCGCTCCGTAGAGCGTGTCGCCGACAATCGGATGTCCAATCGCAGCAAAGTGCGCGCGAATCTGGTGCGTGCGTCCCGTGTGCAGCACGGCCTCGACCAGCGTGCAGCGATCCAGACGCGCGATCACCCGCCAGTCGGTTCGCGCGTGGCGGCCCGTGCGCCCGCGCGCCGTCATCCGCGTCCTGCGGTGCGGATCGCGCGAGATGGGCAGCGTGATGGAGCCGGAATCGCGCGGCATCTTGCCGTGAACCAATGCGAGATAAATCTTCCGAACGTTCCGCGAACGGAATTGCTCGGCGAGATTTTCATGCGCCGCGTCATTCCGCGCCACCACCATCGCTCCCGAGGTTTCGCGGTCCAGGCGATGCACAATGCCTGGACGCAATGCGCCGCCCGCACCGGAAAGTTTTCCCAGGCGATGCAGCAGCGCGTTCACCAGCGTGCCGCGCGCATGGCCCGCTCCGGCGTGCACCACCATCCCCGCAGGCTTGTTCACGATGACGAAATCGTCGTCCACTAGCAGCAGCTCGAGCGGCAGATCTTCCGGCGCGGCGACCAGTGCGGGCCGGGGCACGACTGCGACCTCGATGGATTCCCCGGCCGCAATCCGATGTGAGGTCCTGGCTGTGCGCCCGTTGACCCGCACGTTGCCGTCCCGGATTAGCTCCTGAATTCGCGTGCGGCTTAGCGCGGGGATGCGCTCCGCCACGAACAGATCCAGGCGCCGTCCGGCATCACCCGCCGCAGCGGTCAGTTTCTGTTGTGCTGTGGGATTCTCCGCCATGGCATGTACATTCTAGCCGGATAAGGAGTGGTGTCGCACCAAACGATGGGTTCTTAACCCCGTTCGTGTTCGGCGGAATCGGATCGATGCCGCCCGCCGAAGAGCAACTCAATGAGCACGAGCGCCGCTCCGATGGAGATGGCCGAATCGGCCACATTGAATGCGGGCCAGCGGTACGTTCCCAGTCCGATTTCCAGGAAATCAGTTACGCGGTCGTGGAGCAAGCGGTCGAGAGCATTGCCCGCCGCTCCGCCCAAAATCATCGCGAGTCCGCTCTGCGCAAGCCAGCGGCCCGCGCGGCCCGTGAGCAACAACCACACCAGCAACGCCATCATCGCGGCCGAGCTCAGCAGCAGAAGCGGCGACAGCCATGGCGAACTCGAGTCGGAGAAGACGCCGAACGCGATGCCCGGATTCTGATTGTGAACCAGAACTACGATGTCGGAAATAATCGGCCGGCGGAACGACGCGCTCGTGTAACGCTCGATGGCAAATTTCGTGGCGCGGTCTGCCGCGAGCACCCCAAACGACAACCACAGCGAGCGCGCGCCGAGGTTGTGACGCTTCAAGACGCGGCCCCGTGGCTACCCGTTTGGCCCGAGGCCGTAAGTGCTTGCTCAATTTCGGCCAGCGCCTTCAGGCAGCGTTCACACACAGTCGGGTAATCAGTGCTTTCGCCCACATGCGTCGAATAGTTCCAGCAGCGCTCGCATTTCGTGCCATCGGCGCGTGAAATTCTGATCTCCAATGGCCCAAGAATCTCCAGTAAGTCCTCGACAAGAGTCCGGGGGCCCTGCGAAAGCGGGGTCTCAGACCTTATCGTGCCAAATGGGCACTCCTCAAATTCAACTTGAGAGACGATGAACAAAGCTGGAAATAAGCTAGCGTACTTTCGGAAGACCTTCCCGAGTTCACCTTCCGCTCGGATTCGAACCTTCGCTTCCAATGAACCTGATATGGTCTTGGCATTTCTTGCGGTTTCTAGGTCACGCAAGACTAGCGAACGCAATGCATTTATGGCTTTAAAATCAGCATTCTCCGACGCGGTAAATGGAGCGCCAAGATCTTCGGCGTTCGGAAACAGCGCAAGGTGCGCGCTCTCCGGATCGCCAGCCACGTGCGGAAAATGCTTCCAGATTTCCTCGGCCGTGAACGCGATGATCGGCGTCGCGAGGCGTAATAGAGCGCTCGCGATGCGGTACACAGCGGTCTGGGCCGAGCGTCGCGCCCTGTTTCGCGGCGCGAACGTGTAGAGCCGGTCCTTGAGCACGTCGAAATAAAACGCGCTCAAATCCACGACCGCGAAATCGTGCAGCGCGTGGAAGACGCGGTGAAATTCGAACGCCTCGTACCACTTGCGGCATTGCTGTACCAGTTCCGCCGCGCGTGAGAGCATCCAGCGGTCCAGCTCTTCCATTTCAGTGTCGGGCACCAAGTCGCGCGCCGGATCGAAATCGGCAAGGTTGCCGAGCGCGAAGCGGAAGGTATTGCGCAGCTTGCGATACGCCTCGGAAAGCTGCGTCATCACGTTGTCGGACATCCGCACGTCGGCGGTGTAATCCTGCGAAGCCACCCACAAACGCAGCAGGTCCGCTCCCCACTTCTCGCACACTTCCGTGGGCAGCACGATGTTGCCGAGCGACTTCGACATCGGCTGTCCTTTCGCGTCCAGCGTCCAGCCGTGCGTAAGCACGTGGCGGTAGGGCGAGCCGTTGCGCACCGCGATGCCGACCAGCAGCGAGCTGTGGAACCATCCGCGATATTGGTCCGGCCCTTCGAGATACATGTCCGCCGGCCATGGGAGCTCTTGTCCATAGGCATCTACCCGGTCGAGCACGGCCAGATGCGAGGAACCGGAATCGAACCACACGTCCAGAATATCGGTTTCCTTGCGCCAGCTCGACGCCCCGCACGAGCAGCGCGTGCCCGCCGGGAGCAATTCTTCGGCCGGGTGCGTGAACCAGGCGTCCGCACCCTCGCGTGTGAACCAGTTACGCACCAGTGCGCGCAGCGCCGCGTAGTCGTCGAACTGCTTATTGCACTTGGTGCAATACAGGATCACCAGCGGCACGCCCCAGAACCGCTGGCGTGAAATACACCAGTCCGGCCGTTCGGCAATCATCGAGCGAATCCGCTCGGCGCCCCACTCCGGTGTCCATTTCACTTTGCCAATTTCGGCGAGCGCGCGCGACCGTATGGCGCCGCCATCGCGCCCCGTGCCGTCCAGATCGATGAACCACTGTTCGGTCGCGCGGAAGATCACCGGGTTGTGGCACCGCCAGCAATGCGGATAACTGTGCGAGAGCTTTTGTTCGCCGAGCAACGTCCCGCGATCGCGCAACAGAGCGACGACGATCGGATTGGCCTCGAATACGGTCTTCCCCTTGTACTCGGGGAGGCCTTCCAGATACCGGCCATGGTCATCAATCGGCGCGTAGGCCTCGATGCCGTATTTCTGTCCAGTCTGAAAGTCTTCAATACCGTGCCCCGGCGCCGTGTGCACGATGCCGGTGCCCTGATCGAGCGTGACGTAATCGGCCAGCACCGCCGGCACGGCTAAGTCCAAAAACGGATGCCGGAACTTCAGCTCCACAAGATCCTTCCCCTTCCACGGCCCGCGCACGCTCCCTGCTTCGAGTTTCAGCGCATCGAGCGCCGGACCCACCAGGTCCGCCGCCAGCAGCAACGCTCCGGCAGCCGTTTCGACAACGACGTAGTCATAATCCGGATGAAACGCGAGCGCGCGATTGTGCGGCAGAGTCCACGGCGTCGTCGTCCAGATGACGGCGTCCACGCTGGGACCAAGTTTTTCAGCCGTTGCCCCCGGCTCGACCGCAAACCTCACCCAGATGGATGGACTGGTGTGATCTTCGTACTCGACTTCCGCTTCCGCTAGCGCCGTGCAATCCACGATGCACCAGTAGACGGGCTTGAGCCCGCGGTACACGTAGCCTTTTTCAAGAAACGTAATGAAGGCATCGGCAATCGTGGCTTCGTATTGCGGGCTCATCGTCAGATACGGGTCTTCCCACTGCCCCAGCACTCCCAGGCGCTTGAAATCCCGCCGATGCTGGTCCACATAACGCGAAGCGAATTCCCGGCACATTCGCCGGAATTCTCCCGGCGGGACACTCCCCTTTTTCCCGCCCAACTCTTTCTCCACCTGCGTTTCAATTGGCAAGCCGTGGCAATCCCATCCGGGGACGTACGGTGCGCGAAAGCCCGCCATCGTCTTGGACTTCACGACCATGTCTTTCAGGATCTTGTTCAGGCCGGTGCCGAGATGAATCGTGCCCGTCGGGTAGGGTGGCCCGTCATGCAGGACATAGGTGGGCGCACCGGCGCGAGCTTGCTGGATGCGATGGTAGAGCTTCTTCTCTTCCCATTCGGCGAGCTGTTTCGGCTCGTTCTGCGGCAGGCTGGCCTTCATCGGGAATGCCGTGCGCGGCAGGTTCAGAGTACTTTTCAAGTCGACTGTTTTGGGCATAAGTTGGCCGTCGGCGGGCGCAACCGGGACGTTTTTTCCCCTTGTGTTCACGCCCGCATTACTCGATCCGGAAACCTTCTTCCGTAAGGAAACGTCATAATGTTACAATAGATGTGAGAGTATGTCAGCCGCGCGTCACTGTGCATCCATTCATGCCGCCGTTGAATCAAACAGTGGACAGGATTTTCGCCGCAGAGTTAAGGCAGGCGAGTAAAGCAGGACTTGTTGAATACTCTGGTACCCAAATGGAGTGATCCGGCCACACCGCCACCCAAGGTGACGCTGCCTCCGGGGACTTCTGTCCCGCGCTTGCATGGCCCCCAGAAACCTCTTTCCCGCGGCTTTATTTCTAACCTGAAAGATTTCCTCACCGAACATCCTGTAAAAGTGCCCAAGAACGGCAAGGGCGCCGTGTTCACACCGGAGGGCTTCGGCAGCGGCTTCACTGATAACTTCAAAGAATGGTTTAAGCCGGCGCCACGAGCAATCCAGGGTGCAGCCGCTTCGCGCATGACGGTTGATTGGCAGCCTCCTTATAAAGTCTTTTGGCAGAACATTTGCGACATCATTTCTCCTCCAAAGCTGCCGCCGCTCAAAGTCACCAGCAAGCCGGTCAAGGTGAAAGATATCTGGAGCAAGGATGAAGCCTTCGGACCGTCGCAGGCGATTTCGTTGGCCTTCCATGTCGGTATCATGCTGCTGATCTTCTCTCCTCTGCTGTACAAAGTTGTCCAGAAGGCGACAGCGAACCCTGTCAATAACATGCTTGTCACGCCCATCGATATATCTGAATACGCGCCGAAGTTACCCCCCGGCAAGGACAAAGCTGGAGGAGGCGGTGGCGGTGGTGAACGGAAGCCTATTCCGGCGACGAAAGGCATGTTGCCGAAGTGGAGCATGACGCAGATCGCTCCTCCCATGGTGCATACGAAACCCGAGTCGAAGATCGAGGCGACCTTGCTCGGCCCTCCGGATTTGAAGATCCCCAGCCCGAACCTGGATAATTTCGGTGACCCGCTCGCTAAGCTCGTCAACAGTTCGGGCGGACCCGGTGGTGGCAGCGGGATCGGCACAGGGACGGGCACTGGGATAGGGAGCGGTTCAGGCGGCGGTCTTGGACCAGGTTCTGGCGGCGGTACCGGCGGCGGCGCTTTCCGTCCGGGCACGGGTGGCGTCGGCTATCCGGCCTGCGTTTATTGCCCTGACCCAAAATATTCTGAAGAAGCCCGCAAGGCGAAATACCAGGGTACGGTTGTCCTCCAGGCCATTATCACTGCGGACGGTCGCGCCATCGAGATTCAGGTAGTGAAGGGGCCGGGGCTTGGTCTGGAAGAAAAAGCCGTCGAAGCAGTAAAGCAGTGGCGTTTCAAGCCCGCTCTGGGACCCGGCGGCAAGCCCGTTTCCGTCATTGTCCCCATCGAAGTTACCTTCCGTTTGCTCTGACCGTGCCGGCGAAGTCATGCCACTGACATCCATTGCGGAAACACGCCCTCGATGAATCATTTTCAATCAACTCCCGGCGAGGTACACTTCGCCGGGAGTCCCATGAAAACGAAATCACACCTTCGCGGTGCCGCGCTCGGTCTGGGATTGTTGCTTATTGCGATGCCCGCACATGTTGCGGCGCAGTCCACAGGGGGCATCGAATTCACCGCACAAGTGACGCCCACGGACGGCCGGCCTGAGCCTGTGCGCCAATTGACGTTCTACCTCCTTCGCAAGAACCTCGACGACATCCGCCAGGAGGCCATGCAATTCGAACCGGCGCCAAGACTCGATAAATTCGCCGACGGTCTCAGCGTGTCGCCCAAACTGAAAGCGTGGATGAAAAAAAATCACACTGTGCAGCTTTTCGGAGCGGATTTCACAAAGAGCCTCACGGCGGACGACATCATGGACGTGCCCGAATTTTACGACGCCTACATGTCGCTCAATGCGGGACTCGCGGGAACTGGGTTCCCCAAGCCGAAATACAAAGAGAAGGATCGCATAGCCAACCCGGAGAAATACAAGCAGCAGAAGGAAGATTACACGGAAGCCATCCGCAAGTTCATGGGCGCGGCGCCGGAAAGTGCCCGGGGCATTGAGGCCAATCTGAACGACATCAACCCATTCGTAAGATGGGAACAATTGTTGAGCGAGCAGCGGCAGCGCCTCGAAAAGCGCACGTTGGAGCTTGCGCAAACACGCTATCTGGCGGCTCAGACCGACACAAACCTCGAAGGCCATGGTTCCTTTGCGGGTCTGCCGCCCGGCAACTACTGGATTGGAATGCTGACCATGCAGGCTGTCGCGGGCGATGTTCGCCTTCGCTGGAACGTTCCGGTGACCGTCCGGCCGGGCGAAACCATTCGCGTGGAGTTGACCAACCTCAACGCCGCGAAACCATACGCTGCGGGACCGAATTCGGACCACTGAAACCTGTTCAGGTGAGGAAGTGACCTTCCTACTCAAGACGAGCGCCGCGTAGATGGGCACCTGGACTCTCTGGATCGCCTTCCATGCCGGTGTTGCGCTGTTCCTGCTGCTCGACCTGGGCATGTTTCACCGCCGGGCGCATACGATTTTGGCTCGCGAGGCGGCCCTCGAAAGCACAGTATGGGTCGCGCTTTCGGTCGGGTTCGGATTGTGGATTCTCTTCTCACACGGACGCGGCCCAGGACTCGAGTTTTTCACCGGCTATCTAATCGAGAAATCGCTCAGCGTGGACAACGTCTTCGTCTTCCTCCTTATCTTCCAGTATTTTCGCGTGGATTCCCGCTATCAGCATCGCCTGCTGTTCTGGGGCGTTCTCGGTGCGTTTGTGATGCGCGGAGTGATGATCGGTGCGGGCGTCATTTTGATTCAACGCTTCGCATGGATTCTCTATTTGTTTGGCGCGTTTCTCCTGTACGCAGGCCTCAAGCTGTTCCGCGTGGACCATGCGGTGCATCCCGAAAAGAATCCCATTGTACGCTGGGCCCAGAAAATCCTCCCCCTGGCGCAGCATGATGCCGGGCAGAACCTGTTTGCGCGGGAAAACGGTCGTTGGATGGCTACGCCTCTCTTGCTTGTCGTCATTGTGCTGGAAACGACGGATCTGGTATTCGCCGCGGATTCGATCCCCGCGGTTTTCGGCGTCACACGTGATCCGTTCCTGGTCTACACATCGAATGTCTGCGCGATTCTGGGCCTGCGCGCCTTTTATTTCCTGCTGGCGGGAATCCTGCCCTATTTCCGGTATCTCGACGAAGGCCTCGCGATCGTGCTCATGTTCATCGGTGCAAAGATGCTTGCCGAGCCTTGGGTCCATCTTTCAACAGGATTGTCTCTCGCCGTCGTCGGCTATCTCATTGATACTCCAATGACTCGAAAAATCGCATGCCACCCTCATATTGTGGGAGAAGAACTAGAAACGCTCACGCTAAAGGCTGCTGAGCAAAGCTTGCCGGCAGTACTTGAGCTGTCTGGAATCGACAAACAGACGC
>JAIQES010000073.1 GCA_020073705.1 Terriglobia bacterium
GTGCGATTCTCCTCCCCCTATTACTTCCTAAGTACCCTCCCACGAGCTTCCGCCAAAACGGGCCTATGATGTCACTTGCACGCGTTCCCCCGCGGGCGGGAAAGGGTGCGGCTATGAGGAAAGCAAAGGGATTTTCGCTGATCGAGCTGCTGATCGTGGTGGCAATCATCCCTTCAAACGGCGCCTCGCCATGCTGATGCAGCAGGTCCGGTCCCCCATCGATCTGCAACAATGCCAGAGCCAGCGGCGCACCCTGCGTCCGCGCGCGCTGGGATTCGTGCAGCAGGCAATCCAGGTAGGAACCGCGCGCGAGCAATCCGGTTTTTTCGTCCGCCACAGACAGTGTACGCACCAGTGAACGGAGACGCGTGTGATGCACGCACAGCAGCATCTGGTCTCCGATCGACTGGAGAAAATACGTTTCATTCGGCTTCCAGGTGTGTGGCGCGGCGAAGCCCGCGATCAGCATCCCGCCTGGCGTCTGCGTCTCCGGATTGGTAAGCTGCACTCCAAGAACCGTCTCGAGCCCCATTTCTTTCAGCGCGGGCGCTGCGGCAGCTTCGAGCGGCAATCCTCCAAGCGCATCGGGCGCTGCGCGTTCGATCTGCGCGATCAGCCGCACGATGTGGCCCCCCAAGGAGGCCTCGGCGCCCGGTGCGCAAAACTCCGAAGCCATTTGTGGCGGCTGTCCTGACGTGCCGATGACCGCCAGACACCTTGTCGCGCGCAGGTAATTCCCCACATCATTGACGGCGACCGAAAGCATGGCGCGCGGTGACGGCTGCCGGAAAACGTTCTGATTGATTTCCGAGATTTTCGCCAGGTCGCGCAGTGTTTCTGGCGCGTAGGCGGCATTGCGATTTACCGGCGCCTCGACCACGCTTTCCGGACGTGCCGGCTTGGGTTGGTTCGCAACTTCCCGGGGCCACCAGTGCGCGGCCTCGAAGAGACCTTGCAGCCGCTCATTGCGTCCTTCTTCCCCGGGGAACAATTCCACGATTTTCTGCAACCGCTCAATGGCCTTGGACTGTAGCGAATATTGCACAAATATCTCCGCCTGCACCAGAAGGTCTTCGAGTGTCTGCCCCCCGCGGACATCTTCGAGCAATGCGCACGATGGCTCGCGGCTCTTGCCGCCGGATCTGTCCTGCGCGGGTGTTTGCGACCCATGGGTTGCGGCATTCGTCAGGCGCGATTTCAAACGGTCCAGAAACGCCGTGTCCGCGCGCCCCTGGAGCAGGTCCATGCGCTGCTGGTTCCGGGAATCGTACGGATCGATGTCCACAAGCTTTTCGAGCGATTCGCATGCCCCTGGAAGCTGATTGTTCGCCAGGTACAGGTCAAACAGCAGAACCAGTGCATCGAAGTATTTCGTTTCCCGATTGAGTTCAGCGTACATCGCGCCCCAGAATTCAGCCAAGCGCAATGATTTCGGGTACGCCTCTACCAGTTGATCCACCGCCGATGCGAATTCGGAATCTCTCCGTGCCGCCAGCATGCTCTTTTTGGTGTTGCCCAGCAGTTCCACCGCTCGTTCCTGTTGCCCGGCACGCATATACTCATGCACAAGCGCAAAATACTTCTCGGCCGAGCCGGCCCCCTGATTCGTCATGCGCTCGATCACGGAGCGCGCGTCGTCCAACTTGCCTGCGCGCATTAGCGCCTCAGCATACGTTTCGAGGAACGTCGCGTCCGTTTCGGTCTCCGCGAACGGCACGAGCAGCGCCGCCGCCCCGGCTGCATCCCCCTTGCGAAGCAAGCCTTGCGCGTAGAGGAGCGCCGCGCTGCGGTCATTGGGCACCAACTTGTGCGCGCGCGCAAAGTACTCGAGCGCTTCCGTGTCGTCTCCGGTTGTGAGCTGGCCCGCACGCAAATATCCCCGGGCTGCCGCCGCTGCGTTTCCCAAACGTTCGGCGAGCTCGGCCATGGCGATGTGCCGGTCGCGGTTCTCCGGATCCAGTTGCGCGATATGCGCGAAACAAGCGAGCGCATCTTCGCCTTTGCCGCTAAGTTCGAATGCCAGCGCCGCGGACATGAATTGTTCGATGGCTTCTTCAGGCCGATTCTGCTTCTGCAGCAGGAGCGCATATCGCGCCACGCGCTCCGGCGGCTGCTGGCACGGCTTCAGAAAGCGTGCGTACAGCGCCAGCGCCTTTGGCTCGTCGCGGGGGGAGGTGAACCGGTCGAACAGCATCCCATAGTAGATTGCCGCCTGATCAAAGCGATTTTGACGCGCATACAGATCGCCCAACGCTTGTATGGACTCCAGATGGTTCGGAACCGCCGCAAGCACGGACTGGTAAACTTCAATCGCGTCCTCGATGTGGTTCTTCTCGATGTAACGCTTCGCGCGATCCAGCTGTTTGACGATGTCCACACTCATGGGGGCTCGGACGGCTTCCTCAATGAAATTGCGGCCGCAGACATGCGGATCTGGCGTGCCAAGGCCAAAAAACACTATATACTGTCCCGCCGCCGCGCGCCAAACCGTTCCCAGTCCTCTGCTCAATTCAGCAATTCCCTGGTCCCCAGGTCAGGCTGCCGCAACCACGGCCATGGCGGCCGCTTTCCGCGCAGGACCACTTGTGGCACACTGAATAGTTCCGTAGTAGATGAGAAAAGTTTCTGGGCGGCGATCGCGCCATCCGCCGTGCCGATCCACCGCCCTCCCACAGGAGAAATTTCACCGGCGCAAGACGTTCCGCGCCGGAAGGCTGACCGATGGACCCACGCTTCGTCCGTAATTTCTGCATCATCGCGCACATCGACCACGGCAAGTCCACGCTGGCTGACCGCCTGCTTGAGCTAACCGGCGCGCTCAGCCAGCGCGAAATGAGCGCGCAGGTGCTGGACTCGATGGACCTCGAACGCGAGCGCGGCATCACCATCAAGGCCAAGAGTATCCGCCTGCATTACACGGCCAAGGACGGCAACGATTACCAGCTCAACCTGATCGACACTCCAGGCCACGTCGACTTCTCCTACGAGGTCTCGCGCGCGCTTTCCGCTTGCGAAGGCGCCCTGCTGGTCGTGGACGCCAGCCAGGGCGTCGAAGCGCAAACCGTCGCCAATACCTTCCTTGCCGCGCAGCACAATCTCACGATCATTCCGGTCATCAACAAGATTGATCTCCCCGCCGCGCAGCCCGAGGTAGTGAAGGCACAGATCGAAAACGTGCTGGCGATTCCTGCTTCCGACGCCCTGTTGATCAGCGCCAAGAGCGGCCTGGGCGTGGAATCCGTGTTGGAGGCCGTGGTGGCGCGCGTCCCTCCGCCGACCGGCGCCGCCGAAGCGCCGCTTCAGGCGCTCATCTTCGATTCCTGGTTTGATGCTTTCCGGGGCGCCGTGGTGCTGGTGCGCGTGATGAACGGCCGGATCACGCGCCACATGCGCATCCGCCTCTGTTTCAACAACGAGGTTTACGAAGTCGAAGCACTCGGCGCGCTGACGCCCAAGCCGGTAGTGCTCGAAGAACTCGTCGCCGGCGATGTCGGATTCATCGTCGCCAACATCAAGCGCGTGGCCGACGCCCGTGTAGGTGACACCGTCATCGAAGCCGCGCGCCCCGCCCCGGCGCTGCCGGGATTCGAAGCCATCAAACCCATGGTCTTCGCCGGCCTGTTCCCGGTGCTCGCGAGCGATTACGAAAACCTGCGGGATGCCCTCGGCAAACTCCAGCTCAATGACGCCGCCTTCTTCTACGAGCCGGAAAATTCCGTCGCGCTTGGGTTCGGTTTCCGCTGCGGTTTTCTCGGTCTGCTCCATATGGAGATTGTGCAGGAGCGCTTGGAGCGCGAATTCGGGATTAATCTCATCACCACGGCGCCCAGCGTGCGCTACCGGATCACGACTACGGCTGGCGCCGTCGTCGAGGTGGACAGCCCAACCAAGTTCCCTCCGCCGAACGAGATGGCGAAGATCGAGGAGCCGGTGATCACGGCCATGATCATCACCGCGGAGGATTCGGTCGGCGCCATCTTGAAGCTCTGCGAAGAAAAACGCGGCGTCCAGAAGAACTTCGAATATCTGTCGCCACAGCGCGTCATGCTCACCTACGAGCTGCCGCTCAACGAAATTGTGCTCGACTTCTACGACCGCTTGAAAAGCGCCTCGCGCGGCTACGCATCACTCGACTATCACCTGGCAGGTTATGCAGAAGCCGATCTGGTAAAGCTGGATGTCTTGGTGGGAGGAGAACCGGTGGACGCGCTCGCGCTGGTCTGCCACAGGGAGTTCTCCTACGAGCGCGGCCGCGAGCTCGTCACGCGCCTGCGCAAGCTGATCCCGCGCCAGATGTTCGAAGTCCCCATCCAGGCCGCCATCGGAAGCCGCGTGATTGCGCGCGAAACCGTCGCGGCCATGCGCAAGAACGTGCTCGCCAAATGCTATGGCGGTGATATTACGCGCAAACGCAAACTACTGGAGAAACAGAAGGAAGGGAAAAAGCGCATGAAACGCGTTGGTCGCGTGGACATCCCACAAGAAGCCTTCCTCGCCGTTCTGAAAGTCCACAGCACACCCGACGAGTAAGGAACCCTTCCCCGCACATCAGTCGGAGAGACTGCCAACTCAAGGTTTCAGGGGATCAGGCCATTCCCTTTTCAAAGGACGCGCAGGAAATTGAACGCTCACGCAGCCGAACCGAATCCTTGGTCCTGGGTCAGGTTCCGAGAATGACGTTTCTCGGAACTTGGAAAATAATCTGGTTCGGTGATAGCCTGACGGCCGCAGTGGAACGGAGGAAAAGGTGGACTCATTCGAGGCCTTTAAGGCTGCGCAGAAGCAAGGATGGGCGTATTTCGCGCCGCTGGAGATGCTCACGACGCTTCCGGCCGCGCGACTCGTGAAGTTCGCCGGCGTTCGAGCCGGCCAGCAGGTTCTCGACGTAGCCTGCGGCACTGGTGTGGTGGCGATCACCGCAGCCCGTATGGGCGCTAAGACGAGCGGGGTCGATTTGACACCCGAACTTCTGGAGCGGGCTCATGAAAACTCCCGAGTCGCCGGGGTGGAGGTCGACTGGCGAGAGGGGGACGTGGAGAAGTTGCCTTTCAACGACGGGTCGTTCGATGTGGTCCTAAGCCAGTTCGGTCACATCTTCGCACCCAGGCCCAATTTGGCTGTGGCCGAGATGTTGCGCGTCATGAAACCCGGCGGGACGATCGCATTCTCGACTTGGCCTCCGGAACTCTTCACCGGGCGCATGTTCCGACTAGTGGCAGCTTACATGCCTCCTCCACCACCGGGCGTCTCCCCGCCACCACAATGGGGAGACCAAAACATCATACGGGAACGCCTGGGCAACGCCGTCCGGAACATTGCGTTCGAACGGGACACGATCCATGCCCCGGCGCTTAGTCCCCAGCATTTCCGACTCCTGACCGAACGGACTGCGGGTCCGGTGATCAAGCTGGTCGAGAATCTGTCGGCGAATGATCCAACCAAGCTCGCGGCCTTCCGCCGCGAATACGACACCATGGCGGCTGAGTTCTTTCATGAAAACGTTATACAACAGGACTACCTGATGACGCGCGCGACGAAGAACTAGGGCCGGGTGGGACGCCTATTCGGATCGGAACGAGCGTTAACTCCCGTGAAGTTCGGTGGTCTCAATGGGTCATTGCAACACTGGCCTGGAGTCTACTCTCCGGAGTTTCAAAGCCCAACGTTTTTCTCGGGCGTTGATTTAATCGGAGCGCAACTTCATCGAGTTCGGATTGAGAATAGACGGACAGGTCGGTTCTCTTTGGGAAATATTGTCGCAGCAGCCCGTTGGTGTTTTCGTTCGAGCCGCGTTGCCAGGGACTCTGCGGGTCGCAGAAGT
>JAIQES010000050.1 GCA_020073705.1 Terriglobia bacterium
GATAAAAGGTACGCCGGGGATAACAGGCTGATCTAAGCCAAGAGTTCACATCGACGCTTAGGTTTGGCACCTCGATGTCGGCTCATCGCATCCTGGGGCTGTAGAAGGTCCCAAGGGTTAGGCTGTTCGCCTATTAAAGCGGTACGTGAGCTGGGTTCAGAACGTCGCGAGACAGTTCGGTCCCTATCTGGTGTGGGCGCAGGAGACTTGAGAGGAGCTGTCCCTAGTACGAGAGGACCGGGATGGACGGACCCCTTGTGAACGAGTTGTCCCGCCAGGGGCATAGCTCGGTAGCGAAGTCCGGAAGAGATAAATGCTGAATGCATCTAAGCATGAAGCTCGCCTCGAGATAAGGTCTCCCAAGACGGCTGCGGCCGTCTAAGAAGAGCGGTCGAAGACTACGACCTTGATAGGCGGGAGGTGGAAGTGCAGCAATGCACGTAGCTGACCCGTACTAATCGCTCGTTCGGCTTGACCATAAAACTTTCCCAAACCGTCGTGATCACCCGATCCGGGTGGTTATCCTGAGTTCCGCTTCGCGGGACGAAGGATCTCTGATTCAGAGAAGACGATGAACGATTGCTCATGGTCGAGAGAATTTGCAGGAAAAGCCTATTCAGTTGCAAAGTTTGAAAGCTCGGGAGTTGAAAGTTTGTTCTTTAGACTTTCAACTCTCGCCTTTCAACTCATTTTGACTTTCCTGGTGGTCATACCGCGGGGGCCACACCCGTTCCCATCCCGAACACGGAAGTTAAGCCCCGCAGGGCCGATGATACTGCACGGGTAACTGTGTGGGAACGTAGGTCGCTGCCAGGATTAAAATTGCTCCGGTAAGGAGCACAGAAAAAAGAAACGGCCCGTCACGATTCAGTCGTGACGGGCCGTTTCTTGTTTTGCCACAGGTGTATAATTCTTGTAAGTCGGATTGGAGGGTAACCCGATGACGGTTGATGATTTTGCAGCAGTTTTGTTGTCACGAGACCTTGATCTAGTTCAGGACGGAAATTACGAGAATAAGCTCGGACAAATCGGGTATCGCGCGATTTATAGAAATTCTGGTTGTTACTATTGGTATTCTGTTTCGGGAACCGATACTCGGGTTGCGCCTGATGAGGTTGCAACGGCAATCACGACATCGGGAAGGATAATTCAAAGAGAGTACCCATATTTGAATAGCAGGGGAAAACAAGGATTTGAAGCAACGGTGCGCTCGGGAGATCATTCGTTCATGCTGAATTCCGCGCCAGATCCTCCACGCATATGATGGTCGTTCGAACAAAAACGTCGAACGGATATATGTGTGGCCTAAAGTACAAGAAGTTAGATAGTCCGCCTCGATAAATCCTTGGGGGGGCCGTTTTTTGTTTTCCGCACATGTACCACTTGAATCATAAGCCGGAATTTGCGAATTCGGACTTAAGCTAAGGTTGGCAGTCGAAATGAACACCAATAGAAGAGATCTCTTCTACCTTATTGATTGAAAATCACTTGTAAATTTGGCTGGGAGGCCTGGACTCGAACCAGGATAGTCAGCTCCAGAGGCTGATGTCCTGCCGATTGGACGACCTCCCAGCCGAGGGAGGCGAAAGAAATGGGCTGTGGCAAGCCAGGAAATCTTCGTGGCACCACAACCCAGCGTCCTTACTTTAGTCAGGAAACGCGAATTCGTCAACCACACCCCGGGTCATCTGGAGAAGAGTGTCGCTGCGTTTTAGAACATCCCCGATTCAGCAGTTGCGGTGCGTGACGCACCTAACGAACTTCCTGCGCTTTCTGGATCAGTGTCTTGGGAGAGTATGCATTCGCTATGTATTGGTGCAACATGCGGTGTGTATTGAAGAAGCTCGCGTTCAAGGCAATTGCCGATCTCATGACTTCGGCATACGCTTCCGGGGCCCGGTAAAACATCGGTATGATCTGCCGTTCGAGTTTCTCGTACAAGGAGACGCTCTCGGCGGCGGAGTCGTCTCCGCTGATCTTGCTGTCGTACCCGATGGCCCAACCGGTTATGCCCTCGACGCAGCCTTCGACCCACCAGCCATCCAGCACGCTCAGACTCGGAACTCCGTTGAGGGCCGCCTTCATGCCGCTCGTACCCGAGGCTTCCTGAGGCCGCTGCGGTGTATTCAGCCAGAGATCAACACCCGAAATGATGAACTTTGCCAATGCCATATTATAGTTCTCAAGGTAGATGACCCTGATATCATCGATATCATCGCGTAATTCGGCCGCAATCTGGATAACCCTTTGAATCAGGGCTTTTCCGCCAACATCATGTGGGTGGGCTTTTCCCCCATATAGGATCTGCAGTGGACCCGCTGACTTGGCGATGGCCTTCAGGCGCTCGATGTCCTTGAAAAGCAGATCTGCGCGTTTGTACGTCGCTGCGCGCCGCGCAAAACCGATAGTCAAGACGGATTCGTCGAGCGACACACCCGTGCGCCGGTGCACTTCCTTGAAGAGCGCGGCTTTGGCATGGTCGTGCGCCTTTCTGATTTCCTCGCACGGGATGCCCACGGCGTAACGCATATAAGCATTGTCGCGGCGCCATTCCGGAATTTCGCGGTCAAACAACTCCTGAAAGGGCGGCGATGCCCACGTTGCGGCATGCACTCCATTTGTAATCGCGTGAATCGGAAAATGGGGGAACATGTCCTGCGACACTTCCCCGTGGCGCATGGCAACCCCGTTCACGTAGCGGGAGAAATGAATAGCTATATGGGTCATGTTTAGGACACCCTCGACGCCGAAGCCACACTGTTGCAAGAGTGCAGTCCGGCCTTCACCGAGGACTTGCCTGACCAGGTTCCAGGGAAACCGATCGTGTCCCGCTTGGACAGGGGTGTGCGTCGTAAAAAGGCATCGGCGCCTCACGGCCTCAACGTCCGCTTCCACCGGAACCGTGTACCCGCGGAGTTTGAGCTGTTCCTCCAGCAAAGCCAGGGTGAGAAATGCCGCATGCCCCTCGTTCATGTGGTAGCTACTCACGTGTTTCAGACCAAGGTTGTGGAGCAGACTGATGCCGCCGAATCCCAGCAAGGTTTCCTGGCAGATACGGTAGTGCTGGTCGCCGCCATAGAGCGTGTCTGTAAGAGTGCGGTCCCAGTCAGAGTTCTCCGGCAAATCCGTATCCAGCAGATACACGGGAACGACAGACCCGGACATGCCGCGGATGTTATAGCACCATGCTCGGACTAGGACATCGCGATCTTCGATGCGAACCGTAACAGTCCCTTCCAACGACTGGAGCACTGAATCAGGAAACCAGGGGTCAGGTTCCTCGATCTGATTGCCAGCGGGACCCAGATGCTGCCGGAAATAGCCCTTGCGTTGAACCAGGGTAACAGCAACCATGGGCAGTTCAAGATCCGCTGCCGACCGCAGAATGTCTCCCGCAAGTATGCCCAGACCACCACCATAGGTAGGAATCGCAGGGTCGATCGCTATCTCCATGGAAAAGTACGCGATCTTGGATGCGCTTCTCTCTGTCATCATGCCGAAATGATAGCATCGAAGAATACAATCCATGAATACAATCCATCTGTATCTGATTTAGGCAGGAGTTTCCTAATTTTACATTGCGGTTCGATAGGGATGTGGGGCGAACTTACAGTGAGCCATTCAATGGCTGCACTTTCACCAAGTTCGGCGGGACTACTATTTCCGTCTGACGATGCTCATGCCTGCGGCATTGAATGCGACCGCCGCGTGTCGTAAAAAGGCACGCGGCGGTTTACATGACGATCTCGGCAAGCGGGGCGGCTATTGGTGAAAGAATCCTATGTAAACAGCTTTCGCGATAATGTGGCCATCCATCGCCTTTAGGAGATCGGCGCGCGTGGCATCCGGCGCAAGGTCCAACTTTTGATCCAGCGCATAGAGTTCAAATGTATAGTGGTGCGGTTTTCCCGGAGGCGGGCAAGGCCCACGGTAGGCGTTCTCTCCACGAACATTCTTACCCTGTATGGCGCCGTCTTCCAACTTGGCGTTTGCTGGCACGCCCTCAGGGAGTTGAGCAGCGGTTGCCGGCAGGTTCCACAGCAACCAGTGTGTGACGTCGAACATCCCCTTATTGGGGTGGTTATCGGGGTCGTGAAAAATCAACGTGAAGCTGGCTGTTTCCTTTGGCGCACCGGTCCATTGAAAGGCTGGTGATACGGCGCTGGGTTTCGCTGCGCATGTGTACTTCACGGGGATGTCGCCGCCATCGCTGAACGCTGGAGTCATCAGCTTTAGTTGTGGCCCCGGACTGGCTGCCGGTGGCGGGGTCGCTTGCTGTGCAGCCGCAGGGCAAATGCCGGCTGCCAAGAGAAATACCAGGGTAATGAGCGGCCGCACTGCTGTTATTCGCATACTCGATGTTCTCCCTTTTCTCTGTCAGGATCCTTCCAAAACCGGTTTCCGGAAATCCAGCCAACAAACTATTATTACAATTCGCGGAGAGTTACAAGGGAAATGGACGGACCTGATTAGACGGGGAATTGCTCGATCGTTTCACTTCAAGCCAAGAAGGGACCTGGGAAACATAGGCCGATTGCGGCAAGTATGGCATGCGCATCCGTTACGGTTTGCCCGGATGCCGCGCGTGCAGAAGCCTGTGCCATCGAGCGGGACCGCGATACAATGAGACGGGGAGATCCAACATGAGCGACCAACTGGTGATTGCCGGGCGCGGATTTCGCTCGCGCCTGATCGTCGGCACAGGAAAATACCGCAGTTTTCAGGAGATGGCTCGCGCGCACGAGGCCTCAGGCGCCGACATGATCACCGTCGCGGTGCGTCGTGTCAACCTGACCGATCGCACGAAGGAATCGCTGCTCGATTACATCGACCGCGAGAAAATCTTTATCCTGCCAAACACGGCCGGATGCTACACGGCCGACGAAGCGATTCGCACGGCGCGCCTGGGACGAGAGGTCGGATTGTCGAACTGGGTGAAGCTCGAAGTAATCGGCGACCAGCAAACCTTGTTCCCGGATACGGAGGAGCTCATTCGCGCGACGCAGATTCTGGTGAAGGAGGGCTTTGTCGTATTGCCTTATACCAATGACGACCTCGTCGTCGCGCGCAAGTTGATTGCCGCTGGCGCTGCAGCCGTGATGCCTCTGGGCGCGCCAATCGGCTCCGGCATGGGCATTCAGAACTACGCGAACCTGCGCATTCTCCGCGAGCGAATTACCGAAGTACCGATGATCGTCGATGCCGGCGTCGGCACCGCTTCCGATGCTGCCGTCGCGATGGAACTGGGCGCGGACGGCGTACTGATGAACACGGCAATCGCCGAGGCGCAAGACGCCGTCCTGATGGCGGAAGCTATGCGCGACGCCGTCCAGGCAGGCCGCAAGGCGTTTCTGGCCGGGCGCATACCGAAGAAACTCTACGCGTCGGCGTCGAGTCCACTCGCCGGAGTAGTGCGTTAGAAGAATCTCTCTTTTCTTGATTTTCGGACCAATAGCTATTCTTCGCTCCGCTCAGAATGACGGTGCAAAGTGCTTTTTCTGCAAGCGGCTAGAGCGTCCGGAAGAGCAAGTGCCAGGTCGTGTCCACCAAGGCGTGCACGATTGCGGCGGGGAAAATGCTGCCTGTCTTGCGCCACGTGCGCCCGTAGAAGATCCCCGCAACTGTCGCGAGCAGCGCGTATCGCCAGTTGGGGAATACGCCGTTATTTGCGATGTGCGCGAGGCCGAAAATCACGGAGGCGGTGATCCAGCCGCCGGTTCCGCTTGACAATGTGCGCGATAGCGAGTTTTGCAGCAGCCCGCGGAACAACAACTCCTCGGGCCACGCTGTCAGTAGAAAAATTTCGATCGCATCGCCCGGCAGAGACTTCCAATGCGCCACGGTGGGATCGAATCGGATGAAGTGCAGCGCCGTCCCGAGGGGAATCACAATCACGGCAAGCAGGCTGAAATGGATAGCGACCGAGAGCGCCGCGTCGCGGCCCCAGACGATGTTGTAGCCCATCCCGTCCAATTGCCGCACGAACAGAAATGTTGCCAGCGCCACGTTGATGGCGAGCAAGACCGCGCCCGCATATTCAATGCGAGCACCCGGATACGGCCATAACCCATTGAGCCACCGTAGCTTGAACGGGAGAAAAATCGCCAGCATTGCGAGATAATCCTGCCAGGCGCCGGGTTTCCCCACGCCGCCGGAAAGCACCAGCAGAACAGGAGTCAGCAAGTATGTCGCCGCGATTACGACACGCCACCATGTAAAACTATTTGTTCCCAGGAGGTAAATCAGGTATGCAAGAAAAGGAACGACAGCGACCAGCACGCTACGGCGGGAGCCTACGCGGCGTGCCAATCGCTCGCCAAGATTTCCAGCGGCGAGCAGTAACTGGGCCGCGAGGAAAAACGCAAGCATACCGAGCGTAACCGCGAGGCCGTGCCCGCCGTAACCGTGCCCGACGACGTAAAACGCCGCGGCTGTCACGCCTGCGGCCCACAGACCGAGCGCTGCCCATACGGATAGCTGGCGTACACCGGACATGCGCGATAGTGTAACGCAACCGAGCGGAGAGACCGATGGCGGAGAAAACGACAAAGCGAATCGCTTATATTGACTGGCTCCGGGGGTTCGCTTGCCTAATGATGTTCCAAACGCATTGCTACGACTCCTGGCTCGGCGGAGCGTCGCGTGAAGGGCAATTCATCAAATGGTCGCAACTGGGTGGCACGCTCCCCGCGCCATTGTTTCTTTTCCTTGCCGGCGTGTCCATGGCACTGGTGACCGACAGGCTTCGCCAGAAGGGAATCGCGGCCAATGAGATCGCGCGCACGACCATCAAGCGTGGCGGCGAAATCTTCCTCCTGGCGCTGCTCTTCCGTTTGCAAGAGTTCCTCCTCGGACTGCCCAGGGCGCCGTGGACCGATTTGCTCCGTGTGGATATCCTGAACGTGATTGGACTGTCGCTGATGATGATGGGGCTGGCATGCCGGATCGCCGCAGCGGGCGGCGCACGCGATGTGCAGCACTTGCGAAGGACGAACATCGTCACCGCCGTCACCGCTTCCGCTGCCATTGCAGCCGTCACACCGCAACTCTGGACTACCTGGGAACCGCACTGGCGCGCGTGGTGGTTGGAGACGTATGTCAACGGCGTCCACACATTCGGCAAACCGCAACCGTGGCTTTTCCCGTTGTTCCCCTGGTCCGCGTTCGCGTTCGCGGGACTGGCGGTTGGTTTTCTCTTGCTATCCGGCTGGTCTCGCCGGAACGAAGCTGCTGCGTTGAGCCTGGCCGGGGCGGGTGGCGTTGGGTTGGTTGCGCTGGGAATCTTGCTCGATGCCCGCCCTGTGCAACTCTATGCCGTTTATGATTTCTGGCACACGAGTCCGAATTTTTTCCTGATCCGCGTTGGCATCGTGATGCTGATTCTATTCGCTAGCTATGTATGGTGCCGCTGGGGGGCAGGGGAGTGGGGGTTCAGCCCGCTGATTGAGATGGGCAAATACTCGCTTCTGGTCTATTGGGTGCACATCGAGTTCGTTTACGGAGGATTGTCGATTCTGCCCAAACGCGGTGTGGGAATCGCCAAGGCCACGCTCGGGCTGCTGGCAATTTTCACGGCGATGACGTTGCTCGCGGTTGCCCGCAACAGACTTCAGGGCCGGAGTGCGCAAATTTTGGCCTTCTTCCGTCGCACGGCGCGCATTTGATTGGGCTGGGGACGATGGCATGAACCGGACTTCTCTTCTTGCAGGGAGGATTATTTCTGCAGGTCCGGCTTTTGCGGATCGCCGGGCTTGGCCGAATCGGGGAGTTTGTAAATGAGCTCACCGGGCCGCGCGAGTCCCATCTCCTCGCGCGCGATACGTTCGATGGCTTTTGGATCGGTCTTGAGAGAATTCACCTGGCCGGAAAGTGACTTGTTCTCGTCGTTGATCTTGCTGATCTGGTCGCGGATCTGTTCGATCTCTTTCTGCGTCCGCCGCATGGCGATGAAACCATGCGTTCCGAAGACGTCGTGCAGCAGCAGAGCAAACAGCCCGAGGACCAGGATTTGCCGCGCATTTCGCCGCAGATACGCTGCAGCCACGCTCGGGGAGATGTTTGGCAGAGGCATCAGGTTCTAGCTCCCTGTGCTGTATCCATGATCCAGGCATGCGTTTCGCTGGCCAGTTTTGATGCTGCCTCGAGCGTCGCAGCCTCGGTATATACCCGCAGGAGTGGTTCCGTGCCAGAAAGCCGCAACAGCACCCACGAGCCGTCGCTAAACTCGAGCTTCAACCCATCCGTGCGGTCCAGGCTTGTAACGCGCCGCCGAAGAAAAGTTGTAAATTCAGTTTTCAGCCGCGCAACCGTCTTCACTTTTACATCCTCAGGCAAGTGAAGATTCGTCCGCAGCGGCCAGAACTCGCGGCCCACGCGCTTGAATAAAGCGCGCAACTGCTCTGCGACCGGAGCGCGCCGCACCGCCACCATTTCCGCGACGAGCAGGCACGCGAGGATGCCGTCCTTTTCCGGGACGTGGCCGCGGATGGAAAGCCCCGCGCTTTCTTCGCCGCCGAGCGCGATCTTGTCCTGTTCGATCAGCTCACCGATGTACTTGAATCCTACCGGCGTCTGAAAAACCGTTGTGCGGTACTGCTGTGCCACCGCGTCCACCAAGTGCGAAGTGGCCACGCTGCGCGCGGCGGGCATTTTCCAGCCGCGCGTTTCCACCAGATAGTCGTACAGCAGTGCAATGACGTGATTGGGCTGCACCCAGGCGCCGTCGGAGTCCAGGATGCCGAACCGGTCGGCGTCACCATCGGTCGCCAGTCCGACAGTCGCTTTTTTCGCAAGCACCGCGTCGCGCAACGGACGCAGATTCTCTTCAGAAACGTCGGGCCCGGAGCCATCGAAGAGAACATCCCGGTCCGTCCGCATGGCCTGCACCGTGACGCCGTGGGTTATGAGCGCGCGGTCAAGGTACCCCGCGCCGCAACCGTGCAGCGCATCTGTAACGACGCTCAATTTCGCGTCGCGTATGGCCTTGAAATTTACTAACTGCGCGAGGCGCTCGAGATAGAAGCCTTTCGGATCGATCTTTTCAAAAACGTCGTCGCATGCTTTTGCCGGCGCGCGCGTTCCGAGCTTCGCCGCGCGCGCTTCGATGTCGCGCGTCATTTCGGGGAGCGCCGGGCCGCCATCGGGGCCGGAAAACTTCAATCCCTGATACTCCGCCGGGTTGTGGCTCGCGGTGAAGTTGATCGCGCCGTCGATCTTCCGGCGCCGAATTTCGTGCGCGATGACAGGCGTCGGCGTTGGGCCTGCGCAGAGCAGAACGTGGATTCCGTGCTCGCGCAAAATTTCCGCGGCTGTGCGCGTAAATTCTTCGGCGAAAAATCGCGTGTCGTGCCCAACGATTAGCGTGGGTTTCGCGTTGCGGCTGCGCACGTGGTCCGCGATCGCCGCCACAGCCAGCCGGACGTTCGCGAATGTGAAATCGTCCGCGATGATTGCGCGCCAGCCCGATGTCCCGAATTTGATTACTGGAGTCATTTTGTGAATAGAATGCCTCTGCTCCCGGCGAGATATTGTAGCGTGGCGCGCAAGGCGCAACTATACGGGAAACGCAGTAAGCGAGAAAGAGTAACGGGCTCGGAGGATCTCTTGACCGACAAATTCGTAGTCTTGGTAACCTGCTCCAGCATGGCCGAAGCTCAGCGCATCGCGCGCGGGATAGTTGAAGGACGGCTGGCCGCCTGCGTCAACATACTTCCCGGCGCTGTACACTCCATTTATCGCTGGAAGGGGAAAGTCGAATCCGCGCGGGAGCGGCTGCTGCTCATCAAGACTTCGCGCAAGCGCCTTGCGAAGCTGCGGACGGCCGTCGAGCGCCTGCACTCCTACGATGTCCCTGAGTTCGTGGCTTTGCCGATCGCCGCGGCGTCTCCCGCCTATCTTGCATGGATCGAGGAATGCCTGTGACTCCTCTTCGTTTTAGCGGTTGTTTGGCGCAGATTCAAAGGTTCAGGGACGGTCTGTTGAAGCGGAGAAATGAACGTTCGGCCGTCGTCTCTGCCTCGAATTCAGAAGATTATATCAAGAAATGAACCAAACCCTCCGACCCCTCGAAAAACCGCGAGGGGTCGGGCACCAGCAAGTTCAAAATCGCTCAAAAAGATGGCGCACCCGGCATCTAGGCCGCCCCTTCGTTGAGCTTCGGCAACGACCACATCTTCACGGGCATCGGGTCGAGGATAGGTTTTCCAAGGTTCGGACAACTCAACGCGTAAATACCGGTGTCGGCGGCGGCGTAAATGATGTTGCGGTCCCATTCGATCAAAGAGTTGTCTACCGTCCGGTTCCAACTGCCGTAGACGCTCAAATCCCCGCCCTGTGGAGGGATGAAGTAGGCAACCTCCTCGGGCCTGTAGAGATTCCCGATGTCGTAGCACCTCAGCCCACCGTTGAAATACGAATGGGTCATAAAATCTTGGTGCGGCTTGCCGGGCGCCTTCAGGTGAGGGGGATTGTGAGTGCCGAACCGTCCGCGCTTGAAGCAGAAGTCGTTATAAGGCGCATCGCGCGGGGGCACGGGCCGCGGGAACTGTGCCACGGGCACAGGATGCTGTTCATCGCGGATGTCCACCACCCAGTTCGGCAGGAAGATCTGATTGCAGTCCGAGTTCGTGGTCTCTCCGTTGGTGATCACAAATCCGCGGTCCATGACGCCGCAATAAATGGTGTGGAAAGCGATGCCCATGCCCGCGTACTGCGGCGGCGGTTCGAACCGGCCGACCACCTTCTGATGGGTTGGGTCGGAAAGGTCGAGAATGATGAACCCATTGCAACCAAAGGCTCCGTATCCGCGGTTGCCCCCGTCTTCCAGCTTCTTGGGGACATACACGGGCCCGTGCAAGCCGGCGAAGGGCGTCTGATCTCCGGCAACCTTGGGAGGGACCAGCTTCGACCATATCCACTTCTCATACTCTGCTTCCTCGCCCTTTCGCGAACCGGGCACCCACCAGAACGAGACCTCCTTGGCGTTGGATGGGTCGGAGCAATCAATGATCATGTTGCCGTTGACTAATGGCCGGAAGTAGGAAGGCTGATGGATCATGGTGTCATCCGGCGCGGTATCGAGATACGCATACTTGCCACCGTCGTAATAGTTCCGGTGCGTGCCGGAGCCCGTCGCGCCGGTGCTGAATTCCGACAGCTTGACGACTTTCGACGGATCGGTGACGTCGTAGAAGCGCACGCCGCGAAGCCCTTTGAAGTTTCTCCACTTGTCAGCCAGCTTGGGGTCGTCGTACTTCCCCATCGGCGCTTCGGGAGTGGAATCGGTGATAGGCGCCTGCGACCCGGTCATCAAAATCCACTTCTTTAGATCCTTGTTGTAGGCCACCTGAAGTTGGCCGCCTATGAAGGACTGCCGGTTGTACATGGCGGGCTTATGCAGGTCACTGACGTCGATGATGTCACCGTTCTGGAGCAGGTATCGCCGGTTCCCGATAGCCATCATCTGCATTTTGCCGCCGCGGGGCGTATTCGGCTCGATGTGGGCGAGAACCTCCATATTGTGGATGTACATCCTGCGATCAAGATAGGTAATGCTGTTCGGAGAGGGGTGGGGATGGTGATCGGCAAGCGCCGGCACGGCAGCGGAGGCCACCGCCAACCCTGCTCCCGTTGCGGCCTGCTTCAAGAATTGGCGACGGCTGGACACGTTGCGATTCTCTTTCATTTCGGTTCCTCCTTTTAGGTGCTGCTGCCTCTGCCTCACTCCGGACTTTTCGCGACTCCTTCAGTTTTTACCGTTAAACCAGAAGTTGAGCTTCAAGCCAACTGGCGATAGCCAGTCCATTCGTACTTTGTTTGCTGAACACTTGCGACTGAATGATACCACCGTACTACAGCAAGCCAAGTTCAAAATCGTTCACACGACGCACCCGGCTTCCCTCACCCAATACCCAGCAGTCAAATCTTCCTGAGCGCCTGATCCAAGTCCTCGATTAGATCCTCCACGTCCTCAATTCCGACCGAGATCCGGATCAGCCCGTCGGTAATTCCTATGCGCTCGCGGACTTCGGGAGGGACCGAGGCATGTGTCATCGTCGCCGGGTGGGAGATCAGTGTCTCCACCCCGCCGAGGCTTTCCGCCAGCGAGCAGAGTCTTACGTGGTTGAGCACATTTCTGGCGCTTTCGAGGTTGACCACATCGAACGAGATCATGGCGCCGAAGCCGCGCTGCTGCCGGACCGCTACGTTGTGGTGCGGATGCGAGGGCAATCCCGGATAAAGCACGTGCCTCACGCAGGGATGGTCCTCGAGGAAGCGCGCGATGGCCCTGCCGTTTGCGTCGTGCTGCTTCATCCGCACAGCCAGCGTCTTAATCCCGCGCGACACAAGGAAGCAATCCATCGGTGCCAGGCCCGCTCCGGCGGAACGTTGCAGAAAATAGATCTTCTCCGCATCGGACGGCCGCGTCAGGATAACCGCCCCTCCAACCGCGTCGCTGTGGCCATTCAGGTATTTCGTCATTGAGTGGACGACGATCTGCGCGCCGAGCGCGATCGGCGATTGCAGGTATGGGCTCAGAAAGGTGTTGTCTACCACCAACGTGGCGTTGTGCGCCGCGGAAATCTTTGCTACAGCCGCGATGTCGGTGACACACATGGTCGGGTTGGTCGGCGTCTCGACGTAGATCATCTTCGTATTCGGCTTGATCGCCCGCTCAACGTGCCCGGTCGAGGACGTATCCACGAAGCTGAACTCCAACCCCCATTGGACCAGCAACTGCGTCGTCAGCCGGATGACACCCCCATATACCGCCTCCGAGATAATGGCGTGGTCACCCGGGCGGAGGAGCCGAAATACCGAATCGATGGCAGCCATGCCTGATGTAAAGACATACGCCGCGCTGCCGCCTTCGAGTTTCGCTACAGTCCGCTCCAGCGCCCGGCGGTTCGGATGCGCCGTTCTGGCATAGTCGTAACCCTTGTTCTTTCCGAGTTCTTCCTGAACGTAAGTCGAGGTTTGATAAATCGGCGCGACGATGGCTCCGGTAGCGGGATCGGGTTCCTGTCCTACGTGGATGGCATCGGTTGCAAATCCCATGGGGAATCTCCTAGGTCTTGGTTGCGCCGTCTCCGTGAGGGCTGGGGTGTTTTCAAGCCACGGCGTTTCTCTCTATTTACCGAAAACGGCGGATATTCAGCCGCGAACATCTGATTTGCGAGGTTTGCGCTGCGCCAACAATTATCAGCGGGTCAAAAGTAGCTCAGGACCGCACGCGAGTCAATCCAAAGCACCTGTGTCGGCCGGCCCATGCACTCCCCACGAGACGTTGCGTGCAAGATTCTGTATTCCCAAGGTTTGTTGATGTGCCCTATGGTCTGCGCTTGCGCGGAGCCGCAAAAAGGAGAAAAATGCATGATAGCGGGGTTGGAAGACTTCGCAGGCTCTTTTGTCGGGAGGGCGTTGTTTGACGAACGTTTCGAATCGCTTGAAGAATGCTCTTATTGTTCTCTCGTCGCTGGTATTGCTTCTCCCGCTTGCCGTTCGCGGGCAGGACAAGAACTCCGACGCCAAGGGCAAGTCCGATGCGGCTTCGGAAACCGTCCATTTGACGATTGTCATAACAGGTGGAGATGACAAGAAGCCCGTCGAAAGCGCCAGCGTCTACGTAAAGTATGTCACGGAACGCAAGCTGGCCAAAGACAAGAAGATCGAGATGAATCTGAAGTCGAACCTGTCCGGGGTGTGCCACGTTCCTGAAATTCCGCGCGGGAAGATCTTGATTCAAGTCATCGCGCCCGGTTGGAAGACCTTCGGCGAATACTACGACTTGGAGCAGGCAGAACAGACGATCAACATTACCCTAGTGCGGCCTCCCAAGTGGTATTGACATTGCTGAGCGGAAAGCCCTCGCTGTCGCGTTGCACTTTTTTGCAAATGCGTTCTTCTTTTCTCCCGTTGTAACCCTTTTGGAATCAAAAATGAAATGAGCAATCGGCATGCCAACTAGCTTCGCGGCCCGAGTGCCTCATCTTAGTGCAAACCGCACAAAGCTCTTTATTTCGCGTGCGCTAAGTGTTCTTCGAGGGTTCTTTTCCACAAACTTTTCAACACAACTGTTGAAATCATTGTGTGCGTCGACCGTTTTGCGCGCGTCTTTGACCCCATGTGCGGGGAGTGTTAGATTAGCCGTCTGGCATTTGTCACCTGGAATCTTACGGATGGACGAGAAGCCATACAAAGGTTTCGTAATCTGGCACCTCCTGTGGAGCAATCTGGGTATGCGCCCGTTGCGCTCCGCACTGAGTGTGCTCGCGCTTTCGCTCCAAGTGTTCCTGGTTCTGCTGACCGTGGGTTTGACGACCGGCGTCTTGGCAGACTGGCGCACTCGCGCGGAAGGAGTTGGCGCCGACATTATCGTCCAGCCGCCCAACTCGTCCATTTTCTTTGCGTTCTCAAGCGCCGTGATGCCCGAATCGCTTGTGGATAAGATTGCGAGCCTTCCGGGGGTGGATGAGGTCGCGCCAGTTCTAATCATCGTGGACCAGCACAACCTGGGCGTTGTATACGGCATTGATTACGGCCGGTTTGCCGGGCTCAGCAATGGTTTTACATTTCTTTCCGGCGGTCCGTTTCAGCAGCCGAACGAAGCCATGGCTGACGACCTTGCTGCGCAGTCGCGGAAACTGGGTGTTGGAAAAACCACAACCCTCCTTGATCATGAATTCAGGATTTCGGGCATCGTCATGCATGGCAAGGGCGCGCGATTCTTCATCCCTTTGAAGACCGCACAGGATATTGCCGGCGCCGATCAGCGCGTCTCCATGTTCTATGTTCGTAGCAAAGGCGACACGGAAACTCTCCGCAATGAGTTGGTCAAGCTTCTTCCCACCTTTAAGATTCGCTCGATGGCGGAGTTCAGCACGTTGATGACTTCGGCGAACCTCCCTGAGTTGAAACCGTTTATTCGATCCTTTATCGCCCTCGGTGTGGCGATTAGTTTCCTGGTCGTGTTGCTCACCATGTACACCTTGGTGCTGGAGCACACGCGTGACATCGGCATCCTCAAGGCACTGGGATCCTCTCGTATGGAGATCTGCGGGATGATTATCGGTGAGACGCTGGTGATGGTCGCGCTTGGCGTGGCCTTCGGATTGCTCTGCACCTATAGCGTCGTTGCAGTCCTGCACCGAACCTCTCCGACACTGCAAATTGCCATCGAAGGAGCTTGGATTGTTCGCGCTATCCTGCTGACGCTGGGGGGCGCGATTGCGGGAGCGCTGTATCCAGCCCTTCGCGCCGCCCAAAGCGACCCAGTGGAAGCTCTGGCGTACGAATGATCCCAACACGGTCTACTTCCTACTAACGAGAGCCTGGAGTGGGAGGTTGCCGAGATCCTGGCGAGACAGAGGTACAAATCGGAAATTCCGGTTGACCTCTTGATACGACGAGATATTATTTCCGTGCACATGATCGATAGGAGGTTCCGGCTACTTAGATGTGGCGTAGACAGGAGAAACAAATGTCGCTTCCAACGACTTGGCGCATGAAATCTGCTTTGGTCATTGCATGCGTGATGTGCAGCTTGGTGTTTGTCAATTCCGCTGCAGCGCAATTTCATATCCCAGGCTTGGGCGGTGGGAAGAAGAACGAAAAGAACCAACCGCCGCCGCAACCACCTCCGGACCCGACGCTGATGCCGCAGATGCCGCCGCAAGCGCAGCAGCGCCAACCAAAGAACGACAAGCACGATCAGGCACAAGCAAAACCACCGGGCGTGCCAGTTCCTCTAGACAGCCCGCTATTCAAGTCCTTCCAAAAACTCGAGCAACAATCTGTGTATCATGTGCGAATGACAATGGTTACGAGCGATCCGCAAATGGCGCAGATGATGGCACAGATGGGCTTCGCTCCCACGGAAACGACCGTCGCGGGCGGCACGAGGCAAGTGTCCATACACATGAAAATGCCGGCGACAGACGTGCCGGGCCAGGTTGACGAGTGGGAGTTCCGTGCCGTTTCGCGCAATGGCCGGTCGGCGCGGCTGATCACGTCACCCGCCGTGCCCCGCATTCTGAAGCTCGATGATGCCGTGCTAGCGCAACAGATGGCGCAGCAGGATCGGCAGGCGGCCATTGCCATTACCCAATCGCTCGCCAGTGGACCGATGGGAGCGATTAACGCAGGTCTCATCGGCGGCGTTACGGTAGCTGCGAACGTGGCGGCGGTGTCAATGCGCAAGAAGGCCCACGACTTTTACTCGTGGCAATGCATGCCCGCCAGCAGCGAGGGACCCGTCAATCGGAATGCGCCGCCTCCGCTGACCGATCTGCGCATCGTCGGCGACCAGATGTTAGATGGCGTTCCGGTGACAACCTACGAATTTTACGTGTTGGATAAAGGAGAGTTCCATGGACCGATGCACATGCACGTCGCGAAAGATACAGGACTGCCGGTGCGTATCGAGATGAGCGATCCGCAAATGGGCGGCGGCATGCGGATGGATTACTACGATTTCAACAAGGGAGGGGACATAGAAGTTCCGGCGTGCCTCTCGGACGGCAAGTAGCTCGTCGGTTACCCGCCTAGCGCCCAGGGATTGTCCCGAACTGCCAGAGCGCTCGTGAAATCAAGTAAGACCTCCGGGCGGACTGTCCCAATTTCGAAATTCCGTCGTTAACCGACCTTCTCAAGCCGGGATGTTTGCTTGTGAACACTGCCGGATGAAGGATGGCTCCGCCGATACATGGATTTCGGACAAGGTCGCGCCCTGGGGCCTTGTGAAATCGCAGGGGAAGGAGTCGTCGATGGTCCTAACCAAAGTCATTACGGACGCGAAGGACCACATCACGGCGATCCCGAAGAAATTCGATGCAACGCAAATGATGCGCGACCGTGCGGGCCAGCGGGGCCAATAATCCGGCTCGTTCTTACACGGAAGGATCCTGTTGGTGTTTTTCAGGCGTCCTGGTCCAGGCTTGAGATTGCCGCAGGGCGCCCGGCTGTCTTGGCAATGATGGGTGTTCGCGCGGACGCTATCCCGTTCTTTCTATTAAATGAAAAGGAATGTTGATGTTCCCTTCCGAAGATCAGTATTATCGTGCCCGTATCATTGAACGCCGCGATCTATCAGACGGTCTGTGGGTGATTCGGGTTGATCCTGGCGGGGCGTATCGTTTCGAACCGGGTCAGTACGCCATGCTGGGGATAGTCACTCCCGAAAAGTACCACGAACGCGCCTACTCGATCGTCGCCGCTCCACACGAGAAATTCCTGGAATTTTTCGTCGAGCTGGTCCCACAGGGCGACGTGACGCCGCGGCTTCACCCGTTCCGGGTTAGCGACGAATTGAATCTGCGAAAAGTCCCCAAGGGACGTTTCACGCTCGACACCACCAGTGGCCGCACCAATCATCTTCTGCTTGCCACGGTGACCGGGGTCGCACCGTTCGTCAGTTATGCGCGGTCACTCCACCACCAGTGGAAGGACGCGAAATTTGCCGGTGAGCACAAACTGTTCTTGCTTCAAGGCGCCAGCCGCTCCTGGGAGTTGGGGTATCGCGAAGAATTGGAGCAGTTCGCCGCTGAGGTTTCCTGGTTTACCTACGTCCCCACGGTCAGCCGTCCGTGGGAAGACAATTCCTGGAAAGGCGAAACCGGACGCGTGGACGATCTGGTCCGTAAGTACACCGACTCCTGGGGGCTTGCTGCGGAAAACACAACCGCCTATCTCTGCGGCCATCCCATGATGATTGAGAATACGAAAGGCATCCTGAAGCGCCGCGGGTGGCAAGAGGATGCCGTCAAGAAAGAGGCATCCTTCGTCCACGGCATGGAATCCGTTACGCTTTAGCAGGCTGCGGAAAAACTCTTTGGGATTCCTTCAGGGGTTGAAACCCCTGCGGGAAATGCAGGCTTTAGGTCGCGGCTGATGGTTCGACTGCGCTGACCACAAGAGCCGCGATCCATAAGGCTTTGACCGTTTTTCCGCAAGCTGTTAGAGCCGGAACGATTCACAGAGAGTCGAGGGAAAAACGCACGACGGGTTAGCGCCTCTCGCGCTTGAAATACAGGGCTCCGAGAGGTGGCAAGCGCAGTTTCAGTGAATACGGGTGAATGCCCCACGGGATGGGTTCAGCTTCCACGCCTCCGAGATTGCCCACATTGCTCCCATCATAACGTTCCGAGTCGGTGTTCAGGATTTCCCGGTAGAACCCCTGTTCGGGCACGGCCACACGGTAGTCTTCCCGCATTACGGGCGTATAGTTGGCAACCACAACCAAGAAATCTTCGTGTTGCTTTGCGCGCCGCAGAAATGACAGGACGCTCGCATCCGCATCGTTGCAGTCCAGCCACTCGAACCCGTGCCAGTCGAAGTCCACTTCGTGGAGGGCCGCTTCACGGGAATAGAGCGCATTCAAGTCCGCCATGAGAGTTTGCAGACCCCGATGGGTAGCATATTCGAGCAAGTGCCACTCAAGGCTCGTTTCGTGATCCCATTCGGCCCGCTGGCCGAATTCGTCGCCCATGAACAACAGCTTCTTGCCGGGATGGGCGAACATATACCCGAACAGCAGACGGAGGTTCGCGAACTGCTCCCACAGATCGCCGGGCATCTTGTTCAGCAGGGAAGCTTTGCCATGGACAACCTCGTCGTGCGAGAACGGCAGCACGAAGTTTTCCGTGAAGGCGTATAGCATGGAGAACGTCATCCGGTTGTGGTGGTACTTCCTGTGGACCGGATCTTCTGCGAAGTAACTTAGTGTGTCATTCATCCAGCCCATGTTCCACTTCAGACTGAAGCCCAGCCCACCAAGGTAGGTCGGCCGGGACACCATGGGCCAGGCCGTTGACTCCTCCGCGATGGTCAGCACGCCGGGATGACTCGCATACACGACTTCGTTCAATCGCTTTAGGAACGCGATCGCCGCGAGATTTTCCCGGCCGCCGAATTCGTTCGGGATCCATTCTCCTTCGCGCCTTGAGTAATCGAGATATAGCACGGAAGCCACGGCGTCCACGCGTAACCCGTCAATGTGATACTTGTCGATCCAGAACAGCGCATTCGAAATCAGGAAATTTTGCACTTCGTTGCGGCCGTAATTGAAGACCAGCGTCCCCCAGTCCGGATGCTGGCCCTGGCGTG
Organism: Terriglobia bacterium; assembly: GCA_020073705.1. Taxonomy (GTDB): domain Bacteria; phylum Acidobacteriota; class Terriglobia; order Acidiferrales; family UBA7541; genus Palsa-360. The sequence goes on from JAIQES010000050.1 coordinate 19,102, forward strand.
GGTCGGCATGCTCATAGAGATGCGTGCCGTCGAACTGAGCCAGGCCGTGTGCGTCGCTCGGGAAATGTGCGGGCGTCCAGTCCAAAAAGACTCCGATGCCGGCCTGGTGGAACTTGTCAACGAGGTACATGAAGTCCTGCGGGGCGCCGTAGCGGCTCGTCGCGGCGAAATAACCAAGCGTCTGATAGCCCCAGGAGCCGTCGAAGGGATATTCCATCACGGGCATCAGCTCGACATGCGTGTAGCCCATCTGCTTCACGTAGGGAACTAGCTGGTCGGCAAGCTCCGTGTAAGAGAGCCACCGGCAACTTTCTTCCATCACTCGCCGCCATGAGCCCAGATGGACCTCGTACACGGATATCGGTGAGGAGAGCCAGTCACGGTTCGCGCGCTTGTTCATCCATTCCGCGTCTTCCCAAAAATGGCGGTCGAGGCGCGCAACGATCGAACCCGTCTTGGGCCGCAGTTCGGAGTAGAAACCGTAAGGATCGCTCTTGAGCATTGGTAAATCAGAGACCAACGGGCGAATCTCATACTTGTAGATGGCACCTTCGACCAATCCCGGCACAAAAAGTTCCCAGACGCCTGATGGGCCGCGATTGCGCATGGTGTGTGTCCGACCGTCCCACTGGTTGAAGTCTCCAACCACGCTTACGCGCATGGCGTTCGGCGCCCACACGGCGAACTGCACTCCAGCTACTCCTAGGACTGTGGCAAGATGAGCCCCCATCTTTTCGTATTTCAGGTAATGCGTGCCCTCACCCATCAAATGCAGGTCGAAGTCGGTCAGCAAAGGAGGAAACGCGTATGGATCATAAGACTCGAGCACCGCTTCGCCTGCCTCCCGGACGCGCCAGCGATAGCTCGCAGGCGAAATCGGCAGCACAGGACCGAACGGAAGAGCGGCTTCGAAGAGTCCTTCAGGGGAAATGCGCAAGGCCGGAACAGGATTCGGGTGGCCCTCGAGGACTACGGACACTTCGCTTGCCCTTGGAAGAAAAGCCCGCACGACAAGCCGCTTCGCGTCGCCTTCCCCAGCGACGTGTGGTCCGAGGAGGCGGAATGGGTCAGGATGCTCGGCCCGCGACAGAAGCGTGATTTCACGCTCGAGTTCGCTTTCTTGTTTGTTTCGAGCGACAGGTTCGTTCGTGGATGCTCTTGTCGTACTCAACTGATTCTCCGCTTGATGGTCAGAAGCGCCAAGCCTTAATTCTAGCAGGATATGCGAAAGGAATCGGGAATCATTAGATCGTGGCGGCGGATTGTGACCTCAAGTATTTGCCGCGAAATACCGCGTTGGAAAAGATAAGGGCCATGGTGGACGGGGCCGGACTGATCCGGTCTTACCTGTTGGTCGGGTAGGCGAATGCGCGGGGAGGGCTCGCGGAATCTGCTTGTTAGCCGGAGTTGAGGGAAAATCTCTTCCTATCATGTGCAATACGCGAACACACGGTCCCCAATGGCTACGTGCCGGTTCGTTGTCCATCAGCTAAACCCCTTGTAAGTATGGTGTTGTGAGCTTCATCTCTGGCACTAAGCTTGCTGTAGCATGTAGCGCAGGGCATCCGACCGATCGTCGAGGGCGCCCTTGAAAGACAAGAATGCAGGTTAATCCCAAGACACTTCGAATCGCCTTTCGGACTCTGCTGGCGTGCGCTGCCGGGCTGCTTTTCACAGCTCTACCAACCCGGGCCGAGACTTACCTTTCCGGAACCTATCGGTGCACGAAGGTAGAAGTTGCCGGTAAGACTGCGCCCTGTTCGGCGCCCTCCTTGGAACTGAAATCGGACGGCAGTTACCAAATCTTGAGTGAACGCGGGACATACGAAATTGTCGCGGGACGTTGGCTGGTTCTGTCGGCATCCAAGAAGCATGGCAAGGCTCGCCTAGATGGCAACAAGGAAATCATCTTCGAATTCATCTCTGGCGGTAAGAGGAGCCGGATCACATACCGGCGCAAATACCAGCGGCCTCCTGGGTGGATGGCTAGCTGAGACACCGGTGCCGCGTTGTCCGCCGGAGTTCTGCCTGAGGCTACAGACCTTGAATGCATGAGCGCGTGTAGCCGTCTCCCAACAAACCAAGTAATTAGGTGTGGTGATATTCGCCGGGCAAATGTATGCCTTCACTCGGTCTGTGTAATATCCCGGCACAATAGCTCTTCGTTTGTGCGCTATTGAACCACCGTCCGCATGAAAGCCATTTGAACCATGAACGTCGCTCTCGTAACCCGCGTCGTTCTATCGAGTTGTGGCGTGCCCTTTGTTGCAAGTTCCTTCTGAACGGCATCGAATATGCCTCCTTCTCATAACATGTGGCTAGCGGTCTGACAAATGTGTCCAATCAAGGGGGAGAGATGCGACACAACATAGTGAATGGCAACAAAGATAAGGACATAGCCGAACAGAAGCTTTGGCGCGCTGTGATCGTCAATACAGTTCGGGAGTGGATCCGCGGCTCGCTTCAGCGGAAACGTGAGGCTGAACAATTTCTTTTTCGAGACGATCAGGATTATCGGACGGTGTGCCTCTCGGCGGGTATCGATCCGGGAAACCTTCGCGATCGGCTGCAAAAAATTCGCGCACGCGCGGATTCAGATGCGCATGCACGAGCATCAAAGAATTAATCCTTTCCGCTACCCATAAGAGACGAGCGCAAACCGCGCCGGAATTTCGCAACATGAATTGACGTCTCGCTGCGATTCGAAGCACTGTTTTGGGCCTTGTCTTATAGATGTAAATCCTGGGACTTTGCTATACTGATGTTTTTGCCGGGATCTGATCACTCAGATGCCTGCAAACACTTACCCGCGCTATCCTTGGAACAGCAAGAGAGGGCCGAGAGGCGAGACAGTGACAAGGCTGGCCAACCCACCTAATTTGGATGCCGCTCTTAAGCAAGGGCTGAACGGACATGGTCTGACCCCAGAAGAGGCACTCTCATTAATGGAGGGTGGCGACCTCGACGCTCTGCTTCAAGCCGCCTCGGTGGTCTGCGACCAATCGAAGGGCCGCACAGTCACCTATTCCAAGAAAGTCTTTATCCCACTGACCCATCTCTGCCGTGATTACTGTGGCTATTGCACGTTCCGAGCTGATCCCGAAGGCGGCGTCCCGCCATACATGACGCCGGAACAAGTTCTCGCTATAGCCGAAGCTGGGCGTCGTGCGGGATGCAAAGAAGCGCTGTTTAGTTTGGGCGATCAGCCAGAAAGAATTTTCCCGGAAGCTAGAGAATTCCTGAGAAGGCGGGGCTTTGAAAGTACCCTCGATTATCTTGAGGCCGTGACACGGCTCGTACTCGACAAAACGGGGCTGCTCCCTCATTCCAATCCCGGTCTGATGGGTGCGGAGAATCTTCATCGTCTAAAGAATTCAAATGTGAGTCTTGGGCTCATGATCGAGAGCGCGAGTCCGCGCTTGTTGCGGAGCGGCGGCCCACACTGGAAGGCCCCAGACAAAGTTCCTACCCTTCGGCTCAAGACGATCGAGGAGGCAGGCCGGCTGAAAATTGCCTTCACAACTGGTATTCTTATGGGGATTGGCGAAACTCAGCAGGAGCGTCTGGATGCGCTCTTCGCGATCCGCGGTCTCCATGAAAAGTACGGCCACATCCAGGAAGTGATTATTCAACCATTCCGAGCCAAGGCCGGAACACGAATGGCGCGCGCGCCCGAGCCATCCATTGAGGATCTGCAACGCACATTGGCCATTGCCAGATTGATTTTCGGCGGCGAAATGAATCTGCAGTCTCCGCCGAATCTGGCCTCGGAAGATTATCCTTTGTTGTTGCGGGCGGGAATTAACGACTGGGGCGGGATTTCACCGGTGACACAAGATTTCATCAATCCCGAAGCGGCTTGGCCGCAGATTCCAATATTAGCCGAACGGACTGCCGCAGCAGGATTCGTTTTACGCGAGAGGCTCGCGATTTACCCTGAATTTTCCTCCCGGCCGGGATTTGTCGATGCCCGCGTCCAATCCGAGCTGCAGAAGCTACGGTGCGAAGACGGATATGCCCGAAAGGATTCATGACCCATGTTGAAGACCATGGAACCTCGCTGGCGAGAAATTTCCTGGGAGCAAGCTTTCCATGGTGCGAGCACAGCCGTGGCTCGCGTCCTGGAGAAGGCCCTCGACGGGAATGATCTCGACTTCGAACAGGGACTCATTTTGAGCAGGGTTGAGGGGGACGACCTCGTCGCATTGGTGAAAGTCGCGGATGAGATCCGCAAACGCGCAGTCGGCGATCACGTCACCTATGTCGTGAACCGAAACATAAACTTCACGAACATCTGCATCGTTGGCTGCGCCTTTTGTGGGTTTAGCCGCGGGCCGAATTCCCCGGATGCCTACTTTCACTCGACGGAGGCTGTTGTTGCAAAGTCGGTCGAAGCAGTCGAGCGCGGGGCCACTGAGGTGTGCATTCAGGGCGGACTGCCTCGGGACCTGGACGGACACTTTTACGCCAGTCTTCTTCGCGCCATCAAATCGCGCTTACCCGAGCTGCATATTCATGCTTATTCGCCCATGGAAATCACTTACGGAGTGGAAAAAACGGGAATGCCGTTGCCCGATTACCTCCGGATGCTGAAAGAAGCAGGATTGGGGAGCATTCCTGGAACAGCGGCCGAAATCCTGGATGATAAGGTGCGCCGCGAATTGAGCCCAAACAAACTGAAGGTGCGTCAGTGGATTAATATAATTCGTACCGCACACGCGCTGGGAATTCCTACCACATCCACAATCATGTACGGCCATACAGAACTTCCGGATCATTGGGTACGACATCTACTTCTGCTGCGCGAGATACAAAAAGAAACGGGTGGTTTCACCGAATTTGTCCCCCTTGGCTTCATCCATTCTCTGACGCGGCTTTTTCGGTCCGGTCACGCCCGCGAGGGAAGTTCATTCCGCGAGGATCTGGTGGTACACGCTCTGGCACGACTGCTTCTGAACCGCTACATCCCAAACATCCAGGTATCCTGGGTAAAACTCGGCTTTGGAGGAGCGTTGGCCTGCCTGGAAGCGGGAGCAAACGATTTCGGCGGTACCTTAATGGAGGAAAGCATCTCCAAGACCGCCGGAGCACGTTTCGGGGAGTACGTATCTCCCGGCGAAATCCGCGCGATCATTCGGACGATTGGGCGGACGCCCGCCGAACGCACCACCACGTATCAGATTCGAAAGATCTTCGAAGAGGCAAATCACGAGGAGCGTTTGCCGATGGAACGGATGCCTGTTCTTTCGTCCGGCAATCCACCTTCCGGAGGGTTGGACTGCCAGTGAACATTGCCGCGCTGGCAGGCGGAGTCGGAGCATCCAAGCTCCTGTTGGGTCTGAACCGTGCGATGGATTCGCTTCAGCTTACAATCATCGTTAACACAGGTGACGATGTTGTTCTGCACGGTCTCGCCATATCGCCCGATCTAGATATTGTTACCTATACCCTGGCGGGCGTGGTGAATCCCCAGACCGGTTGGGGCCTTTGCGACGAAACGTTCCACACGCTTAATCAGCTCGCTTTATACGGCCGCCCATCCTGGTTTCATCTTGGGGATCGCGATCTGGCGACACACATCCATCGCACAGCCATGCTTCGAGAAGGGGCAACTTTGTCACAGGTTGCGGAATCGATTGCCCAGGCGTTCGGAGTCAAGGCAAAGATTCTTCCGATGACCGATCAGGCCGTTCCGACGATGATCGAAACGGAGCAAGGGCGGCTCAACTTCCAGGAATATCTGGTTCAAGAACGCGCAGAACCTATTATCAGAGGAATATCGTTTAATGGAATCGAAAGCGCGTGCCCGGCGCCGGGCGTCATCGAGTCACTTGAGCGCGCTGACGGCGTCATCATCTGTCCCAGCAACCCTCTGATCAGTATCGGCCCAATTTTAGCGGTCCCCACTTTGCGTGAGACATTGCAAGCGCGCCGGAAAGATGTCGTAGCAGTTTGCCCAATTGTCGGTGGCAAATCGCTGAAGGGTCCTTCTGATCGAATGATGTCCCAGCTTGGGTTTGACGTCTCCGCTCTTGGAGTAGCCCGGATGTATCAAGACGTCTGCGCGACATTTATTATCGATCCTGCGGATGCCGGCGAATCTATGCGTATTGAATCGCTTGGCATGAAGGTCATCCTATGCCCGACGGTCATGCAAGCCCTCGAAGACAAAGAACGACTCGCGCGACAAGTTCTGCATCTGTTCGCCGGACAAGCAGCGGGGGTTGATGGATGACCGCAAACACGCGGTTTGCACCAACGGAAAACAACGAAATCCCATGAGGGCGATCCTGATACCCGTCAAGGAATTTTGTGAGGCCAAGAAGAGGCTAGCCCCACATTTTTCTCCGTCCGACCGTGCAGCCCTGGCGCAGGCCATGTGTGAAGATTTTTTCAGCCGGATTGCTGAAGTCCGTTCGGTTGACCGCATATTTGTTGTCAGCAAGGAACCGAGAGCTATTTCTATGGCCGGGAAACTTGGCTGGGAAACCATAGTCGATCCCCGCCAAATCTCGGAAAGCGACTCCGTGGATGCCGCTTCGGCTTACTGCGCCGGGCGAGGAGTCCATGCCCTTCTCCGTCTGCCCATCGATATTCCTTTGGTAGAACCACGCGACATCGAAGCCGTTTTTCAAGAGTTGCGAAAGGCGCCAGCGGCCGTTCTGGTTCCATCGAGTGACGGGACAGGCACAAACGCGCTCCTGCGATCGGCGCCGGGGATCTTTCCGTCACGCTTCGGGATCAACAGCTTTTCTCGCCATCTGGCAGAGGCGCAGCAATGCGGCGCACACGCCCAAGTGCTTCGAAATCCGCGGATCGAGTTGGATATTGATGAACTGGATGATCTCCGGAAACTTGCACCCCTGCTCCGGCCCGAGTCGGCGACAGCTCGCTGGCTTTTCGAGCGCGGCATCGGGTCCAGCACGCTCTTGTCCGAGGTTCCTGGAAACGGTGCAGTGCCTTTAGATATCCGGAGGATAGATCCGCCCTCGTTGGGTAAGTAAGCTACAGCGCTGAGCGATCCATTCCGGTCAATCCGTCCAAGTAGTGACCATGGCTACTGCAATGGCAGAGGATAGTTCATTGGGGGCGTAGGATTTCTCGAGAGACTCAGTGCTCGGAGCACTTGCGCAGTCTAACGGTCTACTCACCTTCGAACCAGGATAGTTTGGTTCGTTGTGGCGCATGTGTGATCGGTATTACCCCTTGATCGTTTCCGCGGCAGCATTCCTGCCAGCGATACGGCCCTGAACAGTGCATCTAGCCAGACCATGCAGGCTGAACCCACCGGCTGACTCGCCTCCGCAGTACAACCCTGGGATGACGGCGCCATTGAGGTCTACCACCTGGCACCTCGCGTTGATCCTGAGGCCGGAGCGCGTATCGTGGACCACGGGCGTCGCCCAGGCAGCGTAGAACGGAGGCGTCTGGATCTTATATTTTGGCGCTGGTTTCCCGAAGTCGGCGTCCTTGCCAGCATCCACGAAGGAATTGTACCGAGTCACCGTGTTTTGCAATACATCGGCCGGCATCGGCCTTCGCTGATACTTGTTCACAATCGTCGCAGCCAATTCCGCGATCGTGCCTCCAGAGGAAAAGTACCCACCTGCAATATCCACGTGGGGAGGCGCAACCGTCCAACCCTCCCGTTTCACTGCTTCGGCGTCGAAGATCGCCCAGATCGGCCCGCCTCCGGCGGACGTATCTCCGGTTCCCGCCAACGCGGCATTGATGAAGTTGGAAGGCGTGTACTTGATGTTTTCCGCATTGCGGTAGCTTCGCGGAAAATATGGATTGATGGAATTGTAATTGTTTGCTGTAAACTGATCTTGCGTCTCATCATAAAACCTCAGGCCCGCCTGGTTCACGAGGATCGTGTCTTGGTACTCCTTCACAAACAGGCCCGTGGCGCGTGCGAGAGAAAAGACAGGGCTATCAGGCTGCCAGGATAGATGCACATAACCATACTGGCACCCGATCCAACCCGCCTTGGTAACATTCGGGCCAAATTCTCCAGACTGATTGTACGCGCCCCAGAGCGATGCCCCGATGGCCATCGCTGCAATTTCTCCGCTGGCGTCCTGGAAGGAGTACGGTTCCCCGCCCACTTGGTACTCTTCGGTCAGCCGGGGGTCGAATATCCTGCGGAAGTTCACATTGCTACTGTGCCCGCCCGTGCCAATAATGACGCCCTTCCTCGCGCGGATGTTTACGGTCTTGCCTTGCGTCGTTGCCGCAATTCCAAGAACTCTTCCCGAGTTGGGATTCTCCCGGATAATAGTCGCCATCTTGTGTTGCAAGAGAATCTGTACGCCTAGCTTTCTCGCAGTAGCTTCGAGCGGCCGAATGAGGCCGACACCCGAGGATGTGGTCGCCGCACGTTCGGCGCTCACTGCTACGCCGGTCTGAACCTGCGGCCATGTCATCGGTGCGGCATGGTTCTCTCGGGGAGCAGAGTTGCCAATTGCGCTCCCGCCAGCCTTGTCCGGGGCTTTGTCAACAAATATGACGCCGTGGGAGACCAGCCATTCATAAGTCATTGCACTCTCGTCGGCGAAGGCGCGGATGACTTCTTTGTCGTTGTACCTGTAGTCAGGGAATCCGTTCGGTTCCACGACGGACCAGTCCGTGAGGTCCGAATACACTAGGTCCGGTGAATCGACAACGCCGTATTTTTGCTGCCTGCTCGTTCCGCCACCCAAAGCTACATTTCCTCCGCTCAATATGGCGTGTCCACCAACGTCCGTGTTCGCGTCGATCAGGATGACGGACGCCCCACCTTCGATCGCTTGAATGGCTGCAGGGAGGCCCGTCGCTCCCGCTCCGACAACGACGACATCCGCTTCCTTGTCCCAATGCGCGGGCCGCACTTGACCTTTCACTTCCTCCACGGCGAACCCAGTGAGAGCGGCCGCGCCTGCGCCCGCCGCCGTCGTCTTGATGAAATCCCGCCGTGAGAAACCCTTTTGATCTCGTCTATCTCGTTTCATAAGATTCACCCCAATGATTCTTGCACGAATAATCTGGAACCCACACTGTTGCGGAAAGTAACGCAGGTCGCCCCTCGGTGTCCAGTGACAACCGATTCGAGAAGCCAAGTCCCGTGAAGTCGGCTTATCGGAATGTGTCCTGGGGGCATGCTGGGGTGAATTCCCACTTTCCGAGAGTGACGTTACGCGGCCAGGTTGCTGGCGAGTCAGCGGTATTAGGTCGCAACGCAGTATGCCCACACGATGGGCGTCCATTGAGACGGGTGCACGTCTGGTATAACGATTGACTTACACGCTGGCTCGACCTAAGATTCGCACCAAATGTAGCCAATCTCGCTGTATTGGCCACAAGGAAGGCCATAAGGAATGGAGTCAGAGCCCCGTCATGCTCCACGGTACCCATTCATCGCAGAGGCAGAAGTAACTGAAATTTCATCCGATACAAAGCTCATCGCTAAGACCAGCGACCTGAGTATTGGCGGAGCCTTCCTCGACATGCTGAATTCCTCACCCGAAGGTACAGACGTTCGGGTCAGAATCTTTCACAAAAGCACGACATTCACGACACTCGGCAGAGTGGTATTTGTCTTGCCCAATATGGGAATGGGAATCGTTTTCAGAAGTGTTGAGGATGACCAGCTGGCGATTTTGCAAGAATGGATCTCAGAGTTGAGCCGGGCCGAATAGGGACTGGTTCACGGGCGAACGATTGGTGAACGAAGCGAAAGAGGTCGTGGAGACCGTTCGTGTGTGCGATACCTGCTGTGCAAATCCCAAATGATGCCCTGGTAACTGTGGAGTGAGTGAGTCCTGTGTGCCAAGTCCCGAGAAGCCCCATTCTCGGACAGTGCGTGCGATTGCGTGGCGCGCCGTCCTGTGGGTAACGACGACCTGACACCGCAACAGTCAACGCCAGCGATCCAAGCCGTCCTTCGACCTTCCCTTTCACTTCCTCTTGCTCGTCGCTTTCTTAATGAGCGTAGTTGCTTTCTTTACATCCTCGTCGTTTGTGAACCCAATGACAGCCGAGTACTTTCGCCCAATTACCTGTGCGACCAGGAAACTCAAATTGACGCCCGCATCCGCAATGGCCTGTGCAATGGCACACCCCAAACCTGGCTTGTTGTCCCCTTCGACAAGAAGTGTCGGGATCGCCGAGGCGCTGAGTCCTACCTGCTCAGCGGCGGCAATCGACTTTTTACCGGAGATTGGGTAAAGCTCGACCGCTGCCTTGGTTTCGTCACCAGAATACCGGAAGCCCATTACCACGTGCAGGTCGGCCCCGGCCTTCGCCAGAGGTTCAAGCGTCTGAGCAAGAACCCCGGTCTTGTTCTCGACCTCTTTTCGCCAAAGCGAGATGTTCTTCACTGTAACTGGCATTTGTGCTTCCTCCCATCTGGATGTTCAGGATAATGACTCAGTCCCAGTAGCATCAATCAGTCCAAATGCTCCTCTGGCCGGACAAGAGCCGGTACGAGGAGTTAGGCGGAGTATAGCGCAATCTAGATGGACCGCCTCTTGCCAAGTCCTGATAAGTCCTGCCGGCTCAACCGGTCGATGCAACACCATCTGATAGGAATGTTTTTCTAAAAGGTGGTGTTTATGACGCACAGCAAACGGGGGAGGCTTTCTGCCACGCAGAAAGC
>JAIQES010000002.1 GCA_020073705.1 Terriglobia bacterium
TGCTTCATGTCTATGCCCCTTAGTAGGTTGTCACGCCAAGCATATAAGTGGGAGAGAATAACACAGTCGGCGGGTCCGCGACAGCGCGAAACAACAGTTTGAAACAAAGACGGCGCGGGCCATGATTCGAAAGAAAAGCGCCCCGACAGGATCGGGGCGCTTTGCACATCGCGAAATAACTTTCGTTTAGAACATGTTCCAGAGGAACTGGTTGTACACCTCGTGGTGGAACTGAACTTCGGCACCCTTGACGAGGGTTCCAAGTGCACGCGGGCAGCGGTCGGCGGCGGCCTCTTTCAGATCTGCGTAGCGGTTCTTTACACCCTCGCCGAGAATCTTCGTTGTCCACGCAGCGGCGCGGAAGTTTTCAAGCGCAGTATAAATGTTATCGGGCAGGTAGCGCCCCGCCTGGCGGATGTTCTTGATCTTCGCGATTTCGCCTTCGATCCCGGTCTTGAAGATCGAGTGCATGACCATGTAGGGATTCGCGTCCGGAGCGACCGAGCGGACCTCCACGCGCGAACTGTTTTCGTTGCCAAGCGGGATACGCACCATCGCGCCGCGGTCGACGGGCGACGCGTTGATCTGGTTTGGCGCCTCGAAGTGTGGATCGAGACGGCGGTACGCATTGACGCTGGCGTTCAGCATCAGACAAATGTCATTTGCGTGCGTCATGAGGCGATCGACGAACGACCAGCCAAACTTGCTGAGTTTTTCTTCGCCCTTAGGGTCCCAAAAGAGATTTTTGCCGTTCTTGCTGACCGACACGTTGGTGTGCATGCCGTTGCCGTTGACGCCGGCGACCGGCTTCGGCAGGAAGCACGCCGTGAAGCCCATCTTCGTCGCCACTTCACGGCAGATCAGCTTGTAGAGCTGAATTTGGTCTGCCGCAGCCACGGCTTCAGTATACCCGTAGTTGATCTCGAACTGGGAAGGCGCAACTTCCGGATGGTCTTTCTCGTTCTGAAAGCCCATCGCGCGCTGCACTTCGGCGGTGGTGTCAATGAACAGTCGCAGCGGGTCGCCGGGGAGCGAGTGGTAATATCCGCCCGTGTTGACGTATTCGAACTTGCCAGTTTCGGGGTAGTGGCGCTCCGCGTCCTGACCTTTGAAGAGAAACCCTTCGATTTCATTCGCCGCGTTGAGCGTATAGCCTTCCTTCTTGTAAAGCTCCTGCGCGAATCCCTTCAAGGCGCCGCGAATGTCGGCGGTGTACGGCGTGCCGTCCTTGTCGATAACCTCACCGAAGACCAGCACCTTGCCGGCACCGAAGAAATCGGCGGGAGCCCAGTAGAAAGCGTTCCAGTCCATCCCGAGACGCAGATCGCTCTCGCGCTGAGCAGTGAATCCTCGGATCGAGGAGCCGTCGAACGTGAGGTTGTCCCAGCTCTTGATCAGGAACTTCTTGTCATAGTCGAGCATGTGCAAGCGGCCTTCGAGGTCGCTGAAAAGCACTGTTACGGCCTTGATGCGCTTCTCGTCCGTCAGGTACTTGATCCGTTTTTCCTGAATCTTGTGGGCGGCAACGCGGTTCTTGCGCTCTTCCTTCGCCTGCAGATTCAGATCTTCCAATTCGTCATACGAGAGTGCCAAAAAATTACGCAGTTCTGTCGACATGGATCTCCTTAAGAAAACGAAGATTAATTTCACTAGGGCTGCATTCAGCCGCCCCAACAGCGGTCGGTCTCCTTAAAGCAAAAATAAGAATGTTGGCCGTCCAGCACGAGAAGCGGGACTTTACCGGAACTGGAGCGGACCGTCAAGCAGGTCATGTGTGAATTATTCCGATGGGATGCATTACAATTCTTAATGTCTTAATGAAGTCCTTATGTCTCGTTGAGTAGATCCTTGCCTGTGCCGATTCGCAAGACGCTTGGATTCGTGTTGTAAGCCGTACTCAGCCAACTTGAAGTGAAAAACGAGGCGCAGTTTCCGCGCCCGCCTGTTCTGTCGCTGTGAGTCTCTTACTGCCCGTTGCCGGCTGCCGAAGAGCCTGCTGCGGCAGCGGGGGACGACGTGTCCTGTCTGATGCGATCGATGACCAATTGACCGGCAGACGAGGTGCCTGGGATCAGCGTGTCCTTGGGGACCTGGCCCGACTTGGCGTCGGCGATAGTGATGTTGTTGACCTCAAGCGTACGGCCCATGGCGCGGTCAAAGTTCACTTTGGCCTCGGCGAGGTTTACACGGGCGCGGACCTCGGCGGAGGCTGCCGCAGCCAAGGTGTTTTGAATGGTCACCACATTGAATAGCGTGGAAGCACCTAGCTGCAATTTCTTTTGTTCGGCGTCGAGGGTCTGCTGATCGAGGTCGCGTGTTTTCGCCGCGGCGGCCACGGTGACGCGCGCTTGCTCAAGAACGATTTGTGTGTTGTGAACATCGATAGCGACGTTGTTCAGAGTCTGGCGGTAGCGGGTTTCGTCTTGGCGCGAAGTCAGTAAGGCAGTGACGTTATCGGCCTGTGCCTGGCGATTGCGGATCGGGATTGTCAAGCTGATCTGTGCGTTGTACTCAGGATAGACGCCAGTAAACATGTCGCCCAGGGCAGTCCCCAGTCCAGATACGATAGGGAAGAAAGGGGGAGGTGTGCATGGCTGAGGCGAACATGTCGGCGGCCTGTTGTTGCCCGCCAGGCCCTGTGAGGCATACATCCCGGTCAGATTGAGCACGGGAAGCAGCGCATTCTTGGTGGCGTGCATGCTGATGTCGTCCGCCTTGAGCGTGGTCTCTGATTGGAGAACGTCGGGGCGCTTCGTCATTGCTTCCTTGATGGCGTCTTCAAGTGAAATCTTTTCAACTTCGGGCGGGGCCACGTCGGCTGTGTCGGTGGGGATAATCTCGACTGTGCGCAAGGCAGGAGAATTGGGGTCCTTGGAGATCAAGCTCAACAGGGCGAGTTGGTCCTGAAGCACCGTCGTCTGCGCGACAATCAAAGCTTGGTTGGCGGTCGCGACCTGTGCTTCGGCCTGGACGATCTCTAATGGAGCGAGAGTGCCGACATCGACCTGCTTCTTGTTGTCGCTGTACAGCTTGTTCGCCAGGTCAACCTGGTGCACGGCCACGTCCACGTTTCCGCGGGCAAACACGAGCTCCCAATAGGCGTTGCCGACCGCAGTGATCGAGGTAATCACCTGCTGCCGGAAGGTCTGATCGGCCACGTATTTATTCAGCTTTGCGATTCGGATGTTTCGCTCATTCGCGAGAAGGCCGAACCCGTTCAGCAACTGCTGGTTGGCTATGAAGACAAAGTTGGACGTCACGGAAGGACTGAAAAAGTTGGCAGTGCTGGATGTGGATGCGCGTGTGTTATTAAACGCGGCTGAAAACGACGTGCCAGTATGAAACCCCTGGGAATATTGCAAATTGCCTATAGCGGTGTGCGTATGCAGCGCATTAAAAGTGGCGCCGGTGCCGGTGCCCGTGCCGGCGGTGAGCGGGTTATTCACGGGAATCGCGCGCTGGTCCAAGCTGAAAGTCGAAGTAAATTGGGGATCGAAGTTCAGTGCCGGGATGTTGCCAAGCGTCACCAGAGGAGCGCCAGCCGTGGAGCGAAGGGCGCCGCCACCCATGGTACGAAGGATATTGGCTTCGGCGAGCCAGGGGGCATATCGCTGGATTGCGATGTCCAGGTTGTTCTGCAACGCAAGGTCAATGGCATCCTGCAAGCTGATGCGCAGCTTTCCGTCCTGGATCATCTGCTCGATTTGCGGCGCGTTCGTCAGAATCGGCTCCGGCACTTTCGTCGGAGTGTACGGCGCGAAGGGATTGGGGAACCACCGCTGGCCGTACATGTAGTTCTGATTCGATACCTGGATCGTCCGAGTCGGGACCTGAGGCTGGGGTTGCGCAGGCGGCGTGGATTGTCCCTGCCCCTGCTGCTGGGCGGAGACCGGCGCCACCGGCGCCAAGGCCGTCAGCACGGCTAGGCATAGGGCAAGTATCGTGCGGTAGAGCCTTCCGATCATTTTTATTGTCCTCTCGAAACACAATCATCTTGTTCAACGAATCATAGCTCGTAGGTACTAAGCTAGTTAAACGTCTGGAGAGCCCAAATTGTTTCAACTATTTTCCGAGCGCTTTCCAGCATCCTTGGGCTCAGGTCCGTTACGCTGTATCAAGTAGAATGCGTCTGCTAAACCCAACGAACCTTAGGTTCTGGCAAATACAAGTCCTGGCCTGACATCAAAGGCTCAAGTATTGAACGTGACAAACGACCGAAGGTCAAGGGGCGACGGTACGTTGACATGCCGTCGGGGTTCGACTCATATCATTGCTAAACAATCAACGGAGGGGGTCGCTAGTGCCGTTCCAACTTGATGAGCCGATGATTACACATATGAATCGTCAACCAACAGAGAGGGAAACCGTGCGTCCGGCAACGTTTGGCTACATGGCTGGGCATTACCCGAAATTGGTTGGAACGGCACCAGCAATCATTCGGACCGTCCAAACTTTCAAAACTTTCTAATGGGGCAATGCCCTACGGGGGAAATTGCGTCATCGTGCGATAATTACACGCGGCGCCCATGCATAACATTAAGCTCACTCTGGCATACGATGGAACTGATTTCAGTGGTTGGCAGATGCAGCCGGGACAGCCGACGATTCAGGGCACATTGATCGATGTTTTGGAAAAGCTGACCCAGCATCGGCTGATGATTCATGCTGCCGGGCGCACCGATGCGGGAGTTCATGCGACGGGCCAGGTGGCAAACTTCAAGACTCATTCGGAATTGAGCGCAGGCGAGTTTCAGCGAGCGTTGAACGCATTGTTGCCGCATTCGATCCGTGTGGCCGCAGCGGAGGAGGTCGGACCGGATTTCCACGCGCGGTGGGATGCCCTGGCCAAGACATATCGCTACAGAATCTTCCGCGGACGAGTCGTTCCACCTTTCCTCTGGCGCTACGTGCAGCATGATCCCTACCCGCTGGACTATGCGGCGATGGCTGAGGCGGCCCGCAGGTTCGAGGGTGAGCACGACTTCGCATCATTCGCGGCATCCACCGGATCGGAGAAAGACGACCGGGAGCGAACTATGACTCGCCTGATCTATCGTTCCGAGGTTCTGCGCGATGCCGGCGAAGAGTCTGCCACCTCTGCCGAAGAGTGGATCTACGTGGTTCGCGGGAAGTCGTTTCTGCGTTACATGGTGAGAAAAATTATGGGGACGCTGGTCGATGTCGGGCGCGGCAAACTCAGGCCCGAAGATATACCGAAACTCTTCGAAATGCGCGATCGTTCGAAATCCGGGCCCACAATGCCGCCGCGTGGTCTGTGTCTCGCGGCAGTGGAATACGCGGATCCGGCAAACTCCCTCCGAAACAAAGTATTGTCGTAGATGCTTTGCTGGAACCTTATTTTCGGCGCCCACGTGACCTACATGGATGCAGCGCTTGGTTCAGCACGAATGATTCGAGTAGAATACTTCAGGTGGCGATGCCGCGGGCGCAGCACACAAAGCGCGATGGGCAGCGTGCCCCTGTGCATAGGGTCTGGGTGAAAGGGACCAGTAGATTGTACTCAGATCCGAGAGAGGAATCGAAGAATGGCTGAGGAAACAGCACCGCAAAGCACGAAACCCGCTGCTCCACCCCAGGCACCGCCTGCGGCGGCGGTCGCGCCCCCCGTGGCGGCGACCGAGCCGATAGAGGTCAAAATAAAGGTGCGCAAACCAAAGCAACGTTCGTGCGACGAGAAGAACGCGAAGGGGAAACTGTGCGCCGGACATCTGAAACGTTGGTATGACTACCCAAAGGAAGTGGAAGCGAAGATCGGGAAGGAAGCGGAAATTTACCGTTGTGAGTTTTGCAAGACGCTGTACAAGCCGGACCCGAAGCAGATGTTGCACAGTTTCACCTTGCGCTACTAGACGACGTGTAGAAGTCAGCACGCAATGGCAGAAGACGTCCTGATATACGACTGGAACACGGCGGGGGAATTTTCGTTTCCCGCTGTGGGCAAGATCACGCTGGACGATGAGACGCTGCGCGACGGTCTGCAAAACCCCTCAGTTCACGACCCCTCCATCGGAGAGAAAATCGACATTCTGCACTTGATGGAAGCTCTCGGCATTGAGATGGTGAATATCGGTTTGCCGGGCGCGGGTGCTCGTGCGTATGCGGATACAGAAGCGCTCGCGAAGGAAATTGTTTGTGCGCGAATGAAGATCCGGCCGAATTGCGCGGCGAGAACGCACGAAAATGACATTCGCCCGATTGCTGAAATTTCGCAACGCGCTGGGATCGCCATCGAGGCAGCGACATTTCTCGGATCGAGTCCGGTCCGGCGCCTGGTGGAAGACTGGTCCGTGGACCATCTCCTGAAGATTACCGAGAACGCCATAAAGTTTGCCGTCGCACAGGGCTTGCCGGTAATGTATGTGACTGAGGACACGGTGCGGACGGAGCCGGAAATCGTCCAGGCACTTTATTCAACCGCAATTCATTGCGGGGCGCGCGCCGTGGTGCTCTGCGATACGGTCGGACACGCTACGCCGATGGGCGCATACAATCTGGTGAAATTTGTTCGCGAGAAGGTCGTTATGCCGTCGGGCGAATCGATTCGCGTGGATTGGCACGGACATTGTGACCGGGGCCTGGCGATTGCCAATTCGTTCGCCGCGATCGCGGCAGGCGCGAATCAGGTTCACGCAGCGGCGAATTCACTGGGTGAGCGTGTGGGAAACACTCCAACGGAGCTCATGTTGGTCAACATGCGCCTTTTGGGGATGATTGACCGTGACCTATCGAAGCTCAAGGAATTCTGCGAGACGGTGGCGCGCGCCACGCACACGACGATCCCCGCGAATTATCCCGTCGTGGGGCGCGATGCATTTCGCACGGCCACCGGCGTCCACGCCGCTGCGCTTATGAAAGCATATCGGAAGGGAGATTCCAGGCTGGCGGATGTTGTGTACAGCGGCGTTCCGGCCTCTCTTTTCGGGCTAGAGCAGGTGATCGAAGTGGGACCATTGAGTGGGAAATCGAACGCGCTGTACTGGCTGGAGAAGCACGGCATCCCGGCAAATGATGACTTGGTGAACCGCATCTTCCAGGCGGCAAAAAGTGCTTCGCGCGTCCTAACCGACGCGGAAATCTATGCGCTTTGCAGAGAAACGGCGCGACGTTGAATGCCGCACGAACGTTGCGCTAGACACATCGTCCAACGATTGGATTTCCTGCTTCAGCGTGTTTTGTAGTACTTGACCGGTGCGGGATGATGAACACTGGCGAGTTCCGCCTAAGAAGAGAAAACTTGCGGGCGCGGCTGTGTGAGTCGTGAAACGCTACCTTCTCTTTTGCACGATTGGGATTGCAGTGATTGCTTTCATGCAGAATTTTGCGCGAAAAACGGCTGCCACGCCGCTTCAGGATGACGGCCGCGTGACTCGCGTCCTGGAGTTCCTCCGGAGCAGTGTCTCCGCAACGACCGACGAACAAATCCGCATCACGGAGATTGCCGCGCCACCTTTCCATGAAGGCCCTCGCGCCGCGTACATGAAGAAGCTGCTCGCAGCAGCGGGCCTTCGGGTGGCGATCGACGCAACCGGCAACGTCATCGGTGAATTCCCGGGCACATCTCAGGACATAGTCATGGTGGCGGCCCATTTGGATACCGTATTCCCCATGGGCACCGATGTACGCGTCAAGCGCGAGGGCGGACGATTGCTCGCTCCCGGAATTTCAGACAACGGCACGGGGCTGGCAGCTCTGCTGGCCGTGGCGCAGGCGTTTCGGGAAGCGAAGATCAACACGAAGAGCACGATCCTGTTTGTTGCGAATGTGGGCGAAGAGGGGGAAGGGAATCTTCGCGGCATGCGGGCGTTGGTGGATGCCTATAAGAAGCATCTGAAATACGTCATCGCGCTGGACGGATCTGCCACCGAATACGTGACGACGGCGGCGTTGGCGTCGCGGAGGGTTGAGATCGTCGTCACCGGGCCGGGCGGGCATAGCTGGTCGGATTTCGGCATCCCGAATCCGATCCACGCGCTCGGGCGGGGAATCGCGCGCTTTGTCGCGGGGCACGTGCCCGCGTCTCCTAGAACGAGTTTCAATATCGGCGAGATTGAGGGTGGCACGTCGGTGAATTCGATTCCGGAACGCGCTTCGATGAAAGTTGATTTGCGGTCCGAATCGGAGGCCGAACTTGGAAAACTGGAAGCATTTTTGCGCGAGGCCGTGCAGACCGGCATCGACGAAGAAATGGCCGCGGCGCGAGATCGTGGAATGGCCGGTAGCACGAGCATGTTCGATTTGAAGATCACTGTCCTCGGAGTGCGGCCTGCCGGAGAGCTGCCCGAGAATTCACCGCTTCTGGCTGCTTTACTGTCGGCCGATCGTCAGCTCGGAAACCAATCGCGGCGCGAACGATCATCCACCGACGCAAACATCCCCTTATCGCTGGGCATTCCGGCAATTTCCCTTGGGGCAGGCGGGCATAACGGGGGCGCACATACCCTCGAGGAATGGTATAACCCGGCGGGTCGCGAACTGGGGCTGCAACGCGTCGCGTTGACGGTGCTCGGCGTCGCTGGCCTGGAGATGTGAGAGTCGTTCGCAACCCTTGCTGAGTTGACGCCCGCCGAAGCGTTGTCCTCAGCCGCGGACCAAGAGGGGAACTGTCTACGGTTCCTTCCGAAATTCAATCGACTGAATCTCGCCATCCCAGGGCTTGTCCGGCACGAGATGATAACTGACACGAGCGCTTCGTCCGCGCAGCCCGGTGCAAACCGCATTTTTCGCAAGAGAATTTGCGCCGGAAGATTTAATGACTAAATGTGCGACATCGGCAGCGTGCAGGTGCATGACGATGGTCTGCGCCTTCAGTGTGATTTGGATTTGCGGCGAGTCCGCACAGTTCACCTCGGAGATCGTCCCAACCATCGAGTAAATGCGGACTTCGCCAGGCGCCGGAAGGGGCGCGGGAGGATTGATCTCCTCGCGAGTCCTGTTCGAGGGTGTCTCCGCCGGTCTGTCGTTCGGCTCTGTCTTGCGCTCGATGTGGACTGTACGGTCCGTGGAAGCAGTGAGAGGCGGGACGCGTGTGGAGGCCGGAGGCGCGGAGGTTCGGGGTTGAGAAAACTGCGCGAGCAGGTCGCCGGCCTTGTCAGCCATCCGGACATCTCTCGAAGAGTTCCGGAGTTGTTCGGCAACCTTGCGGGCCTCCTCAGTTCGTCCCAGGCTCGCCAGAATTACGGCAAGTTGATACTGATAACCGGACTCGCCGGGGACGAGTGACGCAGCGCGTCCCGCCGCGTCCAATGCCTTCTGCAGAGTTTCCGGCCTGAGGGCATAAATCGAGGCGAGGTTGTACCATGCGGGCGCAAAATCGGCATTGAGCGAGACGGTTTTTTCAAACGCCACGATAGCGCCGGTCGGGACGCCCACAGAGCCGCCGCGCACCATCGACACCGTGCCTTGGCCGTAATAGGCGAGGGCGCTGTTCGGATCAAGCTCCAAGGCGCGGGTGAAGTGTTTTTCGGCATCGTCGAGTTGATTCTGCTGGAGCAGGAGGTACCCGAGGCTCTGTTCCGCGCTCGCCAGCGATGGATCGAGCTCGATGGCGTTTTCGAGTTTAGTTCGAGCGCTATCGAACTTTCCGCGGCTCAACGCGAAGTCCCCCATGCGTGCCGCCGTTTCGGCGGGGGAGAGCGTCCGCGAAGATGAAGCGGCCTCGCTTCCGCCAGCATCCTGGATTTCGTAGGGCCTCGGGGCAATCTGCTTGATGTACGACTCCAGCTTGCTCTGCATTTGGTTCAAGTCCCCAAACGCTTGACGGGCCGCCTGCAAGGCATCTGCTCCGCTCTCCACCAGTGCGACGTACCGATCAATTGACTTCATTCCCGACATCTGCGGGTCCGTAAGGAGATAGTGGACCAACGCACGCGATTCGGCGAGGTACACGGTCGTCTTGCTCCCGGAATTGTAATAGGCCGAGTTGCGATCCACATGAAACACGAGGTCGAGAGGAAGCAGGGGGCTTTCCCACAGAACGCTCATATCCTCAGGATCCGGTCTGCCGAGCCTGGTTCCTTTGTCGGTGAAAGTCATGCTGCCAAAAACATTCGCGTAGCCTTCGTCCAACCATGGCGGCAAGCTGTGATAACTGAGCTTCAGAATCAGGCGCGCATAATCCTGGTAAATATCCTGGTACGGTACTTGTCCTGAAACGTTCGTGCGCAGCGCGATATAGTTCGTCTCCGTACCGGGCACGAATAGACCGGCCGGCTGAATGCGGCGCTTCTCGACGGGGAACTCGGGGAAAAGGGTGGCGAACGAGTTCCCATCCCGTGCCGCAAGAATTCGAATCGGGAATCCCGTTTCGAGCCGTGCGCCGGGCATGGTCGCCTGGAAGACGCGGCGAACCTTTTCGAACTGGTCAGCAACGCGCCGGGCTGTTTTTTCACCGCCGTCGCTGGCCACGATGAAATGCGCTGTGCGGATTTCAACCCAAGGCTCGACCTTTTCGTTCTTTTTCTTGTCTTCACTGCGCGCGGCCGGGCAGAGCAGTCCCGCCATCACGGACAGGGCGAGCCATAAGAAAGGGGCGCGAAGATGGGGACGGAGCAACACCACTATTACATTTAACCAGCTGCTGACCACCTGTCAACGAAGCAGGCCGGTCAACAAACGTCAGCACAAGTGCGATTCGACCCGGGCCATGCGGGTTGCCTTTGGTTCGCAGGCTCACTAGACTGCATTTCTCATGAGCGTGTGATGAATTTGCTCTGAGATGCCGGATTGATACGTCGCATCGCGCCGCTGTGTATGCGGGTTTTAAGTAGCACAGACTTCAGTCTGTGTGGATTTGCTCTGGGGAATCGAAACGCACACAGGCTGAAGCCTGTGCTACATTACCGCGTCGGCCCTGCTCTGTGGGCGCTTGCGGTAGGACCAGCAAGAACTGCTCCAGAGTTCTTGTGAAAAATGCAGGCTAGACTCCCACGATACATGAGACGCTTGCCGATTCAAGCCGGTTTTCGAAACCTGACAAAGCTCCCGCGTCACCCGGCGCACATCCCGTTCACGGTGAACGTTCACGGTGAACCGTGAGTCTCCGCCTCAAAGCCCAACTCGGGTTGGTGTTGTGCTCGCTGCTATGGGGAGTCACATTCGTTGTCGTGAAGGCCGCGCTGGCCGACGCCTCGGTCTTCGCTTTCCTGGCCGCGCGCTTCACTTTGGCCGCGCTGCCAATGGCCTGGATCTACCGCGCGGATATTCGGAAACTTTCGAGCGCCGAATTCTGGGCCGGTGCGCGGATTGGGATTTTCATGTTCAGCGGCTACGCATTTCAGACCGCCGGCATCGCCGAAACGACGCCTTCCAAGGCCGCATTCATCACCGGATTCAGCGTGGTGCTTGTTCCCGTACTGCTGGCGCTGCTCTGGCGGCGGCGTATCAAGGCCTGGGTGTGGAGCGGCGCGTTAGCCTCCCTGGCGGGGCTCTATTACCTCACGGTTCCACGCGAGGGAATCACGGATCTCAACCGGGGAGATCTGCTCGTGTTGGTCTGCGCGGTACTCTATGCCCTGCAAATCATTTTCATCGCGCGCTATAGCGCAAAGCATTCGTTGGGCGGCCTCAGTTTCCTGCAAGTCGCCGCGACGGCGGCGCTTTCCTTAGCCGGGGTGCCTATACTCGCCGCGACACACTGGGAGCCGCTCCGCTTTCATCTCACATCGGAATTGATTTTTGGCGTTCTCGTCACGGCAGTGTTTACGACGGCGATTGCTTATCCGCTTCTGGTTTGGGCGCAGCGGCATACCAGCGCAACCAACACGGCGTTGATTCTCGCCAGCGAACCAATCTTTGCGGCGGTTACGTCGTTTATCGTCCTCCACGAACGTCTCGGCGTGCGAGCGTTGGCAGGTGCCGGGCTGATCCTTGCCGGGATACTTGTCGCTGAATTGAAAGGCCCTGTTCCCGCAGTTGAGGAAACTCACCTTGGTGCATGAATTCGCCGGGCGGAATTTTTTGGAATTAGCCCGGATTTCTCACCATGAGAGCCTCGGAATGAGGCGGCACAAGGTAGCCCAGCACGTAAGTGCTGGGAATTTACAGGGCCCACAGAAAAGCCCCGTAGGGGCGACACAGATTACGCTTACGCAGAGCGTTAGGTTCCTTCTTTCGCCCCTAACGGGGCTTGGCATCCCTGAAGGGCCGCTTTCCCAGGGCTTGCGCCCTGGGCTACATTCTCTTCGCGCCTCTGGCGCTGCCGTGGTGAGAAATGCGGGTTAAATCCACTGGGCATAGAAAATCAAACCAAGAACCCGCCCTTGTAAACCGTCAAGGGCGGGGCACCCTCCAAAGCCATTCACCCCAACCGAGACAAGGACACCGTTTGCTAAGATTGCTACGGTCAGTAGTTCTAAATTATTCGCTATTTGTTCGCTGCGTTCCGTGATAGTCTCCCTGTTAGGAGAACGAACGCATGATAACTGCTGTGGTGGTTGGGAACATTGAGAAAGTCGGGCCGGACTACATCTGGTGGCGGAATGGTGCCGACAAGCGCCAAGTGAATTTTGCCGACAATTGGGCGATGACGAAGGAAGATTGGGCCGCTAGCTTCCGCGGGCTAGTGGGCAAGCCAGCGGCGATACCCGTGGGCGGCCCGTTCTTTATCGCTGTCGATTTTCTGCCGGGCATTTTTGAGGGAACTGTCAGAGTCATTCAGTCTACTTTTCCCGTTGCCTCGGTCGAAAGACTCTAATCCGCAGCCATGAACTGGATCAGAACCGTCGCTGTCTACCTCTCCACGGCTGGTGTGCTCTATCTCGTCCTCGCCTACATAGGGGATTTGTCAATCCGGCAGAGCATTGTACTTGCCCTCCTGATGGCGTCGCTGGCCGTGGGCATCATCACAATCGCCGCAGCAAAGCCTGCCGGGAGATTCAACCCATATTACGTCCGCATAGACCCGAACTGGTATGACCTTCTAATTGACTTCAAGTTGATCGACAAGCCAGAGGAGTGGCACGCCATTCAGAAGTCTTTTGAGGGACTACCCACCACTGAGTATCGTGTGCTCAGGAGCGGCATCTGTTTTACGGTCGTTCATCAATCAGAGGACTTCGAGCGCACGTTGGTCTACTCGGACAATCATCGCGCATTCGTCAGCGAAGTCGATTTTGAGGAGGACGTGGAACCCATAAGGGTTGAACATACGAACCCGTTTGGAGAGCCAAACACCTGCGATGTACGACTCTTCATGAAATCGGGTGGGCATGGTTACAATCTGGGAATCCGCGTGCCAGGACGTTGGTGGGATCAAGTAAAGGGAGCATGTCCAAAGCCAATTAAAGAAATAGACGACCACCCAACGGGTCGCGTGGAACTCATTCTGGCGACAATCTCCCATCGGGAATTCGATCTATATTGGGAGCCGGTAGAGTGGAGCAGCACGTTTTATGACAAAACCGCAAAGCAGATCAGGGGTCGAAGGGACGAACAGCGCCAGAAGCTTGGCTGGAAGACAATCGAGCATGACGCCGACTTAGGGGCAGAGCTAGGAATCGACTTTCCTGAGTCCATTGAGCACAAGTACTTCAATGTCGAGCACCGTGGAATTTGAACAACAAGTCGGGTGCGTCAGGCCTTGAGCGGTTTTGAATTGGCGGATAGCCGCGCCGTCACGCGAGATACGAATTTCGGCGTGTCCTACTGCCTGGGAGAATACTTCGAGTCTACGGTTTCGTGCATTGTGGCGCTCGGATGCCTGGCCTGCTCGTAGGCAGTAATATCGGCCTCGTGCTTGAGAGTGAGTCCGATGTCGTCCAGGCCTTCCAGAAGGACATGCCCCACGCTTTCGCGAAGTTGCGAAAGCGTGGGCTACCAAACCTACACGCTCGAACGGAGCCGACGCTGTTATTAGGATCAACAATTCAAAATCGCTTAAAGAGTCGCGCACCCGGCAAAACGATTCCCTTGACAACCCGCAATTAGGAGCCTAGTCTACAATCCAACAGGAAGTCGCAACTACAGTGAGCGCCCCAAGGTGGGCGTTTTTTTATTTGGGGCTGCAGTCTAAAGTAGACAAAAAGTAGATGGCGAAAGGCGCTCGGAATAGATCAAAAGCCGATGTCAAATTCTCCTCGATAAAATATTCAAGAAGGTAGACCCAGTATAGAAGTTGGTGACTCTTCTGAAAGAGAGAGGTTGTCTCCGCTACATCGCCCTAGTTGTGTGGCTGCTGGTGCCAACATGATCCGTTGACGGGAGTGTGCCGCCTGAGTGCGGGAGCTCCCCGCTTAACTTTCTACTTCAATGAGGCCGCAGATTTTTCTGCGGTTTTTTTTATGAAAAAAAAACAGACCCGTTCACCTATCGAGCAAATCAAGAAAGTGACCCGCTTGATTAAGGCGCTTCGGATCTTGGCTGCTAATGCCTACCCCCTCGCCAAGCTGCTTTGGCGGCTCTACAAGTTCCTAGGGCATCTCTAGCACCAAGTTCGATCTCCGAGCGCGCGAGCACGAACCGTGGAGTCTCCCACGTCGTGGAGCGCGCACGCGAAGCCTGTCTGTACGGTTTACGCCACCTTTTGGCGGGTGGCCGCGCCGTTACGCGAGGTGCGAACTTCGGGGTGCCCTACCGTCTGGGGAATACTTCGAGTCCACGGCTTCGTACATCGTGGCGCTTGGGTGCTTGGCCTGCTCGTAGGCTGTAATCCAGGCTAGTGTTGTTGCCTTCCGAGGCGAAGAACGAATCCGCTGGCGAAACGCCAGTTTGAATGAGGATTGTTGGGGAAGTTCGTCCTCATCCAATCCACTTCCAGCAGGCGAATCGAGACTTGATGAGGAATCTTCAGGTCTATTCCGGAGCCTAGGGCGTTGATCCAACTAACGCCGGTAACAGGCGGTTCAATCGGGAGCTGATTATCTCTGGCATAGGCAATGCCCGTCAGGTAATGACCGAAAACGCTCAATTTGCGATTAGGCCGGCGGTAGACGAATTCAGGCCCGACTAATCCTAGAAGCAGCTTGCTATTATGATGACGTGAACCCGCGGGCAAGGTTTCCAGATCCATGATTCGGTCGGCGAAGCCGGCGTCGAACTCGCCGGCAACTCTAAAATAATTATTAAATGAACGGGCGAGCCCAGCTTGAGGACCGTGCCCTTGGGTCGTTATACTCCGTGTCGGCGGGCGACCCACCAGATAGTACTGAGCTCCACCGAACAACTCCCACCGCGGAAAGTCTTGAGCTTGGCAAAATGGGGAGAAAAGCAAAAAGAGACACGCCGGCAAAAACAATCTACAAATGCCGCGTGCCCGCCAATCGCGGGCGAGCAAACGAGATCCTCCGGCCTTTACATCAGTGTCATCTAGTGGCCGAATCGATAAACAACTCCTGAAGTAAAGCGCCAATTATCCTCCGCGTTAAAATCTTGTTTAGGGAAATGCGATATAATCCAATCTGCTTCCAACAAACGGATCGCAAGCCGATGCCGCGTTTTCAGATCCAGACCGACACCTGTACCATACACCCATGAGGTAAACGTGTTATTTGCGACCGCGGGAACCTGGTTATCCACTCCGTACGAAAATCCGATCAGGTAATGAGCAAAGACATCGAAATGCTTTAGCGTTCGCACGGTGGCTTCGGGTCCAAACAGGGCCATGATTTCATATCCAGTTTTGTATTGGCCTCCGGCGGGCAGGTGCTCGACGGCAACCACTTCCTTGCCAAACAATCCGTTTAGCTCCCCAGTCACCCGGAAATAGCTCTTGATGGATCGAGACAATCCGATTTGGAAACCTTTGGCGGGTAACTGCCCCGGATTTGCAGCCATTGAACCGTCCGGTAAAACCGATGCATATTCGCCGCCCGCCAGATACGTCGTGTATCCACCCATTAGCTCCCAGCGCGGCGTGGCCGTTTGCGCAAAACAAACTGACGAAAAAATAACAATCGAGCAGGCCGTCAGAAAAAGCTTTCTCATTCAGTTCCTTATTCTAGGATGACGATCCAGAAGTTTTGCGGGAATACGCTTTGTCGCGGTGAATTCCTCGCGCCATCCACGGAGTTACCAAATCAGTGACGAACCCGTAGTTCGAGTCATTAAACAGCCCGTGAGACCAGTCCAATTTCTCCCAAATAGGCCGCGCATGTATTCGACGGGATGAAACATGTACTGTATCCGCTGTTCGGTGTCAAGTTCGAAAGCGAGTCTGGCGATGGGTTGCCGCTCAGCAGACCACCGCGTAATCATTTCAGGAAAACTAATCAGGAAAGAACTACGAAGTCTCACTCCGGAACTTCCAGGCTTAACTTGTACTGCAAGTTAACATACCTACTACGCGGAAACGGTAGTCGGCGACGCCTCCACGACGGGCCTGGGAAAAGCGATAGCGTTGCGTCCGAAGATTCATCGAAAACGATGCAGTTAAAACCCGGAGTCCGGATTCTATTTGGATATTGCCGCAGGCGCTTCTTGGATTGCCGTTTGATAACTCAGCGTCTCCACCCATTTGCCGTCTCGCGCAATCCAAACTCGAGTGATGTGAAGCGGTTTGCCCCGGTCGGGCTGGTGGAGCGATAACATAACGACTGCATCTCCGAAGTCAAACATGCGCGCAGATACCAGCGGCGTGGGCGAAACTCCAGCCATCTTTTCGCGCTCGAGCCCCGCCATTCGCTCCGCTTTGTCGAGCAGCACGTCGCTGTTGGAACTGGCCGCCGCGAATTCATCGGCAACATGCGTGCCAAAATCGGACGCGTTATGGGCCACGGCCGCGCTTTCAAGCCCCAGGTACGAAGCGATGACCGCCTTCTCGGTTTCATTTTTCGGATGGTACGGAACACTCTTGCACGGATTCTCGCAGGCACGGCCCGCGCCGGGCGCAAACGTAGGAGGCGCATCGAGCGATTTTACCTCTTGATAAACAAGCGCTCGCCAGCCCGCGGGACGCTTCACCCAGACGCGCAAGATGTGCACTTTCCCGGCGTCCTTCTGCACGACCGCGACCTGCCCATAGGTGTACTCCCTTACCCGAGCACTTTCGCCGCCAGTGGCAAATTCAGGCCCTTTCCCGGCGTCGAAGCTACGAAGAACCTGCGCTCTCGCGCTGGTCTTTCCAGCCGCGTCGGTCCATGTAAATTCCGCGTCGAGGAATTTGCCCACTGCCGCCTTGGCAATCTTCTTGTCCGCAATGCCCACGGCCTGCTCAAAAGCACGATCGGCCTCGCGCACCGCCTCCATGTCGTCGGGAGCGGCAACCGGCCCGGCGGTCAGCGCGGCAACGGCCCCGGCACATGCAATTCCGATGGCGAACACACTTGCCAAAAGGCGCTTCATTGCATCCTCCTGCGATTCGGATCTAATAGGAACAAAATTCTAGACCCAGAGGATGCCTTCTTACAACCCTTGGATCGCTATTTTCGCAAATGCCGCCCTGTTGATTGCCAGGGCCGATTATTGTGAGCCTGTATTGATGATTGAGCCGGTCCGCGATCTCATTCAGATAGGGACAGGTGGCCCGGGCTTTGAGCGGTTTTGAATTTGTGGGTGGCCCGTCCTTCGTTGTGGGAAGGGCGGGTGGCCGCGCCGTTACGCGAGGTACAAACTTCGGCGTGCCCTACCGTCTGGCGGAATACTTTGAGTCCACGGCCTCATATATCGTGGCGTGCGGGTGCTTGGCCTGTTCGTAGGCGGTAATATCGGCCTCATGTTTGAGAGTAAGTCCGATGTCGTCCAGGCCTTCCAGAAGGACACGCTTGCGGAACTCGCCGATTTCAAACTTATAGCTCAACCCGTGCGCATCGCTGATGGTTTGACTGGGCAAATCCACCGTCAGCTTGTAGCCTTCCTCGCTTTCTGCGAGTTTGAATAGTTCATCCACCTGATTTTCGGCCAGCGTGACGGGAAGAATACCGTTCTTGAAGCAATTGTTATAGAAAATGTCGGCATAGCTTGGAGCAATTATGACGCGGAAGCCGTAGTCGGCGAGGGCCCAGGGGGCATGCTCGCGGCTTGAGCCGCACCCGCAATTAGCGCGAGCCAACATGATCGATGCGCCTTTATACCGCGGCCAGTTCAGGATGAAGTCTGGGTTCGGTTTCTCACCCGGGAGATAGCGCCAGTCGTAAAACAGCACCCGGCCGAAGCCCTGTTTTGTCTGGAGCTTCAGGAACTGCTTCGGCACCATCTGATCCGTGTCCACATTTACACGGTCGAGCGGAAAGACCAGTCCGGTATGTCGTGAAAAAGGCTGCATCGTTTTCTCCGGCGGGTTCCACGCTTCAATTGAAGCGTTCAGCGTAAAAGTAGGGCCCGCACCCTCTACTCCACTGCGTCCACGTTCCACTCGCGCACGTCCACGAAGTGGCCGGCGATGGCCGCGGCTGCGGCCATGATTGGGCTCACCAGATGTGTTCGGCTGTCCTTCCCCTGGCGGCCTTCGAAATTCCGATTCGAAGTGCTGGCGGATCGCTCACCGGGTGGGAGTACGTCGGGATTCATGGCGATGCACATGCTGCAACCTGCATCGCGCCATTCGAATCCGGCGTCACGGAAAATTTTGTCGAGCCCTTCGCTTTCCGCCTTCGCCTTGATAGTCATCGAGCCAGGTACCACCAGCGCTTCCTTGAGATCCTTGGAGATGTGCTTGCCGGCGACGACGCGCGCCGCGGCCCGAAGGTCGTTCAAGCGCGAATTCGTGCACGATCCGATGAAAACCCGATCGACGGGGATATCAACCAGAGGGGTGCCAGGCTTAAGCCCCATGTATTCGAGGGCGCGTGCAACAGCCTTTTGATCATCGGGATCGTGGAAGGAAGCTGGATCGGGCACCCGACCGGTAACGCCGGTGACCATGCCGGGGTTTGTTCCCCAGGTCACCTGCGGGGCAAGCTTCGACGCGTCGAGCGTGACTGTGCCGTCGAATGCTGCGCCGGGATCGGTGGCGAGAGCCCTCCAGCCCTCGACGGCTTCCTGAAATGCCTTCCCACGCGGAACAAAGGG
This sequence comes from Terriglobia bacterium, assembly GCA_020073705.1. Taxonomy (GTDB): domain Bacteria; phylum Acidobacteriota; class Terriglobia; order Acidiferrales; family UBA7541; genus Palsa-360. The sequence goes on from JAIQES010000002.1 coordinate 18,961, forward strand.
CCGCCCTTCCATGTAGGCGAAGGTCGTGTCGTCCGGAGCAATCATTCCGGCGCGAGCCCCGCCTTCAATGGACATGTTGCAGACCGTCATTCGGCCGTCCATCGAAAGCGCGCGAATCGCTTCGCCTGAGTACTCGACCACGCGGCTAGTGCCGCCCGCAATGCCGATCTTTCCGATGATCGCGAGAATAATATCTTTGGCCGAAACGCCCTTCGAGCGCTTTCCGTTGACGACGATATTCATCGTCTTCGATTCGTATTGCGAAAGGCACTGCGTTGCGAGCACATGCTCGACCTCGCTTGTGCCGATCCCGAACGCCAGGGTTCCGAACGCGCCGTGCGTCGAGGTGTGACTGTCGCCGCAGACGATGGTCTGGCCAGGCTGCGTGATGCCAAGCTCCGGACCGATGATGTGCACGATGCCCTGGTTTCGGCTGAACATGTCGAACAGTGTGATGCTGAACTCACGGCAGTTGCGCGCGAGCGCCTCGAGTTGTCCGGCCGCGGCCTCGTCAAGGATCGGCAGATTGCGATTCTTGGTCGGGACGGAGTGGTCCATGACGGCGAAAGCCAAGTCAGGCCGCCGTACCGTGCGGCCTGCCGCTTTCAACCCGGCAAAAGCCTGCGGGGACGTGCCTTCGTGGACCAGGTGGCGGTCAATATAGATTAAAGAAGGTTCTCCGGGGGCCTCGCGCACAACATGCGCGTCCCATATTTTGCGATACATTGTGCGAGGAATCATATTTGTGCGTCCTAGTTTAGCAGGGCGGGGGAATTTCGCAACCCACCCTTTTGTACTGTGGTTGCTCACACGCATTGGCGGCGTACGTCGACAAGGATGCGCGTCCGCTGTAGAGTGGTATAATAATATTTGTGGTTGGCCAAAACGACTGGCCTAGAGGAGTGAATAACATGGGCATGCAGCTTCGAGAATTTGCTGCCTGGGCGCGAAACCGGAAGGTTATGGCGACCCTGCTGATGTCGATGACATTGGCCGTTGGCATATTGGTTGGCACCGTGATCTCTGGGCGCGTGGGCGCATCACATCCTGCGACAGGCGTCGACGCCACACCACTGGCGATTCCGGATCCGGTACAGTTGTCCAGCGCCTTCGCTTCTATTGTGAACAAAGTGCAGCCGGCCGTCGTGAATATTTCGACGACACAGGTTATCGAACGTCGCGGTCCAGGGCGTAGTACGCCGCGCGGGCGCGACCAGATGGGCCCGCAGGATGACGACCAGCAACCATTTCAGGACTTTTTTAATCGTTTCTTCGATTTTCCGGAGCAGGGACCCACTGCCGAGCGCAGCCTTGGTTCGGGCGTGATCGTTGACAAGAAGGGATACATCCTGACGAACGGTCACGTCGTGGATCAGGCTACCAAAATCCAGGTGAGGCTCGATGGTGAACAGACGCCCTATACCGCAAAAGTGGTCGGTACCGACGAGGAAACCGATCTCGCCATAGTGAAAATCGAAGTGGGGCACGATTTGCCTGCCGCTAAGCTGGGTAATTCCGATGCTGTTCAGGTCGGCGACTGGGCTCTTGCCATAGGCAACCCGTTCGGTTTTCTGGAAGGCAGCGTCACCGCAGGAATTATCAGCGCAAAGAATCGCGGCAATGTGGGGCAGCAATTTCAAAGATTCCTCCAGACAGATGCGGCCATCAACCCAGGGAACTCGGGCGGGCCACTGGTGAATATGGCGGGACAAGTGATCGGCATCAACACGGCGATCATTACGGGAGGCCGCGGGAATGAAGGTGTTGGTTTTGCGCTGCCGTCGAACACGGCGATCGGCGTGTATAACCAGATCATTGCCAACGGCAAAGTCACGCGCGGTTCCATTGGCGTCAGCTTCACCGAGACTCAAGGCAGCAATCCCATCGTCCTGAAAGAACTGGGAGCGCCATACGGAATCGTGTTGCAACGCGTCGAGCCGGGCAGCCCGGCAGAGAAGGCCGGCTTACAGTCAGGGGACGTCATCATGAGTGTTAATGGCAAGCCCGTCCACACCGGCAACGATCTGGTCACTCCGATTGCCTCAACCCCGATTGGCAACAGTATCCGAGTGACCTATATCCGCGACAAGAAGGAGCACGAAGCCTCCTTGACGGTCGCCGATCGTACAAAGATTTTCCCGGACCGTGCGGGCAACGGAAACAGTAACAACAACGGCCCGACATCAGCCGAGTTCGGCCTGCGCGTGGAGGATCTCGGAACGGAACGGGCTCGGCGCGCCGGATACGAAAATATGAAGGGCGTGTTGGTGACGGAAGTCGACCCGGCAAGTTTTGCCGAGGACATTGGGTTCGTCCGCGGCGACGTCATTTCTGAGGTCAACCACACCGCGGTTGCTTCCGTATCGGAGTACCGCCGCGTAGTCTCGGGACTGAAACAGGGAGAAGATGTCCTGTTTAAGGTCCGGCGGCGTACCGGCAACGACCAGTTCGACACGGTGTATCTGGCCGGCGCCGTTCCGGCTCCAGAAAAGTAACCTCTACCGATGAGAAAAAGATCCTGGCTCTGTTGTTTAGGGGCCGTGCTCCTTGCGAGCGCGGCCCCTGTTGTATTAACTGCCGCGCAGCCGGCTGCGACGCAGTCGTCTGTGAAGAAGAAGAAAAAGGCGGCCTCATCGAAGAAGAAGTCCAAACGCACTGTGCACGGACAAATGGCTCCCACGCCTGATCGGATTCAGGAGATTCAATCGGCCCTGAAGCGAGAGGGCGCGTTAGAGGAAGAACCGACCGGGAAGTGGGACAACACGACCGTCGAGGCAATGAAAAAGTATCAAGGGGACCATGGACTGAATCCGACGGGCAAGATCGATGCATTAACGCTCCAAAAGCTCGGATTAGGTTCCGAAACTGCCGGTAAAGGGGCCCCGATTCCGTCATCGTCTTCCGCCGATCCGCCTTCCAATCCTGCCCCATAGACTCTCACAGACGCGGTTTGACGCACCCATGTGCCTCTGCTACATTGAATTGCCACACGGGAATTTTGTCCGCAGTTATCCGGCTCGTGAAGCGGACCACCTGCTTTGTAAGGCCTCATAGATATCTAGGAGGCAGTATGGCGACAAGTGCCGTTCCCAAGGTTCACAAAAACTACATTAATGGGGAGTGGGTCGAAGCGCGGGGCGGACGCGCCTTGGAAGATCGCAATCCTGCCAATCGGGCGGAACTCATCGGCATTTTCCCAGCCTCTACACAGGACGATGTGAATGACGCTGTGGACGCTGCGAAGGCCGCATTCCGGAAATGGCGCCTCGTGCCCGCCCCTAAACGTGCGGAGATCCTCTACCGCGCTGCGGAAACTCTGGTGAAGCGCAAGGAAGATCTCGCACGAGATATGACGCGTGAGATGGGGAAACCGCTCTCGGAAACGCGCGGCGATGTCCAGGAAGCCATTGACATGACCTATTACATGGCCGGAGAGGGGCGCAGGCTTTCGGGCCAGACCGTGCCCTCGGAGCTTCCGAACAAGTTTGCTATGTCGGTCCGGGAGCCGCTCGGCGTGGTGGGCATGATTACGCCGTGGAATTTTCCGATGGCGATTCCGTCGTGGAAAATGATGCCTGCGCTGGTTTGCGGCAATACCGTGGTGATCAAGCCAGCCACGGACACGCCTCTTTCGACGTATAACTTGGTGCAAATTCTGATTGAGGCGGGCCTGCCCGCTGGAGTTGTGAATATCGTAAACGGCAGGGGGCCCGATACAGGAATGCCGCTGGTCACTCACGCCGGTGTGGCGGCCGTGAGCTTTACCGGCTCAACCGAGACGGGCCATCTGGTGAACCAGGGTTGTGCAACTTCGTTCAAACCGTGTCATCTCGAGATGGGCGGAAAGAACATTATTATCGTCATGGACGATGCCAACCTGGAACTTGCTGTCGAAGGCGCAGTGTGGGGCGGATTCGGCACAAGCGGACAGCGCTGCACAGCTGCGAGCCGCGTCGCCGTGCACAAGAAAGTGTACAAAGAATTTCTCGATCGGTTCGCTGATCGTGTGAAGGCCCTAAAAGTAGGGGACGGACTCGACCCGGAAACCGAGATGGGCCCGCTGATCAACCAAACGCAACTTGAGACCGTTATGAAGTACGTCGAGATCGGCAAAGCCGAGGGCGCGAAGCTTGTCACCGGAGGACATCGCGCCGAATCCGGCGGCTTGGCCCGTGGCTGGTACCACGAGCCGACGATTTTTGCCGACGTGACACCGAAGATGCGTATCGCTCAGGAGGAAATCTTCGGTCCGGTGGTTGCCTTGATTCCATTCGCATCGTTTGATGAGGCCCTCGAGATTGCCGACGATGTCGCCTATGGCCTCTCTGCCTCGATTTATACACGCAACGTAAATCAAGCATATCGCGCCATGAGGGACCTCGAAACCGGCATCGTCTATGTGAATGCGCCCACCATCGGCGCGGAGATCCAGTTGCCGTTTGGAGGCACCAAGAGCACCGGCAATGGACACCGCGAAGCCGGAACCGCTGCCATCGACTTCTACTCCGAGTGGAAAACGCTCTACATCGACTACTCCGACCGCCTTCAGCGCGCGCAAATTGATACCGCTGATCTTAGTTGAGCAGCAAGCTGATCCATCGCCTCTGGTCACTGGCCAATTTTGAATTCAGCGCTAGTGTTGAAAGACGCCATTACCGGCTTTTGTTGTCAGCACAATGGCACAAGGTTCTTTCGTCGCGTTTGACGTGAGCGACTCCTGCGCATAAAATCAATTCAGGAAGATATGAGAAGCGATTGAGCAATGCCACATTCCGTGCCACACAACGAGCGTAACCGGCAAATTCTTTCCGCCGTCGTCCGCGCCTATATCGAAACAGGAGAACCAGTATCCTCGCGCTCGATTTCGCGGCGGCATGTCGAAGCTCTTAGCTCCGCAACGATCCGCAACATCATGGCGGACCTCGAAGACGAGGGCTACCTCTACCAGCCGCACACCTCGGCGGGCCGAGTCCCGACCGCGGCGGCTTACCGGTTTTTTGCGCAGCAGGTGGCGGCTGTGGCGACGTTGAGCCCGGAAGACCAGGCCTGGATCCGGGGCGAACTCGCCGCGGCGACTACCACAGAGGAAATTTCCGAGCGCGCCGGGCACGTGCTGGCGGAGGTTTCGCGCGGGCTGGGGATTGTCGTATCGCCTCCGATTGCCAAGACGGTGCTCGAACACATGCGGTTCATTCTTCTGCCCGATGGGCGCGTCGTGGTTGTCCTAGTCTCTACCGGCGGAGCCACTCGAGACAAGATCATTCGGCCCGAGCGAGCGTTTAACCAGGCTGACCTTGATCGCACGGCGGATTATCTGAACCGTCATTATGTTGGGCGCACGCTCGAAGCCATTCGCGCGGATCTTCTCGCCCGTCTGGCGAAGGAGCAGGAGCGCTATGACCTTCTGGCCCGCGATGCGCTGGCCCTCTGCGACCCGGAAATGTTAGAGCAAGGCTCGACACAACGCGTGCACATCGAAGGGGCCGCGCAGATGGCCGCTGCGGCCGAGTTCGCCGATCAGGCGCAGTTGCGGGAAATTCTCGTGGCGATCGAGGAAAAACACAAATTGATCGCATTGCTCGCCGGCTGCATTGATACGCCCGATCCAGTGCACGTGCAGATCGGTGTCAAGGGCATTGATCCGGCGGGCGAACATCTGTCGCTGATCAGTGCGCCGTATTCGTTCCAGGACCAATCGCAGGGCACGGTCGGCGTGCTGGGGCCCATGCGAATGCATTATGAGCGTGCAATTACCGCGGTGGCATTTGTCGCCCGCGCATTCAGCGAAACATTGGACCGGAGTTAGCGAACGTGGCAGAACCCAAACGCGAGGAAGAAAAAGTGATTCCTTTTGACTCTGAGCATGGCGGGGAGGCGGCGAACGAGTCCCTGTCGCGCCCTGGAGACGACTCTCCGTCACAAGCCTCGGAGACGGGAGGTGATTCCGCGGTCGCCGCAGAGATCGCCAAGCTCCGCGGCGAGAAGGATGATTTGCAGCAATTGCTTATCCGCAGACAAGCGGACTTCGAAAATTATCGGAAGAGGATCGAGCGCGACCGGCATGAAGAGGGTCGCCGGGGAGTTGAGCGCCTGATCACGGAACTGATCCCCGTTCTCGATGCGTTTGATCGCGCGCTCCATGCGCACGAGGATCCTGCCAACGAGGAATATCGCCAGGGAGTGACGTTGATTCGGAAGCAGCTCTGGGACGCGCTGGCACGCCATGGAGTTACGCGCATCGATGCTGCTGGAAAGATGTTCGATCCGCACGTCCACCAGGCAATAGAGCGCGTCGAATCGATAGAATGTCCCGACGGTTCCATCGTCGATGTATTTCAGGATGGGTACCTGTTCCACGGACGCGTCCTGCGGCCTGCAATTGTCCGCGTCGCCGTTCATCCCAATGACGCCGTAAATTCGGAAACAAGGAAGAACTAGGAGGGCCGGCAAACTTGTCGATGAGTCAGAAACGGGATTGTTACGAAGTGCTTGGAATTGACCGCGCGGCCTCGGCCGAAGAAATCAAGTCCGCCTACCGCAAAGCGGCATTGAAGTGGCATCCAGACCGCAACCCGCAGACGAAGCAGGAGGCGGAGGAAAAGTTCCGCGAGGCCACGGAATCTTATTCGATCCTTTCGGACCCGCAGAAGCGCGCCACCTTCGATCGATATGGCTACGCGGGACTTTCCCGGGGCGGTTTCGATGGCGGAGTCAATCAAACAATTTTCGATGAATTTCAGGATATTTTCGGAGATTTTTTCGGCTTCGAGGATATTTTCGGCGGGCGCCGCTCCGGGAACCGGTCGCAGCGTGGCGCGGACCTGCGGTACGACATGAAATTGAGTTTTGAGGAAGCGGCCGCCGGCGTCAACACGAAGATTCGGCTTCCGCGTCTGGATTTCTGCGAGAGCTGCAACGGCACCGGCGCGAAGGCTGGCACCGGGGCGGTTGCCTGCGTGACTTGCGGCGGCCGGGGCCAGGTCCACTACCAGCAAGGTTTCTTCACGATATCGCGTACCTGTCCGGATTGCCGTGGCGCAGGTCAGATCGTGCGCGAGGCATGTCAGGATTGCCGTGGCCAGGGACGTGTCGAACGCACCCGCACGATCGACTTGCGAATTCCCCCAGGCGTGGATTCGAACACCCGCCTGCGCGTGCCGGGCGAAGGCGAACCCGGTGATAACGGCGGTCCCCCGGGCGATCTTTACGTGGTTCTCGACGTCAAGGCACATCCGTATTTCGAACGCCGCAATGCGGACCTCTATTGCACCGTACCTGTGACGGTCGTCCAGGCTGCCTTGGGCGCAGCAATTAAGGTGCCCGGATTAAACGGGGAAGAGACGGTCAAGATTCCCGAAGGTACCCAGACGGGCGAGATCGTTCGATTGAAAGGGAAGGGATTGCCCGATCCGCACGGCGGAGGCAGGGGGGATCTGTATGTGAATATTCATGTTGTCACACCTACCAAACTGACGCGCGAACAGCGCCGCCTGATCGAGCAACTCGGCGCGACGCTTCCCGTCGAAAACCGTCCGGCGCAGCGCGACTCCTCCTTGTTCGACAAGGTTAGAGACATCTTCGGCTGATGCTGGAGATACTGTTCGAAGCGATATGCTCTGAACCGAAATCCCTCAACGAACTCTTAGCACCTTGCGAAAAAACGGTGGAAGCCTTGTGGCTCGCGGCTCTTGTGGTGAGCGCAGCCGAACCATCAGCCGCAACATAAAGCCTGCATTCCCCTCAGGGGTTTCAATCCCTGAGCGGATCCCAAAGAATTTTTCGGCAACCTGTAAAGGTGGCTACCGCAGGACTTGCTAGTGCGACTGTCGCAAGCCAATCCCACGCGAAACAAAAGCCTTGGCTGTCCGGCGGCGCGATCTCATGGGATTGATATAACATAGCAGGGGATGCGCCGGAGATTCTTTGTCGGACGGTTTGAAGGTGGCGCCGCGGTCCTGCGCGGAGAAGCGGCACATCATCTTGGACGCGTGCTGCGTGCCGAACAGGGACAACTGTATGAACTGAGTGACGGCGAGTCCGTTTGGCTGGCGCGAACCCAAGGCGTGGGCCGCGATGCGATCGAGTTTGCTCTTATCGAGCGTTTGCCGGCACTCCCCGCACCCCTGCGAATCACGCTGCTGCTGGCAATCGTGAAATTCGACCGTTTTGAATGGGCGATCGAGAAGGCGACGGAACTCGGAGCGGATGAAATCGTTCCGCTGGCCGCTGAACGAAGCGAGAAGGGGCTCGTTGCGGCTTCCATGAAGCGCGCGGCGCGATGGGAGAAGATTCTGATGGAGTCGGCACAGCAGTCGCGCCGGCTGCGGGTTCCAGTGCTGCACGATGCAGCAAGGCCGCGGGACTCGTTCCGCGCGGCAGATGCGCAAGTTCGTTTCCTGCTCTCCGAACGCGCGGGTGCAAAGCCGATGCGGGACTTGCTCGAGCCTGCGGCCGCAGCGGTGCGCGATGGGGAGCCCGTTAATCTGGCAATTGCAATCGGTCCCGAAGGCGGTTGGACCGATGCGGAGTTTGCGGCAGGCCTCGGCTGCGGTTTTGCCGAGACCGCGCTTGGAGCGAACATTCTTCGCACGGAGACTGCGGTTTGCGCCGCGCTGGCAGCCGCGCAATACGCGTTCGGCGCGGTACGGCAGCCGGACAAACTTGCGGGATCGGGCGCCGAAGTGAACGAGGGGACCGCATGAGTCAAAGGATGAGTGAAGCCTCGAAGGAACGCCGGGCGGCGTGGGACCCCAATTTATATGACGCGAAGTACGCGTTCGTCTGGAAATATGGTGCAGATGTGATTTCATTGCTCGCACCGCAGGCTGGGGAGCGCGTTCTGGATCTCGGATGTGGGACGGGCCATCTGACGGCCCAGATTGCTGATTCTGGCGCGACTGTGCTGGGCACGGACCGTTCGTCGGAAATGGTGAATGCGGCAAGGAGGAAATATCCCCACCTGCAATTTGAAGTGGCGGATGCAAGAGATCTGCGGTTCCAGGCCGAGTTCGATGCCGTATTTTCGAATGCAACGTTGCACTGGATACTCGAACCCGAACGTGTGATCCAGGGTGTGTGGAACGCCCTTCGGCCGCGCGGACGGTTCGTCGCGGAATTTGGCGCGAAGGGAAATATACGCAAGATTCAGAGTGCTCTCGATCAAGTAGTCGGGGAATTGGGTGTGGCGAGACAAGGCGAAATCAATCCGTGGTATTACCCAAGCATAGGCGAATACGCTCCATTGTTGGAAAAGAATGGGTTCGAAGTGCGATTCGTCACATTATTTGACCGTCCGACCCCGTTGGAAGATGGCGACGCCGGGATGCGGAACTGGATCGCGATGTTCGGTTCGGACTACTGCGCCAAGCTGAGTCCTGAAAATCGCGAACCTTTCTATCGAAGGGTTGAAGAGTTGCTCCGGCCGGATCTTTTCCGGGAGGGGCAGTGGTGGGCGGATTTCCGCAGGTTGCGCTTGGTTGCATGCAAATGAAAACGGCGAGGAAAAACAGTGCAAAGATTCGGTGCGAAGAAATTGGTCGCGGACTGGATCAGCGTCTCTCAAATCACGTCTAGCGCGTGGCAGCAGGGCATGGTATAAAATAAGTGATTCCGAAGCAAAGACATGGAGCCGAACGCCGAGAGAAGTGCCGCTGTTGCGCCGGACGCGACGCAGCCATTGCGCCGCGAAATCCGGAGTTGGGGGCGCGATCTCGTGATCGCGCTGAGCCTCGCCATTGTTATCATCATTTTCTTCTACCAGCCCGTTAAGGTGGAAGGCACGAGCATGACCCCTCTGATCTCGGACCAGGAGCGAATTTTCATCAATAAATTCGTCTACCGGTTTGAGCCGATTGAGCGCGGAGATGTCGTCGTGTTCTGGTATCCTCTGGACCGCACGAAGTCGTTCATCAAGCGCGTCGTGGGGTTGCCGGGAGACACGGTCGAGATTCGCGGCGGGCATGTGTACGTCAACGGCAAGCTCTTGCCGGAACCCTACCTCCCACCGGAGTCGGCAGATTCGGGTAGCTTTGGTCCCACGCACGTTCCCCGAGGCGAATACTTCGTGATGGGCGATCATCGCACAAGCTCGAATGACTCACGCATCTTCGGGCCTGTGGCGCGACCATTTATTTATGGCAAGGCTGTGTTCGCATATTGGCCGGTGGATCATTTCGGTTCGATTCCGGCTTTTGCCGAAGCAGCAAACCAACTCCCCGGGAGGGTCCGCTGACAGAAGCTGTCGTACGGCCAGGGATTCTTGCACTCGAAGACGGACGGATCTTTAGCGGGCGCGCCGCCGGGGCGAATACCCGGCGCGGCGGCGAAGTCGTTTTCAACACAAGTCTCACCGGATATCAGGAAGTTTTTACCGATCCGAGCTACGAGGGGCAGATTGTCTGTCTGACCTATCCGCACATCGGAAATGTGGGGACGAACCTCGATGATGAGGAATCGACGCTGTCTCACATTGAATCGCTCGTGGTGCGGGAATTCTCCGCTATCGCCTCGAACTGGCGTTCCAGTGAGTCGGCCCAAGCTTACCTGTCAAGACACAACATTCCTGTCCTCTGGGATGTGGACACGCGCGCGTTGGTGCGGCATATCCGGCAGGTGGGCGCGCTCCGGGGCGTGGTGGCGACCGATGGAACCCCTGCGACGCTACTGGTAGCAGAAGCGCGCGCGCTGCCGTCGATGGCGGGGCTCGAGCTTGCAAGCCGTGTTACGACGGAAAAACGATATGTCTGGGACCGCGGGTCCATCGAGCTGACCGCTTCCCCTTGGCATGAGGCAATGGGCGAGGCGCTCTCCAGCGGCGAAACCCAGAAATTTAGGGTCGTCGCATACGATTTCGGGATCAAGCAAAATATTCTTCGCCTCCTGGTGGATCACAACTGCGACGTGGTTGTGGTGCCGGCAAAAACATCCGCCGAAGACGCGCTCGAATTAAAGCCCGACGGCGTGTTTCTTTCCAATGGACCGGGTGATCCTGAACCCGCGACCTACGCAGTCGAAACCATCCGCAGCCTGCTGGGCCGCGTGCCGGTCTTCGGAATTTGCCTGGGGCACCAACTGTGCGGGCTGGCCCTCGGCGGGAAGACGTTCAAGCTGAGATTCGGCCATCACGGGTCGAACCACCCGGTTAAGAATCTACTGACCGGGCAGGTGGAGATCACGGCGCAGAATCACGGATTCTGCGTGGACCCGGATTCGCTGCCTTCGAGCGATGTAGAAATCACGCATTTGAATTTGAACGACCACACAAATGAGGGTCTGCGGCATCGCAGCCTGCCGCTGTTTTCCGTGCAGTATCACCCCGAGGCGTCCCCGGGGCCGCACGATTCGCATTATCTGTTCCGGCAGTTCACCGAGACGATAAGCCACTGGAAATTGTCCGGCGCTCTGCGGCGCGGACAGGCGAAGGCCTAGCAAACACGATGCCGAAGCGCACAGACCTCAAGAAGATCATGATTATCGGCTCCGGCCCGATTGTTATCGGGCAGGCGTGCGAGTTTGATTATTCCGGCACACAGGCGTGCAAGGCCTTGCGGAACGAAGGGTATGAGGTCGTGCTGGTGAATTCGAACCCGGCGACGATCATGACGGACCCCGAAATCGCCGACCGCACTTACATCGAACCTCTGACGAAGGAATACCTCGAACCGATCATTGCCGTGGAAAGGCCTCAGGCGCTGTTGCCCACTGTGGGCGGGCAGACCGGACTGAACCTCGCGGTGGAGCTTGCCGAGAGCGGGATCCTCGAACGCTACGGTGTGGAACTGATCGGCGCGTCGCTTCGCGCAATCAAGGTCGCCGAGGACCGGTTATGGTTCAAGGATGCGTGCCGCAAGGTGGGGCTGGATGTGCCGACGTCGGCGCTGGTGAATAACGCGCAGGACGCACTCAAGCTTGCCGGTCAGCTCGGATATCCGGTGGTGATCCGGCCTTCGTTCACGCTGGGCGGAACGGGCGGGTCGATCGCATACAACCGCGAGGAATTTTCCGAAGCCATTTCGCATGCGCTGGATGCCAGCCCGGTTCACGAAGCGCTGGTTGAGGAGTCCGTGCTCGGGTGGAAGGAATATGAGCTCGAGGTCATGCGCGATTGTCGCGACAACTTCGTGGTGGTGTGCTCGATCGAAAACTTTGACCCGATGGGCGTGCACACCGGCGACTCGATTACCGTAGCGCCCGCGCAGACGCTGACCGATAAAGAATACCAGCGCATGCGGGATGCCGCTGCGGCCATCATCCGTGAAGTGGGCGTCGACACGGGCGGTTCGAACATCCAGTTTGCGGTTGAGCCCGCGACGGGCCGGATGATCGTGATCGAAATGAATCCGCGGGTTTCGCGGAGTTCGGCGCTCGCTTCGAAAGCGACAGGGTTCCCGATCGCGAAAATCGCCGCGCGCCTTGCGGTCGGCATGACGCTCGATGAAATCCCGAACGACATTACCCGGAAGACCCCGTCGTGTTTTGAACCGTCGATCGACTATGTGGTTGTGAAGATCCCGAAATGGCAGTTTGAGAAATTTGCGGGTTCCGACCCGACGCTGGGAACACAGATGAAGTCTGTCGGAGAAGTGATGGCGATCGGCCGGACGTTCAAGGAGGCGTTGCAGAAGGGCATCCGTTCGCTCGAGCCGAGTTCACCGTGGCGCGCGCCGGCGGACGCGCCGGTTTCGCTGCTGCGCGAAAAAATCGCCACGCCGCGTCCCGACCGGATTCATTGGCTGTTCGTAGCGCTTGAGGGGGGGATGTCGTCGAAAGAAGTGGTCGAACTGACAAAGATCGATCCATGGTTCGTGCAGCAGATGCAGGAAATCGTGGCGGTGAATCGGCGGCTTGCGTCGGTGACCGTCGAGACCGTTCCCGAAGACTTGCTGCGAGAAGCCAAGCGCATGGGCGCGAGCGACGAGCAACTGGCGCAGATTTGGAAAACGACTCCCGCGGCCGTGCGTCACCGCCGGACGAAGGCTCACATCGCTCCTGTCTTCAAGCGTGTCGATACCTGCGCGGCGGAATTCGAGTCCTTCACCCCGTATCTGTATTCGACTTACGAGGACGAGGATGAAGTGGAGCCGTCCGATCGGCCAAAAATCGTAATTCTGGGCAGCGGGCCGAATCGCATCGGGCAGGGAATCGAATTCGATTACTGCTGCTGCCATGCTTCTTTTGCGCTGCACGAAGATGGGTACGAAACCGTGATGATCAACTGCAATCCGGAAACGGTTTCTACCGATTACGACACTTCCGACCGCCTGTACTTTGAGCCGCTCACGCTGGAGGACGTTCTCTCCGTGGTGGAGCGGGAAAAGCCGCAGGGGGTGATTGTGCAGTTTGGCGGCCAGACGCCGCTGAACCTGGCTCTGGAGCTGAAACGGAACGGTGTGCCGATTATCGGCACGGCTCCGGAATCGATTGACCTCGCGGAAGACCGCCGGCGATTCGGTAGGTTGCTCGATGAGCTGAAAATTCCTCAGCCAAAGAATGGCACGGCGCTTGTGCCGGAGGAAGCGGCTCGCGTTGCGGGCGACATCGGATTCCCGGTCCTGGTACGCCCGAGCTACGTGTTAGGCGGGCGTGCGATGGTGATCGCGTACGACTTGAACACAGTGCAGGAGTACGTGGCCCAGGCCGCGCTGATGGGTCCGGCTCGGCCCGTGCTGATTGACCAGTTTCTCGAGGAAGCGACAGAAGTGGATGTGGACGCGCTGGCCGACGGCGAAGATGTTGTCATCGGTGGCATCATGGAGCACATCGAAGAAGCCGGCGTGCACTCGGGAGATTCCTCGTGCGTGCTGCCGCCGGTGAGTTTGTCGCCTTCAGTGCTCGCGCGGATCCGTGACTACACGAAGCGGTTGGCCAAGGCGCTGCAGGTGGTCGGACTGATGAACGTGCAGTATGCCATTCAGCGCGAGACGGTCTACGTGCTGGAAGTGAACCCGCGTGCGTCGCGCACCGTCCCGTATGTCAGCAAGGCAACAGGAGTGCCTCTGGCGAAGGTGGCGGCAAGATTGATGGCCGGGCGCAAACTGCGCGACATGAACCTGCCTGTGGTCGAAACCGACGGCGTCGCAGAGATCGCCGTACAGGATTACTATGCGGTGAAATCCCCGGTGTTCCCATTCAACAAGTTCCGCGGGGTGGACACGATCCTGGGGCCTGAGATGCGCTCGACGGGCGAAGTGATGGGCATTTCGAAAAGCTTCGGCCGGGCGTTTGCCAAGGCGCAGCTCGCGGCGGGTCAACGCCTTCCCCGCAAGGGAGCTATCTTCTTGAGCGTGAGCGACCACGACAAACGGCACGTTGCTCCGCTGGCGAAAGAGTTGCATGCCTTGGGTTTCCGGTTGATTGCGACCCGCGGCACGGCGGCGGCGCTCGAAGCGGCGGGAGTTCCGGCGGAGGCGGTCTACAAGGTGAATGAGGGGCGTCCCAACATCGTGGACCTGGTGAAGACGGGCAAAGTGGACATGATCATCAATACTCCACTCGGCCGCGAATCGTTCTACGACGAAAAGTCCATCCGGCGGGCCGCCATTCGGTACAACATTCCATGCATCACGACGCTCTCCGCCGCCAATGCCGCAGCGCGCGGAATTCGGGCGCTGATCGAGCACTCGTTTGAGGTACAGGCTCTGCAGTCGCTGCACGTGAAGAAGGCCGCCGCGCAGCAACTGCCTTCGTCGGCTGATTGAAAACACCGAGAAGCGCTCACCGCAGAGATCACAGAGGGCACGGAGAAGGAAGAGGAATTCGTTTTAGAACATGCCGATCCAACTGAATGGAATTATCCCGGCGTTGACGACACCGTTTGATGACCGTGGCGCGTTGGCGCTGGGGCGCTTGCGCGAGAATATTGCGCGGTACAACCAGACTGGACTATTGGGCTACCTGGCCGTCGGCTCGACAGGCGAATCCGTGCTGCTCGAGCGAATGGAATTCGAGAAAGTTCTCGCGGCGGTGAGGGAGACAGCGGCTCCAGGGCGCGCTTTAATTGCCGGAACGGGCGTGGATTCGACCGCAGAGACGATTTCCCGGACGGAAGTTGCCGCGAAGCTTGGCTTTGATTATGCCCTGGTGAAAACGCCGTATTTCTTTAAGCCAATGATGAAGCCTGAGATTCTGGTCGAGCATTACCGCCGGGTGGCGGATGCCTCCAGGATTCCCATCCTGCTGTATTCGGTGCCGCAGTTTACGGGGGTAGCACTCGAGGCTGATGTGGTAGCGCGTCTGGCCGAGCACCCCAACATCGCTGGGATGAAGGACAGCTCCGGAAACGTCGATCGTGTGGGAGCGATTTTGGCGTCGGTGCCTGGCAATTTTCAATTGTTGACCGGCGCCGCGACCACCGTCTATCCCTGCATGGTGTTGGGCGCGAAGGGAGCGATCCTGGCGCTCGCGGATTTTCTTCCTGAGCTTTGCGTGACACTACACGCTGCGGCCGCGGCGCATGATTCGGCAAAGTCGCTGGAATTGCAACGGCGTATCATGCCCGCGTCACGGGAAATCGTCGGCGCGAAGGGAATCGCGGGTGTGAAATACGCGATGGATTGCCGGGGATACTACGGTGGTCCCGCGCGCCGTCCGCTGGCGCCACTCGACGAAACCCAAAAACGGGAAGTCGAATCACTGCTCGCAGCGGTTGCACCTGTGACGGTCAGAACCTGAATTTACGAATATGGACCTGTCCGCCCTGTACGAAACGGGGCACAAGCGACGTGATTTCATGGTCTGTCCATGGCCTGCTCGGGGCGCGCCGTCTCGGCTTTGTTCGTCTGAATCGTAACGATTTCAGTGCCATCTAAATTTCTTTGACAGGTACGCGTTGCCGGACTTGCCTCTGGCTTGTATTATGGAGCGCCCCATGGAGTGTCATTGGATCTCAGCGGCTGAGTTGCCCCACATCACGCTCCTGTACTCGACGTATCTCACCGATTTTCCCCGCGTTTCTGAATTCTACGTCCATCCCCCTGACTTCAATGGAATTTCGCAGGCAGCTGTCGAAATTCAGCTCGAAGATTCCATTCGCGGCGGTGTTGTCGAGGTGTTGAGGAAGCAGAACATCGCGTTCGGCAGCGACTCGGAGACAAGCCGGAATCTTGAACAGCTTCGAGACGGCGCTGCGGCCGTCGTTACAGGACAGCAGGTGGGATTGTTTGGCGGACCTCCCTACAGTGTTTACAAGGCGTTGACTGCTATCCATGTCGCGAACGAATTGACGGCGCGCGGGACGAACGCAGTTCCGGTGTTCTGGCTTGCGACCGAAGATCATGATCTGGCGGAGGTCGATCATTGCTATTTCGGCGCTCGCGGCGGGCACGAACGCTTTGACCTGAGCACGCCCGGCGCGGAAGCCCGCCGCGTCGGCGAGATTCAATTGGGAGAAGCTGTGCGCGAGCTTTCCGCTCGTGCAGCCGGGATTTTGGAGGGGGCGACAGCGGCTGAGGTCGCGCGTTGGATCTCGAATTGCTACCGCCCGGAGGAAACCTTTGGTTCCGCCTTCGCGAAGCTGATGGCGCGAATATTCGCTGGACGCGGATTGATACTCCTCGACCCTCTGTCGCCGGAATTACATCGGTTATCGGCGAAAACCATGCTTCGCGCCGTAAAAGAGCACGAAGTTCTCGCGCGGGAACTTGTGGCGCGATCCGCCGCGCTCGAGCGGGCGGGCTATCACGCCCAGGTGAAAGTCGCCGAACAAAGCACCTTGGTTTTCCGCATCGTCGATGGACAGCGAGTGGCCCTTCGGCCAAAGGACGGCGGATTCCTTGCTGGTAGCAAGCAGGAGTCATTCGACGAAACCTTAAAGGCGGTGAAACTGCATCCGGAGGAGTTCAGCGCCAACGCTCTGCTCCGTCCGGTGATCCAGGATACGCTGCTACCGACTGTGGCATATATTGGCGGCCCTGCGGAAGTTGCCTATCACGCGCAGGCTTCTGTTGTGCATAAGAGGCTTCTCGGGCGCGCTCCCGCGGTTCTGCCACGGGCTGCGTTTACACTGGTGACGCCGCACGCCGCGAATTTGCTCAAGAAGTACAACGTGGATGTACAGGACGTTTTCGCCGGACGCCAGCAGTTTCGTGCCAAGCTGGAAGCCGAGGTGCTGCCGGAGGACCTGACGTCGCGCTTTGCGGAAGGTGAGAAAAACTTGCACGACCTAGTCGAACGTCTGCGCGAGCCTCTCGCAAGGCTGGACCAGAGCTTGGTGGGGGCGCTCGATACCGCGGCGGAGAAAATGCTTTATCAATTTACCAGCTTGCGCACCAAAGCCGGCCGTGCCGAGGGTTTCCGAACCGGCGTGCTCGACACGCATGAGCGGGAAATCACCAGTCTTCTGTTTCCCAACGGCGAGTTGCAAGAACGGTCTTTGTCGTTGCTTCCGTTTCTGGCCACCGAGGGCGGGGATCTGCTCGATCAACTCGATCGCCACATCAAGATCGGAACGGGCGATCATTGCGTCCTGTATCTATGAGATGCAATGACCCAACGGTTTGAATCCCCCTGTGTGTTTTTCGTTGCATAGCGCCAAGAGAAAACCTCCTGTAGGCTCGGGCGTGGTAAAATCCGGTGTTGCGTCGGTTTGTTTGTTAGCCTGCGAATGGAGGAATGTCGAATGAAAGTTACCCCCGGAAAGCGCAAAGGTCTGGAAGCGGTCTCGGATTCGCGCGGTGTGATCGGTGCGGCTGCGATGGACCAGCGCGGTTCGCTGAAGAGCGCAATCGCCAAGGATAAGGGCATCGATAAGAAAGCGGTTACGAATGAGATGATGGCCGAGTTCAAGGAAGCCGTCGTGCGCGTTCTCACGCCTCATGCGAGCGCGATCCTGTTGGATCCGGAATACGGTCTCTCGGCTGCCAAGCTGCGCGCGAAGAACGCTGGTCTTCTGCTGGCCTACGAAAATAGCGGATATGACAACACGCGCCCCGGCCGGCTGCCCGATTTGCTGGACCACTACTCGGTGCGGCGTCTGGTCGCCCATGGCGCGGATTGCATTAAGATCCTCCTCTACTACACGCCGTTTGATCCGGCGGAGATCAACGACGTCAAGCATGCCTGGGTCGAGCGAATCGGCGCGGAGTGTACGGCGGCGGACGTCCCATTCTTTCTGGAATTCGTAGGCTACGAAGAGGGAATGGACGAAAAGGGCATTGAGTTTGCAAGGAAGAAGCCCGAGTGCGTGACCCGCAGCATGCAAGAGTTCAGCAAGCCGCAGTACGCTGTGGACATCATGAAGGTGGAAGTCCCGATCACGATGGCCTACGTCAAGGGCACGCGCGCGTGTAAAGGCGATTCGGCCTACACGCGCGACGAAGCTAAAGAATACTTTCGCAAGGCTGCCGCAGCCGCCCGGAAACCTTTCATCTATTTGTCCGCCGGCGTGAGCAACGACACATTTACCGAAACACTCGACCTGGCAGCGGAAACCGGCGTGAATTTCTCAGGCGTGCTGTGCGGCCGCGCCACATGGAAGGACGGCATCCCGGTGTACGCCAAACAGGGCGTCAAGGCGCTCGAGGATTGGCTCAGCGATCAAGGTGTGAAGAACATTAAGAACGTGAATGGCCGCTTGACAGCGGCAAAGCCGTGGTTCGGGTTTTACGGCGTCTCGTCGGTTGCAGCGTTGGCGTAGTGCGCGCCTGCCGAGCCGCGAGCGCCCTGCGATGAGCGCTTCCGATAAGCGCCCGGACGGGTCCCGGCTTCAAACGCTGACGCTCAAGACGAGCCGCCGCACGGAACTTGTCGACGTTACGGCGGAAATCACCCGGCGCGTGGCGGCTTCGGGCGTTGCCAGCGGTGTTTGCCATTTGTACGTGCCCCACACCACGGCGGGTCTCGTCATCAATGAGGGGGACGACCCGGACGTCGCCCGCGATATCGAGGCCGCGCTCGACCGCTTGGTTCCGCGCGACGCCGGATACAAGCACTACGAAGGCAACTCGGACTCGCACATCAAGTCGTCGCTGGTCGGCGTGTCGCGAACCGTGCTGATCGAGAACGGCCAGCTTGTCCTCGGCCGCTGGCAAGCGATCTTCTTCTGTGAGTTTGACGGACCCCGCCACCGCGAAGTCCATCTCAAAATCCAGCCCGACACCGGCGCCTAGCGGCGCATCTCCCCAAAATGCTCTTGCCTTATCTAGAGCAAGGGTATCGAACTTGATAATCTTCCGCCACAAGCAGGCGGGGCGAATAACGAGTGTGCTAGAGTCTTGTTGTGATGACACGCCTCGGCATTTACGTGCAGGTTCCCTTCTGTCAGACCAAGTGCACCTACTGCAATTTCCACACAGGTGTGTTTTCCAGGAATCTGCACATTCCCTACGTCGAGGCGGTTTGCCGCGAAATTGCCGGCTATCCTGAACTGCTTCGCGGGGCAGGGATCATGCGAGTGTCTGAAGCACTTGTTGATACCGTTTATTTCGGCGGAGGGACGCCAAGCCTTTTTGATCCCATCGGGCTTGCTCGGGTTCTTGATGCGATTCGTGCTGGGTTCGAATGCACATTGGAAGAGGTCACGCTCGAAGCCGACCCCGAGACGATTACATCTGACAATGCCGCCGCATGGCGCGAGGCCGGGTTCAATCGCATCAGCATGGGCGTGCAGTCCTTCCAAGACAACGAGCTGAAAGCCGCCGGACGGATGCACCGCCGCGACGACGTCTTCCATGCGACCCGAACCCTTCGCGAGGCCGGTTTCCAAAATATCAGTTTCGATCTGATTGCGGGGCTGCCGCACCAGACGCACGAGAGCTGGGACGAGTCGGTCGGGCAGTTGATTACCCTCCGGCCGGAACATGCCTCTGTCTATCTGATGGAAATCGACGAGGGCAGCCGCCTGGGATTGGAAGTGCTTCGTGGCGGAACCCGCTACTCTGCTTCGGCATTGCCGAGTGATGACGCCATGGCGGGTTTTTACGAGCGGGCGTGCGGGCGGTTGGCCGCCGCAGGCTACGTTCACTACGAAATTTCGAATTGGAGTTTGCCTGGCTTCGAATCAAAGCACAATCTCAAGTATTGGCGTCGAGAGCCATACGTCGGCTTCGGAGCAGGTGCGCATTCCTTCAACGGCACCCAACGCTGGGCCAATCCCCACGACCCTGCCGCATACGTTACGGCCATCGGGCAGGAAGGTTTTCGCGTTGAACAGCTTGAGGACATTTCTCGTGAACAGGCGCTTGAGGAAGAGTTGTTTCTAGGGCTGCGGCAGCTTGAGGGGATCGACCTTGCACGCATCGAGTCCCAGTACAGCGCGTGTTTGCGACCTCGCGTGGAACAATTGTGCGCCCAGGGCCTGGTCGAATGGAGTGGCACTCGGCTTCGCCTGGCTCCGGACCGATTGACAGTTTCGAATGAAGTTTTCGTCAATCTGTTGAATTGAACAAAGGCAGGGTGGGCTGGAATTAGCCGCTTGGGCGCGTTGCGAATTCGGAACGTATCCACGATGGCCTTCCGGGGGCGTCCGAGACCCTATGGTATAAATAAATGTTTCGCATTTTAGCATCGTTGCTTTCCCTGAGGCTCCCGTGGATTTCTCCTTCACTGACGAACAGCAGCAGCTCCGGCGCAGCGTCCGCGAATTTGCCGAGTCCGAAATCGCTCCTCATGTGATGGAGTGGGATGAAACCTCGCGTTTTCCGGCGGAACTAATTCCCAAGCTGGGAGAAATGGGCCTGCTGGGGATCATTTTCCCCGAAGAATTCGGCGGCGCAGGCCTGGGATACATAGAATACGTCACGGTGATCGAGGAGCTGGCTCGCGTCGATGGCTCCGTCGGCTTGATTGTCGCCGCCCACAACTCGCTGTGCACGAATCACATTTACAAATTTGGGACCGATGAACAGCGCAGGAAGTATGTCGTGCCGCTCGCGCAGGGCAAGAAGTTGGGTTGCTGGTCGATGACCGAGCCTGGGTCAGGGTCCGATGCCGGGGGGATGCGAACCGTTGCAGTACGCCAGGCTGGCAGGTGGATTCTCAACGGTGCGAAGACCTTTGTCACCAATGGTCATTATGCCGATGTGTGCGTGGCCATTGCGGTTACCGATAAGGCCAAAGGGTCCAACGGAATCTCTGCATTCATTTTGGAAAAGGGGAATCCAGGTTTTCGCCCGGGCAAGAAGGAAAATAAGCTTGGCATGCGGGCCAGCGATACGTCCGAGGTCGTTCTCAGCGAGTGTTTCGTTCCCGGGGCGAACCTGTTGGGCGCGGAAGGCCGCGGCTTTGTGAACAGCTTGCAGGTGCTCGACGGCGGCCGGATTTCAATCGCGGCGCTGGCGCTCGGGATGGCCCGAGGCGCTTGCGAAGCGGCCGCGGAGTACGCGAAACAGCGGAAACAATTTGGAAAGACGATCAGCGAATTTCAGGCCATTCAATTCAAGCTGGCCGACATGGCCACGGAGATTGAGGCTGCTCGCTGGCTGGTGTATCATGCGGCGTGGCTTGCGGACCAACAGAGCCCTCGCTTCACGAAGGAGTCCAGCATGGCAAAGCTGTATGCCAGCGAGGTCGGCGTGCGGGTTGCAAACGAAGCGGTGCAGATTTTCGGAGGCTATGGTTTTATCAAGGACTATCCCGCCGAGAAATTCTACCGGGACTCCAAACTCTGCACGATCGGTGAAGGCACGAGCGAGATTCAACGCATGGTCATTGCACGGGAGATTCTGCACCAGCGTTGATTTCCAGGCACGGGGCGCGGTCGACCGTGGTGAATGTTGTGGTTTTGCCTTCTCGTTTCCTTTTCCAAATCCGCGTTCCTTTGTGCAATTCATTGCTTTCATGAATCTCAGCTATGCCTGTTGCCGTTGACATGTGGGCCGACCAAATCCGCGCGGGAGATGTCCGCGCCATCTCGCGCGCCATCACGGCGATCGAAGACCATGATCCTCAGTCGGAAGAGTTGCTGAAGCGCATTTTTCCTTCCACCGGACGCGCCTATGTGATCGGCGTGACGGGTGCGCCGGGGACGGGAAAAAGCACTCTGGTCGATCGCCTCGCCGCCCATTATCGCCATCTGGGGGAGCATGTCGGGATTATCGCCGTCGATCCGACGAGCCCGTACACCGGTGGTGCCATCCTGGGCGATCGCATCCGAATGCAGGCGCATGCGACCGACGCGGGGATCTTTATCCGTTCCATGGCGACGCGGGGTTTCCTGGGCGGGCTGGCGCGTGCCACGGGCGACGTCGCACTCGTCCTGGACGCGGCGGGCAAGCGATACGTGCTGGTGGAAACCGTGGGTGTCGGCCAGGACGAAGTCGACATCGTTCGTCTTGCGGATTGCACGCTCGTCTTGCTCGTGCCGGGGCTTGGCGATGACGTTCAAAGCATGAAGGCCGGGCTAATGGAGATCGCAGATATTTTCGTGCTGAACAAGGCCGACCGTGAAGGCGCGGACCGGCTCGCGGCGGAGATCGAGGCGATGCTCCAGCTTGTCCCGGAACGCGATGGTTGGAAGCCGCGCATCGTGCGCACCGTAGCCACGGAGAACAAAGGCGTGGACGAACTTGCCGGCGAAATAGCGGAATTTCGCGAACGCACCAAGCAGAGCGCCGAACGCCAGGCCAAGCGGGTGGAGCACTGGAGGCGCAGATTGCTCGCGCTAGCCGAAGAACAGTTCTTGCAGCGCGCCGTTCCGGGCACACAGGGAGAGGCTGCGCTCGATGCATTGGCTCGTGAGGTCGCCGACCGGACCAAGGATCCTTACGCGGCCGTACGCGAATTGTTATCTCGCGCGGGCCTTTAAGGGAAGAACGGATGAAACTGGGCGATCTCGAATTCTGGCTTCTGACCGACGGGACATTCCGGCTTGACGGGGGCGCCATGTTTGGCGTCATACCGCGGCCGATGTGGGAGCGTGTTTCCCCGCCGGATGGCCGAAATCGAATCCTTATGGCGATGAACTCTCTCTTGATCCGGGCGGCGGGGAAATGGATTCTGATAGAAACCGGCGCGGGCGATAAGTGGGACGCAAAACGCAAGGACATCTACTCGTTCGAAGGTTCCCCGAGGCTTCCGGAGAAGCTCGTTGCTCGCGGCATTCCTCCGGAAAAGATCGACATCGTGATCAATACGCATCTTCATTTTGACCATTGCGGCTGGAACACCCGCATCGTGAACGGGGAGGCCGTGCCCGTGTTCCCCAATGCTAGATACTTTGTCCAGCAGGGAGAACTCGAACACGCCAAGGCGCCTACCGAACGCGACCACGCGAGCTATTTCCCGGAGAACTTCGTACCCATGGAAAAGTCGGGACAGTGGTCGTTGCTTAACGGAGACGCGGAGGTGGTTCCAGGCATCGAATTGATCCGGGTGCCGGGCCACAACCGCGACATGATGTGTGTGCGCCTACGCGGCGGGGGCAAGACAGCGTTCTTCTTTGCCGACTTAATTCCCACGGCGGCCCATCTGTCCTATCCTTGGATCATGGCCTATGACTTGTACCCGCTCACGACCCTTGACAATAAGAAGAAATGGATTCCGCAGGCGGCACGCGAAGGCTCCCTTGTGATTTTCGGCCATGAAGTGGGAACTCCTGCAGGCTATTTGCGGGAGAAAGATAAAAAGTACGTAATGGAACCGGTTGTGCTCGATTCATAATTCTGCTTTCCCGAAGGATTCATTCATGGCGAGAACAAAACATAAGATGAAGGTGCCGAGCGCGAGTTTCGACCCGGTCCGCATCGGCATCATTGGCGGCAGCGGGCTGTACAACATGCCGGGCCTCAAGGACACGCGCGAGTTGCGCATCAAGACTCCGTTCGGCGCCCCATCGGATGCGCTTGTCGTGGGGTCGCTCGAGGGAAGGCGCGTCGTATTTCTGGCAAGGCATGCGCGCGGCCATCGCTTTCTCCCGTCGGAAATTAATTATCGCGCCAACATCCATGCCATGAAGCAACTTGGCGTGGAGAGGATCATCTCCGTCAGTGCGGTCGGTTCTCTGAGGGAGGATTTGAAGCCGCTCGATTTTCTTATCCCTGACCAGTTCTACGATCGCACGAGCCACAGAGTGTCCACGTTTTTCGGAGAAGGAGTGGCCGCCCACGTCGGATTCGACAAGCCCGTTTGCGCGCAGCTCAGCGGCGTGCTGGGCGACGCCTGCGATCGCGTCAAAGTGCGTGTCCACCGCGGCGGCACGTATATCTGCATGGAAGGGCCGCAGTTTTCAACGCTCGCGGAAGCGCAAATCCACCGGCAATTGCGTTTTGAAGTGATTGGGATGACTAACGTGACCGAGGCCAAACTTGCCCGGGAAGCCGAAATCTGCTTTGCAACGGTTGCGATGATCACGGATTACGATTGCTGGCATCCCGATTACGCTTCCGTGACGCTCAAGGAGATCATTTCGAACCTGAGCAGCAACGCCGAACACGCGCAGAATATGATCCGCGAAGCGGTTCGGTCGATACCGTCCGAGCGCGCGTGCAAGTGTGGTTCGGCATTGGCGCACGCCATTATTACGGACCTGTCCGTCATTCCCGCGGCCGCGCGCAAGCGGCTCAGGGTAATCGCAGGAAAATACCTCTCACCGGGAGCCCGCTGATCATGTCGTTACTCGTGGTAGGTTCGGTTGCGTTCGACGCCGTGGAAACGCCGCACGGGAAGATAGACCGCATGCTGGGCGGCGCGGCGACGTATTTTTCCGTCGCGGCGAGTTATTTTACACACGTCAATCTTGTCGGAATTGTAGGGGAGGACTTCACCGAGAAGGACGCATCCATTTTTCGGGGCCGGCGTGTGGATACCGTGGGTCTGGAGCGAGCGGAGGGGAAGACGTTTTTCTGGGCCGGACGGTACAGCGAAAATATGAACGAGCGAACAACTCTGGCGACGGAATTGAATGTTTTCGCGGAATTCAAGCCGCGGCTGCCTGCGGCCTATCAATCGCCGGAGCATGTCTTTTTGGCGAATATCGATCCCACCTTGCAAAGTTCGGTCCTGCATCAGGTCAAGCGCCGTCCGAAGGTCGTCGCACTCGACACCATGAACTACTGGATCGAGCGAACGCCGAAGGAACTACGTGAGACGCTGCGGCATACGGATATCCTGATGATCAACGACTCAGAAACACGCCAGCTATCGAATGAGCATAACCTGCTGCGCGCGGCGCGCCACATTTTCACGCTTGGTCCAAAGGCTCTCGTCATCAAGCGTGGCGAGTATGGAGCCATGCTGGTTCATCAGAATCGGACATTCAGCGTCCCGGCGTTTCCGCTCGAACAAGTTCACGACCCCACGGGCGCGGGCGACACGTTTGCGGGTGGTTTTATGGGCTATCTGGCAAGCGTGTCCCGCCTGGGCGATGCGGAACTCCGGCGCGCGATGGTATACGGCTCGGTGATGGGAAGCTTCACGGTGGAGAAATTCGGCCTGGATCGTCTCCGGGAACTGAAGCGCTCGGAAATCCATGCCAGGGCCCGGCACTTTTCCAAGATGACCCAGTTCTCGCTCTGAACGCGCACGTTGGCGGCATGGAGGCCGCGTTACGGCCAGAGCAACAGTGTCTGTGTGGACGGTCCTTTCGTTTCCCGTGTGCGTTGTATACTTCTGCGTGTTGTCTTCTCCTATGCGCAAACCTCATAAGCCGCCGGCACTCGCTCCCGGGAGCACGATTGCGGTCATCTCACCGGCGAGTTCCGCCAAGGAAGATCGGGTGAAGCAGGGCTGCGAGAACCTGGAGCGGCTCGATTACCGGGTGCGCGAAATCCCCGGCAATCGAAAGCCAGACGGCTATTTTGCCGCATCCGTTGAGGCCCGGCTAAAAGAGCTCCAGGATGCGCTGACCAATCGGGATTATCAGGCGGTCTTTTGTTCTCGCGGCGGCTACGGCAGCGCGGAACTGTTGGACCGGTTGAAGATATCCCGGATGAAACA
Source organism: Terriglobia bacterium (assembly GCA_020073705.1). GTDB lineage: Bacteria > Acidobacteriota > Terriglobia > Acidiferrales > UBA7541 > Palsa-360. Next base: position 44,827 of record JAIQES010000002.1, read on the forward strand.
GCCGAAGATTTTCTGTGGGTTCAGCGATCTGACCTCGCTTCATATCTTCCTATGGCAGAAGCTCCATTGGGTGACGTTTTACGGACCACTCGTAGCGGGTGGCTTTGACGCGGGCGCAAATGCGACCGGGGGATATGATCCGGACTCGTTTATGTGCGCGATGACCGCGACGAACAGTGCTTGGTCGACCCCTCTGCGGGGTGAAACTCTAATCCGCGGTGCGGCCACGGGCATCCTGCTTGGCGGGTGCGTCACACTTCTGGAAACGTCTCTTGGAACGCCCTGGGAACTCGATACGCGCGGCGCGATCTTGGTGCTTGAGGACCGCGGAGTGAAACCTTATCAACTTGATCGTATGCTGCTGCATCTCAAGCAGGCTGGAAAATTCAAAGGTGTGCGCGGCATCGTGCTCGGTGAATTTCCCGAGTCGGAACCGCCCGAGGGAAGCACGGTTACAGTGGGTGATGTCTGCCGGCGCATCCTTGCTCACTTGCGGATTCCCATCGTGTACGGCGTTCCGATCGGACATACCCCGCGACCGATGCTGACGCTGCCTTTCGGGGTTCGGGCGCGGCTCCATGCCGCGGGCGAAGGACGCCTGGAAATTCTGGAGCCGGCGGTGCGCGCGTGACGCGGCCGATGCACTTTCATCTTTCCGGGATTGGCGGGGCGGCGATGGCGCCGCTGGCGGGAATGCTGGCCGAGCGCGGCTATCGCGTTACAGGCTCGGACGCAGGTGTCTATCCTCCGGCTTCCAATCTGCTGGAAGGCCTTGGGATTCGCTGGACCAGCGGGTTCGCCGAAGCTAATCTCGATCCGGCTCCGGACATTGTCGTCATTGGGAACGTGTTGTCGCGCGGAAATCCAGAGGTCGAATATGTGCTGGACCGGAAAATCCCCTATCGCTCGCTTCCTCAGACGCTCGAAGAGTTTTTTCTTCCCGGGCATGACTCGCTCGTCGTGACGGGGACGCACGGGAAGACAACGACAACTTCCATGCTCGCATGGATTCTGGAGGTCGCCGGGCACCGGCCGAACTTTCTTATCGGCGGGATTGCGGAAAACTTCGGACGCAGCTTCGGCCTTGGCGGCGGGGGTGAATTTGTTCTCGAGGGCGATGAGTATGACTCGGCGTTCTTCGACAAGGCGCCGAAATTTCTGCACTATCATCCGGATGAAGTTATCATCACGTCGCTCGAATTTGACCATGCGGACATCTATTCCGACCTTGCCGCGATAGAGCTCCAGTTCCGGCGCATGGTGAACCTGGTGCCCCGGCGTGGCCGGATTGTTGCCTGGGAAGAGAGCGAGACCGTCCGTGCGGTTGTGCAAAAAGCATTTTGCCCGGTCGAAACATACGGCTTTAGTCCCGGGGTGGATTGGCTCGCGGGGGACCTGGAATTCACCGAAGGAGAGACGCGATTTCGAGTGTCACACCGGGGAGCCGAGGTGGCGCGCGTGCGCATGTCCGCTGCCGGGAGTCACAATGTCCTCAATGCGCTTGCGGCCATTGCGATTGCGCGCGGACGCGGCGCCAGCCGCACGGCAACCGAGCAGGCCCTGGCCACGTACCGAGGAGTTCTGCGGCGGCTCGAGGTGAAGGGAGAAGCCTCTGGCGTGCTCGTTGTGGACGATTTCGCGCATCATCCGACCGCGATCCGCGTGACGATCGATGCCGCGCGCAATCGCTGGCCGGGCCGGCGTCTCTGGGCCGTGTTTGAGCCTCGTTCGAACACGATGCGAAGAAGGGTATTCGAAAACGATCTCGCATCTTCACTTTCGACCGCGGATGCAGCAGTCCTGGGCGCCGTGAATCGAGCCAGCCTGCTCGGCGATGAGGAGCGCTTGTCTCCAGCGCGAGTTCTTCAATCCATCCGCGTAGCCGGGCGAAGGGCCGAAGGATTCGATTCCGCCGATGAGATCGCCGAATTTCTTGCGCGTGAAACTCGGCCGGGCGATTTAGTACTCGTGATGTCCAACGGCAGCTTCGATGGGCTCTGCGGAAAACTGCTCGGCAGGTTGCAGGAACGGGGTGTGCCGGCAGGGAAGACACAAGGATGATTCGTCGTGGGCGAATCTGGCATTGCGCTGTCGTACTGGCCGCGCTGCTTTTCGCCGTGCTGCCCGCGCACGCGACGATCGATTACGCCGTTTCAGTCGCCCACCCCGAGAGACACCTCTTCCGAGTGACGATGCGTGTGCCGAACGTTCACAATGGGGTCACGCTCCAAGTGCCCGCCTGGAACGCTCTCTACCAGATCCGCGACTTTTCATCGCACATGATGCAGGTTAGCGCCAGGGACGAAATAGGAAGTTTCCTTCCTATCGTAAAGCTGGACAAGCAAACCTGGCAGGTGACGGGCAACGGCACCGTGACGGTGAGTTATCCAGTCTACTGGGATGAGCCCGGTCCCTTCTCCTCACAGTTGAATCCGGACCACGCCTTTCTGAATCTCGCCATGATCCTGTTGTATGTTCCGGATCGCCGTGGGGAGGATGCTCGTCTGGTTTTTGACGATATGCCCGAGAGCTGGCGCGTGGCAGTAGAGCTTGAGCCAGCGGGAGTGGCCGCCGGACGCCACACGGCTGCATACGCGGCGCCAAGCTACGACGCGTTGGTGGACGCACCCGTTGAACTTGGCACGTTCGAGGAATTCCGCATCGAGGCCGGAGGAAGGCCAATTCGCATTGTGGTTCATGGCGATGCGGGTGATCGATCCCGGCTTGCCGACGCACTGAAGCGCATCATCGATTATCAGGTATCGCTGATGGGCGGGGCGCCCTTTCGTGAATTCCTGTTTCTGTTTCACGTTGGGTCCAATTTCGGCGGCGGGGGGATGGAGCATGCGAACAGCACTGCGATCTCCGCCGATGTTCCCGGCCAGTTGGCAAGCTATTCGGCGCACGAATTTTTTCATACGTGGAACGTGAAGCGTATTCGTCCGCAATCGCTCGAACCGGTGGACTTCACGAAGGAGATGTGGACGCGCTCGCTCTGGTTTGCCGAGGGCGTGACGAACACCTATGGGGCTTACACCCTGGTGCGCACAGGCCTTTGGTCCGCCCAGCAGTTCTATGGCAACCTCGCTGCGCAGATCAACGACCTCGAATCCCGGCCTGCTCACCTCTGGCAGAGCGCCGAGCAGTCCAGTCTCGATGCATGGCTTGAAAAATACCCGGAGTATGACCGCCCGGAAGAAAGTATTTCCTACTACAATAAAGGACAATTGCTGGGCATCCTGCTCGACATTCTGATTCGGGACACCACAGACAATCGGGCCAGCCTGGACGATATGTTGCGGGCTCTCAACGAGGAATTTGCGCTGCGCGGCCGGTTCTATAACGAGAGCGACGATTTGCGTGCGGTCGCCGAGGATGCGATTCGCAAGAAGGCCCCCGCAGCCGGGGCGGACCTGCGAGGCTTTTTTGCTCGTTATGTTTCCGGGACCGCCGAAATTCCATTTGCCGATCTGCTTGGCCGTGCCGGCTGGATACTCAAAGATATAGGGCCGCACCGTGCCGCGTTTGGGTTTGCAATCAACCATGAGAATGGCGGCTTTTTTTCGGTCACGAGGCTTGAAACCGGCAGCGCGGCCCAGCAAGCTGGTTTGCAAGACGGAGATATTCTAGAGGCGTTGAACAATGACGAAGTTCCGCGTTCTCCGGAACGATGGTTGCGCGACCGCCAACCGAATGAACGCGTCACGGTGATAGTGCGCCGGGGTGGGGAAGAAAAGGAGTTCTCCTTCGTGCTTGGCAGGCAATCGGAGGCGGTCTATCAGGTTGTGGAGGCGCCGGAACCGACGGAAAAACAGCGCCGGATCCGGGATGGTATATTGCACGGCACGGTTGACCCTCCTCGATGATTCGGACAGCCATCGTTGCGGTGTTCCTGACCCTCTACGCTCTCCTAGCCGGCCCGCCGCTCATTCTTTACACGCTCGTGTCGCGCTCTCCGGATCTGTTGTATTGGGCCGGAACCAAAGGCTTGGTTTTTATCCTGCGCGTCGTTGGAATGCGCGTGAGAGTAGAAGGCCAGGAGAACATCCCACCGGGTGTGTGCCTGTTCGCCGCCAATCACACCAGCAACGTGGACGCCCCCGCAATTGTCGGGGCCATTCCCCGACGCATCGCCATTTTGGCCAGGAAGTCGCTTTTTGACATTCCCATCATAGGATTGGCGTTTCGTCTGGCAAACTTCGTTCCGGTGGACCGCAGCAATCGCGAAGCCGCGCTGGCGAGCGTCAAGCAAGCCCTTGAATATATCAAGATCGGTTCCTCATTCCTGGTTTATCCGGAGGGAACGCGCAGTCCCGACGGCCACCTCCTGCGCTTCAAGAAAGGTTCCTTCGCGATGGCGATTGAAGCGGGTGTACCGATCGTGCCGGTCGCCTGTTCCGGGGCTCACCGCATTATGAAGAAAAACTCCCTCGTGATTCACCCGGGAAAAGTCACCGTGCGATTTGGACTACCCATCGATGTTTCGGGATACACAATCGAGAACCGTGACGATCTGGCGCGACGCGTTCACGACGCGATTGCGGCACAACTACCCGAGGATCAGAGGCCTGTAAGCTAAGCAGTATTCGGCCAGCCGTGTGATTCTCATTTCTTCCCGGCCTTGAGGCGCGCCATTTCCCCCGTCAGTTCCCGGACCGTTTTTTGTATCTCTGGCAGCCGTTTGAGGGCCGCGATGACCTTCAGCCACAATTTATTTTCCATGACCGGTGTTCCGGAACGGACAGCCCCCGGGGGGACATCCAGGTGCATGCCGCTCTGCGAAGTAATGATTGCTCCGTTACCAATTTCCAGGTGGCCCGCTGAGCCCACTTGCCCCGCCAGGATGCATCGATTTCCCACGCGGGTCGATCCCGCCAGTCCCACTTGGCCGCAGAGGATGGTGTCCTCGCCGACATCACAGCCATGGCCAACCACGACCAGATCGTCAATTTTCGCGCCGCGCCGGATGCGCGTCTCACCGACCGTCGCGCGATCTATGCAGGAGTTCGCTTGGATTTCGACGTCGTCCTCAATCACAACGGGAGCTTGCTGCTGAATCTTATGCCAGCTTCCGTCGGCGCGCTTTGCAAATCCAAAGCCATCCCCACCGATGACGACGCCATTCTGCAGGATTACTCGGTTTCCAATGCGGCAGCCTTCGCGCACAACGGTTTGGGAATGGGCGAGGAAATCGTCTCCGATGTGCGCGTTCTTATAGATTGTGACCAAACTATGAAGCACGGCGTTCCGGCCGATTTCCACGCCCTCATCCACAAAGCAACATGGTCCGATATGAGATCCTTCGCCGATCCTTGCCGAATTGGCCACAACCGCCGTGGGATGAATTCCAGGCAGATAGGTCTGCGGGAAGTGAAAGAATTCGATCGTGCGTGCAAAATCGAGATAAGGGTTCTCGGACCTCAGGGCGGCGAGCGTGGGCAATTCCGGGCTCCGTTTGATGACCACTTTGTCATCGACCAGTACCGCTGACGCGCGCGTTGTGGCAATCGTGCGGGTATATCTCGGGTTCGACAGAAATGTGACTTCACCAGGCCCGGCGGCCTCTATCCCTGCAACGCCGTGAATTTCGATATGCGCGTCGCCTTCCAGCGTGCAGCCAAGTCGCGCGGCCAGTTCTCCGAGTTTCATGTCTCGATCTCCTTTAAGGTCCATACCGGCAGGATTTCGACGCTCCCGCGCAGATGATCACTCACTTTACAACATACTGGGATTGCGCTGAAATTTGAACTGTGGGGAAGTTCCTGGTCACTCGGTGAAGAGGCCGGGCTGAACCGGTGCGGCGGGTTTTCGCCGTGCAATCCCAACCACGCCAAGGACGGTCATCTCCGACAGTGCGGTGCGCGGGATAAAGATGCGCACGGTTGTCCCGTGAAGGTCCGGCGGGGTGATTTGGACGCCGCGGTCAAGCAGGGAGAGTAGATCATTTGGGACGATACCTTCGATGCTGTCATTGTCGCGGAATTTCAATCGTACCCAAAGCCCTTCAAGTTTCGGCCTCGACAGGAATGCCTTTCGCTCCGGCTCAAAATCTCCGGTGAAATCGCGCACGAAATAAATGCTGCGCACATCCTTGACCGGGAAGTTCCGATGCTCGCCTTCGGGGGTCAATAGCTCGAGCGTATCTGCGTCACCGAGTCGTGCAGGATTGAGGTAGCCCCGCAAGGTTGTTCGATCGAGTAACAGCACCACGACCTTCTTGTGTGTAGAGGCAGGGGCGTGTGTTTTCATGGAAGAAGGCCCGGTGTACAAGTCTTGCGGCCCAATAAAATGTATGTTATGTTACGTTTTCCGTGGCTGTCAAGTGTATATGTATCAAAGGTTTAGAATGAGGCTTAGACTGGGGGCCTCGATCTTTTGACTCACATCGTCACCCACAAGAAGCAGATCCTCAAGTCTGCTTCGATTATCACTATCATTACGGTTGTCAGTCGAATTCTCGGATATGTCCGTGATCAACGGTTGACTCTGCTTCTGGGAACCACGGGCATCGCCGATTCCTTCGTTCTGGCATACCGGATCCCGAATATCCTTCGCCGTCTCGTTGGCGAGGGATCGATGACGGCTTCGTTCATTCCGGTCTTCACCGATTACATGCGGAATCGTTCCCGGGAAGAAACCTGGACGTTTGCGAATCGCCTGTTCTGGACATTCTCCGCGGTGCTGGCCGCCCTGGCTGTATTGGGCGTGATTTTTTCCCCGTTGGCGGTTCGCCTGCTTTCCATGTTCGGGAAGAATCAAGTTCAGATCGAAGCTGTTTATTTGAACCGGCTCATGTTTCCGTACATCCTGTTCATCGGGATGGCTGCCTTGGCGATGGCGATTCTGAATTGCTTCCATGTTTTCGGGTTGCCTGCCGCGACGCCCATCCTGTTTAATATCTCGTTTATCGTGTTTTCCGTCGCGCTGGTGTGGAAATACTTCTCAAGTCCAGCTGCGGCTCTGGCGGTTGGTGTCCTGATCGGCGGCATTTTTCAGTTTTTCCTTCAAGTGCCCCAACTGGTTCGCCGGGGAATGAATTTCCAATTTGGAGTTTCATTTACGGATCCCGGAGTGCGGCGCGTCGCGCGTCTGATGGTACCGGGCTTTGTCGGCATTGGCATTGCCCAGATCAATCTTCTTGTGGACACGATTTTTGTAAATGCCAAGCGCATGCCAGAAGGGAGCCTGATTTCGCTCTACGTAGCCGACCGTGTGACCGAATTGGTCCTTGGGGGATATGCCGTCGCGGTAGCCACCGCAATTCTGCCGATGATGGCGCACCAGGCTTCCGCGGGCGACTACGAGGGGATGAAAAAGACGTTTGGCTTCTCGTTGCGGATTGTATGCTTCATTACGATCCCGGCCGCGGTCGGTCTGGTGATTTTGCGTGAGCCGATCGTGCAGGTCTTGTTTCAACATGGCCTGTTTGTCGCCGAATCTACGCGCTTGACTGCTCGTGCTTTACTGTATTACTCGATGGGACTTCCCGCATTCGCGGCGGTCAAATTGATCGTGCCGGCCTTCTATTCGACGCAGGATACGCGCACCCCGGTGCGCGTGGCCGTCATCACGCTCCTTGTGAACGTCTTGCTAAATGTGATTTTTCTCTTTTATTTCTTTCCGAAGTTCAAGAATGGTGGTCCGGCACTGGCCAGCGCACTGGCCAGTTATTTCAATGTGTTGATTTTGTTTGTTGTGTTTCGTCTGCGGTTTGGGCGGCTCGGGACGAGGGAGATTTTGGCATCCGTGGGCAAGATCGCAATGTGTTCCGCCGCAATGGGCGCTTTGTGCTGGACGGCGCTCAGGTACTCTCACTTCGATTTCATCGAGAGTTTTCTAACGCGCTTGGTTGTTTTCATCGCCTTGATCGGCGGTGCGACGCTGGCTTATCTGGGCCTCGCCTGGCTATTTCGTTGCGACGAGATCCACGAAGTTTACGGCATTGCCTTTCGCAGGCATGGCACGGAACCGGGGAAGGTTGGTCTGATGGGTTAGCCATGATGGATACCGCCACCCACGTCTTTTTGAGCTATCTGCGGGTCGAGAAGGGCCTGTCCCAGAACACAATTCTTGCATACGGACGCGATCTGAAAAGGTTCGCAGCCTTTCTGAACAAGCGCCAAAAACATAAGATTGACGCTGTGGACCGCGAGGATATTGTCGATTTCCTGTCCAGTCTTTACAAGGACAAATTGGACAGCCGCTCCGTGGCTCGGTATCTGGTTTCGCTGCGCAGTTTTTTCAAGTACGCGTTGATGGAGGAATTGGTCCGGGTGGACCCCACGGAAAACCTGGAATCTCCGAAGATCCGTCAGAGCCTCCCGACGTATCTGCGCGTGGATGAGGTGGACCGCCTCCTGGCGGCGCCGGATGTTAACACGCCCAGCGGTTTGCGGAACCGAGCCATGCTCGAAGTGCTCTATTCAACCGGCCTCCGCGTTTCCGAATTGCTCAACCTTCGTCTTTCGGACGTGGATGTGCGAATGGGTTGTGTCCGATGCATCGGCAAAGGGAACAAGGAACGCCTGGTTCCCATCGGGCGCAAGGCCATCGCTGCCGTTGAGCAATACCTGGCCGACTCGCGCTCGCAGTTCATCCGATCCGGAAGCTCCGCCCCGCACAACCAGGTGCTGTTTCTGACGCGGAATGGCCGGCGGCTTAGCCGCGTCAGCATCTGGAAGATCTTGCATGATTACGGCGTCAAGTTGGGTTTGCGTGGGCGTCTGACTCCGCATAAACTTCGTCACAGTTTTGCGACTCACCTGCTGGAGCGGGGGGCGGATTTGCGTTCGGTTCAGTTGATGCTGGGCCACGCCGACATTTCAACAACGCAGATTTACACGCACGTGGTCGAGGAACGTCTGAAGCAGATTTATAAGGCGCACCACCCGCGCGCGTGAAGGCCATGGATCAATCCAGGGGAAACACTAGGTCGGATTAAGAATTCAAACAGGTACGAGGGCGCGAGACAGCCTGGCGCCCTCCGCCGAGGACGGGATACGCATGCCTGATTACATGTACCTTCTGGAAAGCCGGCTCTCCGCTGAACAGCGCGCCGCATTGGTTCGCGTTCAGGAGCTTGCCGTCGCCGACGAATCCAACCTTTATCTGGTTGGCGGCGCCGTACGCGATCTGATCTCAGGAATGCCGATCCGTGATCTGGATTTCACCGTGGAAGGAAATCCCTCTCGCATTGTCCGGGCACTCGAGAAGGGTGGGACCCGGGTCGTAAGCGAAAATGAATCCTTGCGCCACGCGGAACTTGTTCTCACCGGTGACGTGGACGTAAGCATCGCCGCCGCACGCGAGGATGTCTATGCACGCCCGGGAACGCGGCCTGACATTCGATTCTCCACCATCATGGAAGACCTCAAGCGCCGGGACTTTTCCATCAATGCGATCGCGATTTCTCTGAACCCGAACTCACGAGGCCTCCTGCTCGATCCGACAAATGGTCTCGCCGACCTCGAACGCCGCGAGATTCGCGTTCTGTCCATCCATAGCTTTACCAACCAACCCGCGCGATTATTGCGCGCATTGCGTTATGCGGCGCGAATGGGGTTCGAGATGAACGCCCGCACCGCCGAGTGGTTCAAGTTGGCCATGGAACGCGGTCTGCACAGCACAATCCTTCCCGAGGATGCGGGAAGCGAGTTTCGGCAGGTCACGCGCGAGGAAAAACCTGCCGCTGTCCTTAAGGCCTGGGAATCTTGGAGCCTCTTGAGTGCGCTGCATCCACAACTCGCGAAGCGGCACCCGGACTATGAGGCGATCAATCGGATCACTCGTGTCCGGGACGACATGTGGAGTGCTGGTTTTCGTCCGCGTCTTTTTGCGCCGGTTGCGTTCGCTGTACTCGGACGGCTCAAGCCGCGCGAACGCAGCGCCGCGCTCACCCGGATGGGGTTGCGGGCTGCAGAAATACACCTCGTGGACGAACTCGAATCGGACGCAAGAAAGATCGTGAAAATCCTCGCTGGGCCCAAGACAGCTTCGCCCCGGGATGCCTATGCCTTCCTTGAGAAAACACGGCTGGACTTGCTCGCCTATATTCTGGCCGAGTCTTCGAATTCCAAGGCTGTCGCTAAGATCCGAAACTATTTGCACAAGTGGAAGCCTCTGCGCCAGGCATTACCGAATGTCGCTGGCGAACTGGAGGCCTTGGGACTGGAGCACGGACCGAAGTTCGACAAGGTCCTGGAGGACTTCTTTCAGGCACAACTGCTGGGCAAAGCACGTAAACCGGAAGCCCATGCCAAGGTCTTGCGCAAGCTTGCGGGCATCAAGGAACTGCCGAAGAAGGTAGAGGAGAAAAAGAAGCCGGAAAAGCCGAAGAAAAAAGGCGATGCGAGGAACACGGAAGGAGCCTCTGGCCAGGGATCTGCTCCGCCAAAAGGAACCGCGCCGGCTCATCCTGCGTCCTCAGGGAAGGGGCAGGCACGCAAATCGAAGCCGGTCCATGTGCGAGAGAAAACTGCATCAAAGGGCCATGAAAAACCCAAGCCGCACGGAAAGAAGAAGATTAGGTAGTGACTGGATGCGTTGCGCGGAATGATGGCTGCCGTTCCTGTGGTGATTTACCGAATCGCGCCGTAGCCAAAACCCTCGCGCACGACTAGAATAACATGCGGTATGAAGACCCCTCGATTTGTTCACCTGCATCTGCACACGGATTACAGCCTTCTGGACGGAGCGTGCGATCTGGAAGAAGTCGTAGAGGAGGCGGCCCGCCGCCAGATGCCGGCCGTGGCTGTCACCGATCATGGCAACCTGTTCGCTGCCGAGTCGTTCTATCAGAAGGCTGTAACGCGAGACGTTAGGCCCATCATCGGCTGCGAAGTTTACGTCGCCAAGGGAAGCCGGCACGACCGCGGCGAATCATCCCAACGCGAAGCAGCGACCGGCCGTTCGGATTCCCCCGCGGAGCCCGGGCAGCGCGGCGCCAACCACCTCGTTTTGCTGTGCGAGAATGCCGAAGGCTATCACAATTTGATCAAGCTTGTTTCCGCGGGATTTCTCGAAGGCTTTTACTATAAGCCAAGAATTGATTACGACCTTCTGGCGAAATACAGTGGCGGATTGATCGCGCTGTCTGCGTGCTTGCGCGGCGCGGTCACCGAAGGACTGGTGGAAGAGCGGCCGGACCAGGCTCGTGAAGCCGCGTACCGGCTGCGCGATATCTTCGGGAAGGGAAACTTTTTTCTCGAAATCCAGGATCAGGGCCTGGAAATCGAAAAGCGTGTCAATCCTAAAATCGTCAGCCTCTCGCGCGAGACAGGGATTCCTCTGGTCGCGACGAACGATTGCCATTATCTGACGCACGCCGATGCTCGCGCCCAGGAAGTCTTACTCTGTATCCAGACGGGCAAGACGATGAGCGACACGCACCGTATGAAATTTGCCACGGATCAATTCTTCTTCAAAACAGCGCAAGAAATGGCGCAGGTCTTCGGCGAAATTCCCGAGGTGCTGGAGCGGACGGTGGCCATAGCCGAGCGCTGCAACGTCAAGATCGAGGCCGTACGAAATTCATTCCCGGAATTTCAAGTTCCCGGCGGCCACACGCTCGACAGTTATTTCGAGGCCGTCGTGCGGGAGGGTTTCGCTTTACGCGTGCCCATCCTGGAAGCGCGCGCCAAGCAGGACCGGCTGCGAAAGACGCTGGCGGAATATGAGACACGCCTGATGAACGAAATCCGGATGATCAAGCAAATGCGGTATGCCGGCTACTTCTTGATTGTCTGGGATTTCATCCGTTATGCAAGGTCGCAGGGGGTTCCCGTCGGCCCGGGCCGCGGCTCTGCCGCCGGCAGCCTGGTAAGTTACGCCCTTCAAATCACTGACGTCGATCCGCTCCAGTACGACCTCTTGTTCGAGCGATTCCTCAATCCCGAACGGGTTTCGATGCCTGACATTGACATCGACTTCTGCATGCGGCGACGCGGCGAAGTGATCGAGTATGTGACGGGAAAATACGGCCGTGCGAATGTCGCGCAGATTATCACCTTTGGGACGATGGCGGCCAAGGCGGCGATCAAGGACGTCGGACGGGCCATGGACCTGCCATACGGGGAAGTGGACCGGATTGCCAAGCTCGTCCCGAATCAGCTCAACATCACGCTTGACGAGGCGCTCAAGCAATCCCCGCAGCTTCGCAGCCAGATTGAAAGCGACCCGCGCTACGCCGACATGATGGAAGTCGCAAAGCGCCTGGAAGGCCTCGCGCGGCACGCTTCGACGCACGCCGCCGGTGTCGTCATTTCTCCCGAACCACTTACGGATATTCTTCCTTTATACAAGTCGAACCGGGATGAAATCACGACGCAGTACGACATGAAGGGCCTGGAACACATCGGTCTGCTGAAGATGGATTTCCTGGGGCTGACGACGCTCACGGTGCTCGACGACGCCGTGCACATGATCGAGCAGAATCGAGGCGTTCACATCGATCTGGGCACACTGCCGCTTGATGACGAACCGACGTACAAGATGTTTGCCCGCGGAGAGACGACGGCCATCTTCCAATTTGAATCCCACGGCATGCGGGACATCCTGCGCCGCTACCAGCCCACGCGCCTGGAGGACCTGACCGCCCTCAACGCCCTGTACCGTCCCGGCCCGATCCAGGGCGGTATGATCGACGATTTTATTAATCGAAAGCAAGGCAAGAAGCGCGTCACTTACGATCTGCCCGAACTGAAAGAAATCCTCGAAGAAACCTATGGCGTCATCCTTTACCAGGAACAGGTGATGCAGATCGCCAATCGCCTCGCGGGATTTTCGCTGGGCGAAGCGGACATCTTGCGCCGCGCGATGGGGAAAAAGAACCGCGACGAAATGGCGGCTCAGCGCGAAAAGTTTCTGGCCGGATGTGCGATCCGAAAAATCCCCTTGAAAAAAGCTGAAAAGATTTTCGATCTGATGGCGGAGTTCGCCGGTTATGGCTTCAATAAGTCACACTCCTGCGCCTACGCATTCCTTGCCTATCAGACCGCTTATTTGAAGACGCATTATCCAGTCGAGTTCATGGCCGCATTGCTGACCTCGGAAACGGGCAACACCGAGAAAATCGTAAAATACATCACGGAAGCGCGCGGCATGGGCATCACCGTACTCCCTCCCGACGTGAACTCGAGCGATCTCGACTTCACTCCGGTCGCCGAAGCCATCCGGTTCGGTCTCCGCGCCATCAAGAACGTCGGGGAAAACACGGTGAAGGGAATTCTCGATGCACGCACCGAACTCGGGCGCTTCAACTCGTTTTATCAGTTTTGCGACTACGTGGACACACGCCTCCTGAACCGGCGCGTTCTCGAAAGCCTGATCAAGTCCGGGGCCATGGATTCCATCGGAGCCCCCCGGGCGCAGATCTTCGCAGTGATCGACCGCGCCATGGAGCGTGCCCAGCGGCGCCAGCGCGAACGAACCAGCGGCCAGCATGGACTTTTCGGCGGAACCGCCGCCGCTGCGGCCCCGGCGGACGAACCTTTGCCGGACTTGGAAGAATGGCCCGAACACGAATTGCTCGCCTCGGAATTTTCCACAGTTGGTTTCTACATCTCCGGCCATCCGCTGTCGAAATACGCTGCAAAACTTACGGAATTGGGAGCCATCGGTCTGGGTGCAGTGGAAGGGCGCAAGAATGGAGAAGAAATCACGGTCGCCGGTATGGTGGTCGCGATGCGCAGCATGCGCTCGCGCAAGGGCGACCGCTGGGGCATTCTCACGCTACAGGACATGACCGGGGTGCTTGAAGTGCTGGCATTTCCGGAATCCTTCGCCCGCCTGGAAGCAGTCTTCAAGAGCAATGCGCCGCTGGTGTTGAAGGGGCGCGTCAATGTTGAGGAGGCCGGCACTCGGCTTGCCGTGATCGACGCCCGCCGGCTTGAAGACATCGGCCAGCGTCCCCCGAACCTCATGCGTGTCCGGGTGGACATGACCGCAGTGGATGCCCGGATTCTCGACGAATTGAAGCAACTCTTCGCCAGCAAGCCGGGTTCGTGTTCGGTCGCGTTCGATCTGATTTCTTCCGAAGGCGCCGTGGCCACGCTGCGCGCCGAGCAGCGCATCCGGGCGGACCAGGATCTGATTCAGGAAGTTTGCAGGTTATGTGGCGAAAATGCCGTCCAAATGGAGACGCGCGGCTAGAAGCTCGCCCGTAGCTCAGCCGCCAAGATCATGAAGAGAGATCACCGGAGCGAAGAAATAGAAAAATTGGAACGCGAAGTAGAGGATTTGCGCCGCCTCGCCGGGCCGGAAGAGCCGTCTGGCGAACTCGACCGTCTCCGCACTGAGGTGTTGCAACTGCGCCGCGAGTTTTATGAGCATCTGGGCGCCTGGCAGCGCACTCTTCTGGCCCGCCATTCGCAGCGCCCTTACATGATGGATTATGTCCGTCTTCTCTTTGAGGATTTCCACGAATTACACGGCGACCGGGCCTATGGCGAAGATCCGGCAATGATCGCAGGCTTTGCGAAGTATCACGGACGTCCGGTAGTCGTGATCGGACAGCAAAAGGGCAGAGACACGAAGCAGAGAGTGGCTCTAAATTTTGGCCAGGCGAAGCCGGAGGGCTACCGCAAGGCGCTGCGCGTCATGCATATGGCCGCTAAGTTTGGCCGCCCGATTCTTACTTTCGTCGATACTCCCGGCGCGTATCCCGGACTTGATGCCGAGGAACGCGGTCAGGCCGAAGCCATAGCGCGGAATCTGCGGGAAATGGCCCGGCTGCCCGTCCCTATCGTCGTTACGATCACCGGGGAAGGCGGCTCCGGCGGCGCGCTGGCCATTGCCGTCGGGGATCGCGTGAACATGCTGGAGAATTCCATTTACTCCGTAATTTCCCCGGAGGGCTGCGCCTCGATTCTTTGGCGTGATCCGGCCAAGGCCGAGGTTGCCGCCGAAGCGCTCAGGATCACGGCCCGGGATTTGCGCGAGCTCGGTATCATTGACGAAATTATTCCCGAACCTGAGGGGGGCGCGCACTTGGACCATGAGGTTTCTGCGGCGCTGCTAGATCGGGTTCTCGATCGTTCGCTTCGAGATCTGCTCGCGCTCACCCCCGCCGCGCTGCTCGAAGGCCGCTACAATAAGTTCCGCCGCATGGGCCAGTTCTTCGAAGCCATTCGCACCTGACCAGCCTGTTCATCCCCCATATTAGCCGGAGTCCAATGCAGCATTGCCATATTCGCGTCACGACGAAGCATCTTCGTTGTTGCGATGGGACATCTCGTCTAGTCTGGTCGGGCGGAGAATCTCCTGTCATGTCAAAGTCAACCGGACCTCAGATCACGGAAACAGTCGGGGCAAATGGAACGAATCAGGTTTTTCGGCCGTACGAACGGCTGGTCCGGATCAAGATCCTCGGGAAGGCATTCAATGTCCCCGAAAAAAACACGATTCTCCGCTGTTTCCAATACATCAGCCCGGAAACCATTCCGTACGGACGCTTTTGCTGGAATCAGGATTGCCAATATTGCCGCGTAGTTGGCAAACTGGCGGACGATGACCAGCCGCACGAATTGCTGAGCTGCAAATTCCTGGTCAGCGCAGGTATGGAAATCACAGAAATCAGCCCCGAACTTAAATATTGCCTCCGAAATAAGCTCCGCAAGTAAGTTTTGGGCGATTTCTCCAGTAAGTTCTTTTTTAATAGTCTTGTAGACCTCTGACAGGCCGCGGAAGAAAGTCTTGAGTTGTCATTCTGGGGTCCTCTCAATGAAATTTTCGAGCAGGCCGCTATAGCCTCGTTGGACTACGGCCAGCTACAGACGCTTCCCAAGGCAGGCGACACAGCCTAGGTAGCGTGTTTCCGCGAAGCCAGGGCGCGGAAACTCCTCGCGCAGAATCTTCCTCCGGGGTGTGATAGAATTGCGGCAGGGCAGGTCTAGCGAAGTTTTGGATCGGGAGGCTTCCGTGAAAAGCAAAGCGAAGTTTGCCATTGGGGCAGGAATTATTATCGTTACGCTTTTCTGCCTGGCCTGGGTCGGGGCTCAACAAAGCAAAACGTATTATCACACTATCTCGGAGCTTCCGACATTGACGGGTGCTTCCCTGCATCAGCGCCTTCGCGTAGGAGGCGATGTCAAGGCCGGTTCGATCCAACACTTGTCCGGCCGTGTTGATTTTGTTCTGGTCGAGCAAGGGAAGGATCTTTCGGTCAGCTATGTAGGAACGGACCCACTGCCCGATACGTTTAAGGACGGAGCGCAGTGCCTGGTTGAGGGCAAAGTTACCCCCGATGGACGATTTGTCGCAGAGACGGTTCAGGCGAAATGCGCGTCTAAGTATGAGGCAGCCCCCGCGCAGGCGCAGCCCGGCTCTGAATCTGGGGTTTCGGATCGAAAAAGCTGAGTGCTGCGCAGTTGGCCGGAATGATGTAGGGCTGGTCTGGAAAGTACACGGGCCGCGGACGGCAGTCTAGGAAGCCGTCGATCAGGAAACCTTTGAGGCGCTAATTTGGACCTGTTCGGATCGTACGCTCTGCTATTGGCTTTTGCCCTGGCGATATATGCAATCGCGGGCGGAATTGCCGCGGTCATCACACGCCGTCCTCTTCTGATCAAGTCCGCACGCAATGCCGGGTTCGCTGTTTGCGTCCTCATTTGGCTCGGAATGGCCAGCCTGGTCTATCTGTTTTTTACCGATAACTTTACGATGGCGTATGTGGCCGAGCACAGTAATCGCAACCTTGCCACATTTTACAAGATCTCCGCAGTTTGGTCTGGGCAGGAAGGGTCGTTGCTGTTCTGGAGCTTTTTGCTTTCGATTTACGTCTTTTCTGCTCTGTTCGCCTATCGAGGCAAACATCCTGAATTAATGCCTTATGTCGGCGTGGTTCTTGCCGCTGTGCAGCTATTTTTTCTCACGCTCAACAATTTCGTCGCCAGCCCGTTCAAGGTGTTTGCCGCCACCAGCGGCGGCGGTGTGATGCATTTGGTCTCACAGGCGGACGGCCACGGCCTCAATCCCTTGCTTCAGTATCCGGAGATGGTGATTCATCCCCCGGTGTTGTATTCGGGATACACAGGCTTCACGATTCCGTTTGCGTTTGCGATGGCCGCCCTGCTCGGCCGGTATCCGGGCGAAAAATGGATTCATCTGACGCGCCGCTGGACCATGATTGCGTGGTGTTTCCAGTCAGCGGGTATTTTGCTGGGTGCGCACTGGGCGTATGCGGTGCTCGGCTGGGGCGGCTATTGGTCCTGGGACCCGGTGGAGAATGCTTCGCTGATGCCTTGGCTGACAGGCACGGCGTTCCTACACTCCGTCATGATGCAGGAAAAGCGCGGCATGATGCGCGTGTGGAACGTTTGGCTGGTCTTCACGACGTTCCTGTTGGTCATCTTCGGAACATTCCTGACCCGCAGTGGCGTGGTCAGCTCCGTGCATGCGTTCGCGCAGTCCTCGATCGGACGCTGGTTCGTCGGCTTCCTCATTCTTGCGATTGCGGTTTGCCTTGCGGCGTTCCTGAAGAATCGTGACTATTTGCGCAGCGATAACCAGCTCGACTCGATGCTTTCCCGCGAGTCAAGCTTCCTTTTCAATAACCTGATCTTGTTGGTTGCCTGTGTCGCGGTTCTCTCCGGCACGCTCTTTCCGGTGCTGTCCGAGGCGGTTCGCGGAACGAAGATCAGCGTGGGCGCGCCGTTCTTCAACCGCGTCAATATTCCGATCGCCATGTTTCTCCTGTTCCTGACCGGCGTTGGCCCGCTCCTTGCCTGGCGCAAGACTTCGGTGGAAAGTCTCCGCCGGAATTTTGGCTGGCCTCTGCTTGCCGGCATCGTAGGCGCCGTAATTGCCGTGGCATTCGGCCTTCGCGATTTTTACGTCACGCTTTGTCTGTTGCTGTCGGCGTTTGTGACTTTCACGATTCTTTCAGAGTTCTACCGTGGAGCGCGTGTCATCTCTGCTCGCACCGGGTCGAATCTGCTCTCCTCCGCCAGGCAGCTCACCATGCGGAATACGCGCCGGTATGGCGGATACGTCATCCACTTCGGAATGGTGCTGATCTTTATTGGCATCTGCGGGCAGGCGTTCAATCAGGATAAGCAGATGGACATGTCGGCGGGCTCGGTCATGACGATTGGGCCCTACAGACTCCACCTTCAGAATTTCGATTCCGACCAGCAGCCCAACTACTCCTCCGAGCGCGCCACGATTGACGTCGACCAGGGAGGCCGCTCCGTGATGATGCTCTATCCGCAGCGGCGCTTCTATCCGTCGAATGAAGAGTCCGGCACAATGGTCGCGATCTCCTCAACACTCCGAGAAGACCTGTACGTGGTGTACGCCGGACGCAGTCCGGACTCCAATCTCCCGGTCATCCACGCCTACTTGAATCCGCTGGTAAAGTGGATCTGGTTGGGTGGCGTGATCGTTGTCCTGGGGACAATTCTGGCGCTGCTACCGAATCGCCACGCTGTTCTTGTGATGTCCCCCGCGACGGAAAGCGCTTTTGTCCCTGCTGGAGCGCAGCCCGCCCGCGCGTCGATTTCTGCGAGAGCGCAGATTCCGAGAGACAATGACTGAGCGTCGCCGTCTCGCACTGATTTTCTCCGTCGTCGTGGGAATTGCCTCGGCGATGCTTCCTCTGCATGTGGACGCGCAGAAGACCGAACGCGCCAAGGTCTTGGGTGCGAGGCTCATGTGCATGTGTGGTTGCGGTCAGATCCTTACGCAATGTAACCACCTCAATTGCCCGTCTTCCGGGCCCATGCTCAAGGAGCTCGACCAGCACGTGGCTGCGGGCGAAGCGGATGACTTGATCGTTCAGGATTTTGTGCAAGAGTATGGAGAGAAGGTGTTGAGTGCGCCGCCCTCCACCGGTTTCAACAGCATCGCGTGGTACATTCCGGGAGTTGCGTTCGCTGTGGGACTTGGAATTGTCATGGTTGTGATTCGATTATGGCGCCAGCGGGACATTGCCAGACTCGCGGCTGCTCCCGGGGCGCCCGCGAGCGCGGCAACTCCCGCTTCCGAAGCACGAAACGTGCAACTGGAGCGCGCCCGCCAGCAAGCGGACCGGGAGACTGAGGACTGAAAATCGATGATGGTGACGTTTGCATTCGCCGCAATTGTCCTTCCGGATACGGTCATGGTTTCGGCTTGCCTGGTCCTTACCCTGGCTGCGCTCATCTTTGTCTTCTGGATCGAACCGGACGCCGGAGACTCCGCGCCACACCGCTCGCAACTGGATCAATTACTCGAGCGCCGGGACTCGATCTACGACAATTTGCGCGATCTGAAGTTTGAAAACCGGGCGGGGAAGTACGCGGAACAGGACTACGAACAAATGAGGGACGCGCTGGAGCAGGAGGCTGCTCAAGTGCTGTTGGAAATCGAAAATGTGACCGGAAATCAGGCGCATCTCGCGCGCCGAGATCCCGCGACCGCCACGTCCCGGCGTCCATAGTGATTTAGCCTGGAGAATCGTCTTTTTGTGGAATACTGTGCTTCCTCATGCTCGTGCAAATGAGGATGAGATTGCTTGAAGCCGTCCAGCGGCGCCAAGTGTGGGCCTCGACGGTAAAGCTGACGCAATAGAGATTTCCGTTCTTGGCGCCGAGTTGAGGAAGCAGCGCCGAACAGTTCAATTAAATACTTCAGAGGATTAATTTCATTCATGAAGACTCGCCTGGATCGGAATCGATTGCGCCAGATCTTCGTCGTCCTGCTGCTGTTGGTTGCGGCGACAACTGCTCACGCGGGCACGGTTTCAGGCGTCGTCCGCAACGGAACGAACAGCAATAAACCTGCCGCCGGCGTTGACGTCCTGTTGATCGAACTGCAGGGAGGCATGCAGACCGTAGCGAGCACGAAAACCGATGCCGAAGGCCGCTATCGGTTCGATAGCACCGCGATTGGCGCCGCGCCGATGCTGATTCGCGCTGTTTACCGGGGTATGAATTTTCACCAACCACTCATTTCCGGAGCCCCTACGGTCGATGTTACCGTATATGAGCCAACGACGAATCCTCAAGCCTTGCAGATTGCGATGCGTCTTCTGGTATTTCAGCCAAACGGAGAGAAGCTCCTGGTTGGCGAGGAGTATTCCATTCAGAACGACTCGAACCCTCCAGCCGCTTATTACAAGCAGGACGGCGATTTCGAGTTCACGACTCCCCAGGGTGCCCAGCTCGGGCAGGTATCCACAGTTGGTCCCTCCGGCATGCCCGTGACTCAGGGAACGATCGACAAAGGGAAGGGCCGTTATGCAATTGCCTATGTGTTTCAGCCCGGAAAGAATGTAGTGCGTCTCTCCTATGTCGTTCCTTATACCGGCAATCAGGCCTCACTGCGTGAGGCTTCGTCCTACGATGCACAGCGGGTCTTGTTGGTAATCCCGCCGACCATGCAGATTTCAAGCCCCGGATTCAATGCCGCAGGCATGGAGCAGGGATTTAACGTCTTCTCAAAAGAGTCGGTCAAGGCGGGTACAGGGTTTGATGTTTCGATCTCGGGCACCGCGCCGCCACCGTCAGAAGCCTCCGGGGCGCCGGACCAGACCAATGGACGCGACTCAGGCCCAGGCCCCACGGTTGAAACTGCTCCCGCCCGCCTGGGCGACGAGAAATGGATTCTGCTCGGAGGACTGGCGGCGATCTTTGCCGTGGGCGTGGGATTGCTGTTGCGTCGACCTGCTCCGGCCGTGCCCAGCGCACCGCCTCCGGCTTCACCATCTTCGGGCCCAAAAGGGCGCAAGGCTCAACGCGCGGCGCAGGCACAAGCAAAGACAAAATCCGCGGCAATGCCTGCTCCCCTGGCTGAAAAGGTGGATCAGGAAGTGAACACGAACCTCGACTCACTGAAGGACACGCTGCTGCGCATCGAATTGCGCCGCCAGGCGGGTACGATCTCTGAAGAGGAGTATGCCCGGGAGCGCGGTCGCGCAGAACAATTGTTGCGCGATCTGGTCCAGGGCTGAGCTGCCGCGCGTGTCCACGCCGTTTGCATCCTCCCCCAATGCCGGATTGCGGATCAGCTTTTCCGATATCGAGAAGCGCTTCGGAATGCGAATGGCGTTGCGGGGAGTTTCGCTGGAGATTGCCGCGGGGGAGTGCGTCGCACTGGTGGGGCACAACGGCTCCGGCAAGACAACGCTGCTCAAGATTGCGGCGCAACTTTCCCGCCCCTCACGAGGCGAGATTACGTTCTACTCCGGAATGACCGCGCTGGAGGCCGATGTTGTGAAACGCCGGATCGGGATGGTCGCTCACCACACGCTTGTGTACGATGAACTCACCGCCGAGGAAAATCTGGTCTTTTTCGCCAAGCTTTTTGGCTTGCCGGACCCTGTCGCGCGGGCGCGCCAATCCCTCGAACCGGTTGGGCTTGCGCGCCGCTCTGCAGATTTAGTGCGGACGTTTTCACGCGGCATGCGGCAGCGCCTGGCGATTGCGCGCGCTCTTCTTGCTTCACCTGAATTGCTCCTTCTCGACGAGCCAGCCGCGGGCCTGGACCCGGAAGGCCAGCTATGGCTGGGCACGACGCTCGCGCAACTCCATTCCTCCGGCTGCACCATCCTGATGAGCACGCACGGACGGAACGAAACACAGGCCTCGGTGACGCGAGCAATTCGCTTGGAAGGCGGGATTGTCACGCACGATTCGGGCCCCTGTGGCGATCCCTACGGCGTCATGGCGTTGGCTGCGGTGCGTGAGGCGGTTGAAGGGGACGGGCGATGAGCCTGGGCCACGCCACCGTTGCAATCCTCGCTAAGGAACTCAAGACCGAGTTCCGATCACGGGAGCTGCTCGGGACGACGATTGTCTTCGTGCTGATTGTTCTTGTGCTGTTCAGTTTTACGTTCGATCCGACGTCTTCGGAGTCACGGCGCTTCGGCCCCGGTCTTCTCTGGCTCGCATTTCTTTTTGCAGGCTCGCTCATGTTGCAACCGTCTTTCCTGCGCGAGCAGACGAACGACACGTTGGCTGCTCTGCGCCTCGCCCCGATTGACCCATTCAGTATCCTGGCGGGCAAAATGGCGGCCAATTTCCTGTTTCTGCTCCTGGTCGAGCTGATTCTCCTTCCAGTGTTCGCAGTGTTGTACAACATTGCGATAGTCCCGGTGCTTGCGCCGCTGGTTTTGGTCCTTGCGCTCGGAACGATTGGCCTGGCAACAACGGGCACTGTGTTTTCCGCCGTGGCGGCGCAGGCGCGTCTGCGCGAGTTGCTGCTCCCGCTGTTGCTGCTGCCGGTGCTGGCGCCCGTACTGATTGCGAGCACCGAAGCCACGTCGGGGATTCTGCGGGACCCTTCGGATTTGTCCCCGGTATGGCTGACATTTTTAGCCGCGTTTGACATCATATTTTTGACGGCGGCGTGGTTGTTCGGCGAATATCTCTTGGAGGAGTGACATGGGAAGTGACTCTCAATCCCGGACTCCGTCCGGCGCGGTGATTTCATTGTCGTCGGTGGTGGTTGTCTTTCTCCTTCTGGCGGCGGGCAGCTACGGCGCTCTGATTAAAGCTCCGACCGAGGCAACCATGGGGCTGATCCAGCGCATTTTTTATTTTCACGTCTCAAGCGCGTGGACGGGTTTTATCGCCTTTTTCCTGGTATTCATTGGCAGCATTGCCTACCTGCGCACGCGGTCGTTGAAGTGGGACTGGCTCAGCGTTGCATCCGCGGAAGTAGGCGTGGCGTTTTTTACTGTCGTCCTCGTGACCGGACCCATTTGGGCCAAGCCGGTGTGGGGAATCTGGTGGACGTGGGATGCAAGACTGACGTCGTCGTTTCTGTTGTGGGTCTTGTTTGTAAGTTATCTTTTGCTTCGAACTTTGGTCGACGAGCCTGAGCGCCGGGCGGTGGTGGCGGCCGTGTTCGGAATTTTTGCGACCATGGATATTCCGCTGGTTTATTTCTCAATCTGGTGGTTTCGGACGCAGCACCCGCAACCCGTGATGGGCAAGGGCGGTTCGCTGGATCCTACGATGTGGTGGGTGCTGATACTGTGCTGGTGCGCGACCCTCGGTGTGATGACGCTGTTGATCCGAGTCCGTTACCGTCTGGAAGGGCTGCGCGCGGAAGTGGATGCGCTTCGCCTGGAAGCATCGCGCAACGCGCGCTGAGTACGTCGACGAAACAGGTATCGAAGAATTTCGCTCGTTTTACTTAGGGAGAGAACAAATGAAGGATATGAAATTTTTAGTAGCTGCCTATGTGGCGATTTGGGCTATTTTTTGCGTGTACCTGTTTTCGGTCGCCCGCCGCATGGCGAGCCTGCAAGACGATATACGCCGTTTGAAAGAGGGCGGGAAGTAGTGAATCCGTCATGCGGATTACGAGAATGACTTGTGAGCGAGAAGCGAAAGATCAGCGTCGTGCTGTTTCAATTAGGTGGGCCGGATTCTCCGGCTGCGGTTGAGCCGTTTCTCTACAACCTGTTTTGCGATCCAGACATCATCGATTTCTTCGGGGCCTGGCTTGCGCGGCGGCCTCTGGCGCGCTGGATCGCCCGGAACCGCGCCGGCGTAGTGCGCGAGCACTACGATGCCATCGGCGGATACTCGCCCATCCGGCTGCTTACCGAGCGGCAGGCCCGCGCGCTCGAAGCAGCGCTGGCCCCGCACTGCGAAGCGCGATGTTTTGTTGCGATGCGCTACTGGAACCCGCTCACAGCGGTAGCCGTAGCCGAAGTGAGCGCCTCGGGCGCCCCGGAACTCGTGCTTCTGCCTCTCTATCCGCAGTATTCGTTCGCCACCACGTCGAGCAGCTTGAAAGAATGGAAGAGGCTTTTTCACCCGGACGGAAACGCCCCGCGGACGTATACGATTGAACAGTTCTTCGATCATCCGCTCTACATCCAGTCAGTCGCCGAAAAGATTGCGCTCTCGCTGACCCACTTTGACGAACCAGATCGCGCGCAAATCGTTTTTAGCGCGCATGGCCTGCCACTCAGCTTGATCGAGCGTGGAGATCCGTACGCCCGGCAAGTGGAGGAAACCGTACGGCGCGTGATGGAGCGCGGTGGTTGGAGTAACGCGTATACGTTGTGCTATCAGAGCAAGGTGGGACGCCGCAAGTGGCTGTCGCCTTCGCTGACCGATACAATCGAACGGCTGGCGCACTCGGGGGAGAAGAATCTACTGGTGGCTCCCATCGCCTTTGTCACCGAGCACATTGAAACTCTTCATGAGATCAATATCGAAGCCCGCGACAAAGCGCTGAAACTCGGCGTGAAGCAATTTGAAATGATGCCGGCCGTGGGCGACTCGCCTACATTTATTTCCGCCCTCGCCGCCCTCGTGCTGAAAGCTCTCGATATGGTCTAACAGGCTGCGGGAAAAGTGACTTAGGGTGTCATTCCGAGCGAAGCGAGGAATCTCTCTTTGTTCAAAACCCAAGAAAAGAGAGATTCCTCGGCACGCAGCGTGCCTCGGAATGACAACGTTTTGAGTTTTCCGCAGCCTCCTAAATCCCGGTCAGGCTCAGCCTGCTCTGACATCGTTGTCGTACGGAATGGCTGCCGGGTCGGCCCATCTCACACGGTTTGAGTGCGAGAGCTTGCAACGATAAACCGGACTCTTGCAGAGAAGTTTGCCAAAGCGGGAATTCGTCTTGACACACAGGGAGGCGCAGAATATATAAGAGAGCAGATCTCGGCGTGGCGAATTCATCGATTCATACTTTCTACCGAGAGGTTAAGGCGGGCCGTTATGGCCGACCGCGTAATAACGGAGGAGCTTTTTTCTTGAGGAACCGGGAATTAGCAATGTATTCGCTGGCCCTCGGGGCGTTTGCTCTGGCCATGGCGGGTTGCGGTGGAAAAAAAGAGGGGGCCTTGGAAACGCCCGCGCCGTCGGCAAGTGCACCTGCCGGGAAGACGGTTGACGCGGCTACGGCTGGCGAAGTCACCGGGACGGTGAAACTCGACGGGCCAGCACCCAAGATGAAGGCAATCAACATGGCGGCGGACCCGGCCTGCGCCAAGGCGCATACAAGTCCCGTGACCAACGAGGAAGTCTTAACCGGGGACGACGGCACGTTGGCCAACGTCGTGGTCTATGTGAAGAGTGGGTTGGATGGCTATTCATTCCCAGCTCCATCTACGCCGGTAAAATTGGATCAGCCGGGATGTCGGTATCATCCTCACGTGATAGGAGCCCAGGTCGGACAGAATATTGAGGTGTTCAATAGCGACCAGACGATTCACAACACTCACCTCAGTTCGAAGGAAAACCGGGAATTGAACCAGTCGCAACTGCCCGGGGCACAGCCGATCGAAAAGTCGTTTGCCCGCGAGGAAATCGCGATCCCGGTGAGGTGCAATGTTCATCCATGGATGAAGGCATACATGGCCGTGCTACCAAATCCCTACTTCCAGGTGACGGGTAAGGACGGGGCATTCGACCTAAAAGATCTTCCCCCAGGCACATACATTCTGGTCGCCTGGCATGAGATCTACGGGACGAGCGAGCAGACCATCACCATCGGACCCAAAGAGTCCAAGAGCGTGACGTTTGCGTTCAAGGCTTCTGCAGCCGCCGGAGACTAAACTAGCGCCGTCCGGAAATCACAGGGGAGGCCGAGCACATGGAAATAGCGCTCCGCCGGCCGCAACGCCATGGATACCACGCCCAATCGAAGCTTGCACAAATACGCCATCTTCACGGCGCTTTCTACGTTTTTTCTGCTGATTGCTGGAGCATTGGTGACCTCAAACGACGCCGGACTTTCCATTCCCGATTGGCCGCTGGCTTATGGGTCGCTGGTCCCGCCGATGGTGGGCGGGATTCGATATGAGTACATTCATCGTGTGGTCGCAACCTTTGTGGGGTTGCTCACCATCGGGCTTGCCACGTGGCTATGGAGGGCCGAAAAACGCGTCTGGTTGCGCTGGCTTGGCCTGGCAGCCTTGGGTGGCGTGGTCGCGCAGGGGATTCTCGGTGGCATGACCGTCCGCATGTACCAGCCTCCAGCAGTATCTGCGGCACATGCCACGCTGGCGCAACTCTTCTTTTCGACAGTCATTGCCATTGCCGTATTTACCAGTGCATGGTGGCAAAATGAATTGGTGGAAATGGAAGACAGGGGTGCGCCCCGCGTCCGGTGTTTGGCCATTTGGACGACCGTGGCCGTGTTCCTACAGCTGATTTTGGGTGCTGCGTTCCGGCATAACGGATTTGGAATCATTCCGCACTTGATTGGTGCGGCCATTGTTACCATACTGATTTTCCTGACGGCAGGTGCGCTGAAGCGCCACTTTTCGCACTCTCGGCCACTTCGAAAGTGCGCGCGGCTTTTGCGCATCCTGATCGGAGTGCAACTGTTGCTGGGCGCTGGGGCCTGGTGGTCAAGGGTGTACTCGGCGCAATTCCCGCAGCCGATAGCGGTAATGGTAACGCTTACGGTCGTGCACACGGTCACGGGAGCTCTGGTGCTGGCGGCGATCTTGGTTACGACGCTGGTACTCTACCGTATACTGGGGGTAGGTGTGGGAACAACAATGGCAGATTCAGATTCCTCCGCAACCACGGAGCGGATCGCGCAATGAGAAACTCGATGCAAACGACGGGACTAGTCGCTTCAGAGGCCAGCCGCCCTGCATTGTACTTGGCGTTGACCAAGCCGGATGTGTCGTTCCTGGTCATCTTGACGACTGTGGCGGGGTATGCGCTGGGGACCCGCGGTCCGCTGGACTGGTTGCGAATGGGGCACACGGTCTTCGGGACCACGCTGATCGCGGCGGGAACATCTGCCCTCAATCATTACATCGAACGCGACACAGACGCCCAGATGCGGCGAACGGCTTCCCGGCCGCTGCCATCCGGCCAGTTGCAGCCTCGCGAGGCTTTTTGGTTTGGCGTGAGCTTGATCGCGGCTGGCACCTTGTATCTTGCTTTGGCGACCAACGCCTTGGCAACTCTGCTTGGAATCTTGACGTCGGTGACCTACCTTTGCGCCTATACACCGCTGAAGCGCAGGACGACCCTGGCAACGTTGGTAGGAGCATTTCCAGGCGCCGTGCCGCCACTGATCGGCTGGGCGGCGGCACGGGGCACGATTACCCTAGATGCGTGGACCCTGTACGCCATACTATTCCTGTGGCAATTCCCGCATTTCGATGCCATCTCATGGGTGTATCGGGAAGATTACCGCCGCGCGGGAATCCGCATGCTCCCGGTAGTGGACCGCGAGGGAAAGCGAACATTTCGTGAAATCCTTTTGACGGCTGCGCTGCTCGTTCCAGTCAGCCTGCTTCCGGCTGTGACGGGCCTTGCCGGCGCGCGCTACTTTTTCGGGGCAGTGGTTTTGGGGATTATGCTTGTGGAAGTATGTCTATGGGCCGCGGCCTCGAAAAGCAACGTTCGCGCGAAATGGCTCATACATGCAACCGTGCTTCACCTGCCGTTGCTGTTGGGACTGCTGATCTACGACAAATTCATCCGGTAATTTAAGATTGGATCGGCAAGCGCGAACACGATGGTGCTGCGATTCCTTCGTCTAGTGCAGGGAAGTAGCGTCCACGGAGAAAGCCTGAGGAAGTGCTCAGTTGATCGCCCACGCCGCCTGGAACGCCATTCTCAATGGTTCGAGCGCTGTTCTGATCACGACAGGGTACGTCATGATTCGCAGCAAGCGCGTGCAGGCGCACAAGGCATGCATGCTCGCAGCGGTTGGGACGTCGACGGCGTTCCTGATTTCCTATGTCGTGTATCACTTACGTGTGGGTTCCGTCCGGTTCCCAGGACAGGGTTTCGCGCGTCATGTCTATCTCACAATGCTGGGGTCACATACAATCCTTGCGGCGGCCATGGTTCCGCTGGTGATCGTGACGCTGGTCCGCGCGTTCCGGGGAAGGTTCTCGGATCACAAACGCATCGCACGCTGGACCTTGCCGCTATGGGCGTATGTGTCCGTTACGGGCGTCCTCATCTACATCCTGCTCTACCAGGTCTATGCGGCGCCTCACCCCTGATTTGTGATGCCGTGGCGTGTGATGAATAACGCGCAACATTATAATGCTTGCCGACAAAGTACGAGTTGTCGACTGGCAGCACCGCAGCTTGTAAGTATAAGCCAGCCGACCGATAATTATGTGCCCCGAGGGACGAGTTGGACGAACGGCGGCCGCCCGTCTCACTCGGGAAAATCGCTTTTTTTGCTTGCACTCGCGCACAGGGGCGAGTAAATTGAGCGTACCCTGAGGGCCGGGTGGGCAGTCCCACAAGATATTTTGTATGGGTTGCCACCGACGGAGGTTTTTGAGCCCGCGCTCAAATGCCCGGGCAGTTTATGACCGCCATCCTGACCATCGCAAATCAGAAAGGCGGAGTGGGGAAGACCACCACTGCCATCAATCTAGCTGCCGCCATTTCCCTGCGGAAAAAGAAAACACTTCTAATCGACCTCGATCCGCAGTCCAATTCCACAATTGCCTTCTTCGATGCGGGCGATATTCAGACGTCGATGTTCGATGTGCTGGGCGATCACCGCGCCGAAATGGCGAGTGTCATCAAGGCGTCCAAGAATCCGATGCTGTCCGTCGCGCCCGCGCGGCTGGCTCTGGCGAAGCTGGAACAACAGCTCGCGGGACAGTTTGATGCGCCGTACAAGCTGAAGGACGCGCTCGCGCCGATCATCAAGGACTACGATTACATCGTGATCGATACTCCGCCGGCGCTCGGCATCCTGACGGTCAACGCCATGGTGGCCTCCACGCACCTTCTGGTGCCGATTCAGGCAGCATACTTCGCCATTGAGGGCACCGATGACCTGCTGGAGACCTATGAGCGCATCCGCTCGCGGCCCAATCCCGCGCTCAAGGTTCTCGGCGTATTGATAACGTTGTTCGACAAGCGCACCAACATCTCCCGCGACACACACGAGCAAATCCGCTCCGTGTTCGGCTCGATGCTGTTCAAGACGCGTATCGGTAAGAACGTGCGTTTAGAGGAAAGCCCAGCCTACAAAGAAACAATCATGACGTTCGCGCCAAAGTCGCCCGGCGCGAAGGAGTACGGCAAGCTCGCCCTGGAGGTTATCCAACGTGTCGAAGAGGATCGGATTGCCCGTCACGCTGAAGATGCGGCATGACGCGCACTACGTAGAACAACTCACCAGTTTCAGCGGCGCCGCCGTCGGCCGCATGATTCCGGTCGATAAAATCAGGCCAAACCCCGATCAGCCCCGCAAGGCTCTCGGCGACCTGCGCGAACTCACGGAGTCCATCGCGGAAAAAGGAGTGCTCGAGCCGCTCCTGGTGCGCTTCATGCCGCGTGACGATTGCTACCACATTATCTCCGGCGAGCGCCGGTACCATGCGTCGCGCGCCGCGGGCCTGCGGGAAGTGCCATGCATCGAGAAAATTGCGGATGATGCGGAAACACTCGAACTGGCTCTGATCGAGAACCTGCAGCGCAAGGACCTGACACCGTTTGAGGAAGCCGACGGCCTGCAACGGCTGGCAGAACAGTTTGACTACACCCACGAGGACATCGCCAAGAAGATTGCAAAAGCGCGCTCGTCGGTGACGGAAACGATGTCGCTGCGCGTGATTCCGGAGGCGCTGCGCAAGCGTTGTATCGAACATGGCATTGTCCTGAAATCACTGCTTCTCCAGATCGCCCGGCAGCCCAACGAAAAAAAGATGCAGGAAGCCATCCAGCGCATCGCGCAGGGCGGCCTCACGCGCGACGAAGCGAGGCGCGAACGCCAGGAAGAGAAAAATGCTGGTCCTCGCCCGCAACCCTTCATCTTCAACTATCGTCCGGAGAGCGAGGCATTCCGGTTGCGAATTCAGTTCCGGAAGAGCCACGTCTCGCGGGACGAACTGATCGACACACTACGCAATCTTCTCGCGATGCTGGAGCAGAATCGAACTTCCTCTACCGACGCGGGTGCGCAGGATCCAGCCGTCGCCTGAACTGATTCTCTTTGGAAACCGCCGCGGCAAACGTAAAATTCAGACGGAATCTTCGGTGCAACCGAAAGGTTGCGGCATCTTTCGCTTTCCCTCAGGACAAGTGGCGCGCCCTGCAAGTGTTTCTGGTCTGAAATACATCCGGTTTAGGACTTCATGAGCGAACTCACCCCACAACAGATCGTGATATTGGAGCGGCTGCTGGCGAATGGTTTTACTCCGGTCGCATTCCCTCTTTACGCGAATGTTGTTGGAATTCGGAAAGGGGGCTGCGCCGCCCTGCTGGAGCCGATTTCAGGGGGAGGATTCCGCCTGTTCGGCGAGCCTTGTGTCCTGCTCGATGGCAATCTAACCGTCCGAGTCACGCACGGAGGCCAATCCTGGTTTGTGTGGAAAAAACAGCGGCTTGAGGCAACTCCGCAGCGGCTCGCTGAACTGGATCGTTTCATTTCCGAACTGAAACTTCAGCTGGAGCCGCATGCGTGAGTGTTTCTGGGATGTGGGACGAACCCTCCGCTTCAGGCGGCGTCTTTGCATGGATTGGTAATCCCGTCCTGCTGTCAATCCGGCTATTTGCCGAGGAGTCGCAGCGTCTTGGCCGGATAAAGGGCGAGCAGTTGCCCTTTAGGGGGTGATAGGCGTTCTAGTGTCAGGCAGGCGACTCCCGCCTTCTTCAGATCCGCGATGCCGACTCTGGTGTGAAGAACCTCGCAGATGACAAGGTGCAACTGAGGCTCGTGGCCGAAGCAAACCACCTCCCTTGCTTTCAGCTTCTCTAACTGGCGAAGCAATTCCGCCGGGGTGCTGGTCCCTTTGAGCGCATCCGTACAGACGATCCTGCTCGATGAGAAGCCGATCACCTCACAGAAGATTTCAGCGGTTTGCGCGGCTCGCAGCCATGGGCTGGTCAGGACAGCGTCAGGCTTCACGCCCAGCGCAAATAATCCAAGCGCGGCAGCGTGAGTTTTCTTCATACCCTTTGGTGTAAGCGGGCGTTCTGTATCCGGGGGACAGTCAGGGTCGTCGCGGTCCACCGCTATCCCGTGACGAACCAGGTAGAGATGCATCATCAAGCTACCTTCTCTTTCTCCACGACCAGGACGCGGTGAAACGACAGATTCAAATTCAACTCGCGCTGGAGCAGGCGCGCCTTCCGCTCGATGCCGGATAGGTTCAGGCGTGATCCGTCCCGCAATTCCACATGAATCCTCACGTCGCGCGGGCCGCCTTCGATCGTCAGCCTTGCGATGGCCTGGCGGTGATCGCTTTCGAGATGCTCCGCTAACCGGAGCATGCCGGCCAGGATGCGCGCTTCCTCTCGACGGTTACGGCTCAGCGAGGCGAAAAGCTTGTGCGCCGCGCTGGGGTCCGACTTCACGTTGTGATAACGCACCAAACACGCCGCCATGCTTTTTGCCCATCCTCGCAGTCCTGGGATTTTTGCATTGCGCACGAGGTATTCGCCATGACGGTGGTGCGCCTTGCGATGGATGAGATGCCCTGAATCGTGAAGCGTCGCCGCAGCTTCGAGAACCGTTCTCAATTCGAAATCCATGTGATGGTACGGCCACAGTTGGTCAAAGAGCTGCAGGGCAAGGCCACGAACCTGCTCTCCATGTTTCAAGTCGCAACGCATCCGGCAGGCAAATGACTCCGCGCCCGCCATCATGATCTGCGCGTGTTTCCGCTGCTCGACGGTGGGTTCCGGCGGCGCCATCTGTGCGGCTGCGAGGTCATAGAGCAAACCTTCGCGCACGCCCACGCGCGGCGTGATCATGAACCGGAGCCGCAACCATCGCGCAACCGTCACCAAAACAATGGCTGCGACGCCCATGACCTCCGCGCGGTCGCGGCGCACTGAAAATGCCTTCATACGATTCTCCACATCAAGCTGGAGAATTTGCCAGAGACGATCCCGCAGCAGCCTCGGGTTGAGTGTTCCCAGGCCTCCAACCCTTGGCCCGGACGCCAGTCCTGCAAGCGTCTCCGCATTTCCACCGCAGGCGACTGCAAGAGCTGTCGCGGACCGCGGCCGTTCCGGCAGGACACTCTGTAGGACCGACAGAACATGAAGCCTGAGATCATCCGCCGTGTGTTCATGTATCGTGCCTTGGAGACGGAACGCCTCCATTAAACGGACGGTTCCGAGCGGCAGACCGATGCTTTTTTGGAGGACTCCTCCCCTCAGCTCATTGAGTTCCAGGCTGCCGCCGCCCAAATCGAGGATGAAACGGGGCGGCTCCAATCCGCGCAAAGCCCGGAGTGCCGCTACGCGCACCAGCCGGGCTTCTTCTTCCCCCGAAATGACTTCGAGATCGATCTTCGCTTCGTGACGTATGCGCTCGACCAGGGCGTGGCGGTTGCTCGCCTCGCGTGCCGCGCTGGTTGCTACGGCTCGGTACGCGGCCACCCCGTGCCGGTCCATCATTCGCCGGAACTGGCGGAAAGCAGCCGCGGCATCGCGCAAAGTCTTGCGGTCAAATTGTCCGGACGTGAAAGCGGAGTGGCCCAAACGCACTGGTGCACGAACGGATTCGTCAATCTCCCAATCATCCGTGGAACGGACGCGCGCGATGCTCAGCCGAAACGCATTCGAGCCGGCGTCGATCGCGGCCAGGTGTAATGGATTGGCGAGTTTCAGCGCCACAGGGAAGCCAGCGCAGCGGAGGGCCTGTAGTGCGTCCGCTGGATGCCGAGGTGCGCGGCGATGCGCTTGCGCAGCTCTGCGTTCACAGTGGCCACGCTGGCCTCGCCGTCCATCGCGAGGAAACCGTGCCTCTCAGCAAGCGCTTCGAATTCCTTTCTTATTTTGGCCTGATACATGATGAAGGATTGGAACAGATCGTTTGAAAGCGACATGTCGCGTCCGGATTCCCAGTAGCTGATGGCATGGGATTTGCGGAACTCGCGTTCGAAGGCGACCTCGGGGCGGACGTTGAGCCAGAAAGTAAGGTCGGGCCGCAGGGCCATTTCGTACAGCCCGTGCAAATAGTCGCGTTGGATGCCGCGCGCAGCCGCACGGGCAATCAAAGTGTAGAAGTAGCGGTCTGCCAGCACGACAAAATCAGACCGCAACGATGGGATGATGCGATGTTCGAGTTGATCGTAGAAATCGGTCGCGTACATCAGGGTCAGCGTCATCCGCGTGATCGTATTCTCGGCAAGCAGCGCGTCAATGTCTTTGGCCACCAGTCCCGAGCGCCGCAGCCCCATTGTCTGGACCGCGAAGCCTTCGGATTCGAGCCACTCGGTCAGCAGGGAGATCTGGGTCGAACGGCCCGAACCGTCCATTCCCTCAATCACAATCAGAGAGCCGCCAAACTCTTCATCATTCACACCGGGAAGGGGCAGTCCATAGTTGCGCGGGGTTGTCCCGGCTGGAGGCGGAGCCTGTTTGGGGCCGCCGTTTATTCGATTTGACCGCGACGGCTTCATCGCGGCCTCCGCGCCATCTTCTTGGGGGCAAATCGTGACAAATCAATGCGCGACTTCACAAACTGGCGCATCTGCTTTTGGAGCTTGTTCACGGGAAGTGTTCCGTCCATCACCACGAACCGGTCTGATTCGATCATTTCGTCGTACTGCGCCAGGATGCGTCCCTGAAAAATGCGAAAACTTTCTGCGCGGTCGAGAGATAAATTCATATCCATTCCGGCTTCATAATACTTCAACTTCGGCCGGCCGCTCATGATGCGGTTGACGGCCACGTCCAGTGGCGCGCGGAAGTAAAAAGTGATGTCCGGAATTGGCGCGAACCGATAGAGATTCCGCAGCCAGCGTGGCGAGCAGTTTCGCGCCACGTCGCGGGCAAATGCCGTGTAAACATACCGGTCCGCTAGGACCAAGTACCCTCCATGAAGAAGCGGCAGGATCTGCCTTTCACACCGGTCCGCAAAGTCGGCGGCGTGCAGGAGAGAAAACGTCGTGGGCGTCAGCAACCGGCGCTGCTTCCCGCGCCGCGTCGCTGACTTCACCAGCGGGGATGAGTTCCATTCCGTGAAATGAAGCCGATAGCCGCCGATTTCAAGCCATCGTTTGAGCAGGTAGAGCTGCGTGCTTTTTCCGGAGCCGTCGATGCCTTCGACAACGACCAGCGCCCCGGGGTACGAACGGGCAGGTTCGAGAAACTGGGGTGTCCCCCGAGGCAGCTCAACTGTTGCAGTGGATGTGGAGTCGGCACCCGTCATGGATTGAGATGGAAAATCGGCCTTTCACCTGGCCCTGATTATACGCGAAGAATGTAAAAGTTTGGTTACAACAACGTAATGACTGAATGAATGCGCGCCATTCCCGCTGGTTGCAAATGCGCCTTTCGCAAGGCAAACTATTTTCGTGACCACATTCGACCTGATTTGTATCGGAGCGGGGCCGACTGGATTGGCCTGCTCCATTGAAGCAAAACGGGCGGGTCTGCACCCCCTGGTGATCGACAAGGGCTGCCTCTGCAACTCGCTTTATCATTATCCCGTAAACATGGTCTTTTTCACCACTCCGGAGCTGCTCGAAATCGGCGATTTGCCGCTCACCAGCGCCACGGAAAAGCCCACTCGCACCGAGGCTCTCAAATATTACCGCAAATGCGCGGAGCACTACGCGCTGGACGTGCGGTTGGGTGAGCGTGTCGAGCGGGTGGAAGGCAGTAACGGCCGATTCCTGGTACAAACTCGCAATGAGCAGGGAACCGCGGCGCAATTCGCGGCCAAAAAGATAGTCGTCGCTACCGGGTATTACGACCTTCCGAACCGACTCGGCGTGCCCGGGGAGGACTTGCCTCACGTCTCCCATTACTACACCGAGCCTCACCCCTTTTGGCGGCAGGATGTCGTGGTCATCGGCGGTAAGAACTCGGCCGCTGAAGCGGCGCTCGATCTTTATCGCTCCGGCGCACGGGTAACGCTGGTTCATCGTCGCGCGGAGCTCGGATCAACAATCAAGTATTGGGTGCGGCCCGATATTGAGAATCGCATCAAGGCAGGGCAGATTCGAGCACTGTTCGAAACCGAAGTGAGGCGCATCGAACCGGGTTGCATCTGGGTTTCAAATCATGCAGGCGAGCACGCCTTGCCAGCCGTTCAAGTTTTCGCATTGACCGGCTACCACCCCGACTTCGAATTTCTGCGCTCACTTGGCATCTCGCTGGATCGGACAACGAATAAGCCTGCGATGGACCCTCAAACGCACGAAAGCAATGTCCCGGGTATCTTTCTCGCGGGCGTAGTCATTGGCGGGAACCATACGAGCGAAATATTTATCGAAAATGGCCGATTCCACGGCAAACAGATTGTGTCCGCTCTGATCGGCCGCCAGACCCATTCGCATCGCTCCTGATTAGCCAGAGACTGATTCCCGGGCTCCGCAAGTCCTTACGATTTGCCGTGCATCCTGCTCTTTGCTAAACTGACCTGCGATGTCCTCCATCCTAAGAGAAGCTGGCGAAACATTCGTCACCCTGGCGAAGGGTTTCAGCGTGACCTTCAGCAATATGCTGCGGAAAACCGTCACTGAAAACTATCCGGAAGAGCCAGTACATTTCCAGGATCGTTACCGTGGCATCCACGTTCTTCACCGGGATGAAAATGGGCTGGAAAAATGCGTTGGTTGCTTCTTGTGTGCTGCGGCCTGTCCGGCGCGCTGCATTTATATCGAGGCCGCGGAAAACACGGATGCGCAGCGCATTTCCGCTGGTGAGCGATACGCGCGCGTTTACAACATCGATTACTCGCGTTGCATCTTCTGCGGCTATTGCGTCGAGGCATGCCCGACTGACGCCATCACGCATGGGCACGGATTCGAGCTTGCCCCGTCGGACATCAATGCGCTGATTTACCGCAAAGAGAAGCTTCTGGAAAAAGGGACCGTCCGCGACGTAGCTTCTAACCAGCTGTTCTTATAGTCTTGTTGCGTGCCTTTTCGATTGGCGGCGCGGGCTCTGTCATGCGCATGGGATCCAGAATTTCCCGCATTGTCTTTTCATCGAGCAGTTTACGTTCGAGAGCAATTTCAGTGACCGTCCGGCCCGTTTTGACACTCTCCTTCGCAATCTCGGCCGCAGCGGCATATCCAATATACGGATTCAGGGCCGCCGCAATCGAAATCGTCGCATTCGCGTAATAATGGCAGCGTTCCTCGTTTGCCGTAATACCGTCGACACACTTTGCGGCCACGACGCGCATTGTATTCTTCAGAATTTCCGCGGCATGTAGCACATTCCAGGCCATCGCCGGCATCATGACGTTCAATTCGAGCTGGCCGGCTTGCACTGCCATTGCTGTTGCAAGGTCTGCCCCCATGGTCTGGAAACCCACCATAGCCGTCAGTTCGGCTATCACGGGATTGATTTTCCCGGGCATGATCGATGAACCCGGTTGCAGCGCAGGCAGTGCAATCTCCGCCAACCCAGTGTTCGGCCCGCTGGACAGCAAGCGCAGGTCATTTGCGATTCGGATCAATTCAAGAGCGAGATTGCGGAGCGCAGCAGATGCGACGCTCATTGCAAGATTGGACTGCATCGCGTAACGCAAATCGTCTGTTGGCATTAGCGCTTGCTTGGAAATCTTGCTCAAATGCTTCACCGCAAGTCTCTGATACTTCGGGTGTGTGTTGACTCCCGTCCCCACAGCCGAGCCACCGAGCCCCACTTCGCGGAGCAATTCCTGGGCCTGCTTCAAGACGGCCGCGCATCGCCGCATCGCCGTTGCATATGCGCCGAATTCCTGTCCCAGTCGAATTGGTACCGCGTCCATCATGTGCGTGCGCCCGGACTTCAGGATGTGGCCAAACGCCTTCGCTTTTCTCGCGAACGATTGCTCCAAAACCCCAAGTGCATTCAGTACGTCGTCGAACAGAAGCGCCGCAGCCAGGCGCATTGCCGTCGGAAAAACATCATTGGTCGACTGCCCAAAGTTCACATGATCATTTGGATGACAAACTTGGTAGTCGCCTCGTCTTCCGCCCAGGATTTCGATGGTGCGGTTCGCGATCACTTCATTTGTGTTCATGTGGAACGATACGCCTGCACCCGCCTGGTAAACATCCACCACAAATTGGTCGTTCCATTTACCCGCGATCACCTCATCCGCCGCGCGCACAATCGCGCCAGCACGTCTAGCATCCAGCAGTTTCAATTCGCGGTTTGCCGTCGCGGCAGCCTTCTTGATCATCCCCATTGCCCGAATGAGCTGTGGATGTGCTCGATAGCCGCTAATGGCGTAGTTATCGAGCGCGCGCTGCGTCTGAATGCCGTAGTACGCTTTGCCAGGCACTTCCCGCTGACCAAGCGAATCCTTCTCCATCCGCATCTTCATCTGTATGGCTCCTATCTATGCAATCAGGTGTCAGGTCCGATCTCCGAATAGCACACGCCCAACACTCCGCTCTTGAGGCTTCTCCACCACTCAACAGTATATCTGTCTTAGTCACACTTCGAGAGGAAGGGGTCTAAAGTCTCCGGACTCACGCCAAGAGATCCCTATGATCCGCTGCGGCGTCTCCATTGTGGCCATTGCGCTGATCTTGCTTACTTGCGAAGAGGACATCTTCAGATCGTGAGCCTGAGTCTCAGCACCTAACACTCCCAGGTGGTTCCGGAGAAAATAGCCGTCTTCTCTTTCCACGCCACCCTTTTCGTGCCCCTCACCCGCCGTGCAAAACTCCGATGCAAAGCCCTCAGTGACAGCAGCACTTCCACCGCCAATGGCCGGGCTCCCATAACCGCAAACTTCTGCTTGGCCTTGTTTGCACTTCTATGATATGTGTTCCTCACAGCTGCTCTCCTCTCGAATAGAGATTGTTCATCCCGAACTCTAACCGGGTCCGGGCCGAGAGCCGCTGCGTTCCATCTCAGTTTTCAACTAAAGGCGGGACAATTTCTGCCAGTAGCTGTGGCAGTGTTTCCTGCATGGGCGTGGTTGGAAAGGATTATCGATCCAGACCCACAGATCACGGTAAACAAACAGTTGCTGGCGTAGTAACGCCACAAGGTATGCTAGGGACCAACCAAAGGCCGACTTCAACTGCAAGTATTTCAACAGCAGCATGGCGATCAACGCCGTCCAGAGTTGCGTCTTCAACACTTGGGCCGAAGTTCCCACAAAGGTTTTTACTCGAAGCGATTGCTTCCGGGCCGTGAAAAACAGCTCTATCCGCCACCGCTCCTTGTATACTGGCGCGATCGTAGCCCCCGCCAACTTCATGTGGCTGCTCAAAAACACCAGTACCGGATCGTGCTCCTCATCGTAGAATTCGATGCGCCGGAAGTAGGCATCGATGACCACTTGGGCCAATTGGTACAAAAAGCTCATTTGCTCGCGTCGCACGCCTCGCCAATAGGAAACCGCGAAGTCTTCCACTACTCCGTAGTACGCGCTATCTTTCAAACGCGTCACGAGATAGACCCCTTGCTTGATCAAGCGCACAAACCACTGATAATCCGTATATGTCCGGCCAGACACCAGAATGGTTTCCGGCGTGAATCGCATCTCGCGACACGCACCTCATGTTTCGTGCCCTCGGTGATGACCGCAAACGACGGCAGGTATCCATCATGATTCAGCAGCAAATGGAGCTTCACCGCCCCTTTGGTTCAACGAACCTTCGCCCAATCAAACATTGTGGCGCAAAGATCGATCACCGAGGCGTCCAGACTCAGCAGACGGTTCTTAAATCGGGACTTCCTCTTCTTTCGAGTTCCTGGCTGGCAGCCAAGGTCTGACACTTCGCGAGCAATTGGTCAAACACCGTTCGGTACAACTGCCAAGGCCGATGTTCATTGGCGTAAGCTAGGGTGGAACGAGCGGGTCCCT
The DNA here is from genome assembly GCA_020073705.1 of Terriglobia bacterium. Taxonomy (GTDB): domain Bacteria; phylum Acidobacteriota; class Terriglobia; order Acidiferrales; family UBA7541; genus Palsa-360. The sequence goes on from JAIQES010000002.1 coordinate 83,494, forward strand.
CGGGTAGGCCCAGATGGCGAAGTTTGCCTTCGCTGGCGGCCAAGCCGCCGCATATTTCGCGCAACGACTTGGCGTCTCCCCTCCAGCAAAAGAGCACGGCAATCAACTGCCCCAACTATTGAAACCTTGGGCATGCCGTTCAGCGCCGTGCTTGCGCACGGCAGATTCAAATCCCAGGCGGGCCATCAACTGCAGAATCTGTGAGAACATTACTGCAGACTCGAGTCAAGGCTGAGCCTCCTTAGCGTGTGATTGGTTCGTCGCAGAATCCAACCTCAAGCTATCAGATGCTCGGCCTTTTTTCTTTGAGGAATCCACATCGTCAATCGGATAATAGTGAATATATCCTATATTATATAAATACATAATATATGACCGATAAGTTATATAAGGAGAGTTGGGACATAGAGGAGGTATTCGGGAATATGAAAAAGCCAAACCAGGGAAAGCCGAGTGAGGCGCGTCGAAATGTGATGGCGTGAACGAATAGCACAAATCGGGGCCAGAAACGGCAGAGTCTGATACTTGTGGACACGTTTCTATAAGGCGTTATCAAGTCGGTCCGTGGCATCACAATGAAGAGGTCCCGAAAAAGGGACGGCATACTTCGGCGGATGTGATCGGTGTGAAGAAGGCACATGGAAAAGCTACATCTCCACGAGGCGTGCCGTCAGTGAATTTCAACGTGCGACGGGTGAAACACTATTGATAAACATCGCAGGGACGCGGTCGCGAAACAACATTCGCAATAGACGGAACGCTTACAACCGGGTGCTGTTCACAGTTGCTCCTGAATTGCATGTGGCTGCAAAAGATAAGTGAATGCGACTTGAAACAAGCCAGCGTAATTGCCGGCGATTTGGCTTCCATGTATCTGGCGGCGTTTAGTGGCGACAGAAGGTGTGCGAGACCTATTTCTGAGGCTTGGCGCCACGGGTTCCTATAATCGGTTGGCGAATCTGCGGGAAGCCGGGCGGCGCGGGACGGCCATCGGCCAGCGGCTTCGGAATGTCCGGGAACGGATCAGCGGGAGGGTCCTGAAACGCGCGGAGAATCTCCGATGCGGGCAGGGGCGGCTGATGAATCGAGCTGTGATTCTCCAGCATCCAGCGCGCCAGCATAGCTTCGCATGTCTCTTTAATCCATTGGTCGATCAAGACAGAAATGTCACGGCGCAAATTGGCGGCGTGATTCAGCCGGGCCATTTCAAAACTCTGCAATGAGGAACGCGAGGCCGTGTGCAGGTAGTCGATTGGGGGAACAATGAGGGTTTTCGCCATGGCTGACGCTCCTCCAGAAAAACGGCCCCTCATCCGTCGCCGGTACATATTACTGAGACACTGATGTGTGCATTATAGTACTTGCGTACTATACATGTCGATATAGTCACTTTTGAAGGGAAGCCTGCATGTCTGTGCCTTTGGCGCAACTTCGTGAAGGGGCGAAGTAAGGTGCTCAGGACTTGGAATCGTGGCTAGGCGCAATGGTGGCATGAGACCGCTTTAGGGGGGAATAGGAACGTCCGATAATGCCGTGATTGGCTATCAGGAATCAGGAAAAGGGGGAATCTATCGTCTCGCGATATATTATCGGACGCCCTCTGTCAGCGGCACGTCAAGGAGAATGATTCGCGTATTCGCTATACGGCTATATGTGCGGGTCGGCCGGGCGATGCGGCGAGTCGTATGCCATCTGCTAGTAAACAGAATATGGGTGAGGTTATGTCAGGTTCGATAGGTAAAGACGAGGCGACGACTTTGCAGTGCACGTTATCGGACGTTCCGACAGCGCGGCGCAGCGAACCTCATGGGGTAGATTTTTTTCGCGCGCGCTGGTTTTTCGCCAGAGCGCACGGCCGGCCAGACGGCGTGCCCGGAAGAAATCCCGGCGCGCGCGAGAAAAATCTGCAGCGACAATCAGGCACATCATCCGATGGAACTTTAACAGCGCGGCGCGCAAAGAGTCCAGGCGCTATAGCGCCACATTTTCTGAAGCTCAATTGTCGCGGCTGAAACCGCGGTCCGCAAACAGTCGTAATGCACAGTGCACGCTGTGCGTGCAAGAGGAGGGAAAGATGGAATCCGGGTCTGGTCTTTCCGAACATTCGGGAAAGTTTACGCGGAAGGTGACAGGAGGAGGGGCTGCGCGGGGAGCGCGTAACCACCGCCGAAATGTCGATGCGCATGGCGATCAACAAATCATCCAGCGGAGACGTGTTGGCCCCGCCGGGTGCGTTGGGAGCCTGCCAGCGGATGTGCGAGCGAGTGTTGCGGTAAGGCGCGGCGAATACGACGCGCGGCGCTTGCGTTCGCAGCGGGATGTGATCCGCGATGTGATGCTCTCCGCCGCGGAATGCGACACCTGGCTGACGTTGGGCGAGTTGCGCGCGCTGACGCACTACGGTGAGGCGTCGATTTCGGCGCAACTCCGGCATTTGCGCAAGCTGGAAAACGGCGGATATGACGTTGCCAAGCGGCATCGGGAGGACGGGGCGCCTGCGCACACGGGTGCGGGCGGGCGCGGCGAATGCGTATGGGAATATCGCGTCGCGCGGAGTATCCACGGAGGACAGCGCTTTACTTCTGAAGTGGGAAGTGAAGTCCTAGAATTGAGTCCACAGTTTACAGTTCAGAGTTGAGAGCCGACTGTTAACTCTCAACTATCATGCCATTGCCGAGGTAACAAATGCCGAAGCGCGTGCTTGATTTCGATGCCATGTGGGGTTCGGACAAGCTGGCGTCGTGCGCAGAGTGGGCACAGGCCGAGTATGCATGGCTCTACGGGCTGGCCGATGCCTCGGGCTGCTTCGAGCTGACGAACCTGCGCGTGATCTGGGGCCGCGTGGCGGCGATCCGTCGAAACCTCACACTCGAACGGCTCGAGCAGATCTTCAACGAATTTCAAGACAAAGGCTTGCTGTTTGCCTGGGAAGAAAACGGCAAGCGCTATGGGCATTGGACCGGCAGCGATGTGCCAGGACGTCTGCCTCCGCCTTCGTGGCGCATGCGTCTGGAACGGCTGGCTCCGCCGGTGCCGAAACAACTGTTCGCCGAATACATGTCCCGGTTTTCGCGCGGTCGCGCGACTTCGCCGGGCGGAGGATTCCATGCCGATAACTCTCAGGGGGCGACTCAAGGATCACTCAAGCCTCCCCTTGATCGAGGACTCCAGGGGGGCCTTGAGGAGGCTCAAGCACAGGATTGGAAGTGGAATAAGAAAGAGAGTAAGGAAGTGAAGCAGCACACCTCGGACAAACGAGGAGCCGAGAGGGAACCATCGCAGCAGCCAGAACAAGACCAACCCGTTCTCCCAAATCTAAATTCAAATCCTAGCATTCCACAACCTGAACAGCAGGGAGCTGCTCCGCATCCCGCTTTTAGGAGCCTGCCTGCACGCGCAGCCGCGGCTGATGCGGCTCCTGCGGCGCCTATCAGATATGTACGCGACAAATCATCTTTCGTAGCGCGCGAATTGGCAGTCGGGCAGGGACCTTCTTGTGGACCGGTGCGGGTGAAACCACAAGTTCTGGATCGAATCCGCGCCCGCGACGGCTCACGATCACCGTAGTTTATGGAGGTTCCAAGCCGCGGAGAGATTCCTCGGGCCAGACCCCGGCCCTCGGAATGACAAACTGCTTTTAATTATTGATGAGGTTCGTGGCACAGACTTCAGTCTGTGCGGTGTTTGGGTGCGAATAAAACCAAAAGCGCACAGGCTGAAGCCTCTGCTACTGGACGTGACCCAAAAGTCAGGTGAATCGCAGTAGCTAGACAAATCGGAAGTGTACGTCAAGCCGTGTGGAGGAGAGACCATGCTAGCGACGTTTGCATTCGATGTTTGTCACGATGTGTACCGGGCGGCACGCGAGGCGATCGACTCGAAGATTCCGACGCTGAATCTGGAATCTTCGGGGAAATACATGTGGCGTCCGGACCGGGCACCGCGGCTGGCCGAGTACGTCGCCGACTTTGCCCGTGCGGGCGAGCGGGCGCTGGAGGGGCAGGGCGTGGCTGCGCGCGGGGCAAGCCCTTCGCTGCAACCGCTCAGGGCAAGCCGCATGGTGATGTTCCGCGTGTATTACCTGGGCGGCGCCGAATACCAGGCCGCGCGGCGCCATCTCGGCATCAGCGAGCTGACCTGGGCAGATTGGGCGGAGGAGATCCGCACGCGCGTTGGGCGCGAACTCATACGCGCAGGAGTGTTTCCGCCGTCGCGTTACTTTTTGAAGCCTAGTGAAATCCTCGTTCCATGCCGGAATCCACACGAGCAGTTTCAGGTCAAAGAGGCCGAACGCTCTTGCGGTCCAGAGGCGTCACCTTCTGATGACCTCCACTTCGCTTACTTCTCCTGCAGGGACGCCAGATAGTCACAGAGGTTCTTGATGCGTTTTTGTACGGCAGCTTGGTTGTATTTGTCGAGGTATTGGAAGAGGGCGCCCCAGGTGGGCATGTCGGCAGAACCGTGAGCCGAGAAGCCCGGTCCAAAGCGGAGAATGCTCGAGACATAGTCGGTTGGGAATTTCCCTTCGTGACGCTTGGCGAGGGTGGTTAGATCGGGCGCCGGTATCTTGAGCGAGTACGTAACAGGTCCGCGGCCCTTGCCGTCGGCGCCGTGGCAGGCGGCGCAATAGTCTTTGAACATCTGCTTGCCGGACGGCACATAGGTCGCGGGAAGCTGTGGCTGATCCACGGCCGGTTTGGCATGGGCGCTCGTAGCGCACACGACAAAGAACAAAGCAGGAAATAGAATTGCGTTGCGCATCATGATGATCTCCTCGGGACTCTTACCTGGCTGCGGGAAAACTCAAAACGTTGTCATTCCGAGGCACGCTGCGTGCCGAGGAATCTCTCTTTTCTTGGGTCTTGAACAAAGAGAGATTCCTCGCTTCGCCTCGGCGCGAGGCCTCGGTGCGAGCGCTCGGAATGACACCCTAACCCACTTTTTCCGCAACCTGTGAAGCCGCGACCCGCAAGGCTTTGACCGTTCTTCTGCAAGCTCTTAAGCCTGCTCGGCAGGGAAGAGTAGATTCCCAGGGAGCGGCCGCTCGAAGAGACTATATCAGGATTGCGTCAGCGGCGCAGCGTCCAGCTCCCGTGGCTGCTTAAGAAGAGCCGCTAAGAATTTATAGAATTATCTTGACAAATAAGTATTGCTTGTGCTAATCTTCTGCTCGCAGAAATATAGTCACCCGCCCTCGCCAGGAAATGGCTGCGGCGGGTGTTCCTGTTTTTAGGGACTTCTTGAAAAAGGCTTCTGAACCTGTCATTCCGAGCGTAGCGAGGAATCTCTCTTAGACAATAACCAAGAAAAGAGAGATTCCTCGTCGCGTCGCTCCTCGGAATGACGAGTCGCAAGAGTATTTCAGCAAACGGTTAGGGGCTTCCACCAGCGCCCAGGCCTCAAATGGTTTCTCAATTTGAAATTTCTTATTTTGAGAAATCCCCACCGCACCGCGATTCCGGATTTCCTCAGGAGGTTTTTCCCATGCCCGCCTACAGTAATGCCACGCCGCCGCTGGCACTTTTCCCCGGCGACGTCGGATTCAGCTTCAATGCCGAGACCTTTCCCGCCGACGGCACCGCCGGCGCGCAGTTTGCCGTGCCCGAACCCGCGGGCCTGCCCGATCAGGGCCACACCGTGCGATGGCAGACGATCTTCGGTACCGCACCTTCGGCAATCAATATCCGCCTGCAGGGAGCGATGGCCGATGTGGACGCGGAGTTTTCCGACATCGACACTTCCACGGCCACAACCGGGGAAGCGCGGACGGTGACAGGCGTGCGCGCACGATTCTTGCGCGTAAAGAAAGTGACGTCGAGTGGCGGAACGTCCCTGACCGCGAAGATTTTGCCGTAGTCAGACGTGATTCGTGGATCGTGATTCGTAAAGAGATGCGGATCCCAAGGATTAACCCGCGTGTGAGGGCTCTTGAGTAGCACAGACTTCAGTCTGTGCAGGGTCCTGAGTGGCTGAAAACCAAAACCGCACAGGCTGAAGCCTGTGCTACCAGCCGCATCCGGAGTGGCGGAAGACTCTGCGTCAGCCGGTCTTGCGACCACCGCCGCCGACGGAGTGCTTGCGCGATTCCCTTGCCTTCGTGAATTCTTCGGCGCCGTGCTGCATTAATTTTTTTCCGCCGAGACGGTCCAGGTTTCCGAGGAAGGCGTTCTTTTGGGGTTTCTTGGAGTTCTTTTTCTTAGCCATAGCTGCACAGTAATCGAATCCTCGGCGGACGTCAATTAGACAGATTTTCACATTCCCATGGCCTCCAATCCAAATTACGTGAAGAAGCAGCTCGCGGTGGACACCGTGTCGTGGACCGCCATCATCGCGGCAATTGATTGCATGGCCGTGGCGATCAAGAACTCGGCGCTGGTGGATCTCCGCATCCGCACCGATTCATCCGACGCGACCACGCAAGACACGATTCCGGCAGGCAGCCTGGAAACGATTGTCGCGCCGCGCCACGATTCGGGCGTGCAGGACGGCGGGTCGGGTGCGCGATTTCTTGCGGGCGACACGATTGCGTACCTCCAGGCCGCGAGCGGCACGGGCCCCGCGCTGCTGACGTTTGTGCGCTGACGGCGCCGACGTCGCACAGGTCTTGCGGACAATGTAAATGCGCACAGACTAAAGTCTGTGCTACTGAATCCGATTCACCCCCTCTGTATGTCGTCATTCCGAGCGGAGCGAGGAATCTCTCTGCGGGTTTACTCGTTTGGAAGGCAAATGCGAGGAGAGATTCCTCGGGCCGCAAACCGGCCCTCGGAATGACAGCGCAAGAGAAGCCGCGCACAGACTAAAGTCTGTGCTACGGACATCGTTTCACCACCCGGTATCCCCTTTCACGAGACAACATGCGAATCAAAATAATTGGCGAAAACAACTGCGCTCGCGCGACCCGGCACCTGCTGCGGCAGGCGGGCTTTGCGGTGACCGAATTTCTTTCCGCTGAAGTCATCACGCAAGCACCGCACTCGGGTTACGCCATCACCATCGATCTCGCCCCGGCCCCTCACACCCCCACGGGGAGAACCCTCGGGGTGAACCCTGACCCCACCTCCAAGCCGGACGACTCCACGCACGGCCAACCCGCCACAGCCAACGAGGAAGCGTCGCCAGCACATGGAGGCGCTTCCTCGCCCACCGCTTTGTGTAGGAACACAGACTTGAGTCTGTGCAAGGGACAGGATGGGCCAAAAAGCAAGGGCGCACAGACTGAAGTCTGTGCTACTGGCCTCATCCATTTCGATTCAGTGGATAGCGCGCTGGAAGCGGCGATCTTACGGCACGTCACGCAGCTCGCTGTGACTCCGGTCGTGGTGGACCGCCCGGGCGGGGTAGTGCACTCCGAGCGCGAGGTGCGCATCGTCATCCCGCGCAGCGGCAATGCCAAGGCCGACGAAGCCGCGGCGGTGGCGGTCGAATTCGGCGTTTTGCGGGGATTACTCGACCTGACCTCGCCGCCTGCGCCCGCAGTTGCGGAGGACAAAGCAAGCCAAGGCGCGAGCGGAGGACGTAAGAAGTGGTGGATGTTCGGCATCGTGCTGCTCACCGGCTCGCTGCTGGCGCTCACCGGGAGCTTGCAGGCTTCGCCCCGGCTCGCCGTGAACGCTTCAGCGCGAGGCCTCAGCGCGAGCGCTCGCCGTGAACGGCGCGTAGTCGAGGGACGCGGCGCGGACGGCGCATTCCTGCACCTGGAAGCGGCGCTGGCTCCGGCGCAAGGACAATTCGGCACCGGACTGATGGACCTCGCGCTGATCGGGGGCGCGGCCGTGTCGAGTTCGCTCTACGACTCCGGCAACACGGCGCTCAAGGTGAATTGCGTGGTGGGATGCGGCGCCGCATCGGGCTTCAGCGACAACGCGGCGTTCACGGCAGGCTCGACAGCAGTAAATAACATTTCAGCGGTATTCAATGATTCGATCACAGCGCTTACCATCGGCAATGCCGGCGCTCTTCGCTCTACTTCTGACCGTATGCTCTACGTCAATCTTGGCAAACTTGGGGGCACCGCTCTTTCTGGCGCTAACGTCGTTGATAGCGGCAATACCGCTTTTCGCGTCAATTGTGTTGTTGGGTGTTCCTCTTCCGCAGGGTTCACCGACAATTCCGCCTTCACCGCCGGCGCGACCAGCGAGAGCAACGTCGGAGGCGTATTCAACGACGGGCTCGCGACGCTCTCCTCGGGCAACGCGGCCGCGGCGCGCATCACGGCGTCTCGCGCGCTGCACGTAAATTTGCGTAACGCTTCCGGCGCCGAAATCGGAACTTCGGGAGCGCCGATTCGCACTGATCCCACGGGCGCGACGACGCAGCCGGTTAGCGGAACGTTTTGGCAAGCCACTCAGCCTGTGAGCGGAACTTTTTGGCAAGCCACTCAGCCGGTAAGTATTGCCACTATGCCGACGACACCCGTGACAGGCACGTTTTGGCAGACGACTCAGCCCGTATCCTGGTCAGGGCAATCGGTTAGTCTTACTGGATCATGGCCCTATTCGGGAGCGCTCGGCACCGTTAGTCTTACTGGCAGCCTGCCTGGATTTGCCAGTACACCCGCAGTGAGTCTTAGTGGTTCCTGGCCTTACTCGGGGGCTTTGGGCACGGTCAGTCTCACCGGCACGCTCCCGGCCTTTGCGAGCACGCCGAGCGTGAAGGTCACTGACGGCGCCAACACGGCGGTCGTGGACCCCTGCAAGGGACAGACGAAACTCTACGCCAGCATAAGTTTGACGGCAAACACGCAGCTTGTTACCGGAACTTCCGCAAAGAAAATCTATATCTGCTCGTTTCATATTGTGACGGCTTCGGCCGAGAACGTCGCACTGGTCGAGGGAACCGGCACGGTCTGCGGCACCGGCACCGCCGGAGTAGGTGGATTCGGTGGTTCAAGCGCAGCTACAGGCTGGAACTTCGCAGCCAACGGCGGCATAGCGATGGGGAACGGAGATTCCTCGATAGGCGCGGAAGGAACCAACGCCAACAATGTCTGCCTGCTGGTTTCCGGCTCGGGGCAAAAATCCGGCGGCTTTAGTTACGTGGTGCAATGATGCGCCCTTCCCCTCAAAACTCGGGACAAGCGAGACTCAGGATGAACCGTTCACGGAGAACGTTCTCGGTGAACCGGCTGCTCCAACTCACTCTTCTCTGTCTGGTGGCTTCGGTGCCGGCAAGCGCCGCTTGTTCAGGTACCGCTCTTGGCGCGTTCACTTGCATTCAGGCGTGCAATAATTGGAGCTATTCCGGGACAACCATCACTTGCTCGTTTTCGTCGGCCTTGACCGCGGGCAGCGAAATTGTCGTTACCGGCCTTGCCTATGCCACAGAGACCAGCATGGTGTATAGCGGATGTTCTCTCACATTTTCTGACTTGGATGGAATCAAGTCCGGGGGCAGCGGATGGTTCAACCAGGCTTGGGCTGCCAACAGCGGAACTGGCTCATGCACGGTCACGCTAACCGTAGGAACTTCCGCGAGCAAAGGAATCTTCGCGCTTGAGATCGGCGGCTCGAATCAAACTGTGGATGCCCATAGTTTGCGGTACGCCGGGACAGTGACGGCGGGCAATCCCATTACCCCCACCGCTATCACCACTGCCGTAGACGGCGATCTGATTATTGAGTTCGTCATAGATGTCACTGGTTCATCCGTCACGTATACGGCTGGCAGCGGAACGCTCTTTGTGCAGACAAGCGACTATTGGGCAGCGCAAGGCCAGATTCAAACCGCGCACGGATCAGTTACGCCAAATGTGACTGCAAGCGGCACGTACAACTTCTCGGCGGGAGCAATTGCCTTGGAGCCAACCGGCGGTGGTGGTCCGCCAGCTTGCAAGCCGACGCTGACGCTGCTGGGCGTGGGGCGGTGCAATTGACCCTGAGCCGCGAGGGTTCACCCTGAACGTTCTCCCTGAAGGGGATAAAGATTTTTGGGCCGAACTTCAAATCGCATAAGGATTCATCCGGAAGAGATTCATCCGGAAGGAGACAGCATGGCAAACAAATTCGTTTCGTTCCTACAAAGCCTGGGCCGGGATTTTAAGGCAGGGCTCAGCAAGCTTGATCCGTTCGTGAAGAAAGCGATCTCGGTGGCGCAGGCGGCAGAGCCGGAAATCACGGCGCTGGACCCGGCCATTGGCACGATCTTCACGACCGTGGTTACGGTGGTTTCCTCGATCGAACAGAAGTTCGCGGCGATGGGGCAGCAGACCGGAACAGGAGTGCAGAAGCTGGCCGAGGCCACGTCCATCCTCGCGCCGGTCGTGACCCAGGCGTTCACGGCGGCCGGCAAGGCGGCGGACCTGCCCACCGTGCAGAACTACATCAGCGCGGTCGTGAATTTCCTGAACGCGATTCCAGCGACGCCCGCGCCAAGTTCAACTCCAGCCACGAGCTAAGCAACGGCCGGGCTGGCTTCTAACAAGTTGCCGAAAAACTTTAATCGTTGTCATTCCGAGGCACGCTGCGTGCCGAGGAATCTCTCTTTTCTTGGTTTTTGAACAGAGAGAGATTCCTCGCTTCGCCTCGGCGCGAGGCCTCGGTGCGAGCGCTCGGAATGACATCCTAACCTAGTTTTTCCGCAAGCTGAGAAGCCGCGACCCACAAGGCTTCGAGCATTTTTCTGCAAGCTGCTGAGCGCCCAGTTGGACAGGCGCTGCTGCCTGACCGATTACCCATGCCATCCAAATCCAAGCCTGCGGTCCCCAAGCATGCCGACAAGCCCGAACGGTTCTTCAAATCTTTCAAGTATGGGCCCTTTGACCGGCAGAAAGAGTTTCACCATTCCGGCGCAAAATACCGGTTGTTTGGCGGGGCGGCAGGACCGGGAAAGACGAAGGCGCTGCTCTACGAGGCGATCCGTCAGGCCCACTTGCATCCTGGAGTGGACACGCTGCTGATGCGGCGGACGTATCCGGAGCTGGAAGCTTCACTGCTCACTTATTTTCGCCGCGACGTGCCTCGCGAGCTATACGAGAAGTACAACGAGGCCAAGCACGTCGTTACGTGGCTGAACGGCTCGACGACGCGCTTTGCTTACTGCGACAGCGAAAACGATGTTTACCGCTATCAGGGCGCGGAATACCTTTTCATCGGCGTCGATGAGCTCACGCACTTCACGCTGAAGCAGTGGCAGTTCCTCAGCAGCCGGAATCGCTGCAGCATCCGGAAGGCACGACCGTGCATGGCGGGTGCCACGAATCCCGGGAACATCGGCCACGCCTGGGTGAAGGCGCTGTGGGTCGACCGGGTCCCCGCGCCGGGAATGGACCGGCCCGATCAGTACGACGCGGACGACTACGCGTTCATTCGCGCGACGATTGCCGATAATCCGCTGTTCAAGGACGACACGCAGTATCACAAGACGCTGGGGCAGCTCCCCGAAGCGCTGCGCCGCGCGTTCCTGGACGGCGAGTGGGACGTTTACGCGGGGCAATACTTCGACATTTTTGCGCCAGCGCGGCACACGGTGCGTCCCGAACAGGTGCAGCTCGATGCGTGGACTCCGCGCTGGATCTCGATTGACTGGGGATTCGAGCACCCCAGCGCGGTGTACTGGCACGCGACGCGCAGCGACGGCGTCGTGGTGACCTATCGCGAATTCGTGCAGAACCACCTCTCGCCGCGCATGCTCGCCGCGGCCATCGCGGAACGCAGCGTGGACCGCATGGGCCGCGCCGAGCGCGTCCGCGACGTGTATCTCTCGCCCGACGCCTTCGCGCAACGCACCGCCGACGCGTCGATTGCCGAGCAACTCGGCGACGGGCTGGCCGCCGCGGGGTTGCCGCGTCCCGCGCCCGCCGACAATGACCGCGTGGGGGGCTGGATGCTGATGTACCAGGCGCTCGAAAGCGATCACTGGCTGATCGCCGAGAATTGCACGCGCCTGATTGAGAACTTGCCGACGCTCACGCGCGATCCCGCGAACGTCGAGGACACGCTGAAGTGCGACGGCGACGATCCCGCCGACGCCGCGCGGTACGGGCTGAAGTCGGCGCTCGAACCGGGCCGCGCGCCCGCCGATGTAGTCGCCGCCGAGCGCGTCACGGCCGTCGATCCGACTTCGCGCGCCATCTGGCTCAAGAAGTTTTCCGCCGAGGAGTCGCGTCGCCTCGTTCCGGTCATTCCGCGCCGCTGGAGGCCGAGCGGGTGGTAGTAGCACAGACTTCAGTCTGTGCGGTTTTGGGTTGGCGATAGGAAAAGGCGCACAGGCTGAAGCCTGTGCTACTAGCGTAGCTGGCTGTCTTGCTGGATGAAAACCAAATGCGCACAGACTGAAGTCTGTGCGGCGTGTTGCATGGGCGAAAGGCAAGAGCGCACAGACTGAAGTCTGTGCTACTGAGTGCGCGACGCGCTCGACCAGGGCCATTCTTCCGGGGTTTGCACCCGGCCCGCTGCCACCGGATTCCGTTCGATGTAGGCGCGGATACGGTGCCATTGCGGTGTGTTGCGAATCCAGTGATCGAACGATTCGTCTTGCCAAAATCGCGTTCCAGTGAGACTTAGAATACGGTTCGCCTCCCGCGCGGTCGCGCCCTTTATTATTTTTGTAATTCGGGCGATCGGGATTCTCGGCTCAAGCAGGACGTGGACGTGATTGGCCATGACGACGTAGGCGTGGAGGCAAAACATCTCTTGCGCCTGTCCCCTGTGCAGAGCCGCGACGACGCATGTGGCGACACGCGGGTCCATCAGCCATACGGGACCGGCGGCAGCCAGATCCAGTGCGCGATCAAAACTCCGGAAACGCCTGCCGGCGGAATCGGGGATTTTGAGGTGCGCGGGAAGCGACCCATTCAGCCGCCACGTAATGAAAACGTCTTTGCCAGCCGGCTGCCAGTGCGGAAGGTTTCGCACATAGTAGGTCATTCTGCGGCGGGAGATTAACACGACCTGCGCGGGCAGACAACAGCAAGTGGTGGTAGCACAGACTTCAGTCTGTGCGGGGTGCTGACTGGCGAAAAACCAAAACTGCACAGGCTGAAGCCTGTGCTACCGTGCCAATATCGAATCGTTAGAAGTAGAGCGGCCGCAGAAACGGCTCACGCTCTGGGCGTGACGTCACGGTGGTCGATGATCAGCCTTGGCAGGAATGGTATCACCAGCAGGATCAGCGCCGTTGTGCCGGCGTTGAGCCACACGAGCTTGAAGAAGCTGACGTGGTGCTGGTCGATCAGCCACGAACCGAAAATATCCGAAAGCGCCTGGCCGCCATTGCGCACGCTCATCATCAGGGCGAAGCCGAGGCCTTCACTGCCGCGAGGCGTGGCGCGCGCGGCGAGGTCCATCAGGGCAAGCTCCGCGACGGTGGCGATCAGGCCATTCTGGCTCTCGATGATAACGGCGGCCGTAGCCGAGCGATAGAACAGGAAGCACAGCGTGGTCAGCGTGCTGATGATGATGCCGATGTACAACAGAGTCCGCAGATTCAACCTCCGGCACAACACGGCATAGATACCCGCGCCGACAATTCCGAAGGCCCCGGACAGCAGGATCAGCGTGCCAATGAACGGCTGCGACAGCTTGAGGGTGTCCGTCTGGAAGTAGTAAAGCGGCGTCGAGAAGCCCGGAGCGATGTAAACCAGAAAAAGCAGTCCGGCGGCGCTCCAGAGCGTTTTGGATTGCATCAGCGTCCCGAATTGCGCCTTCGCGTTGATCCAGGCCTGGGAGCTTTTGTGCGCCAGGGGCGGTTCCTTGAGCATCAACCAGGCGAAGGGCACCACGGACAATGCGATTACAGCGCCGGCGACGGCGGTGAGTCCAAACGCGCGCGCGGCGAGGAACCCGCCGAGCGGTCCGCCGATCAACGTGCAGGCATTCATGACGAAGTAGCGCGCCGAATTGAGGCGGCCGGTGGCGCCCTCGCGCTGGCCGATCTCGACCGCGACACCGCCAACCACGGTGCTGCCGATGACCAGCATGACGTTCACCGCGATCATTGCCAGAAGAACCGACGTGTACGTGCGGGGCACTATGCCGACGATGAGATACAGGGCGCCCGCGGCGATGGCGCTCAGAATCAGATAGTGTTTGCGGCGCGTTCCGAAGATCGGCACGCTGTCGGTAAAGATCCCGGCGAGCGGCTTGAAGTACCAAGCCAAAGTGCTGACGGCGAAGAACGACGCCATGGCCTGGCGGGAAACGTGCAAGTCGGCTTTGAGCAGGTTCTGAAACGGCAGTCGGAGGACCGCAGGCTGCGACATGGTCGTGGCGAAAACGCCCGCGCCAATGAGCAGGGCCCAGCGGGCGAGATGCGGCTTTTCCTTCGCGGTTTGCGACACAGCTTCCGGCGTCGTAGCGCCGGCGAGAGTGCCCGGGATATCTTCGTTCACGCGATTCCCGTCGCGCGCGAAAGTCGCTTCGTTGATTGGCTCATGTGAATTGAGATTCCTGTTTTGTTCTTAAAGCTGCCCGGTACTATACAACGGAGTTGTGCGGCATGGGTAGTTTCAGTAGTAGCACAGACTTTAGTCTGTGCGGGGTTTTGGGCGGGCGAAAAGGAAAAAGCGCACAGACTAAAGTCTGTGCTACGGAACGCTTCATGTGGCAAGACATTGTGAGATGGTTCGCGAAGCACGCACGAAGCCGGTACGTGCGGATGCTGGAGGAAGACGTTGCGCGGATGCGCGCGGAGAACCGCGCGCTGGTGAATTCGCTGCTCGGAACGGCGGGATTTCCGCCGCTTGCGCTCGAAGACGAGCTCCGGCGCGGCACCGTGGCCATGCCGCCGGTGCGGCGGCGCACCTGGACGCAGATCGCGCGCGAGAGGGAATTCACGGCGGGAAAAAGCGCGTCGAACAAATAGCGCAACTTCAGGGTGCATCTCAAAGGCGCGTTGCAAGAGTTCACGTAGGAGGCTAGACTTCGGGCATGGTCCGAAATGTGTTGCTATTGACGACGCTGGTTGCCGTCGCTTTGTCAGCGGGCGGCGCTCCGCAGCGCGTTCACAAACGCAAGATACCTTGTAAGACGCCTGCAAATGAGGCGTCGTGTTACTGGACGCATGGTCGTCTAAGCTTCTACAATGGCACCCCTTCGTATCGCTTGTGGAAGATCGGAACAAGGCGGATTCTAGCAGTCCATAGCGGCCCGAGCGTGAAGAGAGGGACCCAATGGGACAACGAAAATCCGGAATTGCCAGCAAACGTGGAGCGGGCTTTTAAGGGACCATTCAATTTGATTTTTGCTGATTTCGAGGTTTGCCCACTGGAACCTGAAAAGGCGGGAGTGATGCAACGCATGTGCATTGAATCCGCGAAAAATATCTTCGCTGAACACTGAACGAGCAGATAAGGAACAAATGGCCCCAAGCGGACTGACTTTCCGACAACGGCTTCCCCGAGCGAGCCTTCCGCAAAAGACTACAGAAGGAAGGTGTTCGACAGGCGTATGATGCTCGCTC
This sequence comes from Terriglobia bacterium, assembly GCA_020073705.1. GTDB lineage: Bacteria > Acidobacteriota > Terriglobia > Acidiferrales > UBA7541 > Palsa-360. The sequence continues at coordinate 98,893 of JAIQES010000002.1, forward strand.
AAGAGGGCTCGGGAGGCCTATCTGAGTGGCACTGATCCGACGAATGGCGCTACAAATCTCAATTTCCGTACGAGCTCAGATCGGTCCAATCTAACGTTCAGGGGAGGCAACCCAAATGGCCTACCCCTAAAGACTCAATCCGGCCCCTTCACGAATTCCTTTTTCAATGGAGACGTTCCATCGCGACAGGTTTGGGTGAACACCTATGGGCGTGACTAAGAAGATTGCTATGCTACAAGCGATCCTTCTGGCGACTGTGCTTGCCATCGCTCTGTTGGCAAGTGGTGCTCCGGGACGCGATCCAAGCCGCAAGATACCCTGTAAAACAGCCGAGATTGCTGCGAAGTGTTACTGGACTCATGGGCGTCTAAGCGTTTACAACGGCACCCCATCGTGGCGTCTGTGGAAGATCGGAACACACCACATTTTAGGAATCCACAGCGGGTCGGGCGCTGAAAGAATCGACCCGCTAGATAATGAACATCCGGAATTCCCTGCAAATCTGGAACGAGCATTTAAAACGCCATACGACTGGATTTTCGCTGCCTTCGAGGTATGCCCGTTGGAACCGGAAAAGGCAGGCGTGATGCAGCGCGTGTGCATCGAATCCGCGAAAAATATTGTCGTAGGCCAATGACCTGCGTCTGATTTCTTGCGCGAATAACGTGCCGTCGCGTTAGGCTTTTTTTACCAGGCGCACGAGCCAGAGGAAAATCACGGCGCCGGCAAAGGCCACCACGATCGTGCCGAGCATGCCGCCGAAGGGAAATCCTCCCAAGCGGCCGAAAATCCATCCGCCGATGATGGCACCGACGATGCCGACGACGATGTCCATCAGCACGCCGAAGCCGCTGCCTTTCATCACTTTTCCGGCCAGCCAGCCGGCAATGAGTCCGACCAGGATCCACCAGATCAAGCCATGCAACATTGTAGCCTCCAGTCAGTTTGAAATGGCCTTGCAGGCACTCTTTTAGACCACTCTCTGCTGACCGTCAATCGAAACAAAGACACGCTACGACGCACAGACTGAAGTCTGTGCTACTTGCGCCTCCTGTTGTCATTCCGAACGAAGTGAAGAATCTCTCTGTGGGTTTATCGCTCGGAAGGCAAAGGCGATGAGAGATTCCTCGTCGCTTCTCTCCTGGGAATGACGCGCCGCAAGAGTTTTTCAACAAACTGATACAACACTCCCTGCTGAACGTCAATCGAAACAAAGCTGCGCCACGACACATGCCGCACAGAGTGAAGTTTGCGCGTCGGAGTAGCACAGACTTTAGTCTGTGCGGTTTTGGGTTGGCGATAGGAAAAGGCGCACAGACTGAGGCCTGTGCTGCTGGCGTAGCTGGCTGTCTTGCTGGCTGAAAACTAAAAGCGCACAGACTGAAGTCTGTGCTACTACGACACTACGATGACAACCAATGGAATATTCCCTGTAGACGAAGCGACGCCGACAGTGGCGCCGGATTCTCCGGATTACGCGCCCGCGGATGGAAAAGTTGCGCCACGAGACGGCAATTCGCCGCAGCCGCCTGCGAACTTGAAGGAGGCGCTGCGGCAGCTCGGGCTGGGACCAAATAATGAGTTGCTCGAGGATCAGCGTCCGGACCTGGTGAACGCGCTGCGCGAACTGGAGGTGCAGTATCGCCAGGAGGGAATTGTGGCGCGGCGGCACGAAATTCGGCGGATCCGGCAGGCGCGGCTGTTCTGGCAGGGCTTGCAGTACGCGTGGTGGAATCCGCAGGACATGACCTGGCACCTGCCGTACGAGTCCAAGATCTACGACGACGCAGCCATGGCGGAGATGCCACGCTACCAGTTCGTTACGAACCTGTACCAGGCGTTCGGACTTTCGTTTATTTCGGTGCTCAGCCAGGATGTGCCCGCCACGCGATTTTATCCGCAGTCGGCGCAGTCGATTGCCGACATCAGCACGGCAAAGGCCGCCTCACAGGTGTCCGAGCTGGTCGAGCAAAACAACCGGGTGCAGCATCTGCTCACCGGCGTGGCGTTTTATCTGTGGACCGACGGCAAGATTGGCGGCTACGTGCGCTACATCGCCGACGCGCAGCGATTCGGGTCGCACGACGAGCCGGTGATCGAGGAGCATTACGTGCCGCTCGGCGAGGACACCTATGCGTGCCCCGGGTGCGGCGAAGAGCAGGCGGTCGGTGCGTCCCAAGATGAGAGTGTCATTCCGAGTGCTCGCACCGAGGCCCCGCGCCGAGGCGAAGCGAGGAATCTCTCTGCAAGTATTGGCGATCCAGGGGATCAATCGAAGAGGGATTCCTCGGCACGCAGCGTGCCTCGGAACGAGAACGGTAGGAATATTAGCGATCCCCCTGAGGATGACAACGGGGGAAATACTGGCGATCCCTCTGGGGATGACAGGGGAAGCATTGGCGCCCCGTCATTGCTGCCGCCGGTGGTTTGCCGGAACTGTGGCGCGTCGCTCGGGCCAGAGCACTTCAAACCCGCGCAGCGCGTGGCGATTCCGGTGGTGACCGGAGTGCGCCGCGTGGCCAATGGGCAGGAAGTCATCTCGGTGGTCGGCGGTCTGGAGCTGAACACGCCGGTCTGGGCGAACGAGATGCACGAGTTTCCCTACCTCCAGTGGTCCATGGAGGTGCACCGCGCGAAGCTGAAGGCGAGCTACCCGCATGCGGCGGACAAAATTCAAATGGGCGGGCCGCAGTCGGCCGACGAAGTGTACGCGCGCGCGTCTCGCGTGGCGATCGCGCAGGGCTTGCCGACGACGCATCCCGGCGACGCGCTGTTCAACCTCGTCACGTTTTCGCGGACCTGGATCCGTCCGTGGGCGTTCTACGCCATCGAAGATAAAGCGGTTCGCGACGCGCTGCTCGCGCTGTTTCCCGACGGCTGCTACGTGGCGTTCGCCGGAGACACGTATTGCGAGTCGCGCAATGAAACGATGGACGACCGCTGGCGCGTGATGCACGCGCTGCCCGGCGACGGACAGAACCGCCCGTCGGTCGGCGATTCTCTGGTGCAGATACAGGAACGCTACAACACGCTCTCAAACATTCAGGCCGAAACGTACGAGTACGGCATCCCGCCGATTTACGCTGATCCGCAGGTGCTCGACTTCGACGCGCTCTCCAATCAAACCGCCGAACCCGCCGCGCACTATCCCGCGCGCGCGCGGCCCGGACAGCCGCTTGCCGCGGGATTCTTCCAGCCCGCTCCGGCGCAAGTGCCGCCGGATCTGGTGCGGCATCAGCAGGATTTGATGGGGCCGGTCGCGCAATTTCTCACCGGCCTGTTTCCCGCCGTGTTCGGCGGGGAAATGGATTCGCAGAAGACGGCGACCGGCTATGCCATGGCGCGAGACCAGGCCCTGGGCCGGCTGGGATTGGTGTGGCGGCGCCTCAAGCAGTTTTACGCCGACGTGATGCTGCTCTCGGTCGATTGCTTCCGCAAGAATCGCCCCGAGGACGCGGAGATTCCCATTCTCGGTCCGGGCGGGGAGTTTGAGTCGCGCTGGATTCGCCTGGCCGATCTGAGAGGCAACATTCAGGCGCATCCGGAAAGCGACGAGACGTTTCCGCGCCTGAAATCGCAGCAGCGCGCCGTCGTCCAGCAATTGATGGCCTCGTCCGATCCGCTCATCCAGCAAGCGCTCGCCGATCCCGCCAACATCGGCTTCGTGAAGTCCGTGCTGGGGCTGGCCGACCTGGTCGTGCCGGGAGAGGATTCGCGCAACAAGCAGTTGCGCGAGATTGAAATGCTCTTGCAGTCAGCGCCGATTTCCGCGAATGTCATTCCGAGTCCTGGCGAAGCCGGAACGAGGAATCTCTCCGGGGTTCTTAGCGGTACTGGTGGAAAGCAACAGAGAGATTCCTCGGGCCATACAGCGGCCCTCGGAATGACAGCGCGATTGGAAAGTCAGCCTCCTCGGAATGGCAACGATGGTGCGGCCGTGTCCCCCGGTGCTACGCTGCTGCCCACCGTGCAGGTCGATCTGCTGTTCGACAATCACGCCGTGGAACTCGAGGAGTGCCGCCGGTGGGCAAACTCAGACGCCGGGCAGGTCGCGCACATGGAAAATCCCGCGGGATTCGCCAACGTCCGCGCCCACGCCGAAGCGCATTTGCGCGCGATTGGGCTGGCGTATGCGGCGCAGAGTGCAGCGCCCGCAGCGCAAACCACCAAGACTTGAACACCAACAATTGCGGCGCAGGATTTTGGTGGCACAGACTTCAGTCTGTGTGTGGTTGGAGTTTGGGCTCCGCGAAGCGACACGCGGGACTCGAAGTCAAAAGCGCACAGACTGAAGTCTGTGCTACTCAGCAGCTCCCGCAGCCGATGCAGGGTCGTGCTACCCGACAAGGAGTTAATCGATGAGCAGTGGAACGCAGATTGAGCTGGATGTGCTTGGCAGCGATGGCGGGCAGGGTGTGGCGGCAACCGCACCGGCGAGTGGCGCAAATGGCGCCGGCCCCCGTCCAGGAGTGTATCCGACCGATGAAGAAATTCTTGGGATGGAGCCGGCCGGAGCGATCACACCCGCCCGCCGCGATGTCATTCCGAGCGCTCGCACCGAGGCCTCGCACCGAGGCGACGCGAGGAATCTCTCTTCGATCGATGATGCCGGCAACGCAGGAACACAGAGGGATTCCTCGGGCAAAGACAGCCCTCGGAATGACAACCTGCAAACAAATGCTGCAATGCCGGAGTGGATGCAATCGCTTGCCGGCGACCCGCAGCATGGGGCGGAGGCGCAGCAACTCTGGCAGGAGCACCAGGCGTTCCGCGCGGCCTTTTCGTCTCCGGATGAGGCGCGGGCGATCAAGGAATTATTTCCCGGCGGGGCGCAGGAAGCGCGCACGCTGAGGCAAGCGGCGCAGGCGGTGGACCAGCTCGATGCCGCGATTTATTCAGGCGACGCGCGCGCGCAGTCGGAGGTGGTGGCGGAGCTGGCGCGCGCAAATCCTGCGGCGTTTCGTCAGCTGTTCGCCGAGGCCGCGAAGGTGCTCGCCGGAATGGGCCAGGCCAATGCACAGAGAGATTCCTCGGGCCAACCCCCCGCCCTCGGAATGACAGCGCAATTGCCCACGATGCACGGTGTCATTCCGAGCGAAGCGAGGAATCTCTCTTCGATCGATGACCGTGCGACGTCGGGAGCGAGGAGAGATTCCTCGTCGAGCCTGAACAACGGCTCTCCTCGGAATGACAACGGGGATGTAAATGCAAGTCAGCAAACGCCGCAATTTGATCCGGCGGCGTACGCGGCGTTTGAGCGCTCGACCAACGATGTCGTGGCGCGCGACGTGCGAGCGGCGGTCAGCGATACGCTTACGCGCGTGTTGCCCGAGGGCGTGGCGGAAGGCGCGGCCCGCCGCATCGGCGACGATATCTTCAACGAAATTCACCGCACGCTGGCCGCGGATCGCACGCTTTCCGAGCAAGTGGGCGATGTGCTGCGCGACCGGCGGTTTGGGGCGGCGGAACAACAGCGCGTCGCTTCACTGCTCGCAGGACGCGCGAAGCAGCTTGTGCCGGGCGTGGCGCGCCGCGTGATCGGCGAATGGACCAGCTCCGTGCTGGGGACCGCGCGCACCAAGGCGGCGCGGCAGGCCGCCGCGGCGGCGCGCGTCGATATCGCCGCCCCCGGCGGGTCGCTCGATTCGATGCCGCTGCGCCCGATGTCTGCGCGCGAGATCGATTACGCCTCGATGAGCGACGACGAAATTCTAGGAATGTAAATCCAGTAGCACAGGCTTCAGCCTGTGCGGTTTTCATTTTCAGGCGCTCGGGGCAAGGTGCACAGACTGAAGTCTGTGCTACTGATTGCATTATCCGAAAGGCAAAGGCGAAGAGTGATTCCCCGTCGCTTTGCTCCTCGGAATGACAACGCTTCTTCTTTTTCCAAATTCATTCCGTGTCACAGACTGAAACCTGTGCCACATGCACTCATACTTCATCGTAAGGAGAAATCATAATGGCTGCACAAAACAACGCGCAGACCATCGCGTTGCAACTGGAGAAGGTGCGCGACAAAGTGCCCCTGCTCTACGAGCGCGACGATGTTCTGCTCAGCATGATCCAGCAACGCGGCGATATCGAAAAAGTCAGCTCGCGAAATATGCGCTTGCCGCTGCAATTGATCCCCGGCGGCAAGGCCGGAAGCTACAGCGCCGACGGCGGCGACCTCGGACGCGGGTCGGGCACCACCTACGACGTCGCGCAAGTCTCGCCGATCTTTTTCCGGTTCGCGGTGGAAATCACCAAGCTCGTCGAGTACGCCTCGAATTCGCGAGAGAAGGCGATTGAGAACGCCGTCAAGCGGGAAGTCGCCAGCGGCATGAAACAATTCCGGTCGTTTCTCGACAAGGTGATCCAGACCGCGGGCAACGGCGTCCTCGGCACGATCAGCGCGATCAATGGTTCGACGTTCACGATGACCATCCCATACGGCGCGGCGCTGGTGTACGTGGGCCAGACGATCCAGATCTACGACCCGACGCTGACGACAAACCGCAACGTCGCGGCGAGTGTGGTCTCCAGCGTCACCGGGGCCGACCCGATTTCGCCGACGCAGACGATCACCGTGGACAACGTGCCTGCGAACACCGCCGTCAACGACGTGATCGTGCACGACGGGTTGACAGGCTCATCGCCGGTGTCGCTGTTCGGAATCAAGTATCACCAGAGCAACGCCACCACTGGAACATGGCTCAACCTCAACCGGGCCACGTATCCACAACAATTGCAAACGCCGCGCGTGAACGCCGCCAATGCCGCGCTGGTCCCCGGCCATGTCCGCCTCGCCATCAACAAGGTGAGGAAAGCGCTGGGCATCAACCAGCTCGGCAAGCTCATCGCGTACACCAGCGTCGAGCAGGAACATGCCTGGGAAAATCTCGGCATCACGATTTCCCAGGTGATCAAGGAAGGCGCCGGAGGCCGCGCCAGCGACCTCGACCTGCTGTTCTCCGGCAAGAAGACCATGTCCGGCGTGCCGATCAAGTCTTCGGTGAACGCCGATCAGACGCGCGTGGATTTCCTCGACCTATCGCATTGGGGCCGCGCCGTGATGAAGGACATCGACTTCTTCGAGGTGGGCGGACAAACCGTCTTCCCGATCTACGGCGCAAGCGGAGGCGTCTCGGCGTCGTTCATCTTCTACTTCGACACCGGCTTCCAGGTGTGGGATGACTCCCCGCGCAGCGGCAGCTACATCGATGCGCTCGCGCGGCCAAGCGGATACTAAACAACTAGCCACAGAGGCACGGAGAGAGCAACCATTCTCGCCGTGCCTCTGTGTTTACATACCCAAAGAACGAGTTGTCATTCCGAACAGAGTGAGGAATCTCTCTCCGGTCTCCCTCGGCCTGCCCTAAATCCACGGAGAGATTCCTCGGACCAAACTCCGGCCCTCGGAATGACAATGCGAAAAGTAGGGCCGCTGAAAGAACGAATTGTCATTCCGAACGGAATTCTGTGCTGCGTCCTGAGTCGTCGAAGGCCAAACATTTACAGACTGAAGTCTGTGCTACCTGGCGCACACGAACCATTTATGATTCGAGTTCTTCGAGAATCGCACCAGACTCCGCGTTTCGTGGATGAAGCGCTGCGCCTGGCGGGCGGCTGCAACCGCTTCGGCGAGCCGAACTACCGCGCGGTGTGGGGATGGTCGCGCCTGGACTGGATCGGCGGGAAGTGGGAAGACCGCGACGCCGCCGGCACGCTGCTGCGCGAAGTGGTCGAGCTGCGTCGGGAACCAAAATATACGCCGCATAACCGCTGGCACATCGAGCGGTGGCTTCCTCCGGAAACCTACGGCTCACCGGAGCAGTGGCATGCGGCGACCATCGAAATCGAAAACGGGCGCAACATCCCGGCGCTGGGGCCCTATCCGTCGCGCGGAGAATACGAGCACTGCTTCACACTGGAAGGCCCGCGCGGCGAATTCGTGCAATTGACGCCGGCCGTGGCGCGCCACATTGCGCGCGCCATCGAGGCCAGCCGCAATGCGCCGCGCGCAAAGAGCAGGGAAGCGCTCGACGAGCGCACGCGCCGCGAGGAACGAGAATACGACTCCTTCGCGGATGCGGTGCTGTCTTGAATTCGTAGCACAGGTTTCGGCTTGTGCGGTTTTCATTTTCAGGCGCTCAGGGCAAGGCGCACAGACTGAAGTCTGTGCTACTGAAGCCGGGCGAGTTCTTTTTGTAGCACAGGCTTCAGCCTGTGCGCGTTTCGATTACTCAAAGCTAAACCGCACAGACTGAAGTCTGTGCTACTAAATTGGAGATTTGACAGATGAGCAACGAAACCGCAGTTCACACGGAACGTTCACCGCAAGCAGTTCACACGGAACGTTCACCGCAAGCGGTGATCGCAAACATCACCGAGCAGAGTTACCTGGCGCACCGGACGTACGGCACGTTTCAGATCGCCGGCCGCGCCGCCGGCAAGGAGTACGCGCTGACGCGCGTCACGCCACGCACGGCCGTGATGGACTATGGCGACAAGCGCACCCTGCCGCTCGCCATCACGGCGCGCGAAATCGCGGAAGATCTCTGCCGCGAAGTAAATTCCGACGCCGGGGAACACAGTTATCTCGGCGTATTCGTCTGCGCGGGGGACATCCCCGGCGAGGACGAACTACGCAGCGCGCAGGCCCGGCTCACGGAGTTCTACCGCGCTCTGGTTGCCGCGGCGGACCGCGAGTGGGAACGCTCGCACTCGTTTCTGTTCATCCATGACCTGCAACGGCGCGCGGCCGCGAATCTGGGTCTCGACAAGGAGTGGCATTACCAGGCGCGGGAGACAGCGGAATGTCCCGGCTGCGGAGAGCGCGTCAAGCCAGGCGTGGCCGTTTGCAAATCGTGCGGGGCGATTCTCGATCGCGAGAAGGCGCTGGCGCTGGGATTGGTTCAGGCGCCGAGTGCAAGCCCATCGCACGCGGAACGTCCAGCGGCGCCGCGGCGCGCGTAGCGCAGACTTCAGTCTGTGCGGCGTCTTGCGCAACCGAGAACCAAAAGCGCACAGGCTGAAGCCTGTGCTACCGTTACGGAAAGCGACACACGAAACTTTCGCAAAGGGACTTATCGAAATGATCAGAGTCACGAAACACATTTTCGTTTCTGCGTTGTTCACGATGATCGTGATCGCGGCATGCACGGGAATAGCCCAGGCGCAGGGCTCGCGCAAGGACGACATCGTGTTCAACGCGCAGGGACGTCCGATGGCGGGAGCGACGGTGCGCGTTTGCACGTCCGGCGCCACCGGACAGCCGTGCGCGCCGCTGGCGCAGATCTACTCCGATGCGGCGCTGACCCAGGCGCTCGCGAATCCGACCTCCACGGACGGATTGGGGAATTACAGCTTCTATGCCGCACCCGGACGATACATGATTGAGATCAGCGGGCCGGGAATCACGACCAAGCAACTCCCCAACGTAATCCTGCCGAGCGATCCGAGTTCGCCGACGTTCACAAGCGTCACCACGACCAGCGGTATCTCCGCGTTCTCGTTGTCACTCACCGGGAACCTCACCGTCAACGGCTCTACGGCCGTGGTGGGATCGCTCACCGTCGGCGGCGCACCAGTGCCATCGACCAAGGCCGATAATCAGTGGACGAACAATCAGCGGTTCAAGGGGCCTGACCCCTGGCGCGATTTCACCGCGTACATGCCCACCGGCGGGTGCAGTTCGACCGATTCTCCCGGATATTTCGATACGGGCACAGTCGGCGCGGGAAGCTCCACGATGACTGTCACAACCTCGCACGAGATTTTTAAGAATGGATGCGGGATTGCAGTGCTCCATGCGGGACCGACGGCCACCATAAATCGGCCTGGGGCGGGCTGCTCGATCTCGTCCATCACCGGATCGGGAACTCTCGCCACGATTACCTGCGCCGCGCCGCACGGCCTGATTATCTCTACCCCTGACTACGGCAACGGCGCGGGCTATGGCATGGTGGTTGCGGGCGTAACCGATACCAGCTTCAACGGAACATTCACCGTCTCGACCGTTCCTGACTCAACGCACATCACCTACAGGACGGCTCATTCGGGCTCAAGTTCTGGCGGCACGGCGAATACGTTGTGGGGCTACGCGCATGGCGTCACCGGCTCGACCACCTACAATTACAAGCTGGTCAACGTCGATGGGCACATGGGCTACTCGGCGGCGTCTGCGGCTATCAGCATTACCAACGGCAATGCGACGCTATCGGCCACGGATCTGAATTACAATTGGATCAACGTTCCTATGACCGTGGATTATCCGCTGGACCTAAACGCCAGCGCGTTTATGACCGCCGTGTACAGCGACAAGGGGCTCGGCGGAGCTTATAGCTGCATCGGAGTGACCTATAGCCGGGGCTTCTCGGATTATGGTCTGGGTTACGATTATCCGACTGTGCGCTGCCCGCAATTCCTGCCCGCCACGCCGCCTTCTTCGCCGGGCAATCAAACGCTCAACACGACGATTGTTTCGGGCGGCGGGACTTCCACGCTCACGCTGGCGGCTGCGGCGACCAATGCGATTACTTCCCAAAGCGTGCTCCATGACGAATCCAGTTTCCTGCAGGCGTGCGTCAACGATGTGATCGCGGACCAGGCATCGGTGGGCGGAAACAACGCCTCGTCCATGGGATGCTACATTCCGGCGGGATTCTATTGGATGAACAACGTGCTTCCCACCGCGAACGGGACATCGAACTACCTGACCAGAATTAACGTCGCGGGCACTCTCCGCTTCGATTTGCTGCCGTGGTTCATTCAGCATGGCGGATGGGACATCGAAGGCGTCGGCAGCGGCGGCTCCGGGAGCGGCTATGCCGTCACGCCGAGCACGCAAATTGCCTTTGCCCATGATGGATTCGTCCTGACGCGCTCGGTCAGTCAGACGCTCATCAAGGGCTTTGCCCTACCGAACATGAATGGGCATGGAATTTACAGCAGCGGCGGAGGCGTTGCCGGAAACGAATTTGGCAATCTGTATATCGGCGATGGCGCGGGCAGCAACGGCGCTCCGATCTGGCTCGACAACGGCACGCGGGGCTTTACCTTCAACAACGTCTCGCTCACGCCCAGAGATTCGGGAGGCCTGCCCATCGCGGTGTTCACCATGTCGGACTACGGCGGGGACACCGTTTGCTGCAATACATTTAACAATCTGGTCAGCTACTACCACGGAATGCGTATTGATGGTCCTGCCGGGAACCTGACCGGAGGCGGCATCAGTGGCCCGACGGTGCATGGCTGGCTGTCCGAGTCCAATCACGATGCCTGGATGATTAACCACGACAACGGGGACAATGCGCCGGGCACGGGCGCGATCAATGCGCAGGGCGTAACACTGGAAGATGTGAGCAACGCCGACGCTTACCAGACCGGATTTGTCCACCAGCGGTACGGAATGGGCACCGCCACTGCGCCACACACATATTCTAGCTTCAATCTTGCCGTGACAAATTCTTTCGACGGATCGTTGATGTCTTGCGGCCCTGATGCGTCTTGCGATGTTCCGGGCGTGGCCTACACGGCCATCGGCTCAAACGACACAAATGCCGCAGGCAGTAGAGGCGGCGGCACGGGATTCTCGACCGGCTCAAACGCCGTCACCATAAAAGGAATGCCGCTGCTCCTGAAAGCCAACAAACCTCAACTCGTTAACTACGGCATGCCCGCACTGGAGATGGTGCTGCCCCCAGCAACGAATTTCACGGCGACAGCCGGATCGGGCAGTTTGTCCGCTGGAACCTGGTGCGCCGTCGTGTACGGTTACGATTCTCAGGCGACTCCCGGCTACACCGACCCGTCGCACGAAATTTGCACGACGGTCGGAGGCAGTTCATCTATCGCTTTCACATGGACCTATGATGGCTACTTGAGAGGCATGTACGCCGGATGGCGAATTTACTATGGGCCAAGTTCCGGCGGCGAGAACAAATACTACGATCTCGGCGTGGCGGGTTCTTACACCCTCACAACTGACGGCGGAACGGGTGGATCACTGCCGACCGGAACGCCGAATGCCTTTCTCTCGAAAGTAAACTGGAACGGCGGCGGCAGCGGCTCATGTCTGCTCTGCGGCTCAACGACATATCCTGCCAGCGCGGGCGCTTTACCCCTGGGAATCGGAGTCTGGCCTGTGGATGGCAGCGGCGTCAAGCTGGACGTGGGCGGAGGAACGATTCGGGGACAGGGCGGCATTCAGGCGGGAACCGATACCGCCTTCAACGCGTCGCCGCGGGGAGCCTACAATGCGTTTCTGCCGAACCTGACGTCGGCCGCGGGAACTTACCAGCGCATGACACTGGACAAGGCCATTACCGTCACGCGATTTCAGCTCGTGCTGGGGACCGCGGGCTCGGGATGTACGACGCAATCCACGGTGAGCGTGACCGACGGCGCCAATTCCGTCACGCTGACCACGGCGAACGGCACGGCCATCTACGATTCGGGTGCGGTGTCGCAGAACTTCGCTGCTGCCGCGAATCTCGACATCAAGATCGCCACGGCGGCCAGCGGCTGCACCACCGCGCCACAAAACGCCAACGTCACCGCGCAGTACCGTATGCAGTAGGCTAATACTTGTACGCGTGGCCGCGGCGAAGAAGCGGCTCCTCGAAGAATTTCCAGGACAATTTTGCGATGGCGTAGGTGATCGAGGCAGCGAGGATCGTTACCGCAGCAGCCTTCCCATTGGTAACAACAGGCAGGGTGTGCAGAAGTATCTGGTGGCAGAACAAAAATATCGCGGAGTGAATGATGTAAATGCAATAGGAAACACCGCCAAGGTCGCGGAGAAATCCTAGCCGCGCCAGGACCGCTACCGGAGCTGCCGGGCACGACAGCGCCAGAAGCACCATCACGGCGAAAAACAAGGCGAGCCATGTATAACCGAGCGTCTCGGTCAGTGGAAGCAACGGGTCCGAAGACCACCTCCATAACCAGGCGACGCCGGCCAGCAGCACGCCAAATAAACCATGTAAATAGAAGCTGTGGGCCGCGGCCCATTCGCGAAATCTGGCGTTCCTCCACAATACGGCCGCAAGCATGCCCATGGCGAGCGAGTCGGCACGGCAGGGCATCAGGCGGAATGCCAGCCAGGGCCCCGAATCGAAGTGACTGCGGATGACCAGCCGCAACAGCGGCGCGCCCGCGGTAACCGCGATGAGAAATGCAGTCAGCGTGCGCTTGGACGCGTACCGGACGAGCAGCGGAGAAACCAGATAAAACTGCTCTTCGATAGCCAGCGACCAGGTGACCGCAAACCACCAGAATGAAACCGCGCTGGTGAGGAATTCGCCAAAATTCTGCAAGAAGAGAAATTGCGACAGGACCGCGAAATCAACGCCTTCAAACGTTCCGAAATGCGCGATGAGGAACGGCCCTGCGGCGGTGACCAGCACGATGTAAGCTACAATCCAGGCGTAATAGAGGGGAATGATGCGGTAAATTCTGCGAGCATAAAATGTCTTGAAATAGCTGGGAGAGTCCCGGACATCCAGCAGAATTCCCCCGATCAGAAATCCGGAGAGAACAAAGAACAGATCTACACCGGTCCAACCGAGCCGGAACCAGTAACCGTCCAGAAAACGAAACATTCCCTCGCCGGGAATGGCAAAGTAATGTCCGATCCAGACTGCCAAGATGGCCATTCCCCGGAGACCGTCAAGTTCGGGGATGCGTGCTTGTGAAATGCGATCCGGATGCGCGGCCACACGAAACGTTAACAGCGGGCACCAAGACGGTCAAGCAAGGCGATGAGCAGCGAAAGCTGCGCAGGTTTTATCCAGCCGCTGCGTCTCGCGCGCTTGCGGACCGGGCTGGTTTATCGTTTCGCTCATGCCTCTTTTCGGGATGCGCTGGATGAGTTACAGTTCCTCATGGTAGGTGGCTTTAGTAGCACAGACTTCAGTCTGTGCAGCGTCATGAGTGGCTGAAAACCAAAAGCGCACAGACTGAAGTCTGTGCTACATCGACGCCGGGGGATGCTCGACAGGATGACATCGGCGACGGAAACGCAAATCGCTCCATCGAGACTGCAAACCGGAGAGGACATCGAACTCTCCATCGTGATGCCTTGTTTGAACGAGAGCGCGACGATCGGGACCTGCGTCAAGAAGGCGCTCGGCGCGATGACGCGGCATGGGATTCGCGGCGAGGTGATCGTGGCGGACAACGGCAGCACGGACGGGTCGCAACAACTTGCGGCGGACCTCGGCGCGCGCGTCGTTCCCATTGAGCGGCAAGGTTACGGGAGCGCGCTGCGCGGGGGCATCGCCGCCGCGCGCGGACGCTTTGTCCTGATGGGCGATGCCGATGACAGCTATGATTTCACGCAAGCGAACGAGTTCGTCATGAAGCTCAGGGAAGGATACGACCTGGTGATGGGGAATCGGTTTCAGGGCGGAATCCTGCCGGGCGCGATGCCTCCCCTGCATCAATATCTCGGCAATCCCGTTCTCACCGCAATTGCGCGCCTGTTCTTCAAGACCCCGATTGGCGATATTTATTGCGGCCTGCGCGCATTTCGCAAGGAAGCGATCGAGCGGCTTCAGTTGCGGACGCTGGGCATGGAATATGCCAACGAAATGGTGGTGAAGGCGACGAGGTTCGGCTTGCGCGTCACGGAAATCCCGACGGTCTTATCTCCGGACGGGCGCGGACGGCCGCCACACCTTCGTACCTGGAGGGATGGCTGGCGCACGCTGCGCTTTCTGCTGTTGTATAGCCCGCGATGGCTGTTTCTTTATCCGGGAATTTTCTCGCTTGTGCTGGGAGTCGTGGTTGGCGGGCTCCTGCTGCCTGGTCCGCTGACGATCGGAAACGTCGCGTTCGACGTTCATACGTTGCTGTTTGCAGCCATGGCGATCCTGATCGGTTTCCAATCGATGGTTTTCGCCACATTCACCAAACTGTTCGCCATTTCCGAAGGACTGCTGCCGGAAGACCCGCGTCTCAATTGGCTGTTTCGGCATGTCACCCTCGAAGTCGGACTCGTTGTCGGGGTGTTACTCATCGTTGCCGGCACCGGAGCGTGGGGGCTGGGCCTGGCGTACTGGCAAAACCACCACTTCGGCGCGCTCGACCCGGAAGAGACGTTGCGCATCGTGATTCCCGGACTGGTGTGTTTCACACTGGGGTTCCAGACCATTCTTTCGAGTTTCTTCCTGAGCGTTCTGGGGATGTCGCGCCGGTGAGTAGCACAGGCTTCAGCCTGTGCGGTTTTGGTTTTCTCGACGCGTCACGCTGCACAGACTGAAGTCTGTGTTACTGAAGCCGGAAGAGCTCTTTTTGTAGCACAGGCTTCAGCCTGTGCGATTTTGCTTTTCTCGACGCGTCACGCTGCACAGACTGAAGTCTGTGCTACTGAAGCCGGAAGAGCTCTTTTTGTAGCACAGGCTTCAGCCTGTGCGATTTTGCTTTTCTCGACGCGTCACGCTGCACAGACTGAAGTCTGTGTTACTGGAGAAGGGAATTGGCGTTGCCGGCGCAGAAGGACCTGTTCGATCAGTACGCGGTCTCTTACGATGAGACCCTGGCGAACGCGATCGCACCATCAGGAGAAAGCCGGGAATTCTTCGCCGCGGGCCGCGTAGCGTGGCTGAAGCGCTGCCTGGATGAAGCGAACCAGACGCCGCGCGCGCTGCTCGATTTCGGCTGCGGCGACGGCGCAACGACGCCTCTGCTGCTGGCCGCGCTCCGGTCGGAATCAGCGGCCGGCATCGATGTCTCCGCCAAGTCTCTGGAAATTGCGCGAAAGCAGTACGCCAGCGCGCGGATTAGGTATGAAACGATCGGAGAATTCCAAGCGTTTGCGCAAATGGATCTGGCTTACTGCAATGGCGTATTTCACCACATTCCGCCGGCGCAGCGCGCCGAGGCCCTCGCGCTGGTGAATGGAGCGCTGCGCGTGGGCGGGCTGTTTTCCTTCTGGGAAAATAGTCCCTGGAGTCTGGCCACGCGATATGTGATGTCTCGATGCGCATTCGATCGCGACGCGATCATGCTCACACCGCCCGAGGCCCGCGCGTTGCTGCGTAACGGCGGTTTCGAGATTCTGCGCACCGATTTCCGGTTTATTTTTCCGCGAGCGCTGCGCGCCTTCCGGAAAATCGAAGACTTCGTCTACCGCCTGCCCCTCGGCACGCAATATCAAGTCCTCTGCCGCAAAGTCCGCTGAACTGAGGTAGCACAGACTTCAGTCTGTGCGCTTTCGGTTTTTCGTGCGTTCCGTACGGTGCACAGACTGAAGTCTGTGCTACCAAACCCAAAGCCGTCATTCCGAGCGCAGCGAGGAATCTCTCCGTGCTCTTAATCATTCGGAATGCAAAACCGAAGAGAGATTCCTCGTCGCTTTGCTCCTCGGAATGACAACGCGCATTCTTGTTGCGTTATGCAAGCCTACTCAGGAGCGTTCATGTCGAGCTGGGAAATCTGGCTGAAGGGAATTGTGGCCGCCGGGATTGCCGGCGGGGCCAACGGCGTCATCACCGGATTTGCGGCGGTGGGCATCGATCCGCAGCATTTCAATCTGCAGGGCGGCCTGCACCCGACACTTGCGATTGCTGGGGTCAGCGCGCTCATGTCCGGCATCATCGGGATCGCCGCGTACTTGAAGCAGTCACCGCTGCCGAAAGAACAGTGACTGGTGAAGTAGCACAGGCTTCAGCCTGTGCCGTTTTGGTTGTCATCCACACAGGACGCTGCACAGACTGAAGTCTGTGCTACTTAAGACTAGGAGTTGCCATGCCGGTCGTCGGAACCACTGCATACAACACCGCGGGGCAGATCACGGCGCTGGTGCGCTCGCTGCTCAACGACGCCGCGGGAAATCTCTTTACCGACGCGGTGCTGCTGCCGTACGTCAACTCCGGCTACCGCAAGGTGCAACGCGCCCTGGCGAACGTGCAGTCCGGCACGTTCCTGAGCGACAACGCGCTGCTGGTGGTCCCTGCGGTCGCGCAGGTGGACGCCTCGGCGCAAGTGTCCATCACCGACGCCACGGCGCCGCCCAATCAGTTGCCGCCGGACTTGCTCGTTCCGGTGAAATTGTGGGAGCGCGTCAACGGCAGCTCTGACGATTTCATGGAGATGACCGATCTGACCGATCACGACGGTCTGCCGTCGGAGCCGCAGTCGCAGATGCTGCGCTATTGGGAGTGGCGCGCGGACGGCCTCTATTTCCTCGGCGCGACACAGGACACGCAGATCCGCCTGCGCTATCAGAAGTCGTATCCCGATCTGACCGATGCGACCAGTCCCGTGCTCGTCCGCCAGGCGCAGGAAGCGATTGCTTACTGCGCCGCCGCGATGGCCGGAGCGGCTCGCGGCGCGCCTCTGGCGGAACGCTGGGACGCCGCCGGTGGCGACGCGCTCGAGGATCTAATTACACGCGCCGCGCAGCGCGAACAACAGACCGGACGCCGCCGCCGGCCGTTTTCTTCCCGCGCGGGATTCGCACCGTTGATTTGAGAAACCGCAGAGAGATTCCTCGCTTCGCTCGGAATGACAACGCTTCTGTATTCTTAACACCCAACAAACAAAGGGCGTCATTCCGAGGCACGCTGCGTGCCGAGGAATCTCTCCTGTGGTGTTCGGCAATGAGGATGTGACGTTGTTCGCGCTTCGCTGGGAATGACAAAAGGACAAACGGCACAGACTGAAGTCTGTGCTACTGAAGCCCGAAGAGTTCTTTTTGTAGCACAGGCTTCAGCCTGTGCGGTTTTGCTTTTCTCGATGCATCACGCTGCACAGACTGAAGTCTGTGCTACCTAGAACACGAACCAGAGCAAATCACACAGGGAACCCTGAGCTACCTAATCATGTCTATCGCAGGAACAATTGACGCGCCGCTGGATTTGTTCGGCGGGCTAGTGACCGATATGGCCGCGGCGGACTTGCCGCAAGGCGTCTCGCCCGACTGCCAGGACGTTGCCTTCTTGCAGGGTGCGGTGAAAACACGGCCGGGACTGGTCTCGGTATTTTCACCGATCGTTTCTCCAACGGGGGGCAATCCCACGGTCAACTACCTGAAGACCTACACGCAGCCGAACCTCGCGCAAACGCTGCTGGCGCTCGATTCGGCGGGCACGTTGTGGAAAGAGACCTCTCCTGGCGTACTGTCGCAGGTCGCCACGGGCCTGCCGGCGAACGCCGCGGCGAGTTCCACGTCGCTTTTTGGCCGTGAATATATCGCGCTGCACGACGGCCAGTTTGGCGTGGACCCGCCGCGACAGTACGACGGCACGAACTTCGACCGCGTAAGCCAGATCGGGCCCGGCGCGGGAGTGGCCGCGATCAGCGACATCGTGGCCAACATTTCCGCGATCTCGCGGGCTTCGGGGATCGTTACGGTAACCACCGCGACACCTCTCGGATTAATTGCCAGCGACCAGGTCACCATCGCGGGCGTAACGAACACGAGCTTTAACGGCACATTTGCTGTCGCGTCAATCCCGGATTCGCTGCATTTCACCTACGCTCAGGCCCTCGCCGACACGACGTCGAGCGGTGGCACAGCGGCTCCGGTCGGCTCGATCGCGGCGGGCGTGCATCAGTGCGCCGTGATTTTCGTCACGCGGCAGGGCTATCTGACGCGGCCGTCGCCACCGGTATCGTGGACCTCGGCCGGCGGATGCCGCGCCATCGTAACGGGAATCCCGGTGCCATCCGGTTTGCCGAACATCGTGGCGCGCATTCTGGCGTTCACCGGCGCGGGCGGCGACAATTTCTACTACACGACGGGACTTGACGGCGCGCCGCAGATGCAGGTCTCCGATAATTCAGCGTCGTTGTTCGTCGTAGATTTTTCGGACACCGCGCTGATCGCGGGGCTTTCCGCGGATTCGCTGTTTCAATTGGTTGAACTCGGAGAATGCGCGGGCGTGCTCGGCTACGCGGAACGGTTATTCTGGTGGGGCGAACGGAACAAGCAGAACAACTGGGACAATCTCACCTTTGACGGCTGTTTCAACGGCGACGTGCCTCTCGGATGGACCACCGATGCAACCTACGGCGCCGGCGGCGGCCGCGATTCAACGGGAAAAGCCGTCTGGGGCGGCGCATATTCGATCCTGGGCGACGGCGCGACGCCCACGCGCGGGCTGATCACGCAATCCGCGGTCGTGGATTACAACGGGGCGCCGCGCCTGCAGCCGAACACAGCGTACTCGGCGCGCGCCCGCGTGCGCATGACGGGAGCGCTCACGCAGGGCACCCTGCACGTCCATCTTTACAGCGCCTCACTGGGGATTTCGACCACGGGCATCGCGGTGCCCGCGGCCCAAGTCACCACAAGCGCCTGGAAGGAATTTATCGCGCCGATCACTCCTTCGGGCGGGCCTTCGGGCGGGCCATCGGGCGGGTTCGCGACGATCCCGCCAGACCTGCTGCTGCGCGTCTATGCCGACGGCACGCCAACAAACGGCGCCGGCTTCCTGGTCGAGAACATCGAAATCTTTCGCGCGGCCGAGCCGTACAACACATCGCTGGTGCGCGCTTCCTTCGCCGAGGACCCGGACAGTTACGACGGCGTCAGCGGCTTTATGAGTGTCTCCGAAAACGACGGGCAGACGGTGCGCGCGGCGTTCGTGCTGCGCGAGAATCTCTACCTCGTGAAGGACCGCTCGATCTACGTCACCTCGGACGACGGCGTGAACGAGCCGGCTTCGTGGGCGATCAAGGAAGTCTCGGTCACGGTGGGTACACCTTCGGTCGCGGGCGTGGATACGGGAGAGGACTGGGCCGTGATCGCCGGGCGCGCCGGGATGTACATCTTCGACGGCGGCCAGGTGGTAAAAATCTCGCAGGAGATCCAGCCGCTGTGGGACCAGATCAACTGGGCCGCGGGACATACGCTCTGGGTGCGCGTCGACACGCTCAACAAGCGCATCCTGTGCGGCGTTCCGATCGGCGCCGCCACTTCGCCCAACCGCATCCTCGTGCTCGACTATCGCAGCCTGGCCAGCGCCGGAGAAATCGCGTCGCTGGGCTCCGTGCTCTTCTCTACGATGTCCGGCAAACTGTACGCGGTGGGCCGGTCGCGCAAGTGGTGCCCGTGGAATATCACGGCAAGCTCCTGCGCGCTTGCCGAGCGTCCCGACGGCACCTCGCAAATCTTTCTTGGAAACGGAAGCATGAACGGCGCGGGCAACGGCAAAATCTATCAACTTTCCGACACGCAATTCTCCGACGACGGCGCGGCAATCAATTCCTACTACACGACGTACTTTTTTCTGAGCAACGAACTCGAACAAGCCTACCAGGTGCGCTCGCACCGGAAACTGTTCGCATATTTGGCGATATACGCCGAAGGGGCAGGGAACTTGAACCTCTCCGCGTTCGTGGCGAACGAGGCCTATCCGACCGCGCTCGCGCCGCTGCCGCTTTCCTCGCCTTCGCCGAAGGACCTCGAACTGCCCATCAATTTGCTCGGAGAACGTGTCGCGTTCCAGGTGGGCACCAACTCCCCAGGCGCGTGGTTCAAGCTCGAACGGTTTATCCCCTCGCTGCTGCCTGATCCCTGGGCCCCGGTCAGGGGAGGGAATTGACGTTAGTAGCACAGACTTTAGTCTGTGCGGTTTAGCACTGGCGGCGCGAACGCCCTCAGGCTTAAAGCTGCACCCTGCGACGGTCGGGATTCTCAAGCGAAAAATGCGCACAGACTAAAGTCTGTGCTACCGACCCCCGTGTTGTCATTCCGAACGAAGTGAGGAATCTCTCTGTGATTTTCGGCTCAGCAGAACCAAAACCACGGAGAGATTCCTCGTCGCTTCGCCCCGACCCGGTCGGGGCCTCGGTGCGAGCGCCCGGAATGACAACGCGATTGGACACATAGGCTGAAATCCGTCCTGCAAAAGTAAATGTTATGCCCCTCATCAACGGCACGTACTACATGAATCCGCAATACGGCCTGGGGCTCGAGCGCGCCAAAGCCGCCGATGCCGATTTCAGGAGACTGAACGGAGAGTCAGGGCCATCCTGGCTCGATCATTTCCTCGGTTTTTTGCCGACAGCCGCGGAGCAAACGAGGGAGCGTGGGCGGAAACAAGCTCAGGAACACGCGCAGAGCGACAGAACTAGTGATGAAACCGTCGGCAATGTTACTTATAATGAAACCGCTGGACTCAGGGAAACTTCAAAGACCGGAAAAGGGAGTTCGCAAGACCTGCATGAAGCGAGAGTGGGAACGGTGGGCGTCCTCAAGAATCTCGATGCGAACGGGCAGAAGCTGGGGAAACCGCTGACGGCACCCACGCACCTCACAACCCAAGAGGCGAAGGCCGTGCGGAACTACGGCCCAGCAAAACATACCTACGAAGATTCGCAAACCGCCGCCAGCAAAGCTTCAGGCGACAGAAATGGCCCAACCCATTTCTATCTGGATCATGGTCAGCCCAAGCCCAGGTGGACCAAAGGAAAGGAACCCAAACAGAGCTATGGCCCGTTCCGGAACGATGCCGGGGACGGGGATGTCCCAAAAGGTGCCAAGGTTTGGATTCGGGTTTATGATTAGGCGATAAGGAGGTCCTTGTGAACATCCGGATCCCGATCGCCTTGTTTCTGATGCTTTGTTTGGCAACTGCTCTCCTAGCTGGCCGGTCGCAACAAAAGCGGCCCATTCGCGAAGCAGAGATCAATGCCGTCATTGAGGCTATTCAAGACGAAATTTATGACCTGAACTTGGAAAAGGATTTCTTCTCTGTCGGAACGACAACCAAAGACAATCGCGACCAGGAAATATTGAACGTGTATTTCCAGCCGGACGTCCTTGACAACTCTAGGTCCTGGATCATCTACAAGCTAATGCCCGACGGCGAAATCCTGCGAATGTATGAGATTGGCCGCAGCGGGCGCATCTATTTGCACGGCAAGCCGGGCGAATTTCGCATTACGCAGCCTGATTACCCAACAGTATATATGGACGATGACGATCTTTGTAAGCTCAAGCACGATTGGATCAAACGTCAGTTCATCGTGGACACGAATCCCGATCCAAGACTAGTGGCCGCCGCGCGCGAGCGGCAAAGAGCGCGCAGGCAAGCCTCTCGCTGACCGGCTGGGCGCTGCCGGCTTGAAAGACGAGACACCGAGCGCTGCCCAGGCTCGGAGAACGTGTCGCGTTCCAGGTGGGCACCAACTCCCCAGGCGCGTGGTTCCGACTCGAGCGGTTTATCCCCTCGCTGCTGCCCGATCCCTGGGCCCCGGTCAGGGGAGGGAATTGACGCTGCGTCGCCAACAGTCAATTACCGATCATCCGGCTTGGCAGGCACAATCCGAAAGAAGCTGTAGCATTCGTTTGGAAAACGTCAAGGGGTTGCAGGCGCCGCGCGAGGCGGGAATTCCGCCTCATGAAAGTTGCTGATACGCCAGAGCCCGTTCTGCTTAGTTATCACGACGATCATCAGGCCCTTGCGCGCAGGCCTCAGTGAGCCGTCGGTTCTTCTTGTGCCGGTCATTACCGTATCAGCGTCAACAAGCGCTATTTCCGGCGCGTAAAAACGGATATTCCTGACCGTATCGGTACGATTCACGTCCTTCAGGGTGCCCGTGAAAAGCTCTCCGAATTTCTGCTCGATCGCTTTTCGCCCGTGAAAGTGGTCGCCAAACATGTTTGTGAAGTCCACATCTTCGGTAAACGCCATTGCGGCCGCGTGCGCATCATGCCTGCTGAAACTCTGGTAAAAATCGGCAAACGTCTTTTTTATCGCCGCCGTGTCTGCATCGGAGCCTTTTGGTGAATTCTGCGCCCAGGTGGAAATGGGAACCTGAGTCCATCCGAGCAGGAATAGAGTGAAAAGCAGAGCAGCCTTCACAAAAGCCGAAATCTTCATGGGTAGCCTCCCCGAACTTCGTGTTCCCATCCTAGGACGTCTGCTATTGTTCACCAAATGTAGCTCTTGTCAACGTGTTTGAAAGTATCCGAACGTGGCGGACCTGATTCACCAACGATTCATCCCCTCGCTGCTGCCCGATCCCTGGGCCCCGGTCAGGGGAGGGAATTGACGTTGGTAGCACAGACTTTAGTCTGTGCGGTTTAGCACTGGCGGCGCGAACGCCCTCAGGCTTAAAGCTGCACCCTGCGACGGTCGGGATTCTCAAGCGAAAAATGCGCACAGACTAAAGTCTGTGCTACCGACCCCTGTGTTGTCATTCCGAACGAAGTGAGGAATCTCTCTGTTGTTCTGATCGCCCGAAAGGCTAACCACAGAGAGATTCCTCGGGCCAACTCCCGGCCCTCGGAATGACAACGCACTTTTTCTTCGCGCGAATCACAGGGAACGGTCGAACTCCCTCGGAATGACAACAGACAAAGGCGTACGACGATGCTGAAAATCGGCCAACTTGCGCAGATCAAGAGCGAATCGCCATACACCTACGAGGCGCTCACGCAGATTGTGAACGCGGTGAACTCACTGGGCCGCGCGACCGGCGTCGATCCTTCGGGCACGATCGATCCGCCCGCGCCCATCGGCCGGCTGAGCGTCACCGCCGCCGATGGCATTTTTGATCTCGCCATCACGGACAACTCATCCGTGAATCGCGGTATTTTCTATTTCGCCGAATCCGACACGACGCCCGCGTTTGGCAAGCCGTACGTACATTTCCTGGGCAGCTCGCGCAATCTGCGCATCGCTCTTGGAAATCAAACGCTCTACTGGCGCGCGTATTCTCAATATCTTGGCTCGGCCCCATCCGAGCCGGTCACGTTCGGCTCACCGGCGACGGCCGTCACCGGCGGCGGAACGGCGGCAGGACCGGCGCTACAGGCTTCGACCGGAAGCGGCACCGCGTCCGGCAGCGAAGGCGGCTCGGGCTTCGGCACCGTCACCCAGAGCACTTTTGGCCCGGTCATCCTGCGGTAATGCGAAGAGAGATTCCTCGCTGCGGCTGCGCCTCCGCTCGGAAAGACGCCACTTATCCTTGGCGCGCACGTTAGGACGACGCTGTGTGGTGCGCATCCAAAAAAATGCGTTGTCATTCCGAGGCCCGTTTCCGGCCGAGGAATCTCTCTTCGGTTTTCTCCATGCGCATACGCGAATACACTCCAGGGGATCTCGACGCGCTGCGGCGCATGCACGCCACGCAGGGGTTTGGCTATCCGCTCCCGGATCTCGACAGCCCAATGTTTGTGTCGAAGCTCGTGCTTGAGGAGGATGGCGAAGACGCCGATGGGGGTTCACCCCGAGGGTTCACCCCGAGGGGAAGGGAAGAGGCGGACCGCAGTTTCCCGTTCACGGAGAACGTTCTCTGTGAACCGCGCGTGACGATGGCGGTCCTGCTGCGGCTTACAGCGGAAACATACTTGCTGCACGACCCCGGCGCCGGAACGCCTCGGCAGCGCTGGCAGCGATTTCTGGCGCTACACGAGGCCGCACGGCGCGATGCCGCCGCCCGCGGTCTCGACGACGTCCAGGCGTTTCTCCCCCCGCGAATCGCGCGCGCATTCGGCCGGCGCCTGGCGCGCCTGGGCTGGACGCGCGACCCGTGGCCCTGCTTTTCCCGGCGAATTCCCTAGCCTGCATTTTTCACAACAACGTAGCACAGACTTCAGTCTGTGCAATGTACTGAGTGGCCGAAACCAAAACCGCACAGACTGAAGTCTGTGCTACACAAGACCAACCACGGATCACAAGTCACAACGCGATTTTACGGAGGTGTCCCCATGGGACGCGGCGCACAAGCACAAACGCAACGGATGATCGACCAGCAGCTCTCGCAGCAGAACGCATTGAACCAGCAGATCTACTCTTCGGGCCAGACGCTCGGCTCGCAGGCCACGGCGGGCTACCAGAATCTGCTCGCCAATCCCGGCTATACAGGCGCCGAAAAATCAGCGATCACCAACCTCTCGCAGTCGGCGCTTTCGTCCAGCTTCAACGCGCTGGCGCAGAACGCCTCCAATCGCGCCGCGCGCACACGCAACTCAGCCGGCTACGGCGAGCTGATTGACTCGCTCGCGCGCGCACAAGGCCAAGACCAGGCGAACCTCGCGCAGCAAAACCAGATCGCCTTCGGCAACGCCGCGCGTTCGGATAGGCTCTCGGCCCTCTCCGGACTCTCTGGGCTCTACGGCACGGACACATCGCTGCTCGGCCGCGCGCTCGGCATCCCCGCGCAACTGCTCGACGCCAGCGCTCGCAACGCGGCCAGCAGTGGTTTCAAAATTGGCTTCGGACCCGGTGGATTGTCGTTCGGCTTCAACGGATAAGCTTGGCGAATGGAGTGCCGGCAGTGGCCCATGATGCCGCTCGCTACTTGCGGAATTCCAACCAGTGGTGTAGCGTACCGCCCGAAGAAGCTTGGAACCTCGCGCATCAAGGCGTCGTTATCGCGGGAGTGCAGCCGAATCCAGGCGGACACGGGAATATGGTCACTGTCCGGCGTATGCGCCGAGCACAACAATGATATGACGCGAACGTTTTGCATGGCCGTTCTTGCAGCAACTCTGCTGGCGAGCCCTTGGCATGCTGCGGCTCAAGCGCAGAGCGGTGGTCCATCACCGCAATCTTCGCAGGCTCAGACCGGAAATACCTACAATGGCGAATGGTGGCTCGCCGTCGGGGCGGACGAACGCGCCGGTTTCGTCGATGGCGTTGCGGATTGCATGACCTGGGTGGCCCATATTAACGGATTTTCCGGCACACCACAGGATGTAGACGGACCGATCGCGGACTATTACCAGGCGCATCCTGCTGATCGGGGCATGATCTTCATTGACGTGTGGCGAAAGATTCGCCCTGGCGGGCGAACCACAGGGTTCCGATTCGCCGAGGGACATGCCTGGAAGGATCCTCATTGGTATCTGACCGGGCTGTGGTGGCGGCAAAGTTCGCCTGATGAGCGCGCCGGTTTCCTGGAAGGCTATTTGTGGTGCCTGCAGACCGCTGTCAAACACCCCAGGGAAACCTATTCGCGTCCGGTCAGTTATTACAGCGATCAGATAACGGCTCACGTCGCGGCCCACCCCGAAGCGGAGGACCAACCGACAGCCGTCATCCTTTCTCGCTTTCGCGACCAAACCACGTCGAAGCCATAATTGCAGCCTGCGCAGCGGTCCCTATCCGGTCGCCGCCGACAACTCGAAAATCACAATCATCCTTGCCAATTCCCATGAATCCCTACTGGATCATCGTCTTTTTCTCCAGCATCGTGCAGCTAGTAATATTCCTGCGCTGGCTGCATCGCCGCACTCGCGACGACGAAATTCGCTGCGCGTTTGTTCGCGACATGGCCGTCAATCACCTTCCGCACCTCTATCACGCACTGCGGCAGATCGCCAGCCAGCTCGGCCTGGAACTCCAAGAACCGCCCCCGGTGCAGTTCATCGAGCTCAACGGCCAAAACCGCAAGATGTAATTGCGTGCCGAGAGTGGCCGAATGCCTTGTGGATTGCGGCTCTTGTGGTGAGCTCAAGCCCACCATCAGCCTGCGGGGTTTTGCTTTTCGGCCACGCAGGCCGCCGTACAGGATGAACAGGCTGCGCGAAAACTCAAAACGTTGTCATTCCGAGGCACGCTGCGTGCCGAGGAATCTCTCTTTTCTTGGGTTTTGAACAAAGAGAGATTCCTCGCTTCGCCTCGGCGCGAGGCCTCGGTGCGAGCGCTCGGAATGAAATCCTAACCCACTTTTTCCGCAAGCTGTGAACTCTGGGCTGCTACCAGCCTCCAGACACGGGTGGTCAGCCCCCGAATCCCTTTAAATCGCCGTCGCCCATGTCCGATACCGTACATCCCGAGGTCATCGAACTCGCGCGGCGTATTGCCGCCGCGCACGGGCTCGAGCCCGCGCTGGTCTGCGCCGTCATCGAGCAGGAATCAGAATGGAATCCATGGGCGGTGCGCTACGAGCCGGGATTTCTCTCACGCTACGTCGCGCCACTGTACACGGCGGGGAAATTAAGCGCCACTGAAGCCTATACGCGTTCCATGTCGTGGGGCTTGATGCAGGTGATGGGCCAGGTCGCGCGCGAGTTCGGCTTCGCGGGCGCGTCACTCCCCGAACTGTGCGACCCGGCGACCGGCATCGAGATGGGATGCCGCAAGCTGGCCGATTGTTTCGCGCGTGCTTTCAGGGGCCTCCCAGGTCCCCGGCAAGGGGAGCCTGGGGATGAAATCGTCTCTGCGGCGTTGCTCTCCTGGAACGGCGGCGCCAACCCAAACTATCCCACCGAAGTCTTAAGCCGCACTCGAAACTATTCCGCGAAGCCCTTGTAGCAGGGGATTGCCCTGTTGTTCCATTCCCTCGTCAGAAGCAATTTGGAAATCCATCGTGATCTGTGTCTTCTCGATATGCTCCGCACACTTCACACCATCGTCTTCGTCGCCGCGCTGCTTGCCGCTGTGCTCGCCGCCGATGCCTGGCTTAACGAGCGCCGCAGCGACCGGCAGCTCGCGGCGACGCTCGCATCCCAAAACGCGCTGATCGGGCAAGCTGCCGCCCGGGAGCAGTTGCGAGACACCCAACTCGCCGCAGCTCTCGCTGCAATCACCGCGCAGAAACGCCGCATCCAAACGCCGCGGCAGGCCGCTGACGCCATCCCCTCGGTGATGCCGCCGCTGCCGCTCCCAGTTTCGATTCACCTGCCAGATCTCGGGTCCTCACCGAACCAAACTGAACCACCTCCCGCCTCAATTTCGATCCCGCAACCCGACCTCAAGCCGCTCTATGACAGTCTGCAGGAATGCCGCGCCTGCGCGCTCGAGCGCGACGCCACAAAGAAAGACCTTGCCGACGAGCAGACCCGGGTTGCCGCCCTCACTCGCGAGCGAAACGCCGCCATTGCCGCAGCGCACGGAGGAACTTTCTGGTTACGCCTGAAGCGTGGAGCAAAGTGGTTCGTAATTGGCGTTGCGGCCGGAGCTGCGGCCACTGCAGCAACTCATCGTTAACTTCACATGTTACATTTTTCCTTGATCCCGTGGGCGCGCTGAGACAGCGCAAGGTGGATCGACGCGGAGACGCTGCGGCGGTGGATCCTGAAGGAAGAGCTGTGGAGCCGGAAGCACAAGCGCAAACCGCATCGCCCGTGCAAAGACCCGTGGAACATAACCACGGGACACATCAGGCCGCTTGATCAAGAAGATGCGTCGGAAGAGGATCCGTACCCACGAGCAGGCCCACCTATATTTGCAGCAGGAATATCTGCCGGAGCACGACCAGCGGTCCACGTGTGCGGCACCGGAGGCTGAAAACTACCACCGCCGGAGGCCGGGCCGGGCGGAGTTGGAAGAGGTTTTTCGGTTGGAGAGGGAGCGCCGTATCAGCAACGACTCGGTGGTACGCTACGAGAACCGATTTTTCCAGTTGCACGCACAGAGCCGGAACTACGCACCGGCAAAGCGCAAGGCGGTGGTCTGCCAGTGGCAGGACGGAAGGATCGAGATTGAATACCGGGGCAGGAAGTTGGCCTGGGGCGGGAGATCGCCAGCGCGCCGCCGAGAACGCACGTGACGTCGACAATCCCCGCGCTATTTCGAGTTGCCGTCTGCGCTTCGCCCTAAACGCACTCCACAAAGCGGACCGCAGGGGTACGCCCCGATCGCAACTCGAAATAGAAACAAAGGGACAGCAACGAACACATCATAGAAAGTGGACATTGCAAACGAGGTAAAAAAAGGCACATTTTTAAAGAGCTATGACACCCAAATTTTGACCTTGACAGAGGGACCGATAAGTTATATTATGTAAAAAAGTGTTAATTTATTCGGCTTGAATAAATTTTCCGAGAGATCCTTGATCGTAGCAATACTTGTTCGACCCTTCCCTAAGATTGCCGCGGGGCCATTAATGAAATTGTCCCCGGTTTAGTTGAAAGAAGCGGCTCTCGACTTCGGGC
>JAIQES010000051.1 GCA_020073705.1 Terriglobia bacterium
ACAGTCACCCCGTCGACGCTGACCGCTGGAGAGCTCTGGGCTTTCGACCACGCGTTTTACGTGATGTTCGATCTGGCCATCGGGGGCTCATGGGCCGGCGCTCCCAGCGCGAGCACCTTCCCCGCGTCGATGCTCGTCGACTACGTGCGCGTGTACCAGAAGCCTTAGTCACTCCGCTCACTCCGCGACCTCGAACTTCGTCCTTCCGACGAGCTGGCCGTCGTCGGTCTCGACATCGACCCACCATCGGCCATCGAGGACACGCGGGAGGTCTTCGCCGCGCAGCGTTGAGCGTAGGCGAACCACCCCCGCCGGTCCCGCGATGCGCGCCGTCTCCTCGGACGTGCGGTGCACTTCGCTTCCCTCGTGCCGCCAGACGTGACGCAAGCGGTCGCCCTTGCCACCCGGCACCACGACGTCGGTCACGGCGATCAGCTCCTGGATCACGGAGGGATGAAGCGTCGTCACCTCCATCGCGAGTCGTCCATCGGGCAGCTGCTCCGGTCCGACGCCCGCCGACGAGACGTACATGGGCACGGGCGGAATGGCGACGCGTGCGGCGTAGACGACGCCGAAGCCCGACGCGAGGCTCAGCGCGAAGTAGGCCAGCGTGATGCGCTTCTTCACCGCGACGGCCGTGACGTGCAGCGTCCAGAAGCTCACGACGGCGCAGCCCGCCGCTCCGAGGAGCGACCAGAGCGTTCGCGTGTCCGGCAAGAGCGCAGGAATGACAAGGTTCATGCAGGCAAAGAGCGCGAACCCGTGAAACGCGGACGCGAGCCACTGCCGGCGCATCAGGACGCGGTCGAAGACGATGTCGAGCGTCGAGAGCACCGCGCACGCCGCGAGCACCGCGACGAAGACGGCGTTCGCGGCGTCCGTCGTGGTGGCCTTCCAGTAAAAGGGCAAGAGGAAGAAGAGCATTCCCTGGTAGAGGTTCTTCAGCGCATACGTGACGACGAAGAAGCGCACGCGCGTCTTCGGATCGGCGGCATCGAAGGTGTGCGGCGCACCGCTCGCGTCGCGAACGCGGAAGAGCAGCACGAGCAGCAGCCATGCAACCGCCAGGGTGATCGCGAGAAAGCGGGCGTGGCCGAAACCCTGGCTGGCGAAGGCCACGACGCCGGTGCCGATGGCGAGCGCGTAGACCGAGTGCAGCCACCAGAGCCGGCGCCCGTGGGCACGGAGGAACCGGCCTACCCGCGAGACGGGGGGCTCGTTCAGCTGGACCACGGGCCCAGGGCCGTGCTGTCGGTAGTTGATGGGGGGTTGCACGCGGTTCCGGAGGTTCCCTCACGTTTTAACCCCAACGAGTTGCTGAAGGTACTTTCCGGTGCCCTCGCCCTTGCTGCGACATGGGTCGCCGCGCTTACAATTGGCAGCTCATGCACCCGGAGACCGACCCGAGCCTTCGCATCGGCCAGAGGGTCAAGAAGCGCTACGAGATCGTCTCGATCATCGGCGAGGGCGGCCAGGGCAGCGTGTACAAGGCCAGGGACCGGCGCGATGGCGATGAGGTCGCCATCAAGGTCCTCAACGGCAAGGCGGCCGACCCGGCGGCGACCGAGCGAATGCACAGGGAAGCCAGCGCCCTCGTGACGCTGTGGGGCACGTGCGCCGTCAAGGTCGTGGACCAAGGGTGGACGGAAGACGGGTGCTTCGCCATCGTCATGGAGCTTCTCATCGGGGAAGACCTCGAGGCCGCGTGCAAGCGCTACGAGCACGCCGGCAAGCACCTGCCCCTCTCGACCGTGGTGTCGGTGTTCGAGCCGCTGGTGAGCACGCTCGAGCAGGCGCACCACAACGGAATCGTCCCTCGCGATCTCAAGCCGAGCAACGTCTTCATCCTCGACGACTCGGTGGGCGGCGGCGTGCGTCTGCTCGACTTCGGCTTCGCGAAGTTCCTGCGCATGAGCAAGCTCACCTCGGCGGGCATGATCGCCGGAAGCCCGAGCTACGTCGCCCCGGAATCCTGGGAAGGGATGGAGGCGGATCCACGGGCGGACGTCTATGCGCTCGCGGCCATGATGTACCGCACCCTCGCGGGACGTCCGCCCTTCACGGGGACCATCCGGGAGCTGCTCCAGAGTGTGAGCTCGGCGCCCCGACCGAGCCTTCGCGCGCTGCGTCACGAGCTCCCCGAGGCCGTGGATGACTGGACGCAGTACGCGTTCGCCATCAAGCGCGAGGGGCGCTTTCAGACGGTGCGCGCGCTGTGGAACGCCTTCCTCGGCGCGCTGGGCATCGCATGACGCCTAGTCGCGCGGCGGCTCAGAGCCCCGCGATCGAAGGATTCTTCGCGACGAGGTCGTCCCAGAAGTTGCAGATGTCCTTCTCGAGGCCTGCGTCCACCGTAACGGTCGTGTCGAGGTTGATGTTCGTATCGCTGCTCGCAGCGTAAGGGGGCCAGCTCGGGTCGGACCCTCCGTTGGGATCACCGGTCGCGGCGAAGCGGGTCCAGTAGCCCTCCATCGTCCCGACGAGCGGCAGGCCTGCCTCGGGAACGCTGCCGAGCAGGTAGTTGTCCCCGAAGACGTACGGAAGCTCGCTGCTGTGGAACGCCTGGCCGGCGAGCTGCGGGATGGGCACGCCGTCGAGCGGCCCGTTGAAGCTGTAGAGGTTCGACGTGAAACACCTTCACGGGCGAATGCCGGATTGCGCGGAGTACGCTTCCTGTGACCAAAAGGGAAAAGGAGAAAGCAGCGGAGGTTTCCCCCATCGATTTCCCAGACACGGCGCGCGACTGCTTAGCCGATCGGCGTGCTGGAAGCGTCCGCCACGCCGTTCGCGCTCGCGCGGATCGTGCCACTCTGGTCGGTGAAAAAAGACCTCTGCCCCGTTGTACCGGGTGTCACCGGACTAGCCGCAATCGCGTAGCTAAGAACATTGCCAGAAGGATCAGAAGCCACAACGGTATAAGTGAATTTGTAACCGCTTTTGATCCCAGTTGCCAGAACTGAATCAATCAGATCGGCCGCCGAGGACGAAGGGTTCGGGCTCCCGCTGGCGGGACCCATATCCGAAATGGCGTGCGGGAAACCGCCATAGGTCGTCGAATACATCAGTGCGGTCGAATTCAGAGTCCGGAGCGCCTCGACCGCAGCGGCTTCGTTTGCCGTCATTTTCGAACGCATCAAGTTGGGGATCGCAATCGCCGCGATAATCAAGATGATGGTCACAACGATCAACAACTCAATGAGAGAAAAACCCTTTTGGACTTCCTGGCGCCTGTTCATGCTTCCTCCTGTGCCGTCTGGCAACTTGCCGCGCAGATCGTCGCGCGGGGAAATCTACATCTGACCACAGGACACAGAAGCGGGGAGCTCTGGTCTGCCTGCCACCTATCCAAACTGATTGTCATTCTACAACGACAGGACGAAAAAAGGGTGCCCAGAATGCAACCGCCCATTTCGGGCCGACTCGGAGCGCCGTGGGCCCGATGGGGCTTAGACGAACCCAATGCAACGATGAAACACACTTAAGACAATAAAAAGGATTTTGAAAATTCATCTCCATTGCCACATGATTCAAATAAGTGCTCGTTGAAAAGATCATCGCCATTTTGCCACGAACAGGGCGGCGCAGTGAAACTGGACATTCCCCAGCGGTACGCCTTAAGCTTGGACGTCATTCCTACGGCAGACTGGAGCCCCACACGTGCGCTGCAAGAACATTTTGGAGGCGATCGGACACACGCCTCTGGTGCGGTTGAACCGGCTTACTACCGGGTTCGAGGCTGAAGTATACGTCAAGGCCGACTATATGAATCCGGGCGGCTCGGTGAAGGACCGCATCGGCATCTGGATGATCAATGAAGCCGAGCGGCGCGGCGTGCTCAAGCCGGGCGGCACCATTATCGAGGGAACCTCGGGCAACACCGGGATCGGTCTGGCGCTGGTCGGCGCCGTGCGCGGCTACAAGCTGGTCTTCACCATCACGGACAAGCAATCAAAGGAAAAAGTGGACCTATTGAAGGCGCTCGGCGCCGACGTCATCGTGTGTCCCACTGCGGTTGAGCCCGACGACCCGCGCAGCTATTATTCGGTGGCAAAAAAGCTCGCCAAGGAAATTCCAAATTCGTTCTACCCGAACCAGTACGAAAACCCGATGAACCCCGAGGCGCATTACCAGACGACCGGCCCGGAGATCTGGGAAGACTCGGAAGGAAAAATCACGCATTTCATTTGCGGCATGGGCACCGGTGGAACAATCAGCGGCGTGGGCCGCTACCTGAAAGAGAAAAATCCCAACGTAAAAGTGATCGGCGTGGACCCGATCGGATCTCTGTACTACGAATACGCGAAGACGGGGAAAATCGGCAAGTCAAAGACGTATGTTGTCGAGGGCATCGGAGAGGACATTTTCCCGGCGACGATGAATTTCAAAATTCTCGACGACGTCGTGCAGGTCAACGACCAGGAATGCTTCATCTGGGCGCGTCGGCTGGTGAAGCAGGAGGGAGTTTTCACCGGAGGCTCGGGCGGCGGCTGCGTTTCCGGCGCTCTGCGCGTCGCGAAAACACTGCCAAAAGGGTCGTTCGTCGTCGCGTTTCTCCCCGATACCGGCATGCGCTATCTGAGCAAGGTATTCAGCGACGAATGGATGCGCGAGCGCGGCTACGTGGATTCGGAAGTGCTGCTCACGGCCGAAGACGTTGTCAACGTGAAGCACCAGACCGGCAAAGTCCGCGAGTTGATCGTCGCAGGGCCCGACCAGACCGTGTTCCACGCGCTGCACACGATGCAAACGCAGGACATTTCGCAGTTGCCCGTATTCGAAGGGCAGACGCCGGTCGGCGCAATTTATGAGGACCAGATCCTGAACCTGGCGCTGCAAGGCAAAGACCTGCGCAAGATGGTGATCCGCGAGGTGATGACCGACCCGCTCCCGCAGGTGCCGTGCGAGGCCCCGGTCGAGCGCCTCACGTATCTGCTCAGCCACGAGGAGCCCGCCGTCTTCGTCCAGATGGGCAATGGCCGCTTCGAAATCATCACCAAGTACGACTTGATGGGTACCATTGCCGGATTGATGGAACAGAAGCGGTAGAAGCCACGTCACGAATTACAGGATTAGGATTCCATTGTGACTCCAGGGGCTGAAGCCCTGTTTTGCCGTTCCCAAATGCCTGGGCTAGGGTCGAAGATTCCGGCCCTGCCAGGGCCGCAACCCACAAAGACCCTTCGTAAGAGAACTTCCCGACATCTCAGCTATTCCACGGTGTGCGTGGAATTTCAGAAAAAGATAAATCGTTTGCGGCGGGGGTATTGAGGGGGCTTGGCGGAAGGGTCGAGTTGTTCCGGTTCGTAGGGAAGGCTGCGGCCTTCGAACGCAGCAAGAGGGTTGTCTTGGAACAGGGCCTGCGCGACGGCCTCGCCGCGTCGTTTGGCGACCACGTCAAAGGCAGCGCGAAGCTGCAACGGTCGGCCCTTCAGGTTGTGGGCGTCGCTGGCGACAAAGTGGACGCGGTCGTCGTCGAGCCACTCTTCGGCGCGATCTTGCGCTGCTGATCCAAAACGCCCAAGGAGGGAAAGTGCCGTGATCTGGACATAGGCGCCCTGGTGCAGCCAGCGATACATCCGCTCTGGCTTGGTGCGCAGCAGGGCGTTGCGCTCGGGATGCGTGATGATGGGCGACAATCCGATGAGCTGCAACTGATGCATGGTGTCGTCCATCGACGGCGGAATCGCAAAATCAGCGAATTCGACCAGCAGGTAGTTCTTCTGGTTAATCGTGTACTTCTGGGGATTGTTTTGGATGTCCCGCAGGTTTTCATAACTCAAGTGAAAATCACAGCCCGTCGCCAGCGTCAGGCGGTCGCCGACAGCCGATTGCAACTCATCCCGGAGCTGGCGGATCAGCCCGGGATCGAACTTATACTGGGAATTTGCATGAGGGGTGCCGACGACGTGCGTGATTCCGTCGGCAATGGCCATTTCAGCCATCTGAATCGACGTCTGGAGGCTATCCGCGCCGTCGTCCAGGCCGTGAAAAATGTGGCAATGAATGTCGACCATGTCTCAAAGGCAAGATACCCGAATCGACTGTTCCGGACAATCGGTAAACAGAGGCTGGTTTCACTTTCGCCACGCCGAAGACGTCCGGCCAGCAGCTTCACCACAGCAATTTTCGATTTGCGCTGGAACCGAACGACCTTATGATGTCTCTGATTCCGATACTCCGGTGCCGATGCAGTTCAAAAGTAGGGGGATGCCGGGACTCTGGAGGAATTTGAGCATGCGTCGACGTGATGCGCCGGGCCCCCGCTGTGGGTCTGTCGGATGACTTGGCAGCACATCAGCCCGATCTTAGTAGGGATCTTTGTGGGGTTTCTGGGCGGCTTATTCGGAAAGGGCGGCAGCGCGGTGGCAACTCCCCTGCTGAGCCTAATCGGCTTCCCCGGGTTCGTCGCAGTGGTATCTCCTCTGCCAGGAACGGTACCCGGAACCCTGGCCGCTTCTCTCCAATATTGGGACTCGCATCTTCTGGATTGGAAGATTTTTTGGTGGAGCGTCGGCGTAGGCGTGCCTGCCACGATCATCGGCGCGCTGTTGTCAAAGGTCACAGGCGCCGGTCCCTTGCTGGTGATTACCGCACTGTTGGTTGTCGGCTTCGGAATCTCCTTTCTTTTTTGGCCAAGCCAGAAACGTGTGATCGAATCGAGCGCCGGAATGCCCGAGAAGCGCTCGCGTCCATCTCACTGGACATTTCGACTAGTGACTGTCGCATGCGGTGCGGGTCTGCTTTCAGGGTTACTCGCAAATTCCGGAGGTTTTTTGTTGGCTCCAAGTTATGCGCGGTTTCTTAAGCAGCCGATCAAGAGGGCATTTGCCTGCTCCCTGGCAGTTTCGTCTGTACTGGCGATTCCCGGCACCATCGTTCATGCGTATCTTGGACACGTGGATTGGTTGGTAGCGGGATTGATTGCACTCGGGTCTGTCCCTTCGTCTTATGCCGGCGCCAGTGTCGCGATCCGGACTCGCTCGGCAAGACTCGAGCGCCTGTATGGTCTGATGCTGACGGCACTGGGAATTTTCTTTCTCGTGTACGGGGAAAGGTAGCGCGTGAAATCAAGGCGAGCGACACGATGGAGACCTTCTTTATCGAACAATTCGGATGCCGGGCAACGCAGGCCGACGCCGCCGCAATTGAGAGACAATTGTGCGAACGCGGACTCGCGGCTTCGCCGGATGTGAGTTCAGCCGACGTCGTGGTGGTAAATACGTGCACTGTGACAGCGGCCGCGGACCTCCAGGCGCGCCAGGCAATTCATAAGATTCACCGGGGCAATCCGGCGGCGCGGATTGTTGTGACCGGGTGCTACGCCCAGCGCGCCCCGGAAGACCTTGCCCGGCTCAAAGGTGTCGCGTGGGTTGTCGGAAATTCGCACACGCCGGAGATTCCCCGCCTGATCGAGGAAATGACGCCTGTCTTGCCGCCAAGGTGGGAGACAGGTTTCGTGCCGCTCGGAAAAGTCGAAGGCGCACCGCTGTCACTCAAGCGCGACCCGGCTAAAATCCTGACCGGAAATATTTTCGAACAACGGGAACTGCTTATCGCCCCGGTCGAAGGCGGCGAAGCGGGCCACACGCGGCCCGTGCTGAAAATTCAAGACGGGTGCGACAGCCGGTGCTCCTACTGCGTGATTCCACAGGTGCGCGGGCCCAGCCGCAGCCTCGCGCCGGATCGTGTGATCGCAGAAATCCGCAAACTGGCCGCTGGTGGCGCGCGCGAAGTCGTATTGAGCGGGATCGATCTCGGCAGCTACGGCCGCAATCTCAAGCCGCGAGCTGTTCACCGTGAGCGTTCCATGCGAACCGAACTCGGCGAGTTGCTTCGGCGCATTCTCGACGAAACGCCGATCGAGCGATTGCGGATCAGTTCGATCGAGCCGACCGATGTCACCGAAGATTTGATTGCGTTGTTCGCGGCAAGCGAGCGGCTGGCGCGGCACTTCCACATGCCGCTGCAGTCAGGCTCGAATCGGCTCCTCGCGGCGATGCACCGGTGGTACCGCGCCGAACACTACGCCCGACGCGCGGAACTGGTCCGCGAGTGGCTCCCCGACGCGGCGATTGGTGCGGACGTGATTGCAGGCTTCCCCGGCGAGACCGAGGAAGATTATCGCGCAACACTCGCATTGGTCGAACGGTTGCCACTCACGTACCTGCATGTTTTTTCGTTTTCGCCGCGCCCAGGAACCCCTGCGGCGGAGATGCAGGACCGCGTTTCCAGTGAGGTAATCACACGCCGCGCGCAGGCGTTGCGCGCGCTCGGAGAAGAAAAGAAAACGGCGTTTCGCGCCGCCCAGGCAGGGCGCACCCTGCGCGTCCTGACACTCAATCGCGACGGCGAGGATGCCTCCGGACCGTGGACGCGCGCGCTTTCCGGAAATTATGTCGACGTGCGCGTGGCCGGCCGCTGGCCGGCAAATCAGATGCTTGGCGTACGCATCCACAGCACTCTTTCTGGAAAACTCATGGGACAACCAGTCCCAGCGTCCGCCTGAACGGATGCGTGACGCCTGCCAAACCAGGGCCATTTTCACTGCATGAATATTGCAAGTCCATTGAGGTTAATTTTCAAAGATCACTTCGGCGAGGGCTGTATTGCCGGTGTGCGTGATGGTCAGGGCGATGTTCTTCACGCCGAGGCGACCGGCAATCGCACGCGACGCGCCGGATAATTTCAGCATCGGCTTGGCGCCCGGCTCTCGTACAACTTCAATATCCACCCAGCGCACGCCGCGCGCCCAGCCGGTTCCGAGCGCCTTCATCGCGGCTTCCTTGGCGGCAAATCGTGCCGCGAATCGCTCGGCGGGGTTGCGATGCCTTTCACAGTAGGCAATTTCCGCGGGCGTGAAGACGCGCTCGAGGAACGGGCGACCATGCCGTTCGATGGCCGCTGCGATGCGATCGACCTCCGCGATGTCCACGCCCAAACCAACAATCATCTGCCCTCCAAACCTACACTACAGAACGGGTGGCACAGACTTCAATCTGTGCGTTTTGGTTTTCATCCGCTCAGCACGATGCACAGACTGAAGTCTGTGCTACTTAGCCGTGCGACGCGCTGGAATTATACTGCCGCGCACGCGGAAGTTGACGCCTTTCGACACGCTCCCGTTTTTCTAGCCTAGTTCCCTTCCCCGGCAGAGTGTGTTTCCATATTCGCTTATGGGTATCGCACGAGCGCGAAGGATTGCATTCGATGTCCTGCAGCGGGTTGCAACACAGGATGCATACGCTGACGAAGTGCTGCGCGCCGAGCTGGACGAAACAGTTGGCCGGAAGGATGCGGGGCTTGCGACCCAGTTGACACTGGGCGTCTTGCGTTGGCAGCGGCTGCTCGATTTCCTGATCGACCGAAACTTGATGAAGGCGACAAAAACGCCCGACGTCGAAGTTCGCATCGCGCTGCGGCTGGGGATTTACCAACTCTGGTTCCTCGAGCGCGTGCCCGCGCACGCCGCAGTCCACGAGTCCGTCGAACTGGTGAAGCGCGCACGCAAGCGGTCTGCGGCTATGCTGGTGAATGCCGTCCTTCGCAAAGCAGCGAAGGAAGCAAAGCAATCTGCGCAGTCACGCAACACAATCGAGGCGCTTCTGCCAAAGGAACTCCCGCCGGCAGAACGGCTGGGAATCCTCCAATCTCACCCTACGTGGATGATCGACCGTTGGCTGCGCACGTTTGGCGAAGAGCGCACCTGCGCCCTTCTCGCATCGAACAATCGCATCCCGGCTCTGTCTTGTTATGTGCTCGATGCGCAGCATCGCCAGGATGCTTTGAGCTCGCTCAAGAAAGCAGGGTGCGTGGTCGAGCCAGGACTCTTGCTGCAAGATGCTTGGACGCTGCACGGGGGAAATCCGGGCGCCAGCGAAGCGGTGCAGCGCGGTTGGGTGGCGATTCAGGATGAGGCTTCCCAGGCCGTGGCGCATGTGTTGGCCGTCGAGCCCGGACACACGGTTCTCGATCTCTGTGCCGCACCCGGCGGGAAGACGCTGCTGCTCGCGCAAGCTGCGGGACCGCAGGGACACGTGATTGCCGCGGACCTGCACGAGCATCGCGTTCGTGCAATGGCACAGCGATTCGAAAACGCGGGCATTCGAAACGTCCAGTCGTGTACGCTCGATGGCACACAACTGTTGCCGTTCGACCTCCGCTTCGACCGCATCCTTGTCGACGCGCCGTGCTCCGGGACGGGCACGCTCGCGCGGCACCCGGAAATTCGGTGGCGGCTCCGTGCTGAAGATCTCTCGGACTTGCACGCGCGGCAGGTTTGCCTGCTGCGGAACGCACTCGGGAATCTCGCGCCCTATGGGCGGCTGGTTTACTCGACGTGCGCGCTCGAGCCGGAAGAGAATGAACTCGTCGTGTACGAAGCGCTCGGTGCCACGCAGAATCAATTTCGCGTCGTCGCGCCGCGAACCGCGCTCCAGCAAGTTCTGCGGGAAAGCGTCCCGGTTGAAAGCGTCATCTGCGCGGACGGATTTTTCCGGACCTATCCTCCAGCACACGGAACCGACGGCTTCTTCGCCGCCGCGATCGAGCACATCCTCAAGAAGGACTGACACAGAGATCGCAGAGGAAACACAGAGCACGGCGAAGAAGCCCCTATCACGCGGAGAGAAGAATCAGGGTCCCACGTGTCTGAATTCTGTTTCTTATATTTCATTTCTTGCCCGCCGCGTTCTTTGTCGTGAGACGCTCGGCATGGCAACAGACTGGAAGGGCTCGACGGCGCATGCTAGATTGAATGCGGTGGGATGATGACTTTCCGCGAGCGGATCGAATCGCTACTACGCATGGGCCTGCTTGTCTTCGTTCTGGCCGCAGCGGCATTCCTGAGTGCAGTGATGACGATGCGCTTCGCAATTCAAGGCCGCGAAGTCGATATGCCCAACCTCGTGGGCAAGAATTCGGCCGATGCGCAGGCGCTGCTCCAGACACGTGGTCTGCAACTCAAGGTCGTCGACCGGATCTACAGTGACCTCCCTGCAAACGCCGTCACGCGGCAGAGTCCTCCGGCGGGCGAGCACATGAAAGTGTCCCAGGACGCGCACGTAGTTCTCAGCCTGGGGCCACAAAACGTGACCGTACCTGCCCTGGAAGGCGTGAGCCTGCGCGTAGCGCGGATTCAACTGCTGCAGTCGGGCTTGCAATTAGGTGAGGTCACATCTTATTCGGTCCCGGAGATGTTGGCGGATACTGTACTGCAGCAGAACCCGCCGTCGGGGACGCGCGCCGCGAGTCTCCGCGTGAATCTGCTGGTGTCAGAAGGTGAGCCGCAACCTGCCTACGTCATGCCATGGCTAGTGGGCATGCAATTTCCGGAGGCGGACCGGCTGATTTTTTCTAGTGGATTGAAGCTCTCAAAGATCACCTACGCGCTGTCTGCGCAATGGCCGAAGGGCACGGTCATCGAACAAACACCCGACCAGGGCTCGAAGGTGACCAGCAGCACCGCCATCGAACTGCAGGTCGCGCAGTAGGGGAAGGCTGTCTCGGAGCAGGTTTCTCTGCCTCGCCACGTCTCATTGCTGGCAGTCTGATGCCTACCATGAGAGCGTGTGCTACAGGAAGCGCGATTCTGGTAAGATACGAAGGGAGAAATTGTGACCCATTCGGTCGAAATAGCCCCCTCGATTCTCGCCGCAGACTTCGCATCCCTGGGAGAAGGAATTCGCGCTGTCGAACGCGGCGGCGCGATGCTGCTTCATGTGGATGTGATGGACGGACACTTCGTACCGAACATTTCGATCGGGGTTCCCGTGGTTGCGTCGTTACGGAAGGCAACCCGGCTGCCCCTCGACGTGCATCTCATGATCGAGAATCCCGAACAGTACATTCAGTCATTCGCGGAGGCAGGCGCGGACATGATCTCGGTGCACCAGGAGGCCACGGCACATTTGGATCGCGCACTGTCCATGATTCGCGATCACGGCTGCCAGCCGGGCGCCGTGATCAATCCGGCGACGCCCGTATCGATGCTCTCGGAAGTTCTCGGCAACGTGGATTACATACTGGTGATGTCGGTTAATCCCGGCTTTGGCGGGCAAACATTTATTCCTAACGTGCTCGAGAAGATTCGCCATCTAAAATCAATCCGAGAGAGATATAATCAGTCCTTCCGTATCGAGGTGGATGGGGGAGTCGGTCCCGAAAACGTGACGGATCTGGTCCGAGCCGGCGCCGAAATTCTGGTTGCCGGAACTTCTATTTTCCACACGGCCGACCCTGCTGAGGCGGTCCGGGCGATGAAGCAACTGGCCGGCGGAGCGCTGGCACAAAGGGCTTGAGACGAAATCAGTGAAATATAGCCGCACACTTTGGATCACAGTACTTGCAGGGACGCTATTGGGCGGCTGCTTCGGGAAAAAGAGGGCCGCGCCGGTCGCAGGCACGTCGGCCGAACCCGACAAACTTCTGTACGCCCGCGCAATCGAAGATATTAAGCATAATC
The DNA here is from genome assembly GCA_020073705.1 of Terriglobia bacterium. GTDB lineage: Bacteria > Acidobacteriota > Terriglobia > Acidiferrales > UBA7541 > Palsa-360. Next base: position 12,461 of record JAIQES010000051.1, read on the forward strand.
GCTACACTGTCGGCCGCTTGGCCCTGCAAACCCTAATCAATACCTACCCGGACAGCGAATATCTGGCCAAGGCAAAACTCGCCGTTGGAGACTCTTACTATAAAGAGGGCGGGATGGCCGGGTTGAAGCAATCGATCGTGGAGTATAAAGACTTCATCACGTTTTTTCCGTTCCTCGATGAGGCACCCTACGCGCAGTTCCAGATCGGTATGGGACATTACCGCCAAATGGAAAAGCCGGACCGCGACCATGCCGAAGCTGTGCAAGCCGAGGCCGAACTGCAAACTTTCCTGGAAAAATACCCAAACAGCCCTCTGCTCCCTCAAGTCCAACAACGCCTTCGGGAAACTCAGGAAGTGCTGGCCCAGGGTAACTTCGGGATCGCTCGTTTCTATTTCATTCGCGGTGCATATAAAGCATCCGGCGCGCGATTGCTTGAGCTGACCAATCGGTATCCGCTTTTCAGCGAGGCCGATAAAGCCAACTGGATGCTCGGGCAGATTTACGAGAAGACCGAGCACAATGACTTTGCGGCTCGGTATTACGCCAGGATTGTGAAGGATTACCCACTTTCATCGCTGGCGGGCGATGCAAAGGCCAAACTCACCAAGTTCGGCGTGCCGGTCCCGCAGCCGGATCCCTCTGCGGTTGCGCGCATGGAAGAGGAACGGCAAGCCGCGCGCGAGCGCCCTGGTATTATGCGGCGATCCTTGGGCATTCTTAAGACCGGGCCTGACGTTACGACAGCCGCTCACAGCGGCGCGCCCACCATGACACCGGCTAGCGAAACCGGTGATGAAACTCTCACTTTGGGAACGCCCCCGGCCTTGGGCATGGGCGGCGGGGCTGGCCCCGGCAACACTGCAACGGTCGAGACCGTAACGCCGGGTAGCACACCTCCATCGGTGCAGCCCACAGCCGGCGAGACTCCCCCCTCCGCATCCGAAAGTAATGCGAACCCGCCTGCCTCCAGCAGTACGGCCGATCCGAATTCGACGCAACCGGCAAAAGACACAACGGCCGCCCAACCAGCAGACAAGAGCCAGGAATCCACAAGCAAGAAAAAGAAGGGCATCCACAAGCTCATCCCCTGGTAGATGCCGCGTATCCTGTACGATTGGCCAAGTTAGCTCATTCAGACACATGCCCGCCCAGTCTTTATTGACTCACCTAGATCAAGGTGTTACGAATAACAAGGGGATGTAGGTGTACTCGCAAAGCGCTGAACAGGTTTGTTTGAGAAAATCGGAGGGCAGCACGTGGCAAAGATTTTGGTAGCCGACGATAACAGCAACGTCCAGAAAACCGTGGCCCTTGCACTGGCGGATCTGGGTGTGGATGTCCTCTCAGTGAATAACGGCGAAGCTGCCGTGCGCAAACTCGCCGATTTCTCACCCGACTTGGTGTTGGCTGACATTTTCATGCCGGTACGGAACGGCTACGAAGTCTGTGAATACGTGAAGAAAGACCCACGATTCAGGCATGTGCCGGTAGTCTTGCTGGTGGGCGCCTTTGATCCGTTTGACGAGCGTGAGGCGCAGCGTGTCGGCGCCGATGGAATTCTGAAAAAGCCGTTCGTCCCTCCAAATCCGCTGATTACGTTGGTCAAGACGCTTCTGGATCGCACAATGAGCGAGCGGCTGGTTGGGGCATCCGTCTCCAAGACCCCTGTGGCCGTGCCAGCAAAAACTGGCGCTGAAGCAATTGCAGAAGTCTATGCTCCTGTTCCGAAAATATCCGAAGAACCCTCTCCCCAGGAATTCCCAGTCCCGGCCGGGCGGGTGGCATTCGGTGAGGGCGAGCGGCCCGTCGCGTTTGGCCAATTGTTGGATACGCCTGGAGTGCAAACTGCCGCATCGGACACAGGGAGCATCGAACCCGTGACCGACGAACAGATCCTGACCAGTTCGCGCGACGCCACCCTGGGTGAGCCGATTTTCTGGCGGAATGACACGCCTGAAGTGGAGCCTGAGACCGAGCATTCCATGGATAGCGCAGCCGAACTTGAAATCCGCACCCGCAAACAAGAAGAACACTCCCTGCCTCCGCGCGAAGAGGCCTCGTTGCTGCAACCGGTCGAGACACTTGAACTCGTTCGTGAGGAACAGGACGAGCCCATGACTTCTGTTGTGGATTTGGGGCCGGTCGTACTGGACCAGGCAGCGCAGGCCCTGCTGAACGTTGAGACTGGGGAAGCGCCAGAACTGGTAGCAAATCCTTTGGACTGGCTGGCAACTGCGCCGACGGAAAAATTAGATGCAGCGTCAGAAACGACTCCCGGCTGGGACGAACCGATTGCCGATACTGCTGGCACGATAGATGCCGTTGAGCCTTCGGGGCATTATGAACTTGCAGTGGAGCCAAATACACGCAGCAGCGACACGGCGACGGCCCAGGCCGCACCGCCATCCGCACAAACTCCTGAGGATACCGCCCGGTCGGTTCCCAAACATGATTGGAACGAGTTGGCCGCAACCCCTCATGCGAGTGCAAGCAAACTTGAAACGCAGCAGATTACGACCGCTGCGCAACCTTCCACCAATGTCCCCGAACCCGCCGGGGCAGCTTCACAGGCTGAGACCGCCAATCCCTCGCAGCCTCCAGCGCCCGATCCGGCGCTGGTCGAAGCCGTTGTCCAACGAGTCCTTGAAAAAATGCGTCCGCAGGTCGTCGACATCATTACAAAGGAATTTCTGAGGCCCGTCGTTTTGGCGCTTGTCCATCGGGAAATCGAGAAGCATTAGAACGATCAGATTGCCCAAGGATTTCCCCACGCGCGCACCTTTTCCATTCATTGAATCCGCAGAGCCGCATTACGAGGGATTTGGCGTTCCGAAATCAAGCGATTTCGAGAAGACCGGTGCGTGATGCAATGTAATGTCATGCCGACAGGCGGACCCAATAGGGATGAACACCCATGGGCATTCGGGGGCAAAACCAATTCTCAAGATGCTTTATCCATGCCAGCCATGCGGCGCATAGACACATTCCAGGCGGGACTATGCCCTTCAGCGATACCAGAAGAGCGCAAAACTCGGGTGGGCGGGGGGGGAAAGTCAAGTGCCGGAGTAAACTCCGGGATTACTATGCATCAGAATGCGGATTGCGACTCCCCACTTGCCATCTTCCAGCTTTTCTAGCCGCACCACATCACCTGTCTGTTCGCGGTGCATCTGATCGTCCGAACGGAAGTTGAGCGTCACGAAAACGTTCATGCCTGGGAAATAATGCTCCGTTGAAGTCGCAAAATATAACCCGCTTCGCGACACGTTTAACGTTGTGCAAACTTCCCCGGGGTATTGTGGGTCGCAGGGGCGAATGTGTACAGGTTCTGACAGGTTCTCGCGGGGCGTTTGGCGGCATTCCTTAATTGCGGTCTGCACTTGGTCACTCCCAGCCGGTAGACCCGAATAGAGGTCTAAGACTTTTCGGCGAAAGTCTGCAATCAGAATAAGAAACTAATGGCCGGAAGTCCAAATGCAAGCATTCTCTGTGCGTTATCAGGCACTGCCCCGTGGAACACCGCGGTGAGGGACGGCAACCCGCACTGTGAGAGTTATTTGACAGCTGGTTCCAAAGCGTCGTTTACCGGTTGGGCCAGCCTTCGTCTCAGGGGATGCCTGGCCGACAGCTTCAATTGATCCGAACATTCGCGCGACGCCGTCTTCCTCGATAGCGAGAACCAATTCCTTCCGGGCCCCCGCTTGACGCAACCTCGGGGTTCCACTTTCATCGTTGTCTCTTCATGAGTGATCGTAGCGATTCAACATAGCAGCCACCCCCGTGCCAGACCACGGAGTACTCACGCAACAGGAAACCGCACTGTCAGGCTTCCGAAAGGTTACAAATATAATGTGGAACAACATAGTGCTAGCACCGCACTTCTTAATAATTTTCTAATAAATCGGTTATTTCACCTCACGTATAATGAGTTCAGACGGCTACATCTGGGCATGTTCTCATTCTGCCTGAAGCTCGGCGTGAGCATGAATACCGTGGCGAATAACATACTTCTTATTGCGGGCGACTCCGCAGATGCTCCGAGAATCCAAGAGGCGCTTGCTGAATCAGGAAGCGAACCATTCAAGGTAGAATGGGTCAGGCAGCTCACCGACGGCCTCGCACGACTGAGCAAGGGAGGAGTAGAGGCGATCTTGCTTGAGCTGTTGCCGGCAGATATCCACAGTATCGAGACGTTCGACAAACTTTTGTTGGCCGCACACGGGGTCCCGATTCTAGTCCTCGCCGGCGAGGGTGATGAAAACATCGCCAGGCAAGCCATAGAGCGCGGAGCGAACGATTACCTCCTCAAAGGTCGCTTTGACAGCTATTCGTTGCAGCGGTCTCTGCATAATATGATCGAGCGTAGGAGGGGAGAAGAGGCGCTCTTCATCGAGAAGGAACGCGCGCAAGTCACGCTCAATTCCATTGGTGACGCCGTACTCAGCACCGACATTTCGGGCAATGTTTCCTATCTCAATGTGGTCGCTGAAAGTATGACTGGCTGGTCGTGCCAGGAGGCATTAGGCCGGCCGCTTGACGAAGTGTTCCGTATCATCGACGGTGTTACGCGCGAAATCGCTACGAATCCGTTGGACTTGGCAGTTAAGGAAAATAGAACCGTCTGCCTGGCCCCGAATTGCATCCTTGTCCGCCGCGATGGGTTTGAAGCTGCCATCGAAAATTCCGCCTCGCCCATTCATGACCGCAAAGGCCGAGTAACCGGCGCCGTCATCATCTTCCACGACGTGAGCGCGAAGCGGGAGACGGCCACAGAAATGTCTCATTTGGCCCACTACGACTACCTCACGGACTTGCCTAATCGGATGTTACTGAAAGACCGGCTTACCCAGGCGATTTCGTCAGCCCGTCGTAACGGGAACCGAATCGGAGTGCTTTTCCTGGATTTGGATCAGTTCAAGCATATCAATGATTCACTGGGGCATGCGGTTGGCGACCAAGTGCTTCAGTCGGTTGCAAAACGTTTGACGGCTTGTGTGCGCCGCTCGGACACTGTAAGCCGGCAAGGGGGAGATGAATTTGTGGTGTTGCTCCCAGAACTGGAACATGTGGAAGATGCGGGCTTGAGTGCCAAGAAGGTTCTCAATGCGCTATCGGAGCCACACCGAATCGCCGAGCACGATCTCCATGTTTCCGTGAGTATAGGTGTCAGCATCTATCCCGATGACGGGCAGAATGCAGAAACCCTAATCCAGCATGCGGATACCGCCATGTATCAGGCCAAGGCAAATGGCCGCGACAATTACCAGTTCTTCAAAAAGGAAATGAACATTCGGGCCATCGAGAGACAATCGCTCGAAGGCAGCCTGCGCAGGGCTCTGGAGAGGGCCGAGTTTGTGTTGCATTACCAGCCGAAGATAAATCTTGAGACAGGCGCGATTACCGGCGCCGAGGCGCTGCTCCGGTGGCAGCATCCGGATCGAGGACTTCTCACTCCTTCACACTTTGTGCCCATCGCAGAAGACTGTGGCCTGATCGTGCCGATCGGCCAGTGGGTCCTACGCGAAGCATGCAAGCAATCCAGAGCATGGCTGGATGCAGGGCTCCGGCCGACGCCTGTGTCGGTCAACGTCTCCGCGCTGGAATTCCGAGACAAGCACTTCCTCGAAAATGTTTGCGCCATCCTAAAGGAAACTCGGTTGGAGCCACGCTTTCTCGAGCTTGAAATGACCGAAAGCGTCCTCATGGCGCGTGTCGAGTGCACAGCCTGCATGCTCGGAGCGCTCAAAGTGATCGGGGTGCGACTCACGGTCGACGACTTCGGGACCGGCTATTCCAGCTTAAGCTATCTGAACCGGTTCCCTCTTGACGCTCTGAAACTCGACCGGTCGTTTGTTCACGAGATCACTTCTCCGAGAGCAAACAATGCCGCAATCGTTCGCGCAGTAATCACTATGGGCAAAAGTCTGAGGCAACGAGTCATTGCGGAGGGCGTGGAAACACGAGAGGAGCTTGCCTTCCTACGGGACCAGCACTGTGACGAGGGACAAGGCTATTATTTTAGCCGGCCGGTGGCTGGCGATGAGTTCGCCAAGTTACTTGAAGCGGATGAGCCGCTAACCATCGTCAATCGGTAGTTCGTTTCTCCTTACTATACCCTAGCATTGCGTCTGCACTGCAAAAACCAAGCACGAGGTCTGTGCAAGGCTGCAGCCGGCTCATTCGCCGATCCGCATGCTGGCTGGTCCGGTGGCTCTGATTTTCAGCAGTCGAAGGTAGCGGATTTGACCGCCTGCATCGGCGTCCGTATAGTAATTGCTTTGAGTTGAAGGCCGGAGAACATGCCCAGAGAGATTCCCAAAGCGTACGAGCCGCAACAGATCGAGCAGCGCTGGGCAAAACGCTGGGCGGAGGAAAAGCTGTTTCGCGCCGATGTGGACGCGCCCGGGCCGGTATTTTCCATCGTCATCCCGCCCCCGAACGTAACTGGGTCGTTGCACATCGGCCACATGCTCGACCACACCGAGATCGATATTCTCACGCGGTGGAGACGAATGCGGGGATGCAACACCCTGTACCTGCCTGGAACGGACCACGCAGGAATTTCTACGCAGCGTGTCGTCGTGCGCCAGCTTGCGGCTCAAGGAATTAACTACCGCGATCTGGGCCGCGAAGCGTTTGAACGCAAGGTATGGGAGTGGAAGGAAGAATCCGGCGGAACGATTACGCGACAGATGCTCCAGCTCGGTGAAAGCTGTGACTGGACCCGCGAACGTTTCACGCTTTCTCCGGAGCTGTCGCGCGCGGTGACGGAGGTCTTCGTCCGTCTGTACGAAGACGGCTTGATTTACCGCGGGCACTATATCGTCAACTGGTGCCCGCAGTGCCGCACCGCAATCAGCGATCTCGAGACCGTTCACGAAGAGCGGCAGGGACATCTCTGGCACATCCGTTACCCGATTGTAGGGACGAGCGAATCCGTCGTCGTGGCGACCACCCGGCCGGAAACGATGCTCGGCGATACTGCTGTAGCTGTTCATCCGAGCGATCCGCGCTATCAACATCTGATCGGCAAAAAGGTCCTTCTCCCGCTGATGAACCGCGAAATTCCCATTGTGGATGACTTCGTGGTTGACCGCGAGTTTGGTACGGGCGCCGTCAAAGTCACGCCGGCGCACGATCCGAACGATTTCGAGATCGGACGGCGGCACAACTTGCCCGAGATCGACGTTATGACCGATGACGCGAAAATGAGCGGCGCGGCTGGAAAATACGCAGGACTCGATCGCTTTGAAGCGCGGAAACGGATTGTCACCGATTTAGCTGGATTAGGACTGCTTGAAAAGGTGACTGAACACATGCACGCCGTTGGGACGTGTGACCGCTGCGGAACGATCATCGAACCGCGCGCCTCCACGCAATGGTTCGTGAAAATGAAGCCGCTGGCCGAGCCTGCGATTGCTGCGGTAGAACGCGGCGACATCGAAATTGTGCCGGAGAACCGCCGCACCGAATACTTCGAGTGGATGCGCAATATCCGCGACTGGTGCATTTCCCGGCAGCTCTGGTGGGGGCACCGGATTCCCGCGTGGCATTGCGGCGACTGCAAGGAAATTACGGTTGCGCGCCAGGCGCCGGCAAAATGCGCGAAATGCGGGTCGGCCAAGCTGACGCAGGACCCCGACGTGCTTGAGACGTGGTTCAGTTCCGCACTGTGGCCGTTTTCGACAATGGGCTGGCCCGACGATACGCCCGACTTTCGAAAATACTATCCGACCAGCCTGCTCATTACCGGGTACGATATTCTTTTCTTTTGGGTCGCGCGGATGATCATGATGGGGCTGAAATTTACCGGCCAGGTTCCCTTCCGGCAGGTATGTCTGCATTCTCTGGTCCGCAACGCAGAAGGCCAGAAGATGTCGAAATCGAAGGGCACTGGGATCGATCCCGTCGAGCTCAATGAGAGATTCGGGACTGACGCGATGCGTTTTACTCTCGCAAGCATGGCCGCGCCCGGAACCGACATCGTCCTTACCGAAGAGCGCATCCTGAGCTATCGCGCGTTTGCCAACAAGATTTGGAACGCCGCACGATTCGTGTTTCTCAATCTGGACAAGTACGAAGCCGCCGGCGGAGCAACACTCGAAGCCCTGGCATCTCCCGAGGTGCGAGCGGCTGCGCCCTTTGCAGCGAACGGGCAGATTGCGCTCATCGACCGCTGGATTTTCTCGCGCCTAGCCCGCGCAACGGCCCAGGTGAACGACGCACTCGAACACTTCCGGTTCCATGAAGCGGCGCATGTGGTGTATCACTTCTTCTGGGGCGACTTCTGCGACTGGTATATCGAGTGGGTGAAGCCGGAATTGCTTTCGGCGGACCGCGCCAAGGCTACAGCGACATGGAAAAACATTTTTGCCACGTTCGAGAGCGCGCTGCGGCTGCTCCATCCCTTCATGCCGTTTCTCACCGAGGAGTTGTGGCACCAGTTGCCGCAACGAAGCGGCGCGCGCTCGATCGCCCTCGATCGCTTTCCTGAAGTGCACGACAATTGGATTGACACCGTTGCGGAAGAGCATATAGGCCTGTTGCAGGGAATCATCGGTGCCGCCCGGAATATTCGAGCGGAGATGAAACTCGACCCGAAGACGAGGTTAACCGGGGAACTGTATATTCAGTCTGCGCCTGCACGGCAGATTGCTACAACTAACGCCGACGTAATCCTGCGGTTGGCGGTTCTCTCTTCCCTTACTTTTCCAGGTGCTCGCCCTGACTCCATAAGGGGAATCATCCGCTCCACTAAAGATTTTGATCTCTTAATCCCATACGAAGCCGCATTTGATGTTCAGGCCGAAGTTGCGCGTTTGCGCAAGGAACTCGAACGGCTATCGAAGGACATCGCGTCGAAGCAGCAGCGCCTAGAGGACCAGACGTTTCGCAGCCGTGCGCCGGAACACATCGTGAAGGGACTCGAAACAACGCTCGCCGAGCGGCGCACAGAGTTCGGCAAATTGGGGGAACGGCTCACGCAACTCGAAAGGAATCTTGGCGGGGCGGCATAGTAGGGGCACGGTTCACCGAGAACGTTCTCCGTGAACGGCATGCCGCCCCTGCAAGCAGACCACGCGAACACGGACCTGGGACAGTACCTGAAGTATTTCCCCAGCTATCATGACGCAGACAACTCTAACCGGCACGACCGACCGCCGCATTGACAGGCTCCTGGCGCTGCTTGCCGACAATGCCATGATCGTGATTAGCGGGGCCAAGATCGCGCGCGAAATCGGCGTGACGCGATCGACCGTATGGCGCTGGATCGAAAAACTCCGCGCGCTCGGCGTTAAGGTAAAGGGCCATCCACGAAGCGGCTACCAGATCGAGAAAGTACCCGATGTGCTGGCGCCGACGCTTCTCCGTAAACGTCTGCATCAAAGTTCGTTTGGCAAGCACATCTACCATTTCTTCAAGACGGATTCGACCAACTCCGTTGCCATGCGTCTTGGGGAACAGGGAGAACCCCACGGAGCCCTCGTCATCGCCGAGGAACAGATGGCCGGGCGCGGTCGGGCCGGGCACATCTGGCATTCGGAAAAAACAAACGGTATTTACATGACCGTGCTTCTGCGGCCTGCGATCTCTCCGCAACAGGCGCCGCTGATCACGCTGGTTGCAGGTCTGGCCACCAGGGACGCCATCGAGGAGCAGACCGGTCTGGTGCCTGACTTGCGCTGGCCCAATGACCTGCTAATCGGGCGCAAGAAATTCTGCGGAATATTGACTGAAATGAACGCGGAGCAGGATCGCATTCATTTCGTAGCGATAGGAATCGGAATCAACGTGAACCACGAGCGTGTTCCCGAGGTGCTGTCGGGAATCGCCACATCGCTACGGATCGAAACCGGCCGCATCTATTCGCGGGTGGAGATCGTCGCGCGGTTGCTGCGACACCTCGACTCCTACTACAATCGTTTCCTGAGTGAAGGCGCGGAAGCGATCATCGCGCGATTTTCCGAAGTCTCAAGCTTTGCGCGCGGAAAGCGCGTTCGGATAGCAACGCTGACGGAAACCTACACGGGAACGACCGCGGGCCTCGAATCCGGAGGCATGCTGCGCGTAAGGCGCGATGATGGGCGCACTTTGCCAGTAATCGCCGGCACTGTCACTGAGGCGGATTGATGCTGCTGACACTGGACGTCGGGAACACAAATACGGTGCTGGGATTGTTCCGGGACGCCGAACTTGTGGCGCACTGGCGGCTTACGACGGCGCGCGACCAGACCATCGATGAATACGGCATTCTCACGCGTGAGCTCTTTACTCTTGCGGAAATTGATCCGGCTGCGGTCGGCGGCGTCATTATCAGTTCAGTGGTGCCGCCGCTCAATCCGACCCTCGACGAAATGTCCGAGCGGTATTTCCGAGTGAAGGCGCTGTTCATCGAGCCGGGCGTGAAAACCGGCATGCCGGTGCTCTACGATAACCCGCAGGAAGTGGGCGCGGACAGGATTGTGAACAGCGTAGCCGCCTTTTCCAAATATGGCGGCCCCTGCATCGTCGTCGACTTCGGCACAGCGCTCAATTTTGACGTCATTTCCGCGCACGGCGAGTACATGGGCGGAGTTCTCGCTCCCGGCATAGGAATTTCGGCTGAGGCGCTATTTTCTCGCGCGGCTCGATTGTTCCGGGTCGAGATCAAGGATCCGGGAACAATCATCGGCACCAACACGATGCAATCGTTGCAGGCCGGGCTGTTTTACGGCTACGCAGACATGGTGGACGGCATTGTCGAACGCATCAAGCGCGTCGTAGGCGAAAAAACACGCGTCGTTGCGACCGGCGGGCAAGCGCCTCTCATCGCCCGCGCTTCGCGGCATATCGAAGTCATCGACGAGTTCTTGACCCTCGAGGGCTTGCGCATTGTTTGGGAACGGAACCATGCGGCGAAGCGCACCTCCGCGGGCGGCCCGGAAACAGCGCCGGTTCATCTTCCTGCCACGGAAGGGCGAAAGCCTCGACCTTGAATTCTCCCGAAGCGATGGCCGCGTTCAACTACTTCAACTATTTCACCGAAATTGAGGAGTATTTCTGGCGGAAGCGCGGGGCGCACCTCCTGGTTTCGCCACTGGACTGGGCCATTGTCGAAACGTGGCAGAAGGCCGGCATTCCCCTGCCCGCCGTGCTCAAAGGAATTGATCGCGCCTTCGAAAGCTATGCGCGTTCGCGCCGCGCCGCCGGCGGCCGGCAACTTAAGAGTCTTGCCTACTGTGTGGACGCGGTGTTGGATGCCGCAGAGGAAGAAAGGGAAGCCGCTGCGGGCGCCGGACCAAGCGCCGAAAGGAAGCGAGACGCGCAGGAATCTTTTTCACGAGAACAGTTGCGGGCGTTTTTCAGCCGGAACGTGGAACGGATTGCTTCCTCGGGCGTGGCACTGCACACCACGCAGCCGGAACTCGCCGCCCGGGTGGACGAAGCTCGCTCGCGGCTCTCCGAAATGTTGCCGCTCATCGAGTCGCCTGGCGCGTTGGACCTTGAGGACCTGGAGCGCCGGCTAACGGTCGTCGAAGAAAAACTCACCGCCGCGCTGACCTCCAACGCGCCCGAAGAGTTCCTGGTCGGCGTGCGCCGCGAGATGGACCGCCAACTGGCGCCGTACCGGCGGAAGATGACTTCCGCACAGCTCGCGCAACTCGAACGGCAGTACATGCAGAAGCGCCTCTGGGAGCGATATAATCTTCCCCGCTTGAGTTTGTTCTACCTGACCTGAGGCCCCCGGCCGCGGATCACACTTCCCGCAGCGGAAAGCGACTCCGAATGGAAGTTAGAATTGAAAAGCTCGTATATGGCGGCGACGGCCTAGCACATCACGACGGCCAGACGGTGTTCGTGCCGTTGGTCCTTCCCGGGGAACTTGTGAATATCGAGTTCGCCACGCGCAAAAAGAAGTTTGTGCGTGGGCGTCTCGAGCGCGTCGTGGAAGCTTCCCCGGAGCGCATAGCGGCCCCGTGCCCTTACTTCGGGCGTTGCGGCGGCTGCCAATACCAGCACATCTCGTACCATGCGCAGCTCCGCTATAAAGCCGATATCCTGCGCGAAACTCTCAGTCGCATTGGCCACGTGCGGTGGGACGGGCCGGTTGGAACCCATGCTTCACCCCCCTTCGGTTACCGGAATCGAGCGCAATGGAAGATTCGAGCGGTTAACGGCGGCGCCGCGGGGGCTCCCGGAATCGGTTATTTCGAAGCCGGGAGCACGCGCCTGTGTGCCGTGGATGAATGCGCGATTCTTTCTCCGCGCCTTGCAGAAACATTCGCAAAGCTTCGCAGCCTTGTGGCTTCCAACAAGTCCTTCTCGGCGATCGATGAAATCGAGGCTTTCTGCGATGGGGCAGACGAGAAACTTCTGCTCAATCTTTCGGCCGAACGGTTGACCGAATCTTCCGAAGCGATAGCCACTGCGCTTCGCGAAGCCATGCCGGGCGCCGAGTCGATTCTCGTGCAGGATCGCCACGCCGATAAATTTGAACTGTTCGGGCCGGGCTATCTGTCGTATGCGGCCGGCGGCTTCGAATATCGCGTCGGCCACCTTTCCTTCTTTCAGGTCAATCGGTTTCTGATCGACGGTTTGATCGAGGCCGTCATCAGCGACAGCCGGGGCCGCCTGGCGCTTGACTTGTTTGCAGGGGTCGGGCTTTTCACCGTGCCGCTTGCCAAACGATTCGACCGCGTAATTGGCGTCGAATCGAATCTTGCCGCCGCCAGGGACCTGGAAAGCAATCTTCAGTCGAGCGGCGGGGCTTCGCTCGCGCATCGTCACATGACAGCGGAGGCGTTCCTTTCGCACTGGCATGAGAATCCCGACTTAGTCATTCTGGACCCGCCGCGGGCCGGCGTTGAGCCCGAGACGCTGACACACCTCAAGAAACTCGCGCCGCGGCGCATCAACTACGTTTCTTGCGATCCGGCCACATTGGCGCGTGATCTCGCGGCTCTCGTCGGTGCACCGGAGAAACCTGGACCGTACGACATCAGGGATATTTATGTATTTGACATTTTTCCGCAGACATACCATATGGAGGCATTGGTGCAGCTCACAAGACGAATATGAAGCTTCCTTCACTCTGGCCAGTCGCCTGTTTTGCGGGAGGAATTCTCCTCTTCGGCAAATTTGCAGCGCACTTGCATCTGCCCTTTCGATTCGTTCTTGCCGCCGCGGCTTCCCTTCTGTTCGCTGGATTCGTCGCATTACGCAGATCCTGGATTCTGGCTTCAGGGATCTTGGCTGTGGCGGCGTGGATGTTCCTCGGGTTTTCTGCGGCAGGCCTCGAACGACTCTCGGTGCCGTCGAATCTTGCAAGCAGTCTGATCGAATCCGGGAAACTGGACTCGAGCGTGGCATTGCGCTGGCGCGGCCGTTTGCGCGGCGATCCCCTGCAATTGCCGTGGGGCACTCGTTATGAAATCGACCTCGATGAGGTCGAATCTTCAGCCGGTGCCTTTCCGGTTAGCGGAGGGCTGCGCACAACCTCTTACAGCGACGAATCGAATGCGGCGACACCTCTGCCGGTACGCGCCGGAGATCGCGTCGAAGTTCTTGCCCGCGCTGTTCCGATCCGCAATTTCGGAAATCCCGGCAGCTTCGATTATCGCGGCTACCTTGCGCGCCAGGGAATTGTTTTGCAGGCCACACTGCGTAAGGATGAGCTACTGACGATCCTCGGACACCCGAGGATGACGATTTCTGAGCGCCTCGCCCGCGTGCGGGGGCGGCTTCTTAACTCGATCAATGAACTTCTGGCTTCACGGCCCGAGCAGGCCGCGCTGGCGCGCGCCATGCTGCTGGGCGACCGCAGCTTCGTGGAACGCGACCGTGTGGTAGAATACCAGAAAACCGGCGTCTATCACGTGCTCGTCCTCGCGGGACTGCACGTCGGAGCATTGACTGTATTTTTCATTTGGGCCGGACGCCGGCTGCACCTCTCGCTCCTATCCCGAACGCTCCTCACTATTGTAGTGCTGGCGGCGTATGTCGGCATCGTCGAGGATCGCCCGCCGATTCTTCGCGCCGCTTTGATGGCGGCGATATACCTCTCCGCACGTTTGTTATACCGCCGCATGGATCTGCTTAACGTAGCCGCGCTCTCGGCGCTGGTTATCCTCGTCGCGCGCCCGTCGGAAATCAGCGATGCGAGCTTTCTGCTTTCGTTCTCGGCGGTGGGCATTATCGGCGCGCTTGCAGTTCCCTGGATTGCGCACTCGAGCGAGCCTTATCTTCACGGCCTCGCGCATTTGGTAGATGTCAGTCGCGACGTTTCGTCAGTCTCGCGAATAGCCGATCAGCGGCTTGCGGGGCCGGAACAGCAGCATCAACAGAATACCCAGCACGCCCATGACGGCGAAAACCGGCTGGTCCAGGATCACCTTGACGACACTGGTCCAGAGCCAGGGCGCATTACCCTCCACCCAGGCCCGGAACGCCTGCTGGCTGGATTGGTGAATATCGTTCCAGAATTGACCAAACTGGGTGAAGCGCAGGGTCTGGTCGGCGACCCAGCGGGCCCCGTCATAGACCATGAAGACAAATCCGCCGGCCAACAGCAAAAGCCCCACCAGTCGGAAAAAACCGCGGATCATGCGTCACCTTACATCTCTGGCGCCCGGAAGCGCCGTCAGGCCTTACCGGGCCGGCTCGGGAAATTCAACCTCATCAGCACCTTATGAGTCGTTCCGGGCGGCCCTCGGGGGTCCGATTGAGCCCGGAAGGCGTTGACGCTGCAAGGCGTGGCCTCTATAAGGGCGCCAATGGCGGCGGGCGCAATCCCGCCGCCGCTGTTCTTTGAGCATCGCCGCCGGGTTCTTAAGTATAGGCCTCTGAGCATTTGCTCCGAGAGTGGCATTCTCGCAGAACACCCGAAAAACATATCAGCGTCGATCTCGCGAACCGTCGGTACGTTCACATCCGCCCGCGATCGGTCACTGTCGAAGGACATTTGAGAACATGGCCAATACTACTTCCGCCAAGAAGGCGACGCGCAAGATTGCCCGCCGCACCATTATCAACAAATCCCGTCGAACCCAGATGCGCGGTTCGGTTCGGTCCGTCGAAGAGGCGATCGAGCGTGGCGACCGCGATGCAGCACTGAAGGCGATGGCGCGTGCCGAGCCGGAACTCATGAAGGCAGCGCAGCGCAGCATCGTGCACAAGAACAGTGCCAGCCGAAAGGTCTCGCGGCTCGTGCATCAGATCGCGAAGCTGGCGAAATAAGTCGTCTCCCAAGACGAGACCTGTCAACGAGCCCGGCGTAGCCGGGCTTTTTTTTATCATCCGCATGTCACGGCTGCCGAAATCTTTGCGCGTTGGTGTTTTTGCAGGGTCGCGCCGGGAGACATCTTTGGCGAGCTGCGCTAGCGACCGGGAAGTAGAGCGCGGCTCCTGTTCGGCGATACTTTCGAAATGGCAACTGCTTTCGCGCGGCGGCACCGAACCGCGCTGAAGGGTTACCCTTGTTCGACGAGCAAAAAAAAACGCGTTTCCGTAGTCACTTAAAGGCATAGCGGCGAAGAGTTGTTCGAAAATTCCGTTCGGCCTCGTTCGAACGTAAACAATTTATGAATTTATTTTGGGCAGCCGTGCGAAATATGACGGCGCATCGGCGTTTCGAATCTTCGCACAGATTCAAAACCTTGCGGCTTTGCAAAAAAAACGCGAGTTGGTTTGGCGAGCGCCAAGTTGTTTTTGCCGGCACCCGCCGTGAATCATTTTCGTTGCGGGAAACAAGGCATGATGTATCTCTTAGAGCGTTCGCAGCGCCCACGGCTCTTGAGACCAGCGCGGATTAAGGTTCGGGGCGGACGTGCAAATCGGCGGCGGTGTGCACGTTGGCGGCGCTTTCCAAGCGATAGTAGGATTGGGACTCATAGCAATATGGGTGTCGTAGTTCTGTGTCGAAATTTCTCAGGCGGGGCTAACGCGTCCCGCTCGCCTTGAACAAGAGAAATACGCACGGAGCAGCCGACCGCATCGAAGGCGCAGCACGCGATCGGGTTAAAATGAGCGGGCGAAACCAAATGGCGTAACGACTGGACGAATTGAGTTTCAGTCGTCGTCGATCGAACTTGAATAT
>JAIQES010000052.1 GCA_020073705.1 Terriglobia bacterium
CCCCAGCCGAGCTGAATTTGGCTTGTGGAAAAGCTTTCAGGATGCGGTCGTAGGTCGTGTAGCTGATTTCGCCTTCCGGCTGGCGCGGCGCCTCGGCCAGGTTGGTGACGCCGATGCGCGCTTCAGTCATATTTTTTTCGCGCAGCGAATCAATGATTGCGGAGGACCACATAGCCGTTTCCTGTGGGATTCTGATTTCAATTCCGCGTTCTGCGCACAACTTCTCTTCAGGCGTTCCCCTCACTTGACCCGTAGAGATAGCGGTGATCTTTCCCACCAAGGGGAAAATGACATACTTGAAGGGGAGGCCATTCCCCGTCAGCCACTCCACATCCGCATCACCGTCCATCCGCTCGGCGATCATTTCTCCGCTGTGGTGCTGGGGAACCAACAAGCAATCCAGCTGGTTCTCCTTCATCTTTTGACGAGTGATCTGCCACCGGCGCTGCATCTCCTCCAGTGACCATGCCTTCGGCATGTCCGCGGGAGTGAGGGTCGCCGCCGATTTTCCTGGCGTGGAACTACGGGTGGATTGTCCGGCTTGGCTCCAGCCGGACAGAGCGGGTCCCGCCAGTGAAGCGGCGACTCCCGCGGCGGTCCCCTGGAGTAAATTCCTGCGCGATAATCCCTGATCGCTCTTGAGATGAGACGATGGTTCTGACATGTTGTTGCTCCAGAATCGGATTCCTTGGCTCTGTCAACTACAATTGCCTTCTATCCCATCGAAGATATCCGTGTTGCCGATTCTCGCTTCTGAGGAGCCAGAACTCGGAAGGCTCGACGGAGGAAATCCGTCGAGCTTTCCCGTGCATAGTCGAAGTGCTGACTTGTTTCAGCAGCACACACCTAACCCATTTGACTCAGTGATCTCCCGAAATAGAAACTACGGGCGGTCTGGTCGTCCCACCCGGCGTTGTAGAAAGGCGCCGACCAGCGCGCGATCTTCGTGGGCTCGGTCACCGGTTTCCCCAGTGCGGGACAAGACAGACACCAGGTGCCTTCGTGCGTCCCGATCCAGATCAGATTGCGGTCCCATTCTATGAAGACATTTTCGGTTGTCCCCCGCCACCAACTCACGTACTCGTTTATGTCCCCGTCGCGCGGAGGCACGAACCACGCTACTTCCTTCACCTGAGTGGGATCGGAGATGTCGAAGATGCGGACTCCGGCAGTGAACCACGTCATCGCGACGATGTTGGGTTTCGGCGTGCCGGGCTGCACCAAGCACTGCGTGTTATGCGAGCCGAAGCGGCCGCGCGCGAAGCAGAAGTCTGTATACGGCGCATCCGGCGGCGCCTGCGGGCGCGGGAAGAGGCCGATGATCTTCGGATTCCTTGGGTCCTTCACGTCGACCATGTAAGGGGTGTGGTAGTTCTCGCGGCAATCCGCCTCGAGCGACTCGTGAGTGCAGGCGAGGAGGTTGGCGAGCCGCGGGTGCGCCGGGTCGGAAATGATCGGTAAGCAAGTGTGGAAAGGGATGGTACCGAACGTGTCGAATTCATACTGCACATGCCCATAGGGCTTTGGATGCTTGATATCCGTCAAGTCCATGGCGTACATCCCAAAGGCGCCCCAGCCACCGTAGCCGACCGTGCCCCCGTCCTCGACGCGCTTGGGGACGCTGATGGCGCCGTGGTTCCCCGTCCAAGATGTGTGATCTCCGGCGAAAACATATTTCTTGTACTCTTCTCTCTCATCCAACCGTTGTCCGGGAACCCACCACCTCGAGACCTCCTTCACATTCGCCGGATCCGACATGTCCACGATTATGAGGGCGTTGGCGGAAGTACGCTGGTGATTTTCCAGGACCAACTGATCGTCCCAACTGCCATCGAGGTAGGCATATTGACCGCCGTCGTAGAAGTTCATGTGGGTTCCAGTACCCTTCTCGCCGGTGCTGTATTCCTGGAGCAGAATGGGCTTGCTGGGATCTGTGACGTCGTAGTTGCGTATGCCCCGGAGTCCCTTGTAAGCGAGGGTCTTTTCACGCAGTTCCTTGTCGTACTGGCCGAGCGGATGTTCAGGAGTTGAGCCCGTGAGCGGCTGCGCTGCGGTGACCATCATGATCCACTTCTTGAGCTTCGTGTTGTAAACGACAGCCGCCATGCCAGCATATTGGCCCTTGCTGAAGACGACCGGATTCTTGGCGTCGCTGACGTCAACGAAACCCCCGCCCCCTGGCAGCAAGCGTTGCTTACCCTTGGCCCACATGGCCATGAGCGGCTCGCCGCCGCTGATCGATGTACCGGGCAAGTGGGAGATAATTTCCATGTTGTGGATGTATTGCTTTCGGTCAAGATACGTCAGCGACCCCAGGGGAAGGGGGAGCTCGGGGGGCACGTTGGAAGTGTAGAGTCCTTGGACCTGTGCCCGTGCGCTGATGGCGCCGGTAAGGCCCGCGGCAGCCGCACCAACAACGGCACCCGCCGTGCCCTTGAGCAGAGACCTCCTGCTGATCCCCTTGCGTTTTTCTGGGGTTCTTTGGACATTGCTTTCGAAGGAACCTGAACTCTTACACATCTTCGACATACGTCACCTCGCTAGTTGAGATTGTTTGAGGCTAACTCGCGCCTCCCTCCTGAAACACAATTGGAACTGCCGCACGCCGTCTCCTTATCTATTGCAACGGGCCCTTTGAGATTGCCGGCGATCCCGTTGGGTGATGCGCCCAAAAGTCGATGAAGGTGATGAGGTCTTGATTGAACTGCTCCGGGTATTCTCGATACATGAAGTGCCCGCCATTGTTGAGGATGATCATCTTCACCCTCGTGTTTTTTGTGCCAATCAGGTCGAACAGATTCAACTCTCGTTGCATGTTGGCAGTCGGATCGCTCGCCTCCCAATCGAGCACATCGTTCTTCCCGGCATACAGTAACACGGGCATCTGTAGGACGCCGCCGTTTCTCACGCGATCCCATAGGTTGTCCCGCCAGGCAGGGAACGCTTTGCGCTGCTCTTCGCCGGCGCCAGCGACGACCTTGGCGCGGGCTTCCTTCGACTTCGGCTGCATCGCCATGTACTCATCTGCCTCCCAGTACGCATCTTCGAAGGTGGTTGGCAACCAGCCGATCATAGCCACCCGGCATTTCAAACCCGCGTAGGTGGATTGGTCCGGACATTTCTTCAGCAAGCCGTCCAGCTTGGTTGGACCTACATTCATGCCCGGATCTTCTGGGCCGGCGGCAATGATGGTGAGCGTCTTGACCATTTCCGGATGCATCACGGCCAGGTAGAACGCGATCCCGCCACCCATTGAATGTCCCACGAGGTGAATCTGCCCTAGCTTCATGGTCTGGATGAACTGGTAAATGTGTTCAACTTGGACCTGGGTGCCGTAGTCCTTGTCATCCAGGGGATTGCCCGTCAGCCCGGAGCCGAGCCGGTCCACCGCGAAGATGTGGAACCGCTTGGCGAGACCTGGAATGTTCCTGGACCAGACATTTGCCGTGGAAGACCCGGCCGTGGCTCCGCCATGAATCATCACCATCGGCTCGCCCTGGCCCATTTCGTAATACCGCGTCCTCACGCCTTTGACGTCCACGAACTTGGCCTTGAGACCACCGAGGTCACCATTCGGCGATCCCGCTGCCCCAGCTTGGCCTCCAACAAACATGACCGATATCACAACGCCAAGCGTCACAACTTTCCACCACCCGGTCCCTTCTGCCCAACGAGTGCGTGGTTGGCGATGTGGCGCCAGCGCTTCGTAAGTTTCATGTGTGATCGACATTGTTTGTTTCTCCCCTTCTTTCTTAGACCTACTTGCCAACGGCTAGAAGATCAACTTCAAACTGGGCTGGACCGCGCGATTAGCCCGAATTTCTCACCACGATTGAGCAAATTGCAGTGATTAGGAGTAGAAAAAGGCGGCTTTCTCGTGCATAACTGCGTTTGGGATGCGTAGTTCATGTGGCGAGGGGGACGGCCTTTCCTATGACAGAGTGTACACAACAGGGATTCGCGTTTGAAGGACATTTTTCGCGGCGGGTGGTGGCGGAGTTTTCCGGCGACCAGCTGACGACCGAAGGCGGGGCGCTGCTGTTCCGCGAGGCTGATTGAATTTGTGAATCAGGCTGAAAACGAAACGATGGTTTCCGCGCAGGATCTCCTGCAGTTCTTTCCGGGAGCTGGCCCGCGGAATGTGGCTTCCAGTTTCCGGGACGGGGATCGCTCAATGGTTTGCTGAGGGAATCTTCTGTATACTGGCAAATTGGAAAAATCACCGCCAATATCAGGACCGCAATTTGTAGACTGGTGCAAATTTGAGGTTCATAAGAAATTGATACGTACGTGATGGCTGACACTACAGTTTCCGCACTGGATTGCTCGCGCGGGCGCTTGAGTCATGCCCAGACCACTACAGATACGAGGAGGAAGGGATGGCCGGAGCTCAACAAAAGCCGCGTAAGCTCACCGTGGACGACATCCGCGCCGCAGCAGAGCGCCTGAAGAATTGGGGGCGCTGGGGCACTGATGATGAGATCGGCACGCTTAATCACACGGAGCCTGGAGATATCATCGCAGCAGCCCAGCTGGTACGAAAAGGCAAGGTCATGTCGCTCGCGCTTCCCTACGACAGTCACGGTCCGCAGGGCGGAAAGACCAAGTATCCATCTATGGGCCGCTTCAATCCAGTTCACCTGATGATGCGCACCGGAACCGATGCGTTCTCGGGCGTGCTCGATAGTCGCAAGATACGCGGCGCCGATGACGTCATCATCATGCCGACGCAATGCGGAACTCAATGGGATGGACTGGGCCACATCTTTTATGGCGACCATATGTGGAACGGCTATGACTGCCGAAACGTAACCTCGGCGGGCGCTCAGAAATGCGGAATAGAGAAGACTCGGGACAGGATGGTGGGCCGGGGCGTGCTGCTGGACATCCCCCAAATGCTCGGCCAGGACTACTTGCCGGATGGCTTTGCGATCACAAGCGAAATGCTTGAAAACGCTGGGCGGCATTTTGGAGTCGAGGTTCGGCGCGGCGATTTTCTTCTCGTGCGCACCGGGCAGATGGAAGCGATGCGCGCAGCCAAAACCTGGGACGGCTATCCAGGAGGCGATGCTCCAGGCCTGGCTTTCGATACGCTGGACTGGCTGCAAACGAAACAGGTGGCGGCGATTGCCACCGACACTTGGGGCGCCGAGGTCCGGCCTAACGAAACCGAGGAAGCCAACCAACCCTGGCACTGGATCTCCATCCCAATCATGGGCCTCACCGTAGGTGAGATATTCGATCTCGAAGAGCTCGCGAGGGATTGCACCGAAGATAAGCGGTACGAGTTCATGTTTGTCGCGCCAGCCTTGCCGGTCACTGGCGCTGTTGGTTCGCCGGTTAATCCACTGGCAATCAAGTAGCTGCCGGAACCAACCCGGGTGGCATGTTATTTTTAAAAGGGGAATTCTGCCATGAATGCACGCGAAAAGGACAAGACTGCGATGAGCCAGCCCGCGGGAGACGTAGGTGCCAATCCCACACTATCGCAAGCGTTGGCAAGCTTGGTTCGGGCGTATGGTGCGGAATACATTTTTACGCTCACCGGAGCGCCACAGAACGCACTGATCGAGATGCAAAATCGTGAAAACGTGCGCGTCGTGCTGGGGCACAGCGAGCGTTCCGCCCTTGCGATGGCGGATGCCTATGCTCGTGTAACAGGTAAGCCGACCTTCGGCATTGTGCAGTACGGACCCGGCGCCACATACTTGCCAGCATCCATCATCGACGCTTACTGGGCGTCAAGCCCACTCATCGCGTTGAGCGGCACGACGTCGACCGTTACGCGATATCGCTACGAGTACCAGGAATTGGAACAGGTTTCCATGTTTCCCTCGATGACAAAGTGGGCAGGGGAGCTTCCGCAGCCGGAACGCATCGGCGACGTTCTGCGCACCGCGGTGCGGTCAGCGGTCAGCGGTGTACCGGGGCCAGTGTACCTCGGCATACCTTCGGATTGGTTCGGTAAGCGCCTGGCCCTCACGCCTGATCTGTATGCAGAACCCGCCTTCATGAAAGTTGCGACGTTACGAGTCGCACCCCTCGCCCCCGATGTGGAGCGCGCGATTGCCCTTCTCTCAAGCGCTGAGAAGCCAGTGTTGCTTGCGGGCGGTGGCGTAATACTTTCGGAGGCCTGGGCGGAACTCACCGCACTCGCCGAAGCACTCAATATTCCCGTCGTGACCTCCATGGCCGGCAAGGGCAGCATCGCGGATGTTCACCCGCTCTCTGTCGGCGCATCCGGACGTTATTCGCGAAAAGTAGCCAACGAAGTACTCCGGGACGCCGACTTCTGCCTCGCCGTGGGGACGAGGCTGAGCTCGATGGGGACCGACGTCTTCAAGTATCCGCGCAAGGGTACACGCATTGTGCATGTTGATCTTGATCCGAGTTCGCTTGGCCGCACCTATCGAGAAGAGTTGTCAATGATCGGCGACGCTCGCATAGCGCTGGCTATGCTGCAAGAGGCGGCAGAGGCGGGCCGGGTGGACGGGAGCCGATGGGCTGCTTGGACGAAGGAAGTACAGGGCCGAGTCGCTGCCTGGTTGGTGGATCTCAAGCGCGAATCATGCGATCCCCTTTTCGAGGGCAAGCTCAATCCTTATCATCTGATGCATCTGATCGATCAGTATGTTGTGGGCGACGATCTTATCGTCGCAGACACAGGGTACATGGCCGCGTGGGCGGTGACAGTGCTCCAGCAAAAGGAGCCAGGGCGGAATACGTTGCGGGCTGCAGGCTCTCTCGGTTGGGCCTTCCCTGCGGCTTTTGGAGCGAAACTCGCCGTTGGCAGCAAGCGCCGCGTGTTTGGCCTTACTGGTGATGGGGGGCTCGGTTACCACATCGGTGATCTCGAAACGGCGCTCCGGCTCAAGATTCCGGTGGTCCAGATTGTCTTGAACAACTCTTCGCTGGCGTTCGAGTACCACGTGCAGAAATACGTGAACAAAGAAATGTGTCCCGAAGCGAGTGAATTTCTCGATGTGTCGTACAGCGATGTGGCCCGCGCGTACGGTTGCCACGGTGAACGCGTCACGGCTCCGGAGCAATTCATCCCTGCCCTCCGCCGGGCGGAAGAGTCAGGCAAACCGGCGATCATCGACGTGGTCGTCAGCAGGGAACTGCCGCCGCCGGTGACACGGTATGAGGCGGCGGGGCTGCGCAAGATCTAACGCAGTCAAGTTCGATCATCTTTTAAGAATGCGTCACCCCCTCATTCGATATTCGGGACGAGGGGTCGGTCCTCGGGGGGAGACGATGCTCGAGCATCTGGACCAACAGACCAGACTTACCGGAAATCAGATTCGTCTCTTTGTCGTTGCGATCATTTGCAACCTGCTTGAATTTTACGATTTGTTCCTCGTTGGATTCGTCCTTGCCTTTGTTGCCGGACCTTGGAAGCTCACCTACGGCCAGTCGGCAATGATGCTGCTGTCGTCCGGTCTTGGCGCCATTCTCGGCGCAGGAGTTTGGGGTCGGTTAGCGGACGCAATTGGCAGGCGCAAAGTGCTGATGGCAACCGTGATCAATTTTTCGATTGCGAGTGGCATCCTGGCGCTTACGCCCGATAACGGATGGATCTTCCTCTCGGTGTTCCGCTTCTTCGTCGGATTCGGTGTCGGGGGGCTTTATTGCGTTATCCTGCCCTTGGTTCAAGAATTCATGCCAGCTTCGAAGCGAGGATTAGTCGGCGGATTGGTGACAGCAGCCGTTCCGATCGGACTCGGACTGGGGGCGGTATTAGGCGCTTTCCTGGGGCCAGTACTTGGATGGCGCGGACTGTTCGCGATTGGCGCGCTACCAATGCTTATGATCCTGCCTATTCATGCATGGGTGCCTGAATCACCGCACTGGTTGGTCTGCAGGGGGCGGTTTCGCGAGGCGCGCGAATCACTTGCTTGGGCGCTACAGATCGATGTTAAGGGAATTCCGCTCACGGTGGCCAATGCTGAGGTGCGGCAACCGGCGGAGTGGCGCGAATTGTTCCATTACCCGCGTAGCGTGGTAGTGTCTTGGATCGGTAATCTCGCAGCCCAAACGGGCATTTACGGCCTCGCGCTGTGGGTACCCACCCTATTTATGCAAGTGTTGGGGATTTCGCCGGCCCGTGCCTCCTACCTGATGATCTATTGCAGCATCAGCGCTTTTGCCGGGCGCGTTGCGTTCTCTTATTTGTCGGATTCGCTCGGGCGGCGAGTGTCAGGTGGCTTGTACGGCTTCGGAGCCGCCGTGCTGGTGATCCTCTCCAGTTATCTACGCAATGAGTTCCTCGGCGCAATCTCGGTGTTCTGGTTGATGCTCATCGTGACGTACTTCTTTGCCGACGGCGGCTTTGCGATCGTCGGGCCCTACGCCGCGGAGGTCTGGCCTTCGCGTCTGCGGGCCACTGGAATGGGTGCAGCTTACGGATTTGGCGGCATCGGGAAAATTATTGGTCCGCTTGGCATGGCACTAATCGTTGGCTCGTCAAATATCGTTAAGCCGGAGGCTTCAGTGGCCAAGATCATCCCGGCGTTTATCTACCTCGGGGCCTGGTACGCGCTCGCTGGGATTGTCTATGGATTCTTCGGTTTGGAAACCCAAGGGCGCTCCATCGAACAAATTGACAGCGAACTCGGCTAATGCACACATTTGAGAATTATCATTGTCCGCATATCTTTTGCGCAAATCCCGAGACAGGTGCTGCGCGTGTTTGGCGTTTGGACAGCCGCTGGAGCGGGTGAATATCTTCCAGACGAGTATTTATTCCGGGCGAATTTAAGTCACATCGTGGCATCGAAAAGTTTTTTGCCCTATTACTTCTGAATTGAGGAAAGATCATGAGTGAAGCTATCGCAACTGGTATTAGAGTTCAAAATTATATCAATGGCCGTTGGGTCGAATCGACGTCCTCGGAGTGGCGGGATGTCATCAATCCAGCTACTGCTGAGACCATTGCGCAAACGCCGTTAACGACTGCCGTAGAGGTCGTCGCCGCAATCGAAGCGGCTGACACCGCCTTTCGTGCCTGGAGATGCACGCCGCCTGAAGACCGCATCCAGCCGCTCTTCAAGCTGAAGCAACTGCTCGAAGATCATGTTGACGAGCTTGGCCGCATCATTACGCAGGAAAACGGCAAGACGTTTGCCGAGGGCAAGGGAGAGCTGCGCAGGGCTATCGAAAATGTGGAAGTGGCTTGCGGAATCCCGATGATGATGCAGGGCTACAATCTCGAAGATGTAGCTCGCGGCCTTGACGAAATGATGATCCGCCAGCCGCTCGGGGTGGTGGCCGCGATCACTCCATCTAATTTCCCCGGGATGATTCCATTCTGGTTTCTGCCCTATGCCATCGCGACCGGCAACACTTTCATATTGAAGCCATCCGAGCGCGTGCCGCTCACCATGAAACGCGTGTTCGAGTTGCTCGATCAGACCGGATTACCCAAAGGTGTCGTCAATCTGGTGAATGGCGGAAAAGTCGTGGTAGACGCGCTTCTGGATCACCCCAAAGTCCGCGCCATCAGTTTTGTTGGTTCGACTCCGATCGCGAAATATGTATATGCACGTGCGGGTGCCAACGGAAAACGAGCGCAGTGTCAAGGGGGCGCGAAGAACCACGTAATTGTCCTGCCCGATGCCGATATGAAGATGGCTACCCAGATCATCAATGACAGTGCTTTTGGATGTGCTGGCCAGCGTTGTTTGGCAGTTTCGGTGGCGGTAACGATTGGTGAAGCACAAAAGAGTTTTCGGGACTCGATTACTGAGGCTGCCGCGTCGTTGCGGGTGGGCAATGGCCTTGAAGAAGGCGTGCAGATGGGGCCGCTCATCACCCCGGAAAGCAAGTCACGAGTCGAGTCGTTGATCGGAATTGGTGAAAGGGAGGGAGCGAAGGTCCTTCTCGATGGCCGGAATGCCAAGATTCTGAAACACGAGTCAGGAAATTTTGTAAAACCAACGATTCTCGACGAAGTGCCGGCATCGAGCGAACTCGCCGATACGGAAATCTTCGGCCCGGTACTAAGCCTGGTCCACGCCAGAGACATGAATGAAGCCCTGGCCTTCTTAGAGCGCAGTAAATACGGCAACCAGGCTTCGCTTTTCACCTCGAGCGGGGCGGCGGCACGCCAATTCCGGTATGAGGCGCCAGCAGGCAACATCGGTATCAACATCGGTGTGGCCGCGCCAATGGCTTATTTCCCGTTTAGCGGATGGAAAGACAGTTTCTTTGGCGACATGCACGGACAGGGACGCGACTCCATTGAATTTTACACGGATAAGAAGGTCGTCATCGAACGCTGGGGAGACCTGCACTCACGGAAGTTCTGACCGACGGCTGACAAGTGAATGGTGCCGGGCGGCTGTCTTGGAACTCACTACCCACATCTGAGGACTCTATCTGCCGTTCACCTGTGACACGGCTATGGCGAGACATTGTTTATTTTGACCGGTTCTTGCTCCTTTGCCCCGTAGCTTCTTATACCTCGTTCGGCGAGGATAGGAATCTAGGCTTTCGCGTTTCGCGAGGCTTCGATCCACTTTCCCTGCGCCTTGACAATTAGCTCGATGACTTCGCGCACCGCGCCGTCACCACCTGAACGCGCCGTAACGTAGTGCGCCCCGCGCTTCACCTCTGTCGCGGCGTTTGCCACGGCGATCGCGAGGCCCGCGCGCTGCAGCAAGGGAAGGTCTGGAAGGTCATCGCCGACATAAGCGATTTCCGCATCGCTTACGCCGGTCGCGCGCAAAATTTCTTCGTACGCGGTCAGCTTGGTCGCGCGTCCTTGATACACGAACTCGATTTGGCATTCTCGCGCGCGCTGTGTGACGGCTGCTGAATCCCGCCCCGTGATGACCCCCGTGCGCAGACCCGCTGCTCGCGCCAGCTTCAGTCCTGCGCCATCGTACGCGCTGAAACCCTTGATTTCGCTTGCGGTGCCGTCTCTCCGCGAAAACAGCCAGATGCGCCCGTCAGTGAGCACGCCATCCACATCCATCAGGAGCACGCGAATCTTTCTCGCGCGCGCTGCGACTGCAGGGGCCACTTTCGCAGGATTGCGCTTACCAACCTTTTGCGCCAACCACGGCCTCCTAGATCAAAAAAGCTCCAGCGTCCATAGGTCGTGCAAGTGCAGCACGCCGAGAGGCCGACGTTCGGCATCGATTACGACCAAGCAAGTGATTTTTCGCTCTTCCATCATGCGAAGGGCAGCGCCGGCCAGTTCACCGGGCGCGATGGTCTGCGGATTCCGGATCATGCAGCCGCCCACAACCAGGTTGAGCGTCTCCGCCCCGCGCTGTTGCATCAGGCGGCGCAGATCGCCGTCCGTGAGGATTCCGGCAAGACACCCTTCGGCGTCAACGACCGTCGTCATGCCCAGACCCTTCTTGCTCATTTCGTAGATGACGTCGGGCATTTTTGCCGCTGCCGCGACGCGCGGCATGGCTTGGCCCGCATGCATCAGGTTTTCTGCGCGCAAGAGTTTCTTGCCCAGCCGCCCGCCCGGATGCAGCGCGGCAAAATCGCCGGTACTGAATCCCCGGCGGTCAAGAAGGGCGATCGCGAGCGCGTCACCCATGGCCATCGTCGCCGTCGTCGAAGCCGTCGGCGCGAGATTGAGCGAGCAGGCCTCCTCTTTCACGCTGACGTCGAGCACGACGTCGCTCGCCACCGCGATCGTCGAGCGTGGATGACCCGTGAGAGTCACCATGCGCAACCCCAAGCGTTTGATGGTCTCCAGCAACGCGATGATTTCCTCGGTTTCGCCGCCATAGCTCACGGCAAGCACCATGTCGTCACGCATCAACATGCCCAAATCACCGTGGATGGCCTCGGCGGGATGCAGAAACGCCGACGGTGTGCCCGTGCTCGAAAATGTCGCAGCGATTTTCCGGCCGATCAACCCCGACTTGCCCATGCCGGTGACGACCACGCGGCCTTTACATGCAATCAACAGGTCCGCCGCCTGCTCGAAGCTCGCGTCGAGCCGCAGCAGCAACTCACCGAGCGCTTCGGCTTCAATCCGCAAGACGCGCCGTGCCGTATGGAGACTCACTGCACGCTCCAGCCGCGGACCAGCGCGGCAATCTGTGTGAGTTTCCCCAGCAAGGCCGGCAATTCGGCGAGCGGCAGAGCGTTGGTTCCGTCCGAAAGGGCTTTGGCCGGGTTCTCATGCACTTCGAGGAATATGCCATCCACGCCCACCGCGGTTCCCGCGCGCG
This sequence comes from Terriglobia bacterium, assembly GCA_020073705.1. Lineage (GTDB taxonomy): Bacteria > Acidobacteriota > Terriglobia > Acidiferrales > UBA7541 > Palsa-360. Next base: position 12,204 of record JAIQES010000052.1, read on the forward strand.
CCAATGGTTCGATGAATTCCGGCTGCCCTCCGCTCGACTTCCCCTCTCCGCCGGGCAACTGCACGGAGTGCGTCACGTCGAATACAACCGGGCAGCCTGTCTTGCGCAGAATGGGAAATGAGCGCATGTCGACGACAAGGTTCTGATAACCGAACGAAGCGCCGCGCTCGGTCAGGATGACGCGGTCGTTCCCCGTGTTCGCCACTTTCTCCACGGCATTGACCATTTCCCAGGGGGAAAGGAATTGCCCTTTCTTGAGGTTGACGACGCGGCCGGTCTTTCCCGCTGCGGCGAGCAGGTCCGTTTGCCGCGACAGAAAAGCGGGAATCTGAAGTACGTCGGCCACTTCCGCGGCGGGGGCCGCGTGCGACGCTTCATGAATATCGGTCAAAATTGGAAGCTGGAATCGCCGCTTGATTTCTTTCAGGATGCGCAAACCTTCGGTGAGCCCCGGCCCACGATAGGATTGCTCCGACGAACGGTTTGCTTTGTCGTAGGACGCCTTGAAAATGAACGGCATCCTGGCGTGCTCGGCAATCTCCGCCAGGCGCTCGGCGAGCATGAGCGCATGAGCTTCGCTTTCGATCACACACGGGCCGGCAATCAAAACCAGCGGCTGGCTCCCGCCGATGCGTAAGTTCCCGATCGAGATTTCACGCGCTGGATGCATCCAAAATTCCTCGATCCCCCTGTTTTGCCGCTCAAAATTTCCGCCGGCGAGATTCCGCCGCTTTCGAGAGGCGGATCATAGCCTATGCGGGACCGCGACGATTTGCAACGGGAGCAGTGGCGGAATCAGAATATGCTAGCTGGAGGGCAAAGTTTTGGCTGACATGGAAACGACGTTTGCACTTCCGGCCGCGGCTGTGGTGCGCTCGCTTTCCCGGCGCGCATGCGCCGCGCCGATGAAGGCGAAAAAGAGCGGATGCGGGGCAAGGGGCTTCGACTTGAATTCAGGATGAAACTGGCAGCCAAGAAACCAGGGATGGTCCGGCGCCTCGACAATCTCGACGTACTTGCCATCGGGTGAACGGCCCGTGATGCGGAATCCGGCATCAGTGAGCCTTTTTTCGTATTCGCAATTGAATTCGTAACGGTGCCGGTGCCGTTCGCTGATCTCCGTTGTGCCGTAAGCGCGAAAAGCGGTGGAGTCCCGTTCGATCTTGCAAGGCCACGCGCCCAGGCGCATCGTGCCGCCCATTTCGTCCACACCCAGCAGCTCGCGCAGCTTGTAGATCACACGATGAGGCGTCTGCGGGTCAAACTCAGTGCTATCCGCACCGGCCAGGCCCGAGACGTTGCGGGCATATTCGATCGTCGCACACTGCATGCCGAGGCAAATGCCGAAGAACGGAATCTTATGAGTTCGCGCGTACTCGATCGCGTGAATCATCCCCTGAATGCCGCGTTTGCCGAATCCGCCCGGAATCAGGATTCCGTCCGCCTGGCACAGACGCGCAGCCGCAGCCGCCGGGGAATCGATCTCTTCCGCCTCCACCCATTCGATCACGGTGCGCTGCTTGTGGGCGAGCCCGGCGTGCATCAGCGCTTCGCGCAAACTCTTGTAGGCGTCCTCGAGTTGCACATACTTGCCGACCACCGCGATGCGCACCTCGCCTTCGGGGTTGCGGATGCGGTCGAGCAGTTCGAGCCAGCGGGTCATGTCGCGTTCCCGCGCGTCCAGATGCATCAGCCGCAGGATCTCTCCGTCGAGATCCTCCTCGGCGAGGGCCACGGGCACGGCATAGATTGTGTCCATATCCCGCATGGAAATGACGTGAGATTCCGGCATGTTGCAAAACAACGCGATTTTCTGCTTCAAATCCTGAGGCAGCCAGCGGTCGCTGCGGCAGAGCAGCAGGTCGGGCTGAATCCCGATGGAAAGCAGCTCCTTCACGGAGTGCTGAGTCGGCTTGGTCTTTAGTTCGCCGGCCGTCGGAATGAAGGGCACCAGCGTCACGTGGACGAGCACGTAATTCTCCGGTCCCAGTTCGAGCCGGATCTGGCGAACCGCCTCGAGGAACGGAAGTGATTCGATGTCGCCGACCGTGCCGCCAATTTCGATGATGACAACGTCCACATCATTTGCGATCTTGCGGAACGCGGCCTTGATCTCATCGGTGACGTGTGGGATCACTTGCACAGTCTTTCCCAGGTAGTCGCCGCGGCGCTCCTTCGAAATAATGGACTCGTAGATTCGGCCAGTTGTCCAGTTGTGATCGCGCGTCAGCTTGGCGGAGGTAAACCGCTCATAGTGTCCCAGGTCGAGGTCCGTTTCGGCGCCGTCATCGGTGACGTACACTTCGCCGTGCTGATACGGGCTCATCGTGCCCGGATCCACGTTCAGGTAGGGATCGCACTTTTGGAGGGTAACTCGGAGACCCCGGCTTTCGAGCAGACAGCCAATCGACGCCGCTGCTACGCCTTTGCCGAGGGAAGAAACAACGCCACCGGTAACAAAAATATACTTCGGCCCCATCCGCTCAGTTCCGGCCGCAACAAAACACGGGATGCAGAACTGGGTTTAATCCTCCAAGAAGATGTCCGCGTACAACACATTCTACGGAGAATCCCGATGTCTGTCAATGTAATGAACTCCAGAACTTTTCAGCACTCTGTTCGAGCCCGGCTGCCGCGAGCCATTTATCTGTTTTTGCCTGCGTCCGCAGGGCGGGCTGGGCCGTAAAGACCGGAGGAAGTGCAAATTTTCCTTGACTTTATTGTGGGTCAACGTTCTATTGTCACATTCCGTTTAAGGGTAGGCGACAGAATGATGCGAGACTGCATCTATGCCTCGCGGGGGATGTGAATCTTTTCGGAATTATGAGTCCCTTGTGCCCCAGCTTCATTGCAAATGTGGGGATTTACAGTTTCAGCTGTGGCGATAAGAAACTTTTTCAATGGGTCACGTTTGCACGGACGCGCGCGGGAATTTTATTTCCAGACGGAAACAATTATACTTATCGATGCAGCGGGTGCTTTCTCAACTTGAGGGGCCATCGTTACCTTGAGGAAATCAGCATCGGTCAGATCAGGGGGATTCATAGTGCGCCAGCAGAACTTCTACTACATGTGTCTCCACAAGGCACTTTGGCGAGGAGCCAGCCATCCCGCCGCCGTATCGGGTACGGAGGCGCAATCGAGCGCACGTTCTGGCGTAGGGCAGGACCATAATTTCGAAAACATGATCGAAGGCATCCCTCCACAGCCCCAAGGGGGGACACCAGCGAAACGTCTCCTGGTACTTTTGGCGCTCCTCCCGGCATTGCTGGCCCTGAATTCCTGTAAGGGGAAGAGTTCACCCGCCGCCGCTGCCCCGTCTATAACGGTTTCGGGGGCTGCCTCGTCGGTAAACGTGAACGGAACGGTGCAGTTCACGGCGAGCATCCTCAACTTGAGCAGCACTCTGGTGAACTGGCAGGTCAATGGCGTGACCAGCGGCAATACGACAGTCGGCACAATTGACACGACTGGCTTGTACAAAGCCCCGGCAACTCCACCGACGAACAACGTCGTGACCATCACTGCGGTTGCTCAGGCGCAAACCAGCCTCACGGCCACGGCCAATCTGACGATCCTGCCACCCGCAGCCATTACCGGCATAAGTCCAAGCACAAATGTCATTGTAGCCGCCGGTCTTTCGCAGGCTTTCTCGGCAACAGTTTCAGGCGGGGGCAGCAACGCCGTATTCTGGTATGTCAACAACAGCCCCGCATGCAGCTCGACAATCGGATTCCTCAACGGCAACGTAAACGGCACTTTCCCATTCGGCCAAATTACTCCCCAAGGGAACTACAAAGCGCCGCAGATCCCGCCTTCGGGAGCAGCTGTCGCGATTACCGCAGTTTCTCAAACCGACTCTACACAGACCTTCTGCGTTCCGGTGACTCTAACCTTTGGAAACGCTTCCCTGCAGGGCGCCTATGCGTTTTCCACGAGCGGAAGGGTGATCGCAGGAAATACGTTTTTCGCCCGCGCGGGCAGCTTTACGGCGGATGGCCAGGGCCACCTGATTGGCGGGCATGAGGACGTGAATCCGCAGCCCAGTGGTATCACTACTCTGCCACCCATATCATTTTCAGGATCCTACTCGATTGGACCGGATGGCCGCGGCACGATGCAATTTTGCGAGCCGTCCACAAGTAACGTTTGTCCGGCGGCGGCGCAAACGAGCCAATTCCGCATCGTAGTTCTTTCAGCCCAACAGGTTCAGATTATCGAGTTCAGCTCGCTCAACTCGACAACCGCGCTTACGGCGGCAAGCGGCGAAATGGACCTGCAGCCCGATACTTCGGCTTTCAACACCAGCGGTTTGGCCGGAACCTACACGTTCAACTTCGCCGGGCTCTCCTCCGCAACGGCTCCGCAATCGGAAGTAGGAGAATTCGCCGCCAACGGCCTTGGTGGGATCACGTCTGGCGAGATGGACGTCAATGGCGGCGGAGCGCAAAATATCCTGAGCACTTCTTCTTATTCGATCAGCACGGATGGGCGGGGTGTCGCAACCATTATCACTTCCGGCGGGACTTTCCAGTTTAGCTTCTACATGGTTTCGGCGAATCGCGCGAAATTCATTGAAACGGATGCGTTTCCTCTTTTGGTTGGCGATGCGTTCAAACAGCAGACAGTATTCTCTTGGGGAGACAATGCGCTTAGCGCCAACACCGTATTTGTATTTGAAACCGCGGGTTCTGGGCCAAGCGGCGGCATCGCGGATTTGGTCAGCTTCACGTCGGATGGCAACGGCAATGTCATAGCCGGCGGCATGCTTGACCAAAATAGCGGCGGAACTGTGACGTCGGTATCGTCGCTTGGCACCGGCAGCTACACAATTGATTCGACCGGCCGGGGCACGCTAATCATTCCTGGTCACTCTTACGTCTTCTACATGGTTGCGCCGGGCACCGCGGTAATCCAGGAAACGACTGCTGGGGTCGTCGCGCATGGTTCGCTGGTTCAACCGCAAGGCGGACCGTTCACGGCGGCGTCATTGAGTGGCAGTTATGCACTGAACCTGACTGGACAGAATGCCACACCCCGAGAAGAAGATTTTGTGGGACAGCTCACGGCCAATGGCACTGGCAACGTAACGTCCGGTTCGCTTGATATCAACAACTTTGGCGCGACGCAAACGGGCGTGACAGAAATTGGCACATACACTACGGTTGCGGCGAACGGCCGTACGACGATGCTCCTCAATCCCACTGTGAACTTCGTGCTGTATTTCGTGAGTCCAACGCAGATTTTTGCTCTAGACACGGACAGCACGGGCGTTGCGATTGGCTCGCTGTACAAACAGTTTTGAGAAAGTGTGCCACCTCGCGACGGTTCTCGAACGAACGAGCCTTCTTGTCGCAGCCATCCGAGCCGCTTGGGATGGCCGGACCAAACGCAAGCAAGCTTTCCGGAAGGCAGGATGAGATATAATCTGCATTCTTTTGGAGTGGGGTTGGGAGTGAGCCACAGCGATGCGGGATCCGCGAAATTGAAGAGAGAGGCGCAGTGAAACGGCTTCCGCTTTTTGCCCTAATTATCGGCCTGTTTGGCCTGGTTTCATGCCACGGCACTCCAGCGACGAGCACGGCCATTACGTGTACGACCACAACTTCCACAACCTCTTCGGCTGCTTCCTACTCCTCGTGTACGGACCCTGTGACCAAGATTACGGTCACCATCTCGCCAGTCACCGTTTCTCTGAATGTGGTGACGAGCACACAAATCAGTGCATTCGTGTCAGGCGGCACGAATAACGTGGTCACTTGGCAGGTGAATAAGATCGCCGGCGGAAATAACACGGTCGGTACGATCGACTCGAATGGGGTCTACTACGCGCCCGCCACGGTTCCTTCCCCTGCAACCGTTAATGTGACAGCCGTGTCGTACCAGGAACCAACTCTATCCGCCACTTCGGCGGTGACAATCCTTCCGGCACCGACGGTGACGATTTCTCCTACTTCCTGGACGATGACCGCGGGCGCGGCGAATACCAAGACCTTCACCTCGACAGTTACCGGTGCGACGACGAGTACCGGCCTGGTGTCAACCAATGTCGACTGGTACGTGAACGGAGTCTTGGGCGGCAACTCGACATTTGGCACGATCAATTCGAACGGGGTCTACACTGCGCCGCTAACGCCGCCGATCGGCTCGACTGTAACCGTCACAGCCGCCGTGAGTGTTTTCCCGCTGTCCACGGCGAGCGCCACGGTAACGATCTCCGGCTATTCCACATCGTCATTCCAAGGACCGTTTGCCTTCTCCCTGGCGGGAAGGAATGCCTCGGGCGCTTTTTTCCGAGCGGGCAGCTTTTCTGCCGACGGCGCCGGCAACCTTAACGGCGGGCTCGAAGACATCAATGATGCTTCCGGCGTAACAACGAGTCCGATTTCTTTTGTCGGCACCTACACGCTCACAGCCGATGGGCGCGGCACAATGCAGTTCAGCGACGGCCGCACTCCATCCAGCTTTCGCTTCGTTCTGGTCAACAGCAACCAGCTTCAGATCATCGGTTTCGACGGCACCGGAACAGCTACCGGACAAGCGAATTTGCAGGACCTTTCGACCTTCGGCATCTCCGGTTTATTCGGCACGTATGTGTTTGACTTCGTTGGCGTGGACAGCAGTTCGAAACTCCTTTCACAGATTGGAGAATTCACTGCCGACGGCGCCGGAGGAATCACAAACGGCTTGGTAGACATCAACGACGGCGGTGTGGTAACCCCTGCCACGCCCCTTCTGCCGTTTTCCGGTTCTTATCTGGCTGACCCCAACGCTCCCAACACATTGCATTCCAATGGCCGCGGGAAAGCCACGCTGCACCTTCCCAGCGGCGATCGAAACTTCTTCTTCTATATCGTGTCACGGGGCTCAGCGAAATTCGTCGGTATCGATCCCCAGACGACAGCCGGGGCAGTGACAGGCGTCACGACGCAGCAGACCCCGAACGCCACGTTCGACCTGACTTCTCTCAACGGCAATTTTGCGTTTCTCCTGGCAGGATCGGGACCAGCCGGAACGATTGCGACGGCCGGGAGTTTCTCTGCGGATGGAAATGGCCACCTCACCACCGGCGTGGTGGATGAAAACGTAAACGGCACGGCGGCTCCAAATCTGCCGTTTTTGTCCGCCGGAACATACACCGTGGCTTCGAGCGGCCGGGGCACGGCCACGTTCACAACCGCAAGCCGGACGTACACGCTTGTGTTTTATCTGGGAGCGACGGGGAATGCCGTTTTTCAGGAAACCGACTCGAACATCGCCAGCGGTGGCTTGTTCGCACAGCAGCAGAGCGCGGCGTTTTCACTGGCGTCGATTCAAGGCAGCTATGCGCTCGACAGCAGCGGTCTTTCCGGGTCGTCCGTTCAAGTCCTCACCGGCCAGTTGAGTGCCGACGGCGCGGGCACGGTCTCGTCGGGAACCATCGACATAAACACTGCGGGAACCCTCACCCCAAGCGAAGCGGTCACCGGCGTGTACACCGCTTTGTCGTCGAGCGGGCGCGGCACACTTACGCTCAATCCTTCGACCGACAACCGCAACTTCGCCATTTACGTCGTGAATTCCACCCGGGTAATCGTGGTCGGAATCGATAGCGGACGCCTCGCGGCCGGGGCGCTATTCAGACGGTTTTAGCTGGCGTGCTGTCCCACAAGTTCGCGCCACCGACCCTCCCAAACCAAAGGGTCGGACACCCTCAAGAGCCAAACCAGTAACTCCGTGTTGTCCTACTGCAGTGGTATCATCCAGCCGTGACCGTTCGTCAACAGAAAAAACGCGAAACGGTTGGCCACCCCCGACATTTCAACCGAGCAGTTCGTATCCGCAATGGACCAGCACGGTCCACAACATACCGTGAGGGATGGAAAGGAGGATGTGTGAAAGTTCTGCGAGGGCTTGTATTTCTCTTAGCAGTGGTTCCGCTCGTATCAAGCACCACGGCTCAAGTTGCGCAACCGGAAAAACCGACGTTCACAATCACCATCAGTACACCGCAGACCGTGTTCAAATCGGGTTCGGACGTGAGACTGAAAGCCACCATGACAAATACATCCGATCGGGACATTTTTTGCGGAGTAGGAATGGGGCCCATCATAGACATAGACATCCGCGATGCCGAAGGCAGGCCAGTGCCTGAGACGCCAGACGGGCGCAAGCTTCATGTCAAGGATCATAGGGACGGCCCCGGCGGGGCCTTTACAGTCGTACGAGTACCCATAAAACCAGGTAAGACATTCGAGGAAGAACCGATGTTGAACAAGGAGTATGATCTGAGCACCGCTGGCAAATATACTATTCAAGCGCATCGGTTCGACGGGGTAAGCATGACCCTCGTGAAATCGAACACTATCACCGTGACTGTGACCCCGTAGCGGAAGGAATAGCTGTCATTCGGCGGATAGCCGCATCTTCATGCGCAAACGAAATTCGGGGTGGCGGGTGGCCGCGCCTTTGACCCGCGGTTAAACTTTCAGGTGCCGCAGGGCGGGTGGCAGGCCCTTTGTGAAGCGGGTTTGAGTGATTTTGAATTGGCGGGTGCCCCACGCTCAAGCTTTTCGAGCGTGGGATCTTTCGATTTTTTCCTCTGATAGTGTGGATTCATCCTGTCCTGCACCGCAGTATTGAAAGAGGAATCTGCGTCTCTGAAAGAATAAGGCTACAGCATCTCAAATTGTCAGGCGGAAGGCAGTTCGCGGAGGAGTTGTTCGAGGCGGCTGACATCCTCGGGGACATCCACGCTGATGGAATCGTACGGTGTTTCGGCGACGCGAATCTTGTAGCCGTTCTCCATCCAACGAAGCTGCTCGAGCTGTTCGATACGCTCGAGGTCTCCCAGAGGCAGCGTCGGAAAATCGAGGAGCGCGGCGCGGCGAAACGCGTACAGACCAAGGTGTTTCAGGTGCCGCGCGTGGACCGGCGCGTTGCGATCGCGCACCCAGGGGATCGGCGCGCGTGAAAAATAAAGTGCATTGCCATCGAAATCGAGAACGACTTTGACGACGTTGGGATCCATGATGTCGGCAGGTTTTGCGATAGGAACCGCAAGCGTCGCGACCGGCACGCTCAGGTCGGATTCGATGGCCTCGACGGCCGTGTCGATCGCGGAAGGCTCGATCAGCGGTTCGTCCCCCTGCACGTTGACAAAGATTTCCTCGCCTTCGCGGACCGTGGTTGCAGCCACTTCAGCGACGCGCTCGGTGCCGGACCGGTGCTCGGAGCGCGTCATGACCGCTTCCCCTCCAAACGCAGCGACCGCTCGAATGATGCGCTCGTCGTCGGTAGCGACGATCACTCGGGATATCTTTTTCGCGCGGCGTACGCGCTCCCACACACGCTCAATCATCAGCTTGCCGGCGAGCGCAACCAGCGGCTTGCCTGGCAACCGCGTCGAGGCATAACGAGCGGGAATAATAGCGACGGCCATCGAGTCTATTCTCTGCCTGCCCAATGACGGGCCATGGTCGACAAGCACTGGGTGCAGCTTGGAAATGCTACCACATGACGCAGGCATCCAGACGCAGGACACTGTCTGCACGAATCGCGGCCATGATGCGCGCGCCAAAAGTAAGCAAATTCTCAAAAAGAAGGCTTGGACTTGCGTTGACTTTCCGGAATGGTAGAATAACCACAAGGTTCGAGGGCGAACCAGCCGTAACCGCCCGGCAGCGTCGGCGAAGGCAGGTAATGTGGTGAAGACCACACGTAGTCAGGTTTGCTTCCGTATCATCACTCTTTTTGCGTGCGCTCTGATTACGGCCACAGCGTTTGACCAGTCCCAGGGCCCGGTTCACCCCCCCCAAGCGCCACCAACTCCGCAGAAAGAACCGGCCGATGAGATCAAAGTCGAGGTCAATCTGGCGCTGGTGAACGTCACGGTGACTGACCCGTTAGACAGGCTGGTGACCGGCCTGGAAAAAGAGAATTTCCGCGTCTACGAAGACGGGGTCGAGCAGGAAGTCATAACCCTGTCGAGCGAAGACGTCCCTATTTCCATCGGATTGATTTTTGACATGAGCGGCAGCATGTCCAACAAGGTGGACAAGGCTCGGCAGGCCGCCGTGCAATTCATGCGAACGGCGAATCCTCTCGATCAATTTTTCCTGGTGAGCTTCAACGACCGCGCCGAATTGACCAGCGGGTTCACCAGCAGCGTAGAAGAGCTGCAGAGCCGCATGATGTTCACCGCTTCGCGCGGGCGCACGGCCTTGCTCGACGCGGTTTATCTGGGACTGAGCCAGATGAGGGGTGCACACAACGCCAAACGGGCCTTGCTCATCATATCTGATGGGGGTGATAATCACAGCAGGTACACTGAGAACGACGTAAAGAAGTTTCTGAAAGAGGCGGACTGCCAGCTTTACGCAATCGGCATTTACGACCCAATCGGGATTCGCTCTCAGACAAGTGAAGAACTCAATGGGCCTTCGCTGCTCTCGGAAATGGCCGAAATGACCGGCGGGCGGGTTTTTCCTGTTGATAACCCTGGCGAACTGCCTGATATAGCAGCGAAGATCGGGATGGAGCTCCGTAACCAATATGTTCTGGGATACAAACCAAGCAACGCGCAGCACAACGGCAGTTGGCGAAAGATCAAGGTCAAGCTACGGCCACCCAAGGGTCTGCCATCCCTTAGTGTTTACGCAAAAACCGGCTACTACGCGCCCAGCCAGTAGCCGCAGTCGTCTGACGGTTCTTCTCCTGACGTTTTTTCTTGCAAGCATGGGTGTGTGCCTGGCGACCGGCGCCCTTGCGCAGCAACAGCAGCCGCAAGTCTCGCCATCGACCCAGCCGCCGGCTCCGAACGCCCCGCAGCAAAGCCAGCAGGGATCCTATAAGATTCAGTCACAGGTTAGCCTGGTGGTGCTGCATGCTTCAGTGCTCAATGATCGAAGCGTCTTCGTGCCGGGCTTGAAACAGGAAAACTTCCGGGTATTCGAAGACAAGATCGAACAGAAGCTTTCGATCTTTAAGCAAGAGGATGTACCGGTCAGTTTCGGCCTGGTGATTGACAATAGCGGCAGCATGCGAGACAAGCGTCCGCAAGTGAACGCGGCCGCGCTAACCTTCGTCAAGACCTCGAATTCCCAGGACGAAGGCTTTGTCGTCAACTTCAACGACGACTACTACCTCGACACCGAGCACGATTTCACGAGCGACCTGGACGAGATGAAGACCGCGCTCGAGCGCATCGACGCGCGCGGCAGCACGGCGCTCTATGACGCCGTGATTGGCTCGCTCGATCACCTGAAGAAAGGCGCGCGCGACAAGAAGGTGCTCCTCGTCGTTACCGACGGGGAAGACAATGCCAGCCGTCACAGCCTCGAAAATACCGTCGAGCAAGCCCAGCGGAATAACGCCGTAATTTACGCCGTGGGCGTATTCAGCGACGACGATATGAGGCACGACAGGCGCGCAATGAAGAAGGCTCGCGGCGCCCTCTCTCAACTCGCCAATGCCACCGGCGGCTTGGCCTTTTTCCCCGAAAATGCCACCGACACGGAAGCCATCTGCACGCAAATCGCCCACGATATCCGCAACCAGTACACGCTGGCGTATTACCCAACCAACGTGGCACGCGACGGCTCGTTCCGGACCGTCCATGTGGAGGTCCTGCCCCCCGGCGGCACGGGAAAACTCAGCGTGCGCACGCGCGCTGGATATTACGCGCCTCGCGCATCGGCCTCAGGAGACTGACGCTCTATCTCCAACACGAATAGAAGTGTCATTCCAGGGTGCAGTAGCATCGGCCCGAGAAATCTTTCCGTTTCTTTATTCCAATCGAAGAGATCCCTCACCCGCTGTCGCGGATTTGGAATGACAGCACGTGGAACATCCCGGCGTCGAAGCAAATGGTTTAGTTTGCGGAAATGAGCGGCAGGAAACTCTTGCCGTGAGGAATTGTGCCGCCGAAATTTTCTGCGATGGTCTGGCCCATGTCGGCCAGCGTGTCCCGAACGCCGAGGTTGACGCCGCGCTTCCCTCCGCGGCTGTAGGTCACGATGGGCGCGTATTCGCGCGAGTGGTCCGTCGTTGGCCACGCGGGATCGGGATCGCAGCCGTGATCGGCCGTGATCATCAGCAAATCGCGCGGCGCCATGGCTCGCAGCAGCGGGGCGAGGAGCTCATCGAATTCTTCAAGCGATCTTGCGAACCCTTCGACGTCTTTCCGGTGTCCGTAGAGCATGTCGAAATCCACGAGGTTCATGAAGATGAGGCCGGTCTTCTGTTCGCCGAGCGCCGCGTGCAGTTTCTGCATCCCGTCGGCGTTGTTCTTCGTCGTGACGTACCGATCGACTCCCCGGCCGTTGTAAATGTCGTGAATCTTTCCGATGCCGAAGACCGGCGCCTTGCGCTCGACCAGCACGTCCATCAGCATCGGATATGGCGGCTCGACCGCGTAATCGTGACGGCGCTCGGTGCGCCGAAAATTCCCCGGCGCGCCGGTGAAGGGCCGCGCGATGACTCTGCCGACCTTATGCGGCCCGTCCAGCATTTTGCGCGCGATCTCGCACATGCGGTAAAGCTCGCCGATCGGGATCACGTCTTCGTGCGCCGCAATTTGAAACACGCTGTCGCCTGACGTGTACACAATCGGAAAACCCGTGCGTACATGTTCCTCGCCCAGCTCCTTGATGATCTCGGTGCCGGAGGCAGGTTTGTTGCCGATCGTCTTGCGGCCAATCGCGCGTTCGAACTGCTCGATCAACTCGCGCGGGAAACCCTGTTTGTAGACCGGGAACGCCTGAGCCAGCCAGATGCCCGCCATCTCCCAATGTCCGGTGGTCGTGTCCTTCCCAGGCGAATGTGTCGCGCCCTTGCCGTAGCAGCCTTCCGGATTGGCAGGCGGCGTCAGGTAATCGAGCGGCGCAATATTCGCCAGTCCAAGCCGCACTAGATTCGGGAGCGCCAGCGCCCGCGATTTTGCAATATGGCCAAGCGTATTGCGGCCTGTGTCCCCATAGTCGGCGGCATCGGGTAGCTCGCCAATTCCCACGCTGTCCAAGACAATCCAAATGATTCGTTCGAATGCCGCCACGGTCTGCCTCGATGGGAAGTATACAACTTGACGTTTAAGCGGCAAGCGGCGGCGACCGGACACGCCAACGATTCTGTTTCAGTTTCCGATTTATCGCTTTAGGGAGGTGATCAAACGCAGCTGGCTTGCAACAGAATGGCCATTTTTCATGCTAGGAATGAATTTCCAGCCTTTGACAGCGCTCATGAGGCCCTCGTCCGCGCCTCCTCCAGCGGGTTCGGCGGAGGACACCTTCCCTGCCGAATCTATGACGAGATCGAGGGTTACTTCAGTATCCAATATATTGCGGTCGGCCAGACTAGCAGGTGGAAATCGCCATAAGTAAATTGGCTGAGCTGGTGTCACCTCCGATTGCTTAAAGATCCACACCCTGTTTTTGGGGGCCCGAGCGCTGCTCGTCGATACTCCATCAATTTGCGCAAGGATCCCGTTCGCTCGCGCGTTCGCTATCACCAGCCGGATGCGCTCGACGTCTCTGGCCGGCCACATTTCGGTGAGGCTACGCCATGCTTCTTGTTCACGGCCGCTGTACAGGTAAGCCCACACGATCTCCAGGATTTGAGTTTTCACGATGCGCAACCGATGCAGTCGTGAAAAGTCGGAAGAAAGGTCTCCCCGCAGCCTACCGTCGCTGAGCTTGAACTCTTGAAGGAACACAGGGTTGATTTCAGCTCGGACGCGCATAACTATATCGTTGAAGTAATCTTGAAATTCATTGCTCGAATCGAGCATCCTGCCCTGCTCAAACCGAAGCACATACGTCGGGAGATAGTCCATCTCGACCGCCAACAGGTCATCCAGGCCATTCACGGCGGCAGCGTCATCTGTCCAGATTGCGATGCGCCCGGTGAGATGTCTATCTGACGCGGAGAAGAACCTCCCGCCGGTAATCGTTCGCAGCAACCGTGGGGGTCTCGCCAAAGAATAAATCTGGTAGCTCACACAGCAATCATCGGTGTTTTTCTTTATTTGGAAGGCGGCGACTGGCCCCTCTGTCTTCAGATCGACGCCGAACAAGTCGAGATCGATTTGCGCCGCTTGATCAGCAACGACGAGCTTCTGCGTTCCCCAATGGAGCGCCGCCTCGCATTTTCGTGCCGATAAGCCTCCAGTCTTCGCTGATTGCACCGTCACTCCCACTCCCGTCCTGAAACCTGCTTCGAACTCATTATTGCCGTCACTGCACAGAGGTCTTTGAACTTGGGCGGCACAAGTGTGCGATAACGCACAAAAAAATAGAAGCGCTGCGCAGATGGGCAGCAAGCGCCGGAATGAAAGTGCGAAATGTGCCACGTCGTAAGCCTATAGTGATTGTACGCTTCCCTTGCACCACCCCGCCCTGAGCCGCGGCTTCCTCAAATACGCCGGCTCTTCTTGGCCTTCATTCTCACCCTATTATGTTAGGACACCACCGGCAAATGGGCCAACGCTTCCAGGACTTTTTCGGCCGGGTATTCGTAATCGGTGAGTTCGCCGGCAAAGTATTTTTCATAAGCTGCCATGTCGAAGTGGCCGTGGCCGCTCAAGTTGAAAAGGATTGTCCTTTCCTTGCCTTCCTCCTTGGCCTTGCGAGCTTCTTCAATCGCGCAGCACACGGCGTGTGAAGTTTCGGGTGCGGCGATGATACCTTCGCTTCTCGCGAAAATTATCGCCGCTTCGAAGCACTGCAATTGCGGGTAGCTGACCGCCTCGATGACGCCCGCATGATGCAGCAAGCTGACAAGCGGCGCCATGCCGTGATAGCGCAGGCCTCCAGCATGGATTCCTTCGGGAATGAAATCGTGGCCGAGCGTATCCATTTTCAACAGCGGCGTCATGCCGCTCTTATCCCCGAAATCATACGCGTAGACGCCTTTGGTCATGGTGGGGCACGCCGCGGGTTCGACAGCCACCAGCCGAATCTGCTTGCCGTCCGCTTTCAGAGGCACAAAGGGGAATGCGAGTCCCGCAAAATTGCTGCCGCCTCCGCAGCAACCGATCACGACATCCGGAAAGGCCCCGGCGAGCTTAAGCTGCGCCAGGGTTTCTTGTCCGATTACCGTCTGGTGCAGCAGAACGTGGTTCAACACGCTGCCGAGCGCATAATTCGTGTCCTTGCGCTGCGCCGCGTCTTCAACCGCCTCGCTGATGGCAATGCCGAGGCTCCCGGGGCAGTCCGGATCCTCAGCGAGGATTTTGCGGCCGGCTGCGGTTCGGTCACTTGGAGAGGGAATGCAATTCGCTCCCCAACATTCCATCAGAGTGCGGCGGTGAGGCTTCTGGTAGTAACTGCATTTCACCATGTAAACCATGCATTCGAGTCCGAACACCTGGCAGGCGAAAGAAAGAGCGCTGCCCCATTGGCCGGCGCCGGTCTCGGTTGCAAGCCGCTGGATGCCCTGCGCCTTGTTGTAATAGGCCTGGGCGATGGACGTATTCAGCTTGTGGCTGCCCGCCGGGGATACTGACTCGTTTTTGTAGAAAATCTTGGCGGGTGTTCCGAGCGCCTGTTCGAGCCGATGGGCCCTGTGTAGCGGCGTCGGTCTCCAAAGCCGCAGGATGTTCAGCACGGGGTCGGGAATCGGAATCAGCCGCTCAGAAGAAACCTCCTGAGCGATCAAGGCGTGCGGGAAAATTGCTTCGAGGTCGCCGGGGGACGCCGGCTGTCCTGTTGCCGGATTCAAGGGCGGAGGCAGCGGCTGCGGCAGGTCCGGGATAACGTTATACCAGCTCTTCGGCAACTCACGTTCTGACAGCAAGTACTTGTATTCGTCCACGGTTGTTCTCCGATTCGATTTCAGCCAGCGCACTCTGAGACTAGCACATGAGCTTGCTCAGACGACGTGTGAACCGTCCAATTGCTCGTCTTCTCACAAGCACGTATAATCAAAAGTTTAAAC
>JAIQES010000053.1 GCA_020073705.1 Terriglobia bacterium
CGCCGACTCGCTGCACTTGCTCCAGGAAAAGTGGGAGGTCACCTGTGGGGACTGCTTGCGCGATCAACTTGGCCTGAGATTCGAACCGGGTCAGGTACTCCGGCCTGAGTCCTCGACTCGTTTGCTTTGCCGGGTTCGTGTCCAAGTATATGGTCAAAAGAGGAGCTGGAAGATCGGGAAGAGACTGAATGGTGCCAGGCTTGAGCATAGGAACCTCCGCGCCTTAACCAACACCAGCTACCTTTTGACGACCCGACCCGGGAGGCACATCCCGAGGCTCGAATATCCATGCAAGTTCGCCTATCCGATTGGACTTTGCCTACAACCTCGCCAGGAATTCCTTCCACGGCGTCCCCATCAGTGTCTCAGTTGTCGAATGGCCGTAGGCGCGAATGATCATGGCCGCTCGCTCGACCTGTTTGGGGTCGTCGGTTTCTACGACGTCCACGACATCGAAACGCCCGAGCGTGGCAAAGCTGTGTTTCCAGTTCAGCCCAGGACAATCGGCCTTGATCTTGTTCGACACCGCTTCGGCTAATTTCTTGAAATCCCTCGGTTCTCGGAAAGCATCGGGCGAAAATCGGCTAAGGATTACATAAATCGCCATAGAACACCTCCGCGTGGAATGGATCGCCGTGGCGCAGATAAGTTCTTTCCAAAACTTGCGTCATAAATTGCAGGCAGCGGCCGGTGGCGAAGTGCTTCCGACAGTCGCGAGCCGGTGCGTCGAAACTCCCGGGCGCTTGGCGTAGGCTTCGCGCCTGACCGCTGCCTAAACTCGAAGGATGGAAGACTTGCGACTGGTCAAACCCTGGCTGTCGCTTCGCTTTAGAAGGCGACCAAGGGGAATCTCTGTACTCTCGGATTTTTTCAATCCGTTGGGTCTCGGAAACTCTCTCCCATCGCAGCCTTCGTCCTCCGATGCCTCTCTTCTAGCGCAAGAGAATCCAGAAGGCTGTGATGTACATCACGAGTCCTCATGACGGTCGTCACGAAGCCAAGTGTTACTCGCTTCTTTGTGGGCTCAACAACTTGGACTGAACATGCCGCACGTTGCGTCACGGCTTCGGACACGCTTCCCTCGGGAAGCACCTCAAACGTCTCTTTCGTGGGGCGGGGCGCTCTCCGGGGCTTGCCGTCTCGAGAAGAGCTTAGTTCGCTTGCGTCTTTTCCAGCGTTGCTGCATCTATTACTTGTAGTCACCCCGGAAGACCAAAGACGAAGTGACAGTAAGTCCTTTCAGCAGTGATTCCAGCTTTTCCGACGAGACTTAGTAAAAGAATGGGAGAACTTTGCCGAGGGTCGATCAGGTGTCTGGGGGACGGGAGTAGCTCTTGTTAACCGTAAACGAAGAACTTCAACAAAATACCCATGCGGCAGACACCACCGAGGAAATGGATTTTTCCGTCCTCAGTGATGTCCAAGATGGGGTCCCGGAACATGCCGATGAGGCGGGAGCCGACGATTATGATCGCAGGCTAGAGGCACTGGCGGAATCGGCTGACCCGGTCACCATATACTTCCGAGAGATGAGCCGAACCCCGCTTCTCACGCGGGACGGCGAAGTGTGCCTTGCGAAGCGGATCGAGCGCGGCCAGATGCGTAGTCTAAAGGCAATTTCGCGCTCCCCCATCGTGTGGGCTGAGCTTGTGCGTGCTGCGGAGGCTTTGCGCCGTGACGAGCGCTCTATCGAAGAAATCGTTGACGTGGGCGACGAGGCGCTGACTCCGGCCCAGCGTGAGAAGCGGATTCGAAAACTCCTCCAGGTCACCGGCCGAATCGAGAACCTTCAGAAGTCTGCTTCGCGGGACTCGGGGCATCTGCTTCGAATCCCGAAGTCAAATAAGGCCGCCCTCCTACACAGTCGGTATCGGCTGGCGCGCGCGTGGATCGAGATTTCGGGTCTGGTTCGCACGATCAAGCTGAGCCCGGCCGAAAGGGCACGGCTCTCCGGAAAAGTTCGCGAAGTTCTGGAGAAAACCTTGACCCTGGAGGGCGAAATCCTCGGGCTCCAGCGCAGGTCTAAATTTGCCTCCAAACAGGCCCTTCGAGAGGTCCACAAAGTCTTGGCTGCGCGCCGCGCCGAATTGAGACGGATTGAAGCAACTCTTGGCCCCGGCCTGAAGGGACTCAAGCGTACAATCGAGACGATCCAGCGGGGCGAAGCCGAAACGGAGCAAGCCAAAAAAGAGCTGGCTGGAGCAAACCTCCGTCTTGTCATTTCAATTGCCAAGAAATACCAGAACCGCGGACTCGAACTCCTCGACCTTATCCAGGAGGGAAATATCGGCCTGATGCGAGCGGTCGACAAGTTCGACTGGCGCCGCGGCTTCAAGTTCTCCACGTACGCCACCTGGTGGATCTGGCAGGCCGTCACTCGAGCGATTGCTGGCCAGTCGCGTACGGTCCGCCTTCCAGTGCACATGACCGAGGCCATCAACCGGTCAGCGCGCATGAACCAGGAACTGACGAGGCAATTGGGTCGGCGACCCACTTCGGAGGAAATCGCAGCGCGCATGAGGATCTCGATCGGAGAAGTGCGTGCCCTGATGCAGACAGCACAGGAAACCGTCTCCCTCGATATGCCTGTCGGTGGAGAGGAAGAGTCGCATTTGGGCGACATGATCGAGAACAAAACGGCTGTTTCGCCGTCTGAAGCCGTGATCAACAAGGATCTGAAAGAGAAGGCGGCCCTGGCGCTGAAAGCCTTTACGCCGCGAGAGGAACAGATCATCCGGATGCGTTTCGGCTTTGACGGTGACGAGCACACACTGGAAGAAGTGGGTGAGACCCTCGGTTTAACGCGAGAGCGCATCCGGCAGATTGAGAAACAGGTGATGCGCAATTTGCGGAATTCCGCGGATGTCCAGGGCCTGCAAACCTTTTTGCGGCGCGCCGCCTAACTTGCGCCTTCCGCTCAGGACCGAATCCTGGAGGGGATAGCTCGAAAGCCTGCGGCGGTGCGTAAAGAGTGGAGCCCGCCCACGGATCTCACGGCTCACCTGCGCGAACCCACGGCCTGTTCGAGCTGCACCAGCAGGCCCAATTGACTCTTCAGGATTTTCCGTCTCGCCAAGTCAATTTTGAACCACTCGGCTCGGTCGATTTCCGGGAATTTCCGCATCTTGCCCGATCCACGCGGCCATTCCATAGAAAAGGTGTTGCTCTTGACTGCTGCTGCCTGCAAGTCACAGTGCACTGCCCACGCATAGACGATCTTTCCGCCTCTTTGCCGAAGAGGTTTCAAGGGTTGATATTCTCCCTCTGCGACTAGGCCCGTTTCCTCTCGAAATTCTCGCTTGGCAGCGCAGAGCGGATCCTCGCCCGCGTCAAATTCGCCTTTGGGGATAGACCAAGCTCCATCGTCCTTTTTCGCCCAGAAGGGACCTCCAGGATGCACCAAGAACATTTCCATGGAGCCGCGCATCTTGCGATACAACAACAGACCTGCGCTATTCTTGGGCATAACGCGGTCCCCCCGTTTCTGCTAGCCGAAGATGCCGCGTCGCGGGCGCGAGCTTCTCCAATGTTGCATGCTGCCCCCGGTGTGAGGTCCAGCGCACGATCGCCAATGCTGCTCAACTCAGATTAAGCCGCAGCAATCTTCTGCTGTGCCGCTCGCAGAGGTTTTGGCGCGTAAACACTCTTCAGAGTACTTACGATATCCTCGAATGACAGTTCGGAGTCTTTTTTGAATGTTCCTGTTTCGGTGCGTAGGACGACATCATCTATCGAAAGTATTCCCTGAAGCTTGCCTGCAGCATCGAGTACAGGCAAACGGCGTACCTTCGCCTGGGCCATCTTTGCCAAGGCCCCACGGAGGTCATCATCCGGTTTGCATGCGATGACCTTGCCGGAGGTAACCTCGTTGACCGTGATTTCGCTCGGCAGCCGATTCCGCGTACCCAAAGCGACGCACATGTCCCGGTCCGTAACTAAGCCAACAACCTTTTCCTTAGAATCCACAATGGGAAGAACCCCGCAGTTGTGCCTCCACAGGATTTCCACAGCAACTGCCAGGTTCGTTTGTGGACTGCAATAAGCCGGCGGCTTCGTCATTACATCTGCAACTTTCATGGTCTTTCTCCTTTTCCTCATTGAGGTCGTTGTTTTCATAGTGTGGAGATGGGTGATAAGTTGTTCTGGTCCCGAGGCCACGGACATGACCCGGTCTCCATTTCCTGGGTCTGCCCGTCATCCGAGGACCGGCGCACTATGCGGCCTTGGGCTGAATCCGGATACCTCGTGCCTTGGCGACTTTTGGCATTGTCAATGCCAGGACGCCATTCTTCAGCGTCGCGGTGACTTTATCCGTTTCGACTTCAGCGGGTAGATCCACAACGCGCAAGATTTGGTCGCAGCACGCCTCGGAGTAAACCGTTTTACCCTTTTTCTGTTCCTTGCTCGTTTCTCGCTTGCCGCTGATGGTCACGCGGCACGGCTCAACATTGACTTCCAGGTCCTTTTCGTTGAAGCCAGGGACCTCGGCCTGCACATCGAGCGACTCTCCGGATTCGGTGAGTTGGATGTGAACCGGATGTAGAAATTCTCTTTCGGCTTTGAGCCAGTTATCGATTTCGTGACCGAAAACGCGGCCATTTCCTTCAAAGATTTCAAAAGCCCTCTTCGTGATACGGTTGAAAACCTCATCCATCCGGCTGAGCAAACTCTCGAATTTAACTGGCTTGAGTGTCGTCTTTTCCTCAGCGCGTTGTACTGCAAGGGATTTCTCTGGCATTGGGGTATTACCTCCTGTTTTCATTCAACGCTGGCCCCGGCTCAATCAGCCATCTCAGCCCTGTCCTGCAGCCCGATTTGGCAGGATTTCCGGAGGCATGCGCTCTGACGACAAAGATCGCAAACTATACGAAACAGCACAGTGATGCGGATCACACCCACATGTGTTCGCGGTCAGGACCGCATCCAGCCACCACTTCTATTTCGCATGGTCTGAGACAAGAACTTGCACACGCTGTTTTCGCAGCCCTCATGCGAACGCTGAAGTCACCTTAGACAAGATCGCGTCGCGGAATATGGCCTTCAACGTTGTGGCCCATCACACACAGAACCGTGATCCAGATCACATCCTTCTCGGGAGGAACAAAGTAGAAACGAGCCATCGAAGGACGGAGGCTGCAATTGGGACAGTTTCTCTGGAGCCGAACGGATCTCAAGAATCCGAGAAGGACAGGGATACGAACTGGCCAGCTTCCACAAAGAAGCGGCCAAGATTTGACCATTGAGCAGACTTCCGTCCTTCGCTCCGAGGCAGCGGCCGGCACGAAGCATAAACGAGGCGCCCGGGATTTTCGACGCACCGGCCCGTCAGGGTCGGAAGCACTTCGCAGTCAGCCACTGTCTCTGATTTAAGGATATTTACTCAACGAATCTGGAAGCCCCGCAAGGGCGGTCAAGCAAGAAGACGGCAATCTGAACCAAGCATTCTATCGGGGGAACCATGAGTCAAGAGGCTGTCAGGGTTCTTTTGCTGGGCGAAACCGCAAAAGCGTCGTCTCATCTGTTGTGGCACCTGGAGCAACGTGGTTGCTATTGTTGGTTTGCCTCATCGGCCGAGCAAAGCATTGCGCTATTTAAGAAACATAGGTTTCCCCTTATTCTGAGCACGAATCCGATGCGTCAGGCAACTCAAATGATCTCTCTGCTGGACCGATCGAATTGCAGCGTCTTCTATGCTTACCCAGTCGAGACCGGCTGCTGGTGGCTGCCCCTTATGAAAGACGGTCAGAAATGCCTAGGGGCGCCAGCTCTTCGACCGAGAGAATTCATCGGCGTGCTGGACCAGATGTTGAAAGAAATCCGGGTAAATTGTTTCGCCGTCGTCCCGAAACGGATGCAGGAGGTTGCATATGACAATGCCCTCGCGCTTAAAGTCGCATCTTGATCAGGCCAAGATATCTTATTCGCAGATCTCCCACGCACTTACATACAGTGCACAGGATGCCGCGTCTATCATGCATGTTCCAGGCAAAGAGGTTGCCAAAACAGTAATGCTGCGCACCGGAGAGAAGACATTGCTGGCCGTGCTCCCGGCTTCCTTCCAAATCAATATGAACAAGTTGGCTTCCATCGTAGGGTCTGGCGTGCGCCTGGCGACAGAGGCGGAATGCAACACCTTGTTCCCGGATTGCGAGCCGGGTGCGGTACCGCCATTCGGTGAACTCTATGGCTTGCCCGTGTACCTGGATGAATCGCTGGCAGAAGACCCAGAGATCGTTTTCAGTGTGGGCACCCACTCAGATGCTATCCGCATGGGCAGTGCCGATTTCGTGCACCTGGCAAAGCCGAAAATCTGCTCTTTCGCGGACGAGGGATCACGTTCGATTTTGTCGGCAACCCCGACAGATACAACAAGGAGGAAAATTATGACCAATCTGGCAAGGCGTGGAAGTTTTTTCGGAGACCTGTTCGACTTTCGTCGTGAATTCGATGAGATGTTTAACCGTTTGCTCAGTGAACAACCTTGGGGAACTGCTCGGTTGGCGCCGTCGGCTCCTGAGGTGCCAGCGATCGACGCCTGGGTGGACAAGGAGGCCAAGAACTATCACGTTCGCCTTGCCCTGCCTGGTGTGGATCCGCAAAACGTGCAGTTGAATGTGCAGGGCAATATGCTTTCGATCAGTGCTGAACGCAAAGAGAGCCGCGAGAGCAAAGATGTCAACTACCTGCGTCGCGAGTTCAGTTACGGCACACTGGAGCGAACGCTTGAATTACCTGAAGGAACGGACACAGCAAAGATCACTGCCGAGTACAACAATGGCGTGTTGGAGATCAGTGCTCCGATTGCGGCTGCAGCACTTCCTCGACGCATCGAAATCAAGACCGCGCCAAAGTCAAAGACGGCTAGTGCATGATTGGGGCGTCACATTTCATAAACCGTAAGACAAGATGACGTCCCGCTAGGCTATTGCCTAACTGGTAGCGATGTCACTGTAGGCTAACATAGAAGTAAACACATATTGTGGCTGGTTGCGCTTCTCAATCGTCACCGAAAGATAGAGAGCTACTGTGTTCTTCGCCATGTTTTCCTCTCATATTTATTACTGGGATTTTGAGGAAAACAGCTATTTGGGCCGGTAGGCGTTCGGGTAGGTGCGGGGTTAACTGTAGCGTTCTAAATATATGGCGGAGAGGGTGGGATTTGAACCCACGAGCCCGGTTTTGCCAGGCTACCCGCTTTCGAGGCGGGCTCTTTCAACCGCTCAGACACCTCTCCGCGGCGGTTCGGTCATTCTAGCGGAGGCGCATCGGCAGGGCAATGCCAAGCTCCGTGCGCTGCGTGCCCAAACTCTGGACAGCCCGCCTTACTTTTCACCATTCCACAATCGAAATGGCAAGAACGCGGGCACACGCTTCCGATACGCCACGTAGGTCGCACCAAACCTTGCCGCCAATTCCCGCTCCTCCAGCCGAATGACAATCAGGGCGAACACCCACCAGACCGCCAGAATCGCCCACAAGCGCGGTGTGCCGGCAAGCAACGCAGCTCCCACGACCGCGCAGAACATACCTATATAGCGCGGGTGCCGCACGTGCGCGTAGAGACCTCCGGCAAACATTTCGCCCGTCCCGGAAAGTTCCGCGTGGCCGACGAGTCTCCGGGCGCCCAGTTCGCGCTCCACGCGCACGAATAGATAAATTTCAATACCGATGAGCGCCCATCCTGCCACGATCGCGAACCACAAGGGAGGCGTCGCAGCCAGAAGCAATGACCGGCAGATCCACAACAGCATACCACCGGCGGTCCAAGCAGTGAGGCCCGCGATCCAGAACGCGGCACGAACTCGATCTCGCCAGAAAGATTTGAATGAATGGAGAATCAGCCAGTAAATCGGGACCGGCAGTTCGATGAAAAGAAAAAATCCGGCGACCGCGCGCAGCAGACGCATTCAACTCGCTTTCTGACCTTTCGGTTCAAACATTGCGTGCAGCGGGGAGTAACCGATGATGCCCAGGACCAGGGCCACTCCGCCCAATGCGAGCCAAGTCCATTGCGTCCAACCCTGGTCGGCGCCCCACAGCCCCCAGATCGCCGCCGCCGCGCCAACTGCGACATAGAGTAGGCGCGCCATTCCCCCGACATTCGATTGTGCCGCCATGCGCTGACCTCACCAGGAGCCGTCTTCGAACTCCATGCATCTTAGCAGAAGATTTGTTTCCTGCTGGGCATCCTTAACAGGCTGCGAAAAAGAGCCCCTGGCCCCGTCATTCCGAGCCCCGGCAGGGGCCGGGATAAACTCCGCGAGGAATCTCTCTTTGAAAAAGACCAGCAAAAAGAGAGATTCCTCGTCGCTTCGCTCCTCGGAATGACACACAAAGTGAGTTTTTCCGCAGCCTGTTAAAAGACGGGATTGACGCCGTTTGTGTTTCCGTGGAGGATGCTGCAGCGGTTCGGATACACTTAGGAGGCATCCGTGAGCACACCTGAGAAGACTTCATGGAAATTAACGGAAGTGGAAAAGCTGAACGATACGATCTCACGCCAGATGATTTCCGGCGACAATGCGACAATTTCGCAACTGTTTCTTCAGCGCGGCGCCATTGTACCGCGCCATTCGCATGTCAACGAACAATACTCATGGATCATCTCCGGCACGCTGAAATTTGTTTTCGACGACCGTGAAATCGTGGTCGGCGCTGGTGAAGTCCTCGTGATTTCGCCGAACGTGCCCCACTCCGCCGTGGCAGTGGAAGACACTGTGGACGTCGACTTTTTCTCTCCGCGCCGCGAAGACTGGATCCGCAAGGAAGATGCGTACCTTCGAGGATAAGAAGACGAGCGCGGAGATGCTTTGCTGCTCTGCCCACACTTTGCGGCGGCTGAGAAAGCAGAAACGCTCCGGCTGAATGCGCATCTAAATAGGAGTGGGGCCGCCCTATCCAGCTCCCTGCGCGAAGGTATAATATTCTTGTTGTAATGCCCGTCGCGAACTCCTCCGTGAGGCACGAATGAACCCTTCTTCAAAGAGATTCCATGTCGCGGCGAGGCTTACCGCGATTGTGCTCGCTCTCGCCGCGATTTTCGCGGTTGCTGCACGCGCGGACCGGCCCTACGCGCCCAGCCGCGATTACGACCTGCAGAACGTGCGCGTCTCGCTGCGCTTTGACCTCGACCAACGCAAGGTCATGGGTGAGGTGACACACACGCTCTCTGCGCTGCGCGACGGCATTACGCACCTGGATTTTGATTGTGCAGACCTCACCATTTCCAGCGCCCGCGTCAACGGCAAGGACGCCTCATACGAGGTTCGCGACGAAAAACTTCATGTCAACCTGGCACAACCCGCGAAAGCCGGCGAGAAGTTTGAGGTGAACCTGCGGTACGAGGGCAAGCCCACTACCGGACTCTATTTCATCCTGCCAGACAAGGATGCTCCCAACCGTGCAAAGGAAATCTGGACGCAGGGTGAAGCGGAAGACACGCATCACTACATCCCCATCTACGACTATCCAAACAACCGGACGACCAGCGAGATGATTCTGACGGTTCCGGGCGATTGGCTCACGGTCTCCAATGGAAAGCTCTTGAGTGTCCAGGATGCCCCGGGCGGGACAAAAACGTGGACGTGGCGGCAATCGCTGCCGGTTTCGACCTATCTGATTTCATTCGTCGCCGGAGAATATAAGGAAAAGAAAGACACCTGGCGCAATATCCCGATCGCCTACTACGTTCCGCGGGGGCAGGAAGACGCGATTGATTCCACGTTCCAGCACACACGGCAAATGCTCGATTTCTTTTCGGACCGATTCCGTGTCGCGTATCCCTGGGAACAGTACGCGCAGACGGCGGTGGACGACTTCGTTGCTTCCGGAATGGAAAATGTAAGCGCGACCACGCTTTCCATCCGAGACATGGTCCACGCCGATCTTGCGGCGGAGAAGCCCGAAGCCGCGGATAGCCTCATCTCCCACGAACTCACACATCAATGGTTCGGAGACCTGGTCACGTGCAAGGACTGGACCAACACATGGCTTAACGAAGGCTTCGCGACCTTCGGCGCCAGCTTATGGGAAGAGCACTATTACGGTGCGGATGCGGCCGCCTACCGCTACTGGCGCGATCAGAATAATTGGATGCCTTCGAGGGAGCTTTTTTCGATCCCCATCGTCACGCGCGACATCTCCGACTCGATCGAATATGTCGGCAACGTGTACGACAAAGCCGGGTGGGTGCTTCATATGCTCCGCGAGCAGCTTGGCGACGACGCTTTCTTCCGCGCTCTCAAACACTACCTGGAATCCTACCGCCTGCAGAACGTCGTCACGGCCGATCTGGTCAAAGCGGTAGAAGAATCCAGCGGCGTCAACGTCGACCAGTTCTTCGACCAGTGGATTTACGGCGCCGGCGCCCCGCGCTTCGCGGTGAAATCCACATACGACGCGGCGACGAAGAGAGTCAGCCTCAACGTTAAGCAGACGCAAAAAGTAGAAGGACGCGTCGGGCTGTTCCGAGTGCCCGTTCGTGTCTCTATTACGACAGCAAGCGGCGAGAAAACCTTCCCTGTCGAAGTTTCCAAGGCCGAAGAAACATTCTCCTTCTCCGTGGACGGGCCGCCGTTGCTGGTGCTGTTCGATAAGGGCGACGAGATCCTGAAGTCCCTCGATTTTCAGAAATCACCGGAAGAATGGATCCGGCAGTTGCAAACCGCTCAGGACGTGCCGGACCGCGCCGATGCCGCCGTCGCGCTCGGCAGCATCAAAGACAACGACGCAGTGACAGCCGCGCTTGCCGAAGCCGCGCGCCACGACCGGTTCTGGGGCGTTCGAAACGAGGCCTTGCGTGCGCTCGGACGCATCAATTCGCCTGCGGCGCGCAAGCAAGTTCTCGCAGCACTTTCGAACGAACAACCTTGGGTCCGCCAGGTTGCCGTCGAGCAAATGGGCCATTTCCAGAACGACGACGAAGCCATCAAGCGTTTGTGGGCCATCTACGAAGACGACAAGGCCTATTCCGTGCGCGGCGCCGCGCTGCAATCCCTGGCGCAAGATAAAGCGCCCGGCACAGGGGCCCTCCTCGAAGCAGCGCTTTCGACTTCCTCTCCGGACGATGTGCTCCGGCGGGCTTCGCTTCGCGCTATGGGAATGCTGGGTGATGACGCCGTTGTTCCAGAACTTCTGAAATGGTCAGCCCCTGGAAAGCCTTCGGCGCTCCGCGGCATCGCTATTAGCGGACTGGGCCGCGCCGACCTCAAGAATCACGACATCACTGCGCGTCTCATCTCCTACTTAAATGAACCCTCGTTCGATGTCCGAATCGCCACGATCTTCGCGCTGGGCCACCGTGGTGATCCCATCGCCATTGAGCCGCTGGTAGCGGCGCTCAAGACCGGCCAGTTTTCCATTAGCGTCCCGCACGCCGTCGAAAGACTGATTGATCAGTTGAAGGCTGTGAACGCGCCTCGAAAAGACCATTCCTCGGCGGACCCGAAGATCCCCGACCCTGGCGCTGCGAATAATCAAGCTGTCCTCGACCGCCTGGACAGCCTCGAACGCCAGCTGACTGAAATCAACAATCAGTTGCATAAGATTGAAGCCGCCCTGCCCCCGGACAAAAGCGACTGATCGTGGGTGTGTCGAGTCCCTTCTCGATTTACCTGGCAAGGAAGATGCGGAGATCGCGCAAATTGTTTCCGGTAGGTCCTGTTTCAATCGCATCGCCCAGCTCTTGGAAGAACGTGTAGGAATCGCTTCGCCGAGAATAGTCGTCCGAGTCGAGTCCCATCGAATGCGCGCGCGGGGAAGTTTCGCCATCGGCGACGGCCCCCGCTGCCGGGCTCGATCCATCGATTCCATCTGTGCCCGCACTGAGCACGGCGACTCGCTGACCCGCGATTTTCTCCACACAATGGAGTACGAACGCCGAGTTTCGCCCGCCCACGCCGTTTCCCGTCACCGGTGAACTCACCTCGCCATCCGCGATTACGGCTGCCGGCCGGGCGGGATTTGCGCGCTTCAATTCGGCGAGCAGAGCCAGCAGGAACTCCGCCGCGCGCTCGACGGGCCAGTCGTCGGTTGTGTTGTCGCAGACGGTCACGAATCCCGCCGCCTCGGCTGCGCGGTGCGCGGGATGAAACAGGTCGTCACGTCCGAGTAAAATCTGAAAAAGGGCCCGGCGAAATGCCGGATTTCCGGCCTTCGGCGTTTCGGGAATGGTCTCCGGACGCTCGAATCGGGCGCGAATCGGCGCAGGCAATTTCGCGAGCAAGCCGTAGCGGCCGATCACGCCGCAAGCGTCCGTTACGGTCGTCGGGTCGGGCAGAGTCGGCCCAGAGGCCAGCGCAGACTCGCGCCCTTCGGGAACGTCGGTTATGCCCAGCGTGATTTTCATGGCCCCGGACGCGGCCACTGCCAGACGGCCGCCCTTCACGGCGGAAAGATGCTTTCGCACCGCGTTGATTTCGTCAATGGATCCGCCGCAGGTGACCAGCAACCGGTTCAGCGCCTGCATGTCTTCGAGGCCGGCCGCGCGATCGAGCGGCTGCTCGATCAGCGCCGAACCTCCGCCCGACAAGAGGAAAAAAACCAGCGTCCGTTCGTTCACCGTTGCCAGCAAATCCAAAATCGCGCGGCCCGCCGCAAAGCTGCCTTCATCCGGCACGGGATGCCCCGCGACCATCACACGGAATCCTGAAGGCGCCTCCATCGAACGCGAGGGCGTGACCACGATGCCCTCGGCGCGGAAGTCCGGCGAGAGCAACTCCGCCAGTCCGCTCACCATCGCCACCGACGCTTTGCCGACGGCAATCGCGCAAATGCGCTCGAACGGAGCAAGGTCGAGCATCGCGCCGTTTACGCGGATGCACGAGCCCGCTCGCGCAAGCTTCCGCCGCATGGTTGCAGGGATGTCAATCGCGGCGAGCGTTTCCCGAAAAATCCGCAGCGCGATTTGTTTGAGGTCGCGGCCCATTATTTCCGCCGCAGCACTTCCGGATTCAAGATCGCCGGCGGACGCTTGCCATTAAAAAACGCAATCACATTTTCGACGGCGATTATCGCCATCCGGGTGCGAGTTTCGAGCGAAGCGGACCCAAGATGCGGAGCGAGGACGACATTGTCGCGCCGCAGACCGTCGCTGATTAGCGGCTCGCGTTCGAATACGTCGAGCGCCGCGCCGGCGATCCTTCCCTGATCGAGCGCGTCCACCAGCGCCGCCTCCTGCACGACCGGCCCTCGCGCCGTGTTAATCAGGAACGCCGTCCGCTTCATTTTTGCGAGTTCCGCGGGTCCGATCAACCCGCGCGTGTCCGCGCGTAAGGGTACGTGCAGGGAAACAAAATCCGCCTGCTCCAGCACGCGATCTTGCTCCATATATTCCGCGTGCAGTTCCTTTTCGACCTCTGCCGGCGCGCGCGTTGTGCTGTAGTAGATCACGCGCATGCGAAATCCCGCGGCGCGCCTGGCCACGGCGCGACCGATTTGTCCCAATCCGATAATACCGAGCGTCTTGCCCCAGACGTCGGTTCCGCAAAGCAGGTCGAAATTCCATTGGAGCCATTCGCCCGAGCGGGCCAGCCGGTCACCCTCAACGAGGCGGCGCGCAATCGCCAATAGCAGCGTCCACGTAAAATCAGCCGTCGTCTCATCCAGCACGCCGGGCGTGTTCGTAACAGCGATGCTTCGCTCCGTGCACGCAGACACATCGATATTGTCGTAACCCACCGCCACATTCGCAACAATCCGCAGCGCCGGTCCCGCCGCGTCGAGCAGTTCCTGGTCAACTCTTTCGGTGAGCAGGCAGACGAGCGCATCCTTGCCCGCGACGCGCTTCAACACTTCCGGGCGCGGCGGCCGTTCCTCTCCGGTCCAGTAATCCACGTCAAAATGCTCCGCCAATCGGCGGCGCGGGTCATCGAACAGAACGTGCGTGGAAAATACCTTCGGCTTGCTCACGGAAACGCCTCGCATCAAAGAACAACTCCGGAGAGTAGCATAACTGCCGCGCGTTGGATCGGTCTGCGCTCAGTCGCGTAGTGGATCGGTTTCTGCTAAGCCGACTTGCAGACCAAATGGTAACGAACGAAGAGGGAATCATAATTTGTCGGTGCATGATAACCGCGCGCGTTGACTCCGCCCGAAGCCGCGGACTATAGTGGCCGTAGGGTCGGCGAATTACTCGAATGCAACCAAAACTGATCCGCGAACTTGTCGCGCTGCTCGGACCCAAGGCGGTCCTGTCTCAACCCGAAGATTTGATGCTCTACGAGTATGACGGCTCGGTGGAACTAGGGGCTCCCGAGTGCATCGTGTTGCCGAGTTCTACGCGCGAGGTGGCCGAAATTGCCCGCCTCGCGAGACTCTATGCGACTCCGCTGGTCGGGCGCGGCGCGGGCACGGGGCTTTCGGGCGGGGCGATTGCGCGCAACGGCGGGATCGTGATCGTGTTCTCGCGCATGAACCGCATTCTTGAGATCGACGGTGCGAATCAGCGCGCCGTCGTCCAGCCTGGCGTGGTGAATCTGGACCTCTCGCGCGCCGTCGAGCATCTGGGCCTGTATTTTGCGCCCGATCCTTCGAGTCAGAAATCGTGCACGATTGGCGGGAACGTCGCCGAGAATTCCGGCGGGCCGCACACGCTTGCCTATGGAGTGACGACAAATCATGTGACCGGCCTTGAACTGGTCCTGTCAGACGGCGAAGTTGTCCGTATCGGCGGCAAGACGGTCGAAACTCTGGGCTACGACCTCGATGGCCTGTTCGTCGGCTCCGAAGGGACGCTCGCACTCGTCACCGAAATCACGGTGAGGCTCTCGCGTAAGCCCGAAGCGGTGAAGACGCTGCTTGCGGTATACGAAACGCTGGACGACACCACCGAATCCGTCGTGGATATCACGGTGCGCGCGATTACACCCGCCGCATGCGAAATGCTCGACGGGTTTACGCTTCGCGCGGTCGAGGATTTCGTTCACGCCGGCTTCCCGAAAGATTGCGCCGCGGTACTGTTGATCGAAGTTGAAGGACTTACCGAAGCCGTCGAGGCGCAGGCCGCCGAAATCACCGAGGTCTGCCGCCTGCACCACGCCCGGGAAGTGCGCGTCGCGCGCGATGACCGCGAGCGCGATCTATTATGGAAGGGGCGGAAGAACGCTTTCGGCGCTCTCGGCCGTCTTTCCCCCATGTATTATGTTCAGGACGGCGTGATCCCGCGCACGCGCCTCCCGGAAACCCTGCGCTGTATCACGGAAGTCGCCTGCAAATACGACTTGCAAATCGGAAACATCTTTCACGCCGGCGATGGCAACCTTCATCCGCTGATCTTGTTCGACGAACGCGATCGCGCACAATTCGAGCGCGTTATCGCCGCAGGGAACGAAATCATGAAGCACTGCATTGCGGTCGGAGGTGCGCTCACTGGCGAGCACGGAGTCGGCATGGAAAAAAATGAGCTCATGCCGCTGATGTTCACGCCGGATGATCTTGCCTTGATGCAGCGCGTTCGCGCCGCGTTCAATCCCACCGGACTGTTGAATCCCGGCAAGGTGCTTCCGCTGGGCAAAGGCTGCGGAGAAATTCGCGTGCTGCCGCCGCCGGCGTCCGCGTCAACTCCCGCATGAGCCGCCCCGTGCAAGCCTTGCTCACCCGCCTCGAAGAAATCGTGGGCGGCGCGCGCGTCCTCACCGATCCGGAAGCGCTCGCCACGCGGCAGGTGGATCATCTGCGCCCTTCTGCCATCATACAGCCCGCTGACGCTGCACAAACTGCAGAAGTCCTGCGCTTCGCCGCCGGGGAAAAACTCGCGCTTGTTCCCTGCGGCGGTGGCACCAAACTAGGTATCGGCGCGCCGCCCGAACGCTATGACCTCGCGCTCGATCTCTCGCGCATGAATCATGTGCTCGCCTACGACCCGCGCGACCTCACGCTTGGCGTAGAGCCGGGCATGCGCATCGAGAATCTGCTGCGTACCTTGTCAGAGCAGAAACAATTTCTTCCGCTCGCGGTCCCCTTCTCGGATCGTGCGACCATAGGCGGCATCGTAGCTGCCAATTCGAGCTCCCCATTGCGCCATTCCTACGGCGGAGTTCGCGATTACTGTCTCGGAATGGAATTTGTGACCGGCGAGGGCGTCATTTCGAAAGGCGGCGGGCGCGTCGTGAAAAACGTGACGGGCTACGATTTGCATAAGCTGCTGATCGGATCGCTGGGCACGCTCGCCGTCATTACGCGTGTGAATTTCCGCACGTTCCCTTTGCCTCCGGCCCAAGGCACGTTTGTCGCGTCCTTTTCTGACGCGGAGCCTGCGTTCAGCTTCTGCCATGCTGTCGGCGAATCCGTTCTTGCGCCGCAGATCATTGAAGTCGCGGACCCTGGCACCGCTCATCTTCTTTTTTCAGCCGAAACTCCCGCGCGCATCGAACCGCAACAGTGGTCCGTGATCATCACCGCGGCAGGCCAATCCTCTGTTGTGGACCGCCATGCCCGGGAACTCGGCCGAATGGCGAGTGCTGCGGACGCCATCGAGCTTGTGCCGCTTACCGATAAAGAAACTTCTTCCATTTTGGCCCGCATCCGTGAATTCCCGCGCTTGATTCTGGAAGCCGCACCGGCCGCGGCGATTTTTCGCATCGGCGTTCTGCCCACCGCAATGCCGTTTCTCCTCGGGCAACTGAGTAAGCTGGCGGCACAAAATCATCTTGATCTCGCAACCCTTACGCGCGCCTCCGGGATTGTATTCGCCGCATTTCTGCCGAAAGAGGAAAACACAGCGCCGTCCGCAGATCTGGCAAAAGCGGCGAACGAAGTGTTCCACGCCTGCGGCAAACCCGAAATCAGCGCTTCGGCGATGCTGGAGTGGTGTCCGGCCGAAGTGAAACGTGCTGTGGGCAACGTATGGGGTCCTCCGCGGAAAGATTTCGCGCTGATGCAGCGCGTGAAAAATGTTTTCGATCCGCAAAATGTTCTGAGCCCAGGCCGTTTCGCGGGCGGGATCTGATCAGATCACGAAGCCGATGCCCAACACGCAGCACGCCGCAGGGCCCACGCGCGCGACCGGATTCTCCGGGCCGGACAAGCCGTCTTACGACGACTATGTGCGCTGCATTCATTGCGGCCTGTGTTTGAATCATTGCCCGACATACAAACTCTGGGGCCTCGAATCCGATTCGCCTCGCGGCCGAATCCGCCAGATGTTGCTGGTCGATCAAGGGCGGCTCGCTCTCGGCGACTCCTTCGTCAAGCACATCGATCAGTGCCTGGATTGCCGCGCGTGCGAGACGGCATGCCCTTCCGGTGTCGAGTACGGCAAGCTGGTCGAAGCCGCCCGTGCCCAGATCGAGCGAAATTACCGGCGGCCGTTTTTCTCGCGTAGCGCGCGGGACGTTGTGTTCCGCCGTCTGCTGCCTTATCCGAACCGCATCGCGTTCGTCGCGCGCACTCTCCGTATTTACCAGCGCTCGGGACTGCAATCGCTCGCGCGCGCAAGCGGCATTCTGCGCCTGCTCGGCCTGGCGGACCGCGAGCGCCTGCTGCCGCCAATCGATCGTGAATTTTTCTTCTCGCAGCTCGGCCGCACCTATCCAGCCGTGGGCCCCCGGCGCGCCCGCGTGGCCCTGTTCGCCGGATGCATCGCTCAGGTCAGTTTTTCGGCGTTGCATGACGCCACGATTCGAGTGCTCGCGACAAACGGCTGTGAAGTTGTCATCCCGGCCGGACAAACCTGCTGCGGGGCGCTGGCGGCGCATGCGGGCGTGCGTGATGTGGCCCGATCGCTCGCACGCACCAACTTCGACGTCTTCCTGCGCGATGATTTCGACGCCGTGATCACCAACGCCGCCGGGTGCGGTTCGACGCTAAAGGAATACGAGCAACTGTTCGAGAACGGCACCAAGGAGAATGCCAACGCGCACGCATTCCGGAAGAAAATGCGGGACGTCACCGAGTTTCTCGCCGACCTGGGACTGAGCGTGCCTCTTGCGAGCCTGCCGCTCCGCGTCACGTACCAGGATTCCTGCCATCTGCTGCATGGGCAGAAAATCCGCGACGCTCCGCGCAAGCTGATCCGCGCCATCCCCGGCGTGGAACTGATCGAGATGGCCATGGCCGACTACTGCTGCGGGTCCGCGGGATCCTACAACGTGACCGAGACACGAACTTCGCTCGATATCCTGGCAGAGAAGATGAAACACGCGCGCGCGACTCGCGCCCAGGTCATCGTCACTGCAAATCCAGGCTGCCTGTTGCAGATGCGCGCCGGGGCGAAAATTCACTCCACCGGGCAGGAAGTCTTGCACGTCATGGAGCTTCTGGACCGCGCACTTACGTCCGTATGACGTATTCAAGCGGGCTATGCCCGCCGACCATTCGCGGCCAGGGCGACTTGCGGTTGACACGACGGGGCAGGAAGGCTAGGCTTTCGGGCCAAGAGAAAGCTCAAAATGGGAATTTCGGATAATATCAGGCAACGCAAAGGAGGGGTATGAGACCCTACATCACTCGCGCACTCATGATGGCAACTGTATGTGGCGGTATGTTGGCCACCTTCGCAAGCAGGCCCGTTGCTGCTGCCGACGATGAACAGATGGCCGCGCAGGCCGACCATGCTTTGAACGAGGCGCTCGGCAAAGCGGATAAGACAGCCGTAGGCCGGTTCCTGGACGCGAACTTCGAATGGACGGACGCGGAGGGAAAGACGCGGACGAAAGCCGAGACTCTCCAGGCCTTGCCTGTCCTCGCAACAGACACCCGAGATCAAGTGGAGATACAGACACACAACTTCGGGCAAGTCGTGCGCTTTGTCGGGAGGCACCAAAGCACGCGCTTCGTGCATTTATGGGTAAAGCGCGCAGATGGCTGGCGGGCGTTCGTGTTTCTCGACACGCCTATCCCTGCAGAGGGATACAAAAACCGGCCTATACCTCCCCAAGCGGAAGACAAAGAGTGCATCAATCCATGCAAAGTACTGCCGTTTAAGCCTGCTAATGCGGCCCAGCAGGGCGCTGTGGATTCGTGGCTGGCAACGAAGATAGACGAATGGCACGCCATCGCGGATGACTGGCCGAAGCACGCGAGCGACACCAATGTGGCCATCAGCCCCACTATGTTCATGAACAAGGCCGAACGCCTAGCGCTGTTGGTGAAGCAGAAGGAAGCGTATGGAGACGGTTCACACAGTCCTGCAGTGGAGTCCATGCAAATGTATGACTTCGGGAACGCCGTGATCATGACATCGCTTCATGCGCCCGGGGCGAATGGTAAGCGCGCTCGCGCCGTCCGACTGTTTGTGAACGAAGACGGCGTTTGGAAGATCGCCTTGAGCGCCCAGACGGATATTCAGCATCCAGCTAGCTAGAATCAAGACTGAGGTGGTGGTCTATTGCAGCTCCCAGCGTACCTCCACATCAGCCCCATAATTGATTCCAATGATTGGCTCATTTTTCCTTCGGGCGGAACATCCCGCCGGCGATGCGCGTGACCATCCGGCGCGGCACAAACCGCACGGTTTCCGCGCCCAGCCAGTTGGCGAAACCCGAAATCACCGAAGTCTTCCCTGCCGCAAGCGCCGCAAGTCCCACGTGCGCGACCTTCTTGGCAGTCTCCTGAGGGCGCCGCGTGTGGTGCGGCTGGCCGGCGATCTCGAGAAATTCGCTCTCTGTCGATCCCGGACAAAGCGCGCACACGCGGATTCCGTAAGGCCGCATTTCTTCGGCGAGACCTTCGGCAAATTGCAAATCGAAGGATTTCGTCGCCGCGTAGGTGGTGATGTAGGGCACGGCTTGAAACGCCGCCGTCGAAGCAAGGATCAAGATGTCTCCGCCGCGGCGGGCAATCATGCCCGGCAGATAAAGATGCGTCAGGTGCACGACCGCGCTCACATTGACCTGCACCATTTCGATTAGCCGGTCGGCCTTCGCCTTCCGGAATTCACCGTACGCGCCGAAACCCGCGTTGTTCACGAGCAAGTCCACCGAAATATGTTTGCCCTCGGTGAATGTAAAAATCTCCCGGGGCGCCTCTGGCTTTGCCAGGTTCGCAACGCACACGAGGGCCCGGACATCATGCTTCGCGCTGAGTTCCCCGGCAAGCCCTGTGAGGCGGTCGCGCCGCCGCGCTGTGAGCACCAGATTCGTTCCACCCGCTGCCAGCTCACGCGCCAGCGCCATGCCGATTCCCGCGCTCGCACCGGTTACCAACGCCCACTTCCCTCGCCACTGGTTCATCCCCGCCTCCCAGAGGATTGTACAAGATGCGCACGCATTCTCGATGGCGGCGCCACCAGCAGACCGCGGCAAAAGTGGGTTAGGGTGTCATTCCGAGCGCTCGCACCGAGGCCTCGCGCCGAGGCGAAGCGAGAAATCTCTCTTTATTTAAAACCCAGGAAAAGAGAGATTCCTCGGCACGCAGCGTGCCTCGGAATGACAACGTTTTGAGTTTTTCCGCAGCCTGCGAGGGGCCGAACTTCCTCCGCGCGCAACGCACAAAGGAGGCGTGGCGCCCAAGAGCAGTTCAATGCTGCTGCATGTATCAGAGCGGGTGATTTTCCTGAGGTGCTGTTCCCGGAGTCGTGCGAGTTCCGATTCCAATCACCATGGCGGTGTCTTTCGGATAGACGACATCTCGGCCACGCGCCAGAAAGTGGTAATAGACGGACATGCCTGCTCCATAAACTCCGAACCCCGAGGCCATGACTCTCGAATGCACCAACACTCCGAGGACTGTTCCTATGACGCGAAACCCGGAAGCCCCATTTAGGGCTCGCGGGCCGGTGGGCCCGCCTGCATCTGGAACGCCTCCCTTGCCAGCATCGGCGTCCGGCGCAAACGAATAAGCCGCGAGCGCAATGGAAATTCCCGTAGTCAGATACCGGGTTTTGGGCGTTGTCACCTGCGCTCCGCCCTCGGAATCGAGGGTTAGGTGCTCGTCGTTTTTCACCTCGACACCTTCGAGGCTGGCTTCCACGTGTTGTTCCGCTGCATTCGGAGGAACGATCTGATGAAACACGATGCGAAGTTTTCCATTCCGTTTCATCCTCCGGGCCGGCTGCACCTGGAGGACCGAGCCTTTGAGGTGGCTTCCCTGCGGAAGAATCAATTGATTCGAAGCGAAAAGTGGTTCCGTGATGACCGCCTCGACCGGTGCGCCCTTTTTCGATTTCGCCGAGCTCAACGGCGTAATCAGCAACGCATGTACGATGCTCCCGGGCGGAGGTGCGCTTCCGACTGCATGGACCATTTCCGGCGTCAACACTTCGTTTCCGAAATCCAGCGGCTTTTGGAGTTCGGCGTTGAAACGGGTCCCCGCATCCAGGTATTGCGGGTGGAAAGGCAATTGGGCGACGGCGAACCGTTCGAGATGATGGATTTTGCCGGGCTCGGTCACCTGCTTCTTGGCCATTTCCCAGTCCTGGTTGATCTGCTGCCGCGTCTCGCTCACCTTCTTCGAAGCGAGTTTCTTGGCCGCGTTCCCCTTCTGCTCATCATCTTTATTTTGGGCTTTCACATCTGTGGCAGCCGCAAACTGCAGGACTCCCTGCGACGCAGGAGAGACTACGGTTTGAAGCGGAACGCGCCGCCCGTTGGCGAGCACTAGGTCGTCAAACTCGATTTGAACGTCGCGGGCAGGAGAAAAATTCGCGTTCAAGGCTGCGACAGTGCGCTTCTGGGCTGATACGCTTCCGATCCGGCTAACCTTGCCAATTACCTCATTCCCTGCCGGAACGACAAGCTTGTCAAAGGCATAGACGGGCTCTGCAATTTTTCCCCGAATCGGCTGGCCAACCTTCCGGATGCGCACCTCCTTGTCCAAGACTACCTGAAATGGAGTGCCTTCCGGAACGGTCAGCGGAATGGATAACGAGGGTGTAGGGGGTCCAGCAGGCAAGGCAGCATCAGTTTGCCCCCAGGTAGAAGTACTACAGAAAGGCGTCAACGTCAGGACGATTGCCCAAAAAGCACGGCGCATAAATTTGTCTCCTTTGCCGCGTGATGCGTCCTCGACATCTTCGGTCCAGTCTGTGGAGACCCTACAAGATGCACGTGGGCTAAAATTCAAGCAGCTGGGACAACAACACCTATGATGCGATGCAAGACTCATCCGGGCTGTTGCACGGAACAGCTTTTCATGGACAGTCCTCCTGCCGTCGATCTAATATGGCCCACCGGCAGCACGGTGAAGCCGGGAATCACGGTTAGGCTGACACCAAGGGTACTGCGGTTGACCAGAGGGGAACAGAAATGGCGGAACCAACATACGAAGAATTAAAAGCGCGTTTAGCCGAATTAGAAAAGCAAGGGGGGAGCCGTCGTCCTGGAGAGTTGGAATTCAAGGTCGGAGAAAAGGGAGGTGTCAGCGTATACGGGCTTGGACGTTTCCCCGTGACTCTATATTACGAGCAGTGGGTTCGACTCCTGGGCGCTGGTGAAAGGTTGCGGGCATTTCTCGAAGAGAACAAGGCCCAAGGCAAGCTAAAACTCAGAGAAAAATAGGGATGGTTACGAATCGCTGCGCAATCCAGAATTGTGAATTATTTTCAGGACAGAACACCTAGCTGAATACGACCGTTTTCTTCCCGTATGGCAGAACGCGAGATTTCAAGTGCAACAGGACCGCGCGTGCTAAGGTAATCTTTTCCAGATCGCGGCCCTTCCGAATCAGGTCTTCAACCGAATCACGATGGCTGATTCCGATGACATCTTGTTCGATAATGGGTCCATCATCCAGATGTTCCGTTACGTAGTGGCTTGTCGCGCCAATCAATTTGACGCCTCTCTCATAAGCTTGGTGATAGGGACGGGACCCGATGAACGCGGGCAGAAAGGAATGATGAATATTAATAATCCGGTTGGGCATTGTGGACACAAATTCCGCGCTCAACACCTGCATGTATCGGGCTAACACCACCAGGCCGATCTCATGGCTCGCCAAAATCTCCAACTCTTTTTGTTCCTGTTCTCTCTTATTCTCCCGATTGATAGGGAAGAAGTGGAACGGAATGCCAAACTGTTTTGCCACCGGCTCGAGGTCTATGTGGTTGCTGATCACCAGTGCAATTTCCCCGGGCAATTCTCCCGAAGCATTCCTCAAAACCAGGTCATACAGGCAGTGGTTATACTTCGAAACCATGATAGCGATTCGCTGCGGACGATCGGAAAAATGCAGGCTCCAATTCATTTTGAACTGTTCCGCGATAGGAGCAAATCTGGCGGCGATTTCATCCTTGGCAATCTGAAATCCGTCCAACTCCCATTCGACGCGCATGAGAAACAATCCCATTTCGGCGTCAATATGATTGTCCGCGTGCACGATGTTTCCGTTGTTCTGAAACACAAAATTCGCCATGCTGACCACAAGCCCTTTCTGGTCGGGGCAGCTAACAAGCAATATTGCTGTTGATTCCGTGGGCATCACAATCTCCACCACACTGTGCCGATCATGGGACGAGAATAATTCCTCATTTATTTGAGCCTTCCCAAGACTATATTGTCAAACACCATTTACCGGCCCGCTGAAAAACCTGCGGACATTTTGATCAGTGCGAGCTTATCCTCTATTTCTGTTCCGTGTAAATCTTTACCAGGAACGGAAGTGTTTTATCGGCAAGATCCCCTTAAGTTGTTTCCTCGAAGCGGGTGGGTGCAAGGCGGATCGGTTAATAGGTGGCAGGACGAACGTCGCGACCGAGTAAATCGCCCGAAACTCGATATCGGGCCGGGGCGATTCTGGTATCCTCAATGATTGTGTGCCGCAGATCGATTTCAACCTTGTTGGCTCTAATTGTTGCCAGCGCACTAGCTCTCCGCGCGGCGCCGCAGTCCGAGCCAGCGCCTTCCGGTGCAGTGCCGGCGCAGACCTCGCAACAACCCGCGCAGCAAGCCATGCAACAGATCGCCGCGCCGCGTAATGCGCTGGCTGTGGTCGTCCTCGACCCGGCGCACGGCGGCGCCGATCAGGGCGCGCGCGGATCATCCGGCATCGTCGAAAGCGATGTCGTCCTGAGCTTCGCTCGCCTGCTGCGAATTTCTCTTGAAGCGCAGGGTCTCCGAGTCATCCTGACGCGCCAGGCAAACGAAGGACCCTCGTTCGATGACCGTTCGAAAATAGCGAATGCGCAGCGGGGAGTGATTTTCATTACGCTGCACGTCTCCTCCACAGGTCCGGCCGGAACGGTACGCGTATATTCCCTGCCCCAACCGGCTGCGCCTGCCGTGACTCCGGCATCCAATCCGGCACATCCGGGACTGGTTCTCTGGGACCATGCGCAGCAGGGTTTTCTTGATTTAAGCCGTAAGCTCGCTGAGCTGGTCCAGATTCAGATGGCACAACGGTTTCGCAGCTCACCGGAGACACCTCTGGCAGCGGCAGTCCGGCAGTTGCGCACGGTTGCGGCTCCGGCCGTTGCCATCGAAGTCTCGAGCGTGAGCCTGCCCGACCGCGCGCCTCTGGACCAGATGGCTCCGGTGCTGGCCGACGGCGTGGCGCGCGCGGTCGCAGCGTTTCGTCTGGTCTACGAAGCAGGAGTGAAATAGGGCCGTGTCACGCGCACTCAAGACGACAATTGTGATTCTTGCCGTGCTGGTGGTGTTCGGCCTCATTACGCTGCCGAGCCTGCGCCGGGCGATCCAACGCATATCTGGCAGCTCGCGCCCTGAGGAACAGGCGCGCCGCGAGGTGATGCAGATTCCCATCTCGACGCCGACCGACGTGAAGGTAACGGCCCAGATGTACTGGCTGTCCGCGGCATCGCCGGCTTCGCTCGAAGCGACGCCGATCGAGCTTCCGCTATCCGCGGATCCGGTTGAGCGCTCGAAGCAACTTCTGCTTGCGCTGATTGACAATGCTCCCGCGCCCGAACGGCGCACGCTGCCGCCGGACACGACACTGCTGGCGTTCTACATTCAGCCGGACGGCACGGCCATCGCGGATTTCTCGGATGCGCTGCAGCAGGAAACCCCTTCAGGAATCCTGAGCGAACAGATGGCCGTGGATTCCATTGCGCAGACGCTCGGTGCGAACGTGAATGCAATTCGACAGTTGAAAATCCTCATCCACGGGCAAGAGGCAGAAACCCTCGCCGGGCATCTCGATCTTTCCGGCCTCTTCCCTGTCCCATCGGCGGCGCAAGCGGCCA
Organism: Terriglobia bacterium; assembly: GCA_020073705.1. Lineage (GTDB taxonomy): Bacteria > Acidobacteriota > Terriglobia > Acidiferrales > UBA7541 > Palsa-360. The sequence continues at coordinate 25,076 of JAIQES010000053.1, forward strand.
CGCCTGTCTCTCAGGCGCCTACCACACCCACCACAACCGGCGCCGGGCAAACCAAGCCAGCCGGGCCGGCCCCGGCACCTCCAACGCCAGCAAAAAAAGCTCCGAATTGACTTTCAAGACTCTGGATAGCGGACCAATTCCCGATAATTCGCCAATGACAGCAAGTGATTCATTAACACGGATGCCGCGCCAGGGTGACTCGAACGGAGACCGAGGCTTGCCTCCTTTTGTGGTTCAATGAGAGTAGGATACCGGCGGAGGTCCTCATGGTGAAAATCAAAACTCGAAGTCTTGTTTTTATCGGCCTCGCGATGGTGGCGGGGCTGATAGTGATCGTCACCTGGACGTCTTACGGTCAGTTCGGCCGCTCAAGATATACCAGTCCGCCCGCCAGCGCCGCGATCCGCATTGCCGGCAAACAGATCAGCATCGCGTACTACGCGCCCTCGATGCATGGACGCAAAATCATGGGCGGGCTGGTGCCGTTTGGCACGGTCTGGTGCACCGGAGCGAACTGGGCAACCAAGATTACGACGGAGGCCAATCTTGAAATGGGCGGCCTGAAACTTCCCGCAGGAAGCTATAGCATCTGGACAATTCCAACCGAAAAAGAATGGACCCTCATCATCAACAAGCAGACGGGCCAGTTCCATCTCGATTACGACTCTTCTCGCGACTTTGGGCGCGCGAAGATGAACGTCAGGGTGCTGGCGGCTCCGGTCGAGACGTTCAAAATCGATTTGAGATCCGACGGAGGCAACAAGGGAACGCTGGCGCTGCTCTGGGAAACGACGGAAGCGTCGATCCCGTTCACGGTCGTCCAGTAATGCCACTCCACAGTCCACAGCACGTGAGACAAAGGAAGCTCTGAGTCTGTACGGATGCGCCAAACATCGCACTCCTGTGGAGAGCGCAAGGATGCGGCACCCGAAGTTCAAATTCACTGAAAGCCTGCCCTACCCGCCTATTCGATGGGTGTGTCTTTGGTTTCGGGACCCCGGTGAACTGGACTTTGAGGCATTGGCTAAATTTGGTGGAGCCGATGGGATTCGAACCCACGACCTCCTCGATGCCATCGAGGCGCGCTCCCAACTGCGCCACGGCCCCACCGAATGCGGAAACGATAAAAAAACTGTAACACACGCAGGACGCGCACTTCAATTAGAATGGCTGTCCTATGGCCAAACTCACATTTCTCGGCGCTGCAGGAACGGTCACGGGGTCCAAATATCTCATCGAAGCGGAAGGCAAGCGGTTGCTGGTGGATTGCGGTCTGTTCCAAGGGCTCAAGCAACTTCGTCTTCGCAATTGGGACACGCTCCCCGAAAAGCCGTCCTCATTCGACTGGTGCGTGCTGACGCACGCGCACCTGGACCATACGGGCTATCTGCCGCGCCTGGTCCGCGACGGCTTCCGCGGCCCGATCTACGCGGACGCCGCGACAATCGAGCTCTGCAATATTCTGTTTCCCGATTCCGCGCATCTGCAGGAAGAAGATGCCGAGCGCGCAGGGCGCCGCGGATACAGCAAGCATAAGCCCCCGCTGCCACTCTATTCGCAAGCCGAAGTCGAACCGGTGCTGAAAGCATTTCGCGAAATTCCCCGGTCTGACCCGTTCACCATTTCGCCGCAATTCACCGTGCGCCCGCATGATGCCGGTCACATTCTCGGCTCGGCCAGCATCGAACTGACGATCACGGAAAACGGCAAGAAGACCGTTGTCCTGTTTTCCGGCGATGTTGGCCGGTACGATCAGCCCATCCTGAAGAATCCTGAGGCGCCGCCACGCTGCGATGTATTGCTCTGCGAATCAACCTACGGAGACCGCGAACATCCATCCGATTCCCCCGAGGATGCGCTGGCGGATGTCATCAATCGTGTCTCCAAGCGCGGCGGCGTGATCGTGATCCCGGCGTTCGCCGTGGGCCGCACGCAAACCATCATGTATATCATCCGCAAGCTGGAGGACGCCAACCGCATTCCGCGCCTTCCCGTGTTCATGGACAGCCCGATGGCCATCAACGTCACCGGCCTGTACTTGCGCCACCACGAAGACCACGATCTGATCTTCACCAACGAAGAAGCGGGCGGGAATCCGCTCGACGCGCACACCGTGCACTATATGCGCACCGTCGAGGACTCCAAGAAGATCAACGACGTCAGGACTCCCGCCATCATCATTTCGGCCAGCGGCATGGCCACCGGCGGGCGCGTGTTGCATCACCTCGCGCAGCGGGCGCCGGACCGCAGAAACGCCATCTTGCTGGCCGGCTTCCAGGCCGCAGGCACGCGCGGGCGGTCTCTCGAAGAAGGCGCGAAGACGCTCCGCATTCATGGCGAGGATGTGCCAGTCGCGGCGGAAGTGATCAATTTGAGGCAATTCTCCGCGCACGCGGACAAAAGTGAGCTACTGCGCTGGCTCACGGGTCTTCCCGCGCCGCCACGCCAAACGTATCTGGTGCATGGCGAACCAGCAGCTTCCGCGGCGCTCAAGTCCGCCATCGAATCGAATTTTCGATGGCGCGCGGCGCTGCCTGCGTACTTGCAGACCGTCGATCTGGACGCTTAGCCGATCCCCCTCTGTTGCTCCGCGCGCTCTTTAAGAGTAAAACGCGAATTGTTTTGGAGTATACGCCAATTATTTAAGAGTGAATGAAATGGACAGACATGTGCGGCGTTCCGTGTGGAGCAGTTTCGATCAATCATGGATACGTGAGGCGCGCAAGATCAGCCCGGACCCGAAACGGCATATAGACCTTGTTACGTCCGCGCCTCACGTTACATTGCGAGTTGGAG
>JAIQES010000054.1 GCA_020073705.1 Terriglobia bacterium
AGGCCCTGGGTGGCGCAGTGGTACGCAATCGCATTCGCCGCCGCATCCGCGAAATCCTGCGGCGCAATAGGACGGAGATTCCTTCGGGATGGGACATCGTGATTCACCCGCGGCGCTCGGTGGCGCAGGCGCCCTTCGCGCCTCTGGAGGCGGAACTGGTGCGCCTGCTGCGCAGCATCGCTCCGAAAGACCAAGCGCTGGCGAACTGAGCGCCGCCGTCAGTCTTCCGGCGCGCGCACTACTCATGGCGGTGCGCGTGTACCAGATGTTTTTTTCGGCGCTGATGCCGAGCGCCTGCAAGTTTTATCCCACCTGCTCGCACTACGCCGCCGATGCCGTGCGTCTTCACGGCGCGCGCCGCGGCTCGTGGCTCGCATTGCGGCGGCTGGCGCGCTGCCACCCGTTCACGCGCGGCGGCGTGGATCTGGTTCCCGATGCCGCAGGATATGCGCGCCAGGCGCATGCCGCCGGCGAGGCAACCATTAATGAAAACACCGGGGACGAGGTTCATTTGTGAGCGAGCGCAAGGAAATGTCCACGGAAACCCGCTCGCTGATCGCGGCCGTGCTGTGCTTGGTTGTGATTGCCGCCTGGTCGCTCATCTACAAACCCCCGCAGCCCCCGCCTCCGCATCCGAGTCCGGTAACTACAAGCCCTGTTCCACCGGCGCCGGTTAAGGCTTCGCCCGCGAATTTGCAGAATTTAGCAAAAGCGGCCCCCGCTTTAACCCTGCGCGCCGCCGGAGAGGAACGCTCGATTGTGATCGAAAGCAATCTCTATCGAGTGGAAATCTCCAATCGTGGCGCGGTGGTGCGAAGTTGGCAGCTCAGGCAGTTCACCGACGATCACACGCCGCCGCGCACGCTCGATCTGGTTCATGCGGACGCCGCGCAGCAGTCCGGCGGCTGGCCGTTTTCGCTGGTGTTGGATGACCCGCAGCAGGAATCCGCCGTAAATAGCGCTCTGTTTGAAATCACTTCGCCGAGAACAGGCCCCGCGGCCGGCGCCGTGCTGCGCGCTCCCGTCGAGGTCACGTTCGTCTGGAGCGATGGGCACCTCGAGGTCACCAAACGCCTGAATTTTAACGCAACCTACATCGTTGATGTGCAGACCTCGGTGAGTCTGGACGGAAAGCCGCTGCGGAGCAGCTTGGCCTGGCTTGGAGGCTTTGGCGATCCTACCGCGTACCGCGCCGCTGCGCAGACGCAGGTATTCACCAGTGCGGCCGGGAAGCTCAACACGCTCGCTTCAAAAAATCTTGGCAAGTCCGGCCAGACCACGGTTCGCGAGACCCTGCCGGGCCCCTTTGATTTCGTTGGGATCGAGGATCTGTACTTCGCCACGGCGTTCTTGCCGCCTGCGCCGTCGCCTCCCGCTTCCCTGCAGCCGGAATTCACGCTTACGGGCTGGACGTTCCAGCACGACTCGATGACCGCCGACGGGAAGACCGAAACCGAAACCCTCTCCGAGATGGCCGCGGGCCGCGCCGCGCCGGGCCCGCTGGATCTCCGCGTGTACGTTGGTCCGAAGAGCATTGACGGCCTCAAGGCCGTCCGCCCGCCGCTCAATAGTCTGGTGCAATTCGGCTGGTGGGGCTTCATCGCCGAGCCGCTTTTTTACGCGCTGCGCTGGCTTTACCGCTACATTCCGAATTATGGCTGGGCGATTGTGGTGATTACCATCGGAATCAACATGGTGATGTTTCCGCTCAAGATAAAGAGCATGCGCGCGATGCTGAAAATGCAGAAAGTCTCGCCAGAAATCAAGGCCATCCAGGAAAGATACAAGAAGTATTCGATTCGCGATCCTCGCAAGGCCGAGATGAACAAAGAAGTCATGGCCGTGTATTCTCGCGAGGGCATCAACCCGCTCGGAAGCTGCTGGCCCACGCTCATTCAGATGCCCATCTGGTTTGGCCTCTACCGCATGCTTGCGAATATGATCGAACTGCGCCACGCGCCATGGATTGGCTGGATCCATGACCTCTCGGCCCGCGACCCCTATTACATCCTGCCAATCGTGATGACGGTATCGATGTATTTCATGCAGAAGATGACGCCCACGCCCGGCATGGACCCCGCGCAAGCGAAGATGATGGCCATGACACCTCTGATCTTCGGCGGCATGTTTGCGCTTTCGCCGAGCGGCCTGGCGTTGTATATACTCGCTAGCAATATGGTTGGAATAGGACAGCAGTGGTACCTGTATCGGGCCATGCCGCCTCCGCCGAAGCCGTCACGCGGCCCAGGCAAGAAGAAGTAGGGGAAGTACAGACTGAAGGAGCGCTTCCGTTGATGTCTGCCTCGCGTCCTAACCTGGTTGTCAATGGGAAGCTCGATCATTCCGCGACAACCGCAGAACTTCGCCGTTGCATCGACACGCTGCTCCGGAAGGCAAGGTTCGAGCTTGCGTATGACATCCGCACCAAGGAGCCCTCTGCAGCGGCGACGCTCGAAAATCCAGAAATCCTCGTCGTCTTTCGGGGCCGGGACCAGGATTTGCTGCTCGAGCGCAACGCTGAACTGCTCATGGCGCTTGAATACATCGCACTTCGCTGGCTATGGCTGGATCCCCAATTCTATGGCCGCATCCGCTTCGACGCCGGCGGCTACCGCGCCCTCCGCATCGAAGAGTTGAAGTTGTCCGCGCGCGTCGCCGCCGATCGCGTCCGCGAAACGCATTCCCCGTTTCGATTCAACGCCATGACTGCGCGCGAACGGCGCATCCTGCACCTGGTCTTGAAGGATGAACCCGGCGTACGAACCTCGAGCGAGGGCGTCGGCGAAGAACGGCAGGTCGTCGTGTACCCCGCAGACTCGAAACAGGGTCCAACCGGGTAGAGTCAGGGCTTGTTGAGTCCCGCAAGATTCAAGAGCGGCTTCATTATTCCTTCGTCGAGGCCCAACCGTCCCTCACCACTCGTCCTAACCCGTCAAACTCCACCTCAAACATGAATCCGGTGGCGCGGATATGCATCTCTGCGGGGTACCGTATCCGCCTTGGTTCTCCGACTAGGTCGCGGAAGAACCTCACATCACTGATATCGACACGCGTGTGACCGTTACCGCCGTGGGAGACTTGATACACTGGAAATCGGGCGAACCACAAATATACTTGTACATCCCGCAGTTGTTTCGCCTCTGCGACGTAGCGATCGGACCCCGCATCGGCATAAAGCTGTGTACGCTCCACATTCCCACCCGGCACATGAAACGTGGTCCGCCATACGCCTTCAGGCGTGCTAATGACTCCGGCCCAATGTGTGAGTGTTGGCGGCAGTGGAAGCGCAACTAGATTCTCCACGCGCAGATGATGCGAGGCCGCGAACTCTTCCACATATGCGAGCGCCTTCCGGTGCGCCGCAGCCGCGAACGCCACATAGGCGCACAGTGCCACCAGCCCCACGCGGCACCAACTCGCCCTCCTCCACCGGAAACCGATGCCTTCGATCGCCGGCAGGAAGATCAGCGCGGCCACCGCCGCGCTCGCTGCAACCACAACCCAGATCCGGAACCTATATCCCGCCGTTTCTGCAAGCGCGTAGGCTCCGAATGCGCCCACGGTCAGCGCGCCCCAGACGGCGCCGGAACGCCAGCCGAATTCCCGCGGTTCCCGGTAGCACCATGCGACGAACTGTGGCACGAGCGCGATCGAGGTGAAGGTCAAGTCGAGAATGAATAACCAGTCCCATGCGATGCGAGAATACTTCACGGGGCTCCACACCATCGTTCCAAAGCTGGTCGCAACATCGAGAAATACGTGAGTGGCGAGCGCCAACGCATAGATCCCCACGAGCTTCGCAAACGACGGCGGCTTCCAGCCTATCCTTCGCGCCAGCGGCAGTGACACCGCCGCCAGCAGAACCGCCCACACCGGCAGCATCACAAGCGAGTGCGTGATGTTGCGATGCCACTCCATGATGGCGAGTGGATTTCGCGCAATCGGTCCTGCGAATACATCAATGTCGGGAAAAATTGAACCGAGCGTGCACGCCACGATCGCGACCCGCGCAGTCGGGGCGCTCTCGGAGTGTGGCTGAGTGGACCGGGCGGTGTCCGCAGGCACGTCGCGCCCCGCAAAGAACGCTTTTCCAACCAAGGCGCCCACAATTCCGTGCGTGATCGTATCCATAGGACTGCGGTCCTTACTAATTATGATGAATTAAATCAACGACTCGTCCAACTTGGCTTGCGGTGGGATTCCGAGCGGATCTCAAATTCTGAAGAAATTCACTTACTGAACTGTGGACGCCAGCAATCCCTAGTCTTTCTTCGATCGATCCAAAGTCTATTGTTGAGACGCTCGAATCGGAATGGTCAGCGGCTTGGTAGATTCCGATGCCGCCAGCATGTGGCAGCGCCCATCGAAAATCCCACCCGGCTCAATCACCAGACATGGTGTGTGAATCTCGCCCGTGACAACCCCCTTGGCCTGAATTTCCACTCTGCCTTTGGCAAAAATCACGCCGTCAAATTTGCCCGAGATAACCACATGATTCCCTTCGATCTGGCCCTCGAACCGTGCATCCTCGCCCAGGATCAGGCTGTATGTGGATAACAGATTTCCTTTCATCTGCGCGTCTAAGCGAAATACGCCGGACGCTTCGAGCGTACCCTCAACGCGCACACCTTTATCGAGAAACCCTGTAAACTCCCCGTTTTCTGCATCTTTTCCGCGGCTCTTGGATCTCCATGGCATAAACGGACCTCCCTACGTTGAAACCGTGTCCCATTACAAGATTTATAATTTTATACCATGCTGTCAGCCTTGAATCTTGAAATCGGCAGCCTGATGATCGGTGAAATACCCCCCGGCGTTAATACTGTCGGAGCCGGGAATTCAGAAGGTCGAGCAACAACAGGACCTATTTACTACATATGCAGTATTACTTTATGAGACGCTCATAGAGCCCGTTGAGCTGTTCTTCGTCGTAAAACTCCAGAATCAATTCCCCCGCATGACCCTTTGTTGGCATATGCAGGGATACTCGAGTGCCGATGTGCTTCTGCAATTCGTCAAGCGCGGCCTGGCGGTTTGGGTCATGGACTTCGATCTGGCCGTGTTGCGCCCTGCCGCGCGCCCGGCGTGTTGCCATCCGTTCGAGTTGGCGAACGGTCAGCCCGCCGCGGGACGCTTTTTGCGCCAGTTCGAACCGCAGCTTCTGGTTTTCGATCGCGAGCAACGCGCGGCCGTGGCCAGCCGTCATTTTTCCCTCTTCGATCCATTCCAGAAACATTTCATTGAGTGCCAGGAGTCGCACCGAGTTGGCCACGGTGGCTCGGTCTTTGCCCGTGCGCGAGGCCACTTCCTCCTGGGTCAAATGAAACTGGTCCATCAGGCGTTGGAACGCGCGCGCCTGTTCGATGGGATTCAAATCTTCGCGCTGAATATTCTCAACAAGTGTCAGCTCGAGCGCCTGCTCGTCGCTCACTTCGCGCAGGACCACCGGTACGCGCAGCAGTTCCGCACGTTGCGCCGCGCGCCATCGCCGCTCGCCCGCAATCAACTGGTAACGCGCGCCGACCTTGCGCACCACTAATGGCTGGATAATGCCGCTGGAGCGGATCGACTGCGCCAACTCTTCGAGTGCTGCCTCCGCGAATCTGGTTCGCGGCTGGTACGGACTCGGGTCGAGCAGGTCAATGTCGGCCTGAAATGGCCCCCCTGCGACTGCCAGCGCTGGCACCGCAGCAGTTGCTGCTGCCGCTGTTACTGGCGGAGCCTGAGGCACCGCCTCAGCGTCACGAATCAGAGCTCCCAGCCCCCTTCCCAATGCGTTTCTCGCCATTGGATGCAACCTCCTTTGCAAGATTGATATAAGCTTCGGCACCTCTACTATGAATGTCGTATATGTGAATTGGCTTCCCGTGACTTGGCGCCTCAGCCAAGCGCACGTTCCGCGGAATCACAGATTGAAAAACTTGAGATCCAAAAAAACTACGCAGATCGGACGCTACCTGACGCGACAATGTCGTTCGCTCGTCATACATTGTCAGAACTATACCTTCGATGGCGAGTCCTGGATTCAGGGTTCTCCGAATTCTCATCAGCGTATCGAGCAACTCGGAAACGCCTTCGAGGGCCAGGTACTCGCACTGGATCGGCACCAGAACCGAATCCGCTGCGGTCAGTGCGTTCAGCGTTAGCAGATCCAGAGCCGGCGGGCAGTCCATGATGATATACGCGTAGCTATCTCTAACTTGTTCGATTAATTTCTTGAGCCGATATTCTCGGTTTTCGGCAGACACTAGCTCCACGGCTGCACCGACAAGGTTCTTGTCTGCCGGCAAGAGGTCAAGCCCTTCCACTTGTGTCTTTAAAATGATCCTGTCGAGTGGCTCAGCCAGGATCAGAGCTTGATAAAGCGTACGCCTGCCGGGATCCTTTGGGAAACCAATTCCCGCCGTCGCATTTGCTTGAGGATCACAGTCAATCAGGAGAGTACGCTGCTCGAAAATCGCTAGGGATGCTGCAATGTTTATGGCAGTGGTTGTTTTTCCAACCCCGCCCTTTTGATTGGCAATAGCAATGATGCGTCCCAATTCAAATCCCCCAGGTATGCGAATCTAGCACAAACTTTCTGCTCTATGCAAATTGTTTCACGTGGAACAAATTTATACATCGTTGAACTAATACCTAGTTATCAAAATGAATAGTTCTTGGCAGTGGAATGTCTTTTGTGTCCAAGTTTGTGAATAGGCATTGTCGGCCTTGAATAAGCAGTTTTATAAGTGTTCCACGTGGAACAAAATTACAATTTCCTATTATCCTTGTCATAGCTATAGATTGCCTCTGGGTTAGGCCGTCCGATGAGGATAAATCTGCGCTGGGATTCAGGGATCCGAACTGCAGGCTGCCAGATCCAACCGGCAGTACTCAAAATCTTTGTGGCGTCTTCCCCACCAACCCATAGGATTGCATGACCGCGAGGTGCCAGAGCGGTCTTCGCCCAACGGAGGAGTCCTGGAAATCCTCCAAGGGCACGGGCTGTGACAATTTCGGCGAAACCGGATATAACCCGCGTCTCCTCGAAGCGCATTGGCAAGACTTCCACGTCTGTAAGATCGAGCGCTCTAATAATTTCCGAAAGAAATGCGCATTTTTTCTTATTTGACTCAATTAGAATCACACGGAGACCTGGGCAAATAATCTTCATGGCAAGGCCAGGGAAACCGGCCCCCGATCCAACGTCGGCTAGCCGACTATTTTCCACAGGCATTAAAGAGCAAGCATACATGGATTCGCCAAAATGCCGCGTAATGATTTCCGCCGGATCGACAATGGATGTCAAGCTAACTGATTGATTCCATTTCAATAAGAGTCGAATATACTCACGGATCTTGAGAATTTGTTCGTTCGATGGCTGAACGCGGAAAGGTGATAGTGAACAAGTGATTTGTTCTTCGGTAAGAGGAATTCGGCTATTTGTGCGCATGATTACAAATTTAATATTACAGATATTATAAACTTCATTCCGCGACGTGTCCAGCGACAGTCGGAGTTTGCAGTTCAGAGCCCGCTCGAAACAATCGCGGCGCGCACAGTCCGGCGACCAAGTCGGCCGCGATATGCGCAGCCACAGGCGAGAGGAGGTTTCCACTCCAGATGCGCACTCCGGAAAACAGGAATCCAACTACAAGTGTAGTTATAATGCCACGCCAGCCCTGATATAGATGACCAATTGCGAACAAGGCAGAGGAGATAAGGACGGCCGCGATCAAAGCCGGGAACGCAGAGTTCGCGAAGGCACGCACGAATACCGCGAACAGGAAGCCGCGATATAGGAATTCCTCGGACATTCCAGCGGTGCATGCGAGCGCAGTGAAAACAAGCGCCTCGGGCGAGCTGTGCGGCATGATCTTTTCCGTAAAGCGGAACATGAAACCGCGCTGATCCTCAGGGAGCCGCGCGATTCTTCGCAAACTGGCCCATTGGTTGACGCAGAGCAGGGCCGTCAGAATCACGGCGATCAACACTGTGCGCCAGGGAGCGGACACCGTCAGGCCGAGCTCTTCCGGCGTCAAGTGTCGTGAGAAGGCCCTCCACGCAACGATTGCGACGATGAACCATTGGAAGGCGATCGTCGAGGCGTAAAGGGAAAGTCGCTCGGAGGTGGTGAGTGCAGGTTGTGCAAGAAGACGCTTGATGCGTATGGCGCCGTGCCAGGGAACGAGAACGCCCAGAACAAAGAGAATCAGGATGAAATCCCAGGGCATGGAAGAAAGGTTCACGGTGGGGTATGGAAACACGTTTTCTAGGTGGAGAGCAAGAGACGAAATAAATCGACTGTGTTCTGTGGCGGGCGCAACCGAGCAGTCTTGGTAACAAGTAGAGACGAGCAAGGAACAACTATGGCTGGCTATCGCTCATGCGGCCGTGCGGAAGGCGCGGCGCGGTCGCGAATTGTAGCCCAGGGCGAGGCGCAGAATACGTTCGCTTTCAACAAGGTCCGGTGGGCACGCGATGTAGTCAAACGCGCCGGCGCTGAGCGCATTCATATAAGCATCCCAATCGGCCAGGCGGGAAAGGACAATCACGGGAATGCCGCCCGTCGAAACGGACAAAACCTTCAGCGAGGTTCGCAGATTGCAATCCGGCAGATCATCTCCGCAAAGGACAAACTGAAACGTTTGCTGCCCAGTCAGAACGCGCGCATCGCTCAGCGAGGGACAAAGGACAGGCTGCAACCCAATGTTGCGAACGATTTCAGCTGCCTTGTCTCGGTGCGTTTGATCGGAAGAAATGATTAGGACCGGGAGTGTACTGAGCATTTCTCACCTCTCGAGCTGAAGGCTGAAATTGCCCGAGTCTCGTGAAAGAAAACCCAACCCAAGCGCGATTATACACTCGCATGTTTACACTGCAACCGATTTGTGGCGGTGGCCTGTGGAAAATGGTGGAAAATGTCTGAAGCGGAGTGAAAACCTCGTGACCACTTTCTGTGCACTGTTACGATAGGGAAATGGCGCGAGACGGGAATTCACGGCAAGTAGGGCTGGCGCGGGCGCTGTCGAAGCTAGGATATTGCTCGCGCTCGCAGGCCACCGAACTGATTCGCGCGGGACGAGTCCGGCTGAACGGTGCGACGCGGCGCGATCCCGAAATACCGGTGCGTCTGGAACACGATCTCATCGAAGTGGATCGCCACATCGTCGGAGCGGAAGCGAAACTTTACTTGATGCTGAACAAGCCCCGCGGCGCCGTCACGACTGCGTCTGATGAGAAGGGCCGGGACACCGTCTATGCTTACTTGGGCGAAAAGCTGCCGTGGGTCGCGCCGGTGGGCCGCCTGGACAAGGCGAGTGAAGGGCTGTTGCTGCTGACGAACGATTCCGAGTGGGCTGCGCGAATCTCTGATCCCGAAACGCATTTGGACAAGACCTATCACGTTCAAGTGGATGCCGTGGCAGATGAAAGACTTCTGGCCGCGCTGACGAGCGGCGTGCGGACCAGGGACGGCGAACTGCTGCGCGCGAAACGCGCATGCGTGCTGCGGACTGGCGAACGCAACTCATGGCTCGAAATCGTGCTCGACGAAGGGAAGAATCGCCAGATCCGGCGCATGCTGGAGCAATCAGGAGTCGAGGTGCTGCGGCTGGTGCGTGTAGCGGTTGGTCCGCTCGCATTGGGCGGCCTTGCTAAAGGCAAGTGCCGGGCGCTTACGGCCGAAGAAAAGCGCGGGCTTGATCGAGCCATGAAAACAAAGTTGATGAACACAGAGTCTTAGCAGAATGCGGCACTCCCTTTCGAAGCATACAAGGCATGAAAATTTGTATGCCACAGCTTGCCTTTTCGTTCTATACTTTCCAGACGAGTCGGCAGCCTCAGGGTAGGGGTGAAAACTCTACGCGGCGGCGAATTGGATCGATGCGCTCGGCGCGGACGCGGATGCGGTCCCCGAGCTTCCAGACATGTTCGGCCCGCGCCCCCCGGCCGGACTTTTTCTTGTGTTCCGCCTCGCGCGGCGAAGGGCGGCGGCCGTGGCCACCCCCGCTGCCGCTGACAATTGCGTGATCGCGCTCGCGGTAGAAAACCTGCTCGCCGGTCAGCTCCTCGATGCGCGTGATGGGCACAAGGCCCTCGACGAAGATTTCCATCAGCTCGACGAAGAATCCGAATTTCTGCACGGAAATAATCAGCGCATCGTACTCCTCGCCCAGATGTTGCTCCATGAACTGCGCCGTCTTCCAGGCCATCAATTCGCGCTCGGCGGTTTCGGCGCGGCGTTCGGTCTCGGAGGTTTCCTCGGCGACGGCATCGAGTTCACCGCGGCGGTACGGGCCGAAGGTCGCCTTCGGCGCACCAGCAGGGGCGGTAGGCGCGGCAGGCCGCGATTCGGGATGATCGAGCGCCCACTTCAAGACGCGGTGAACGATGAGGTCGGGATAGCGGCGGATCGGCGATGTGAAATGCGTGTACTCGCCGAACGCCAGCGCGAAATGTCCGAGCGGATCGGCGGCGTATCGCGCCTGCTTGAGCGAGCGCAGCATCAGGTAGGAAACAATGCGCTCTTCGGGCTTGCCCGCAATTTTTTCTGCCAGGCGCTGGTAATGCTGCGGGCGGATGTCGATCTCGAGCGCGCCCGGAAGCGCGACGGTCATGGGGCGGTCACGGCCTCCGCCCGGGCGGCCATGCCGCGCATGCGTTCGGACCGTGCCGTGGCGCACGACCAGGCGCCGCTCGGCGAGATTTTCTACGCCCAGCGAATAGCCGAACGAGTGCGCCACCTCTTCGAACTCCAGAATCTTCTTGGGATCGGGTTTTTCATGAACGCGGTGCAGCGAGCCGATCCCGCGGCGCTCGAGGTAGCGCGCGACCGCCTGGTTGGCCGTCAGCATGAACTCCTCGATCAGCCGGTGCGCGATGTTGCGCTCGCTGCGGACGATGCTGGTCATTTGCCCGGTGACGTCGAATTCGATCACCGGCTCGGGCAGATCGAAATCAATGGAACCGAGGCGCACGCGCCGCGCCGTGAGAATCACCGCGAGATCGCGCATCGCGTGGAACTCTTCGGCGAGGTGCGCATACTGCGCGGTCACTACCGCGTCATTCTGGAGCACTGCGTTTACGGCCGTGTATGTCATGCGCTCGGCCGAGCGGATCACGCCGCGCACGAATTCCGACGCCACGATCTCGCCGCTCTCGTCGAGTTCCATCACGGCGCTCATCACCAGGCGGTCTTCGCATGGGTTGAGCGAGCAGATGCCGTTCGACAGCTCTTCGGGCAGCATCGGCACGGCGCGGTTCGGAAAATAGACCGAAGTGCCGCGAAGCCGCGCCTCGCGGTCTAGCGTCGAACCCCGGCGAACGTAATGCGACACGTCGGCAATGTGCACCTGCAGTTGCCAGTGGCCGTTTTCGAGGCGCTTGACGTACACCGCGTCGTCGAAATCCCGCGCGGTTTCCCCGTCAATCGTGACGATCGGCAGATCGCGGAAATCACGCCGGCCCACGCGCTCCGCGTCGCCCACCGGATGGGCTACGGCGGCTGTCTCCACGAGGGTTTCCGCCGCGAACTCGTGTGGCAGATGATGTTTTCGAATCAGAATTTCTACGTCCACGCCGAAATCGCCTGGCCGCCCAAGGATTTCGATCACGCGGCCCGCCGGCGCTACGCCGCCGCGCGGAAACCGCGTCAGTTCCACGTTGACGACTGCGCCGTCGAGTTCCCGGAGGCGGACCCCGCGTTTGGGAGGATGGGGGCCCATCTTCCCTTGCAGTTCCGACGTCAGCTCGTCACCGGGCGGGATAATGATTTCCTGCAACAGCCGCGCCTCGTATGGAGCGACCGTGTTGCCGCGCGAGCCGTATCGGAAAAGGCCCACGACCGTGGCGTGCGCGCGGCCGAGCACGCGGAGGATGCGTCCTTCGGCGCGGCCTGCGCCGTCAGCGAAACGGCTGCGGCGCTCAATGCTCGCCAGGACATGATCCCCATGCATGGCGTCGCCCAGGGAATTGCGGCCGATGAATAGATCGCCCTCCAGATCCTTTCGCGGCGCATCGGGCACGACAAACCCGTAACCATCGCGATGCGCCACGAGGCGCCCGGTAAGTTGATTCACCTCAGGCCGTAGCGCCGCGGTGGATTCCCTCCCCGGCTGTTCGGCGTGCCGGTGCGGCGTTCCCTTCTGCTGCGGCGCAACATTCTCCGCACTCCGCTCCGCACCCTGTCTTTCCTTTGGCAGAGCGACCCTTCCGTTCGGATATTCGTGAATTTTCCCCCGTTTCTTCATTTCTCGCGCGAGCTTGATCAGCGCGCGGCGGGCGGAGTGACGCAGGCCAAGCGCCGCGGCGATTTCACGGAGGCTTTGCGGCCTGCGGGAACGGGACAGATGCGCCAAGACGTCGGCTTCGGTGACGGGTGCGCGGAGTTCATCGTGGCGGGGCATGTGCCTGTCCATTGTATGCGCTCAACGGCCAAAAGGTGAAGCCATGACAAAGCGCGGTCCCCAACGCAACTTTTTTCCAGGGTACGGGTTTGCAGCATTAATTAAGAATCAGAGTTGGCTCGGTTTTTCTCCGACAGGCTGGGCCAGCCAATGGGAGGGGGCGAAGCGACCCGGATCGCCCCCTTCGCTTCGCAATGCATTCATAATAAGTACATTACAATCGCACAGAGGGCCGCCGCTTCCCCGTTGTCCAGACAATTATGAGAACTTGAAGTTGCACATCGCGACCAGAGGCATCTGGCACGGGATAGGATGTCGCGGCAATCTGCGATTGTTGACGATTATTTTACTCTGTGGCGTCGCCGGAGGAACGCAGGGTGCCAGCCCGAAGCGCCCGCTCCTTCATCACCGCGAAGAAAACCGGAACCAAAATCAGAACGTGAATTGTCGATGTAATCATGCCGCCGACAATGGGCGCAGCGATGGGTTTCATGACATCCGAACCGATTCCGGTTTCCCAGAGGATCGGAATCAGGCTGGCTAGGACTGCCGTCACGGTCATGAGCTTCGGGCGCAAACGCTGCACGGCACCCTCGATCGTGGCCGTTTCGATATCTTCGTGTTTAAGTGATACGCCCGAGGCAATCCTCTTATCAAGCGACTCATGGAGATAGACCACCATGACGACGCCGGTCTCGACGGCAATTCCGAACAGTGCGATGTAGCCCACCCAGACGGCGACGCTGAAGTTGTAGCCAAGCCAATACTGGAGAATCAGGCCGCCAGTCATTGCATAAAACGTCGGAAAGATGAGGATAGCGGCTTCCGTGACCGAGTGGAAGACCATATAGAGCAGCAAGAAGATCACGAAAAACACGATGGGCACGATGAACTTCAGCCTCTCTTTGGCGCGCACTTCGAATTCGTATTCTCCGGACCACTTGTAGCTGTATCCCGCCGGAAGGCGTAATTTTTCGTGGAGGAGTCGGTTAGCATTAGCAACGAAACCCCCGTAATCCTTCGTTGTGAGGTCTAGATAGACGTAGCCCGTGAGCAGGCCATCCTCATCGCGAATCATGGCGGGTCCACGGGAGAAGTAGACCTTAGCAACTTCTGAGATAGGAATATGTGCCCCAGTGGGCGTAGCAATAACGACCCGCTGCAACTGCGCGATGTCATCGCGAAAGTCCCGGTTGTAGCGCACGTTGATGGGATAACGCTCACGACCTTCGATATTTTCAGCAATATTTTCGCCGCCGATGCCAGACGTCACTGCGCGCTGGACATCGGCCACGGTAAGTCCATAACGTGCTGCTTCGGGGCGGTTGACTTCCACGTTTATGTAAAAGCCCTCTGCCACGCGTTCGGCAAAGATGGAACGGAGTCCCGGAATCCCGCCAAGGATTTGTTGCAACTGAGCACCCGCTCGCTGGACACCCTCGACATTCGGACCTTGTATCTTGAGTCCAACGGGTGTCTTGATGCCAGTTAGTTCCATAATAAGGCGATTTTGTACGGGCATCGTCCAGGTATTCGTCAGCCCTGGGAACTGAAGCTTCTGGTCCATTTCGCGAATGAGCTTTTCGTAAGTCATACCAGGCCGCCACTGTTCTCGTGGCTTCAGCATGATTGTCGTGTCGTACATATCAAGCGGCGCATTGTCGGTGGGGCTGTCGGAGCGGCCCACGGCGCCGAAGACGCTCTCAACTTCCGGGAAAGACTTGATGATGCGGTCCTGTTCTTGGAGTAGCGCCGAAGCTTGAGTGATCGAGATACCGGGAAGAGCGGTTGGCATGTAGAGCGACGAACCCTCGTAGAGCGGTGGCATGAATTGGCTGCCGATGCGCCACGCCAGCGGTACGGTCACAACCAGAAAGATGAGGTTTAGAATTAGCGTCGTTTTCCGGTATCGCAGACAGAATCGAAGGACTGGCAGATATAAGGCCTGGGTCCATCGCAAGAAAGGATTTTTAGATTCCGGTCTGAGATGACCACGAATGAAAATCACCATCAGGACTGGAACGAGCGTGATGGCAAGAATGGAAGAGAACGCCACGGAGAGAGTCTTAGTCCACGCAAGAGGACGAAACATGCGCCCTTCTTGTGCTTCGAGAAGGAATACCGGCAGGAACGAAACGATGATAATGAGCAAGGAAAAGAAGATGGCTGGGCCAACCTGTTTCGCTGCACCCATCAGAATGCGCCGCCTTTCCTTCTCTGTCAGCTTGGCTCCCGATGGTCCTGTTGTGGCAATGTGTTCCGATAAGTGGCGATAGCCGTTCTCGACCATCACAATGGCTGCGTCGATGAGCACACCTATGGCCAGCGCCAGACCGCCAAGCGACATAATGTTGGAGCTAACGTGCAGGAAGTACATAGGTATGAAGGCCGCCAGGACCGCGATGGGCAGAGTCAGGATCGGAATCAGCGCGGAGCGGAAATGGAACAAGAAAACAATCGTCACGAAACTGACGATGATGGCTTCTTCGAGGAGATCGCGCTGCAGCGTTTCGATGGATGCCTGAATCAGTCCGGACCGGTCATAGCCGGAGACGATCTCAACACCGGGTGGAAGCGAGGGTTTGATTTCAGCAAGCTTTTTCTTTACTCCGTCGATCACGTTGAGCGCATTCATCCCGTACCGCATGACGATGATCCCGCCCACCGTTTCACCTTCTCCGTTCCACTCAGCAACGCCGCGCCGGATATCCGGTCCAAAGGTGACAACCCCCAGATCGCGGACGAGGACCGCTGTGCCGTTTTTCGTGGCGACTGGCACGTTTTCGAGGTCTTGCAGAGAGCGGAGGTAACCGAGACCTCGAATCATGTACTCCGCGCCACCCATCTCGAGCAGGCGACCGCCGACTTCGTTGGTGCTGTCGCGCACGCGGTCAATCACCGTCGACAGCGGAATGTTATAGGCGCGAAGTTTGTTCGGGTCCAGATTCACCTGGTACTGGCGGACGAATCCTCCGATGGAAGCAACTTCTGCGACGCCGGGAACGGTCTCCAGTTGGTATCGGAGATACCAGTTCTGAAGACTGCGCAAGTCCGCAAGACTGTGCTGGTGGGAGCGGTCAATCAGCGCATACTCGTACACCCAGCCCGCTCCTGTAGCATCCGGACCAATCATCGGAGATACGTTTTTCGGCAAGACTCCTTGGAGTTGCTGGATATATTCGAGAACGCGCGATCGAGCCCAATAGAGGTCTGTGCCATCTTCAAAGACGACGAAGATGTAGGAGTCTCCAAACATGGTTTGGGCGCGGACGGCCTTCACATGGGGTGCGGCTAGCAGCGTGGTGACGATCGGATAGGTGACCTGGTCCTCGATGATATTCGGTGGCTCACCTTCCCAGGGGACGTGGACAATTACTTGGACATCGGAAATGTCCGGCAGGGCATCCAGCGGAATATTCTTAAGGGACCAGATTCCGGCCAGAACCAGCAGCAAGGTTCCCGTAAAGACGAGGAATCGGTTGCTCGCGCACCAATCAATCACGCGGGAGATCATGGCTACATTCCCCCTTCGGCATTCAGGCTCAGTTGCTTGGTCGCAACAGCGGCTCCGTTCTTGATCGCCGTGACGGTGAGTTGCCACGTGCCTCCGCTGTCGAGATTCACTTGGCCTTCGTATATGCCGCCGCCTTTCTCACTCAGGGGCGTTATGACATTCATTGCAGCCATGCCCATTTGCGGCATGCCGGGCATATAACTGCGTACGCTAACCTGCGTGGCAGTGACGGGAGCGCCGTCCGCGCCCGTCAGTTTGACGCGGTACAGGTTTGTTCCCTTACGCGGTGTGGAGGGCTCGGTCGAGAATTCAATTTGAGCTGCTGATTGGGCTGTGGGAGCGTTCATTGCAGTTGCTGCGCCAGCTCCAAGCAGTGGAGGGGTGAACGAACCAATTGCAGCTTGTAGCTGGCTTTCCGAATCGATCAGGAAGTTGGCTGAAGTGACGATACGTTCGCCGGCCTTCAAACCTTTCAGAACGATGTATTGATCGCCCGCTTGTGATCCGAGTTGGACATCGCGCGGTTCCAGATAGCCAGTGCCTCGGTCCACGAAAACAATCTGCCGCGTCCCTGACTGCAGAACCCCGCTCACGGGGATGACGAGCTGATTCCCGAGCGGCACCTGCAACACCACGTTCACGTACATTCCAGGCGTGAGCGTGAGATTGGAATTCGCGAAAACCAGCCGCACTCGTGCTGTGCGCGTTGTCATGTCCACATCGGGGTAAATGAAATCAACCTTTCCTCGAAATGCGCGGCCAGGATAGGAATCCACAGTGATCGAAGTGGGAGCACCGACTCTTATGCGTCCGAGGTCGTTCTGGAAGACCTGAGCGAGCACCCAAACGGTGGAGAGGTCCGCGATGGTGTAGAGCCGCGTTTCCGGCTGGACCATCATGTTGGGGAGAGCATTTCGCTCTGTGATGTAACCGGACACGGGCGAGTAGATCTCCAGGGCATGGGCGACCTGACCTGTGGATTCGAGCCGCGCAATCTCCTGTTCGGAGACGTTCCATTGCTCCAAGCGCTCTCTTGAGGAATCGAGCAGGGATGCAACACCTGCGGCGACGCCCGGAATAGTGCTTTGAGAGAGCTCTTTTTCATTCTGTTTCGCAAGGAGGTATTCATGCTCGGCGACGACGAGTTCTGGGCTATGAATCGTGAACAGCCGCTGACCTTTGCGCACGTACTGATAGGTCGCATCCGCGAAAACCTTCTCGATGTGGCCGGAGATTCGCGTCTGAACGTAGGAAAGTCGTGTTTCGTCGATAGCGACGCTGCCGGTCATGCGAATCTCATCCTGCACCGACTTCCGCTCGACCTTGCCGAATTTCACGCCGATGGACTGCAGGCGCTCGGCGGAGAGCTGAACCGGCACGTGAGGCGTTTGCACTGGTACTAGCGATGAACCCGCAGAGCTGCCCTGACTCGGCTGGACTTCAGGATTCGCCGCCGCAGTGGCGGGCTGTAGCTTCCCGGTAGATCTTCGGGTATACCACCAAATTCCTGCGAGTATGCCGGCGAATACCAGGTTCCCGATAAGCGCGACGAAGAACGCATTTCGATAAGTCCTCATATCCATGCTCCCTGGCTGCGTCACTCAGCGCAGCGACAATCCCGTTACTGCTTCGATTTGAGCCAATGCCGTCTCGTGTTCCGAAAGCGTCTGCCAGTACTCCTCGTCGAGCTTGAGTACGTCGAGGAAGGAAGCGAGCAAGGCCTGAAAATCTTGACGATTCGATTGATAGGCGGCCATACCGGCTTGGAGTTCTGCGCGCGCCTGAGGAATTAATCCTTCGCGGTAAATCTTGAGCAGCTCTGCCGATTTTTCAGCCCCTAAGAACTGCTGTCGAAGGAGGAAAGCGATTTGTTGGGTCTGTGCTTCGTGCTCGCTTCTTGCGCGTCTTTGATCTGCTTCGGCCTGAGCTAGTTCGGGCTGCTGGCGCCGCCCACGATAGATCGGAATACGGACTCCAAGCGTCACCGCGTAATAGGCGCGGAATTGCGCAGGGTCGGTCCGCTGCCACATGTATTGAAGGTTGAAATCTGGGTAGAAGTCCTTCTTGGCAAGGTCCACCTGCAGTCCTTGCCTCTCGACCATTTTTTGTGCGCCAGCGATTTCGGGGTTGTTCATTTTCGCGGCAGCCAGCAATTGGTCATAGGTATAGGCAGCGGCGGTTTCCGAGAGTTCGGTGGTCTCGATGTCGGACGATGATTGCGTACGGTAGAGAAGCAGCTTAATTTCTGCTTGAACCTTCCCCGCTTCAAGCTGGTTCGTCGTGATTTCTCTCAGGAGCTTGGTGCGTTCGAGTTGCGCCTGTAAGACATCCTGCTGGTTTCCGATTCCGTTTCGATAGCGGGCTTCCGCAGCCTGCTCGACTTGCTGGAGCAACTGACCATCTTCTTCCAGGGTCGTCTGCTGCTTGGCGAGATAGCCCAACTGGAAGTAGGCCATCTTCACCCCTGCCAGAATCGCCCTGCGGACGGATTCATACTTCTGCTGCGTCACATCGGCGTCTTTCTTGGCAATCTCGCCGCGCAGGCGCAATTTTCCTGGATAGGGAAGATCCTGTGAGATGCCCAGACCCACGTAAGCGAAATCGCTATTGGTATAGCCGGCGAAAGGGCGAGGACTGCCGACACTCACGTGCTGAAAAACGAATTGGGGATCGGGCAGTGTCGAGACCTGCGTCGGAACCTGCTGCGCCGATTGCCAGCCATGCCGGGCGGCTAGAATCTGAGGATTGTTACGCTCGGCTTCAGTCAGTAGATCGGCGAGTTTCACAGGCTGGGCGGGCGAACCTGTTTCCTGTGCTCTGGCAGACCGAGCCCCAATTACGAATAGAAGACTTGCCAAAATCCATGCAGAACTGAGCTTCATATGATGTCCTTTCATCACCGTCCGGGCTACAACGGCCGTGCTTTACTCGCGGGCTGCGCCCGAAGCTTGGCCAATCGTGTGCACAATAAAACACATCTGCACACCACAAGGGCTGATTAGGACAGCTCTAGATCAGGAACGTGCAAAGAAGAGATTGAAATGCAAGGGGTGAGACGTCACGCACCTGAATGACAGGATGCATGACCTGAACCCGAGGAGATTCACCGATCAGATCGGGGGCCGCTACAGGTGGTGTTGTGAAAGAAGAGTCAGATACTTCGAATTGTGATTCAGGTAACGGAGCTTTTGAGATGAAGCAGCAAGACACGTCCTGTGCAGCGACGAATTGAACGTTGTTCGCGTCCATATTCATTCCGTCGCAGCAGGGGGCTTTAGTGTTCGGAGTCCCACATTCCGCAAGAATGGACGCTAATGGCACACAAGCCAAGACAGGCTCCGACCCCCATCCCGCCAGCCCCAACGCCAGCACGAAAATAAGCGTTCGCCTCACCGGTGTTTAGTCTAGCACACCGCCTCCCGAGCGGTACCAGACAACACTTTACGCTTTCTCGCTGCCGATTGCACGCAGTGGCCCTGCAACCACAGTAACAATATCGAAACAAGCGGGTACAACCGCCGATTCCCCGGTAGAATCAAATTTCCAGCAACAGAGACGCCGGCTGGGCTCGTTGCTGCCGTATGAGCATGAAGAGTCCGCGACACATGGCGCTGTTGGGGCTGTTGGGGGGGGCTTTGGCCGTCCTAACGCAATGGATGACCGCGCCAGCTGCCGACATACGGGCTGGCGATCAGGGCAGTACAGTCGCCGGCAACCCTGCGCCCACGACCGGACAAATCCAGTCTATGGTTGCACGTGTGGTGGAAAACCAGCATCGCAACGACCGGGCGTTGGAGGAATTTGAGCGCGTCGAGCACGTCGTTTCGCGCAAGGGCGGCGATAACTCGCCGGTTCTATTCGATCGTACCGATCGCGTTATGCCTTCCGGCACCGGTATCATGCGGCTCCGGATGGCGCAAGAGGGCTCGCCTGTTTCCCAGGATCTCTATCGCCGCGAATTGCAAATTGCCCTCGACGCCCTCGAACTCGCCATCCATCCCAACGACCGTGAGAAGCAGGCTTTTGCCAAGTTCGAAAAGCGCCGCCGCGACCGCGCCGATCTGGTGGACGCCGCGGCGAAAGCCTTCCGCATCACCTGGGCGGGGCGTGAGATGCGCGGCTCGCGAACACTCGCTAAAGTCCTCCTCGACCCCGACCCAAACTACAAGCCCACGTCTCGGCTCACGGGCCTCTTCGAACACGTTCACGTCGTGCTCTGGGTGGACGAATCCCAGGCGCAACTGGTGCGCCTCGAGGCCGACATCTCCAGTGACATCACGTTTGGCGGCGGGATCATCGGAAAGGTTTATCACGGAGGCCATTTCGTGATGGAGCAGTCGGAAGTTGCACCCGGCGTCTGGCTGCCGACGCTCTACACATACGACGTGGACGGCCGTAAATTTCTTCTTAGCTTCGGTCTCCATGAGCGGACCGAAGTGACCCGCTACCGCCACGTGGGCCCGCCTGCGCAATCAATTGAAATCATTCGTAATGAATTGAACAATCGAATGGCCGAAATGCCCATTCGGTGAGCGGGTGCCGCATACAATGGAATTCGTCGAAGGACATTTCCGTGAAACGCCTCGTTCCTTCCTTGTTTGTCCCGCCAGCCGCATGGTTCGCGATTGCCCCCTTCGACGGCGCGCCGTCAATCGCACCCCAAGTGGCGGCAGCGCAGGTTTCGTATGTGCAGAACCGGCGTTGCTCAAGATTGACTACCGTGCGGCGGCGACGATTTCCTTTTCGATCGGCGCGCCCACCAGGTTGCCCCACTCGGTCCACGAGCCATCGTAGTTTCGGACGTTCTTGTAGCCCAGCAGGTACTTCAGCACAAACCAAGTATGCGAGCTGCGTTCGCCAATGCGGCAATAAGCGATGACTTCCTTCTCGCCGGTTATGCCCTTGCCGCCGTAGAGCTGGCGGAGCGCATCGGCGGGCTTGAAGGTTCCGTCCTCGGCCACGGCCTGCGACCACGGAATATTCATCGCTCCGGGGATGTGCCCGCCGCGCTGCGCGGTTTCGTCAACGCCCGGAGGCGCGATAATCCTTCCGCTGAATTCGTCGGGGGAACGGACATCCACCAGTTGCGCCGGGGAGCGCCTATTAAGCACGGAGAAAATATCCTCGCGCTTGGCACGGATTGACGTATCGGGAAACTTCGCCGTGTATGTAGATGGCTGAACTCTTGGCGCGGTAGTGGAAAGCTGGCGCTTTTCTTCGAGCCACTTCTTCCGCCCGCCATTCATCAGGCGGACATCGTCGTGGCCGTAATATTTGAGCTGCCAGAAAGCCCATGCGGCAAACCAGTTATTGTTGTCGCCGTAGAGGATGACGGTCATATCCGGGGTGATGCCGGCGCTGCCGACTAGCTGTCCAAAACTGCGCTGGTCGGCCATGTCGCGCTGAAGCGCGTCCTGCAACTGCGTCTGCCAGTTCCATCCGACCGCATCGGGAATGTGGCCCCGGTTGTAGGCCGAGGTATCCAAATCCACTTCAATCAGGCGAACTTTGGGATCGCTCAGGTGATCGGCAACCCAGTCGGTCGTCACCAAGACTTCGGGATGCGCGTACTCAGTCATAAGAACCTCCTCCTAGGGAAGTTACCCTTCGAGCCGGCGCAGTTTCCAAAAGTTGTTTTCCGGGCCTTGGGCTGCCCTGCCCGGGATACTCCCCGCACTTTCGTCAGATTAGATTCAGGAGACCCGTTCGAGGTTTCTTCCTGACTGATTCGAACACTTGCCCTGCCGGGCACAGGACCTAGTGTTGTGAGTTCGAACGTATGCAAAAAGTCTTTTGTGTGGTTTGTGGGTCGGAGCTTTAGCTCCGACATGGCATTGCCGGTGACATGCGGAGCTTCAGCCACTAAATCTTCTCGGAAACACCAGACTTTGTCAGCAAAGTCTTGATTCAGGAAGCTAATAGAAGATCATGTGCGTTCTGTCATATTGAGCTGTGATCTTCATCACAGCTTCTTCTGGCATACAAGACAAAACTAATCATTGAGGGATGGCAAGCTGCGAAGGGAGAGAGTTTCCGTAGCCCGACGCATAATGAGAATCCGTCGGGGCTAACTTTTCTTCTTAGCACCTTGCGCACGGAAGCGGCTGGGGTCGGTGCATCCGGTAGTCGCTCATCCTTCATCGCGAAATAACCGGAGCAGTTCGCACACAGTAGCTTTTTCGGAGCGGCTTGCCGCTGAAGTAAAGACAGGGGGATGGTTAATGTGTCCAGGATATCGAGGCCAAAATTTTCGAACGCGAAAAATAAGGAGAGTTAATTATTATGATTAGTCCAATCAAACGCAGTGCAGTTCTGTTGTCCGCATTACTGTTTGCAAGCGCGACGCTCGCCATGGCGCAAGAGACCAAGAAAACGATCAAGAAGGCTCCAATTGAGAGAACGTCCGCGGCATCTGGCGAAGAGATGTATAAGACGTATTGCGCCGTCTGCCATGGAATCGATGGCAAGGGAGACGGGCCGGCGGCATCTGAATTCAAGACCCCGCCAACCAACTTGACCCTCCTGGCCCAACACTTCAACGGCAAGTTCCCAGAGGCCTATGTCGCCGAAGTGATTAAGAACGGGCCGAAAGAGGCAAAAAAAGCGCATGGATCCGAAGACATGCCCGTGTGGGGACCTGCCTTCGGCTCGATCAGTGGCGGCGCACGATCCCCATTGGTCAAACTACGGATCAGCAACCTGAGTAAGTACCTCGAATCTATGCAGGCGAAATGAACGGTTCATAAAGCGATTGGCGCGGGGTAGTGCGTGTCCTCACGGACTGTGGAGGTTCTTGTTTCATAAACTCCTCCGACCCGCGCCGGTCGCTCCCCGTTCGATTGCTCTTACCATCAATTCCTCGCAGCGCGGAGGACGGACACCGCATTCGCCCTCAGCGCAACCGATCTGAGATTTGTCACGTGAACTGCTGCATGCTGGAATACTGGATTCTTGTAAGAGGTGCATCCCGGCTGTTTCTCAACGGGAGGCTCATGTTTGCGCATAGGTTGGCGCCGCTCCCTGGCTCACAGCGTATCCGAAGGTGCGCACCCGAACGCGAGGGGGGATAGGGATAATGTCGCTCAGCGCTGCAAATCGGATTATGATAGCCTCGGTAGCTTATTTATGGGCCACAAAGACCAACTCAAACAATTGCTTCGGCGCAAGTCTCTGGTAAGGGGCACGTTTACGCTTGCCTCGGGTAAGGTGAGCGACTACTACATTGATTGCAAGCTGACGACACTTGACCCGGAAGGCGCGGTACTCACCGGTTACACCGTACTGGAGCTTCTCGATGAAAAGGGTATCCAGGCAGACGCGATCGGAGGACCTCCTATCGGCGCGCATCCCATCGTTTCGGCGGTCGCTGCGGTTAGCTACTTTCGGACAAAACTTGAAGGAAAGGGAAAGCCGCTACCTGCATTTCTAATAAGGGAGCAACATAAATCTTACGGACTTCAAAAACAGATTGAAGGCATTGACCTCAAGAAGATCTCGAAGGTCGTAATCATCGATGAAGTCTGCACTACGGGCAAGTCGACTCGGGAGGCTCTGAAGGTGGTGGAGGATGCCGGCCTTCAGGTCCTAGCCGTACTTAGCCTCGTGGACAGGGAAGAGGGCGGCTCCGAGGGACTGAGACGCGATTACACCTACCTGCCAATTTTCACAGCAAGAGAACTTCGCCAGCATGATGATCAAAGTATCGGAGAACCTTCCCAAGCTGCGGTTCACCGCGAGCGCTCGCGCTGAGGCCTCGCGCTGAAGCGTTCACCACGAGTGGGACATACTCTGCATAAAGTCACGGGAAATCGCCGGCCTAGGTGAGGCTTCCTCAGTTTGCGAATCTCTTGCCTTGTCAGATCTCAAGATTGCCGGGCATTCCTATAGTGACGCCAATTCAGGAAGCCATAGACATTGTTGTAAAGGAGGAGTATGAAGTTATGGCAGTCGTAAGCCATCTTGGCTGCGAAGAAGGTGGCTCCGAGGAACTTCGGCGGAAGCTTGAATTTTTATCTATTTTTAGCGCTGGCGAGCTGACAAACGAATATGACCGATCCGCTGAAACAACTGGAAACGCTTCACAGTCTGCTCACCCGCAGTCTTCGTTCCACGTCTGACCTGCACCAAGCCGCTTCTATTTGCCGGTCCCTAATTGCTTCGGATATCGACGGGGCAGGCGCTTTCCTGCTCTTTGCATTCTATTTTGAATCCCTAGAAAGGGTGCGGGATGGAATTACGGGCGATGTTGAAAGGTACGAGGATGGAATATCTGTGCTGGTGCCGTTGATCGAGGAATCCCTCCAAGCGATCGAAAGCTACGATACGCCCGCGCTACATGCGGCGCTCGACTCGTTTGCCAGGACAGCGCAACGTCTTCTCCTGCCTTAGCTCCTGAATCCCCGGGAGCCGCGCAAGGATGCAGCAACCCGTATCATTCGCGCTTCACGCATAGCTCGTGGCTGCCCCGGCCGGGTTTGGCGGGAGTAAAATGCAAGTGTTACTCCTTTCGGAGGTGACCCCGATGCGACGCACATGGATGGGCATCATATTCCTATTGTGTGGCGTAGCGCTGCTGTCGACGGACTTGCGGGCGCAGTTGCCCAAGGAGCACAAGGACGCGCCGGGCAGTTTGGATGGCGAGGTGGTAGACGCCAAGGGCGCGCCGGTCAAGGGCGCTCAGGTTCTGTGGCAAGCCGCTGACGGTGGCAGGCCGCACGTTCTGCACAGCGATGCACAGGGGCAGTTCCACATCGCATCGCTTCGGGCCGGCCTGTACGAACTGCGCGCCTCAGCCGGTGGCATTTGGTCGGACTGGTCCCACAACGTAGTGGTACGACCCGGCGCGAAAGTGCACGTGAAATTGCGGCTTAAACCTATTGTTCCATCCGCGGGGCAGCAGTCGAACTGAAAGGCGAGATGCGCACATGGAACATGCCGGTAGCCGGGGCCCTGCCGCATGACCCGGGTGTCGGTCCCCAGGGCAACGTACTATCCTCGCTGTGATCCGTGTTTGTGGCCTGGAGATGACGTTTTGGATTCGACTATGTCGCGTGTCTGGATGTCGTGGGCGTGGAGTCTGTGGGATGTGGTGATTGGGTGAGGGCGGGGACGTCATATCTAACTGGCTATTCCTCTTCCTTGATTTGCTGGGCGAGATAGTTCTGCAAACCGACCTGCTCGATCAGCCCGAGCTCTGTTTCTAGATTGTCGACGTGCCCCTCTTCGTCTTTGAGGATGTCCTTGAGGAAGTCAGCGGTGGCGTTGTCGCCCGCCTTGCGGCAGACCTCGATGGCTTTGTTGTAGGCGGCCACAGCGCTTTTCTCCAACGCCAAATCGTTTTCCAGTTGCTGCTTAACGTTCGTTCCGATGGAGATTTTTCCCAATTGGTCCATCTTGGGCATCCCTTCGAGAAAGAGGATGCGTTCGATGAGCTTTTCAGCATGCTTCATCTCGCCTATGGACTCCATCTTGGTTCGTTTGGACAGCCGTTCGTAGCCCCAGTTCTCACACATCTCCGCGTGGAGGATATATTGGTTGATGGCTGCCAACTCCTCTTTGAGCATCTCAGAGAGTTCCGCAAGTACTTCGGGTCTACCCTTCATCCTGGTTGTCTCCTTTGAGCAACGTGGCCCACGCATCGGTTAAAACGGGTGGGCAATCAACGATGGTTTTCGTTGGGATTTCCTTTTTGATTTCTGACCAACCGATAACATACGACCGACCGCCTCTAAACGCAAGGTCAAGTCGAGTTTTCAGTACCGGCTACTTCCACGGACCACGGATAGGGTGAGTTTTACCTTTTCGGAGAATCCCAAAGCCCGAAACTACGATTGGGGTCGAGACGTTCAGGCTGCGCCACGTTCCCAAATCTTCTCCGAGCCGATCAGGCTTCGAATGTCAAACTGGGTACTAAAACCCGGGTACCGGCGAATTTGACTCATTAGGCCCATTGAGCCAGGCGTTCGAGGCTGTGAGCATATTTATAGTGGGTTGGGAGCCGCGCTGCGGGGACGACGGCCCCGAGGAATCGGGTTCGTAGGCGAGCTACCCAACCCGCCAGAAACCTTCGTGCCGGCATTCTTAGTGTGTTCCCCTTTCTGCCGGCACGGGGGCGAACTCGCATAGGACCCGCGAGAAAGTGCAACCGCGCCCGCGGCCCCGTCGTCGTTCCGGGTCTTCGCCTGCACCTTGAATTCTGAATGTTGTACTCTTCATCTCGCCTGAAGATTTGGGATCACACGTCGAGGAACACTTCCGCAACCCAGCCGGTAGGTGACAGTTCAACGAAAAACTTGTGGTACGTGACGGCTTTGATGGCCGTCCCGGCGTGATGCCGAGTGCGGTCGTAGCGCTCGCCATATGCGACGCCGCTCACACGGCCTTCGCCGAGCGATGTTACCTCGACGCGGCGCAGCACGAGGCGGTCGGCGTCGGCCACGGCCACAATTTCGGCAAGCCATTCGTAGAGCAGCGATTCGGCATCGCTGCCAGTCGCTTCGATTTCGCGCCGCTCGCGTTCCTCGATCCGTTCGGGATCCCCGGCAATCGACACAAGGGCCAGCGCCGCATTCTGAAATAACTCGGTGAGTGTCGCGCCGTAGGCGCGAAAGCCCACGTCGGCCGGATGCTCGAGGATTTCAAACCGCGGCGGCATGGCTGCGATTGTACTCCGCGGCGCGCCCCGGTGTCGCCTCTCTGGGAGAGACGATATTCGGCAGATTACTCTTGTTCTGCCAAGAGAAAAGTCGTGTTTCGTATACATAACGTGGGAATTATTTTCCGGTGGCGGAAAGGACGGACTCGTCTCCATCTGCACGACTGGGGCCACGCCGGCGCGCATCGATGCCCAGCCGCTTGATCTTTTGATTGAGCGTGGAAAGCGGAATCTGGAACAGTTCCGCTGCATCGGTCTGATTCCAGCCTGTACGTTCGAGCATGCCGCAAATAATACGGCGCTCGACTTCATCCATAATCTGAAATAACGACGGCGTAGAGCTGTCGGCGCCGGTGCGCGTATCGGGTCCGCTGGGGAGCGGCGGTTCACCGGGAGCGCTCGCGCTGAGGCCTCGCGCTGAAGCGTTCACCGCGAGGGGGATGAATTCGGAGAGCTGCAAGCGCACGCCACCCACAATTTCCTTTGTTCGCACGCTTTCCGGCAGCAAATCAACGTCCATCAGCTCCTGCGAGGAAAGAACCACGGCGCGTTCGACCACGTTCTCCAGCTCGCGCACGTTCCCCGGCCAGTCGTAATCAACCAGCAGCTTGAGCGCGGCGGGCGTGAACCGCTTGAGTGGACGATTGTTTTCCTCGGAAAACCTGCGGAGGAAATGGTCGAGCAATAGCGGAATGTCTTCCCTCCGCTCGCGGAGCGGGGGCAGTGGAATGGCGATCACATTCAGACGGTGATAG
>JAIQES010000055.1 GCA_020073705.1 Terriglobia bacterium
GAATGACCACGTGGTCCTTGCCGAGCGCGCGCCCAATCTGATGCAACGAGTGTCCCGCCTTCCAACGGCACCACATGTCAGTCCTCTGCGCCGCAGAGAGCCTCACTCGTTTCCCTTGCGTCATAAACACCACCTTTTAGAAAAACATTCCTATCAGATGGTGTTGCATCGACCGGTTGAGCCGGCACAGTTTCTCGGGATGTATCTTGTTTGCGATGGCGAAAAGCCCTGTATTCCTTACGGCGGGATTCGCGGATGCGGGAGAAAGAGAGGCACTCGGCAGACTCACAAGCGCCTCTCCCTACAGCTCAATCAAAGTTTCCAATACCTCACTGGATCACCTCCTTCTCGGCACGGCTGCCGATTGGATTATTATATGACTTTATTTTGCTGCGGTGCAAATCTGTGCTCGGGAGCGAAATCGGCTTACCAGAATCCGGGAGCCAGTTTCCGATAAGCCCTGCGAGCTCAACCGGTCGATGCAACACCATCTAATGTAAATTTTCTCTCCAAAGGTGGAAAGGGATTTACCTCCTCACGCGAAGAAGTGCGCTACAACGGGTATGTTCGAAGTCTGTCTGTTATTTATGAAGGTTCCACTGAGGATATCACTCTCCGCGCTCCCGACGTCAGTCCGAAAGGAATGTTCATCAATACCCCAAACCATCTTCCCGAAGGCGCCGTGCTGAGAGTCAGTTTTCAACTGCCCCGCTCGAACTTTGAAGTACTGGCTCGATGTGAAGTCCGTTACTGTCTGCCCGGTGTCGGAATCGGCGTCGAGTTCGTCGAGATTTCTCCGGAAGCGAAACGGGCAATCGAAGAAGAAATCCAGACGTATGAGCTTTCCGCCGAGCCGACAGCCTAACTGAGTGCCTGACTCCCTCCTACTGATCAGGTTCGCGGGCCGTCCGGCAATATCCGATCGTCCAGTCTCGGAATTCACAAGGGCATTGTGTGGAAATAGTTTCGAAATCATGTGCATTGGGCACCTCAATTTGGCGCCTGTCAAAACGCTCGTAATGAGGTACTTATACTACGGACAGACGACTGGTTTTCGGCACGGATCCAGGCCGCCCCTTGGCAACACTATCGATAAAAATGATGCGGAATTCTGTGGCGTAGAGAGACAAAGAATTTGTATCTCCCGTTTGCACCGAGCAGAACCCAGGCCCCCAAAACTGAACAATTCAAACCAGGCCATTCCTCAGGACGGGCCTTGCCGGGTGCGGCACTCTTCTTCGCGAACGGCCGGTCGGCCACGCTTTGAGCGGTTTTGAGGTAGCGGGTGCCCAACGCTTACGGTTTTCAAGCGTTGGGCCTTTCAATTTTCTTCCTGAAAAACTCTCGTCAGCCATCCATGCCGGATGTCAGAACCATCATGGTAGGGCAGAATGCGGAAATGCCCATGCGGTAGCGGCTCGGACTCTTCGCCGGTGACGCGGTGCGGAGTGGTGTGGTATCCTTGAATAGGTCGATGCACTTGTAATTCCTCTCGGAATTGAGCGTGAGGGCTGCAAGGTCGCACTTGCAGCCCTTTGTGTTTTCCATCGCTGCAACCGGACCGACAATCGAAGAGAAAGTTAGGATTTTATGCCGCAGATTCGCAATATCGCCATCATCGCCCACGTGGACCACGGGAAGACCACGCTGGTGGACGCCATGCTGCACCAGAGCGGCGTCTTCCGCGAAAATCAGGTGGTCATGACGCGCGTGATGGACTCGAATGATCTCGAGCGCGAGCGGGGCATCACGATCCTGGCGAAAAATACGGCGCTGTTCTATCACGACACGAAAATCAATATCGTGGATACGCCCGGCCACAGCGATTTCGGCGGGGAAGTCGAGCGCGCGCTGCAGATGGTGGATGGCGTGCTCCTTCTGGTGGATGCGAGCGAAGGTCCGCTGCCGCAAACGCGCTACGTCCTGCAGAAAGCGCTGCAAGCGAAGCTGCTGCCCATTATCGTGCTCAACAAGATCGACCGCGCCGACGCGCGCCCGGCCGCCGTCCTCGACGAAATCTACGATCTCTTCATTGACCTGGAGGCCACCGAGGACCAGCTCGATTTCCCGGTGCTCTACACGAATGCGAAAACCGGGGTGGCGCACCGCAAGCTGGGCGACACCTCCACCAACCTCCAGCCGCTGTTTGAAACCATTGTCTCCGCGATCCCCGCACCGAAGGGCGATCCGAACGGCGTGCTGCAAGCGCAGGTCATGACTCTGGACTACAGCGATTTTCTCGGCCGGATCGCCATCGGCCGGGTTTTCAACGGCACGCTGCGTCGCGGCACCGAAGTGGGCATCGCGAAGCGTTCGGGTGCGATCGAACCCACGCGCATCACGAAGTTGTACACCTTCCTCGGCCTCGAACGCGACGAAACCGAAGAAGTTCCCTGCGGCGATCTGGTCGCCGTCGCCGGCGTCGAGGGCATTCAAATCGGAGAGAGCCTGACAGACCTCGAGAACCCGGCGCCGCTCGAACCGCTCGTCGTTGACGAACCGACACTGGCGATGAATTTCACGGTGAATACCAGCCCGCTTTCCGGCCGCGAGGGCCAATGGGTGACTTCACGCGACCTCCGCGCGCGTTTGCAGAAGGAGTTGCTCACCAATGTGTCGCTGCGCATTACCGATTCGGAAACGACCGACGTGTTTCGCGTGCTGGCGCGCGGTGAATTGCAGCTCGCGATCTTGATTGAAACGATGCGCCGCGAAGGCTACGAGCTGATGGTCGGCAAGCCGGAAATTGTCGTGCGCGAGGAAAACGGCAAGAAGCTGGAGCCGCTAGAGCGCCTGGTGGTCGATTGCCCGGAATCGTTCGTCGGTGTGGTGATGGAGTCGCTCGGGCAGCGCCGCGGCGAACTCGGGAAAATGGTCAACCATGGCTCGGGCTGGGTGCGCATGGAATTCACCGTTCCCTCACGGGGGCTGATCGGCCTGCGCGGCGAGTTGCTCACCGATACGCGCGGCACGGCGCAGCTTCACGCGTTGTTTGAAGGTTGGACCGAGTATGGCGGCGAAATGGCCACCCGCCCGACCGGCGCGCTGGTGGCAGACCGCGCCGGCCATACGACCGCCTTTGCGCTGTGGAACCTGCAGGAGCGCGGCGAGTTGTTTGTCGGTCCTGTCGAGGAAGTCTATGAGGGCATGATTGTCGGCGAAAACTCGCGCGACGCGGACATGGACGTGAACGTCACGAAGGAAAAAAAGCAGACCAACATGCGCGCTTCCTCCGCCGACGAGGCCATCCGTCTGATCCCGCACCGCCAGTTGAGCCTCGAGCAGGCCATCGAGTTCATCGCGGACGATGAGTTCGTCGAGGTCACGCCAAAATCCATCCGCCTGCGGAAGAAAGTGCTCGACGCCAAGAAGC
This sequence comes from Terriglobia bacterium, assembly GCA_020073705.1. GTDB lineage: Bacteria > Acidobacteriota > Terriglobia > Acidiferrales > UBA7541 > Palsa-360. The sequence continues at coordinate 3,374 of JAIQES010000055.1, forward strand.
GTCCCCGCCGCTGGCAGCAGATTCGCGCCAGCGCCGAAACCGCGCAGTAATTGCGCCCCACCCGAATGTCATTCCGAGGTCCAGATTTATCGGACCGAGGAATCTCTCTGTCGGTTTTCTCACGAGTCGGCAAGAATCTCGGAGGGATTCCTCGGGCCGCGGGGGGCGGTCCTCGGAATGACAACGCCGAGTTGTTGCGAAACGATCTGAAAACGCGACTGGCGAAGGATTCTATTCGTGTCTTGTCTGATGTCGTTTACGGATTCTTTATCAGGTTCTTAGCCATCTTTTACGCCGCACGGTGTCTAATTCGTGCGGGACTGCTCAGCGCATCCTGTCGGGAAAAAATCGGGTGCGTGAGGAATCGGGGAAAGCGAAGGCATGGACCCACTTTCGATTTTCGGATTGTTCGCCGTCACGGCGATGCTTCTGTTTTACGCACTAGAGAATCGCAGCCGCTGGTTCATCCTGGGGTTTGCCGGAGCCTGCGTGCTCGGCTCGGCCTATGGATTTCTTCAAGGCGCATGGCCATTCGGCCTTGTGGAGGGTGTTTGGGCAGTCGTTGCCGTCCGCCGCTGGTGGGTGAGCGGCAATTCGAAATAACAAATCGGTTGCAACGCTACGACCAGAAAATAATTCAAGCGATGGATCCAGCGGCGCCGAAAAAACCATTCTTGCGGCGGCCGGCGCATTTCCGCGAGACGTTCGCCGCCATCGGCAAGCGCCCGAGGCCGTTAGCCCGCCGTGTATTCGTTAGCGATGAAGCGTATCGCTGGTGAGTCCATCTGCACGAAGTTCTCTTCATCCTTGCGCATCATTGCAGGAATGTCCGAGGTGAACGTGCTGCGGATGTCGGACGGAGTCCGGAAGTAGAGTTCAGCCATCCCGTCGAAGGGCGGCGTCCGTCCATCGAGCCCATCCGGCACAGCGAAGGTAGCGACGATGCGCACGACCGGCGATTTTGCGATTACGACATCTTCGAGCTTCGAGTGGTTGTTCAGCCAATAATCCCTGAATTGCTGGTGGCTTAGATCATGGCGGCGATACACCGTACGGATAATTTTCAACCGGCCCGCGCCGCTGAGGATCTCTTCCGCATCGGTTTTCTCTCCCATTCGATATTCGTCGGCGATCATTTCCTGAGCGGGAGCTGTCGTATCGATGAAATCCGGATCTACGCCGAAATGTGCTGCGAGCCGCCCGCCTTCACAGGTTGCCCGGGCATCCGCAAGACTGTCGAAATACAACGCCAGCATGGCATCGAATGGCGGAGCCGCACCGCCCATCGCGACCTCGCCAGTGCCCACGCTTTTGATGATACGCCGCACTGGCGTTGTCGCCAGGGCACGGCGGTCCTGCTGCGCGCCCGCCTCAAGCCAATGGGCGCGGAATGCCTCGGGCGTAATGTCCGTCTTGCGTTTCAGGAGCCGCACGTATTTGTAGATTGGTTGCATGATAGAACTCCGGTTCAGGTGTCTTGACACGCGCCGGAGCCTCGTACGTGTCAAACGTCGAGGACCGGCAGGATCAGCTCCGATGGATAGCCGGCGCTATGGTGGATCGTATCCGTCCCGTGCTTGTCGGGTCTGTAGATGTGGCTGAATAAGAAATCTGTGATCGGAGAGTCTGCGCAGGAAATCTCGAGACGGATGCGGCTCCCCCTTTGGAAACGCCAGCCGTGCGGCAGCAGAGCGATCTCGAACCGGTTGACAGCGCCGGGTACGAGGGGCGACATCTTGGCATGGGTGTAGACGGGGATATCGTCCGTACTGAAGCGCGCGTCGCGATCAGCATGGTGCGAGCCTCGTAACCAGCCCTTGGTGACGATGGCATATCGCGGCTGAATGCCTTTGGCCCGATCCTCTGGCGATTGGGCAAACTGTTCGGACACCTTCACGATAATGTCCATATCCGTGCGCGTCGTTGAGCCGTAGATGACGAGTTTACCGTGCCCGGCAAGTTCTGTGTCGCGCTCGAGTGCTGAGCTCGTAAAGGTGAGCGTGCCCGCGGCCGGATCTGGTCCCATCGGACCGATCGGGACGTTTCCCATCACCCAGCTCGGATGGGGATAAGTGTAGCTGGTCTTACCTCCGTCTGCTTTCGGCTTTTGATCCGACAAAGCGCCATCGTTGAGGGAGCGCACAGTTCCAGTCGGTCCTGCGCCGAGAAAGAACTGCGCTTTACGCGTGCCTTTCGGGGGCCACTGCTCGAAGCTGCGCAATGTGCCGGTGTTGTGAACGTGATAGCTCACGCGAGGGCGATCGTCCCAGCTCGTTGCCTTACCCTTCAGGAACCGGTCGTAGAAGGGTAGAAACAACTCACGGTGAAATTCTACCTTCGCGAAATCGCCCTGCGAGGTGAGCGGAGTCGCCGTGCCGGTGATATGCAGCTTTTTCTCGCCGCTGGCCCGCAGGAAGCCGTCGATATTGCCGACGAGATGTAGGTCCTGCTTCGCGAAGACCCCAACGGAAAAAACGGGCACCTTGATCTTCTCGAGATGTTCCCACGCTGAGCGTTGCGTCCAGAAATCGTCGCGTAAAGGATGCTGCGCCATTACGTAATACATGTCTTTGGGCAGCGAACGCGGATTGTCGCCGTTCGCTGGATACATGTTGGGCACGCGCACGCTCGAATTGAACCAATAAAGCGCGAAATTGCATTCGATGCCACCGTGATATCCAACGAAGCGATAGGGATCGTTCAGCCCGTCGTATGGCGCGATGCAGGCCAGATGAGGCGGATTTTGGATGCCCATGAGCCATTGAGAAATACAGTAATAGGACTGGCCGATTCCGCCAACACGCCCGTTCGACCAATCTTGCGCCGCAATCCATTCGATAACGTCGTATAGATCACGCTGTTCGGTGGGGCCCCACATTTCGAACTCGCCGCCGGACGTGCCCGTTCCGCGCACATCCATGTGCACATAGGCATATCCGTGTTCCTTGACATACCATTCGATCGGGCCGGTCTCACGCCAAAGGAAAAGAGGCAGGCACGGCAGCTCGTTGTTATCGTAGCGATAGGGAGAAGCCGCGAAGAGAGCAGGATGACGACCACCGCCCTCGGGTCGATAGATTCGGACGCCGACCTCGACGCCGTCCCGCATCCGGACCTTGACATCCTTTTCCTCGATCACGGCGCCCTCCCCCGATTGAGCGACCGAGTAGCCGCTCGCAGGCTTGTTCATCCTGGAATTATCTCGCTTGCTGGCGGCATGGCAGCGTAGCGCCCTTCGTATGACCGGTCAAGAGGCTGAACATTGGCGCCTGTCGAAGAAAAATGGGAAGACCGAGCACGTCTATGAAGAATGCCTGTGCGCGGCGAAGAAGTGGTCATATCGGCACCGAGTCATCAATGCCGAGTTGTTCGCCACGATTGGCGCCGCTTACTTCTCGCCTTTCTTGTGATCGAGTTTCAGTGTGAGGACGAATTCCTTCCTGTTGTCTAAGTTCGAAACCGAGTGCGCGGATGAGGCCCAGCCGTCGTGTTCGGCGTGAATCTCGTAGTCAACGTTGAGATCGAGACCACTAAAGCGGAATTGGCCCTCATTGTCGGAAAGATGGGTTGTAATGTCCTGGGTGTGAACATTTCTCAGGTATACGACAGCGGAATCGACCGGAGCTTCCTGTTTGTCAATAACTGTGCCGCGAACCGTACGCAGTTCGGATTCACGAGCCTTGCCCTTACCCTGCGCAAACAGCGCAGTTGCTGCAAGTGCCATGAGCATGAGGAGAGCGAGCCTTCTGGACGTGTTCATGGCTTTCCTCCGGCGAGCGGCTCCATCTGAAACGTGAGGTCTTCCCGACTGCCTTCGCGCGCATCGATTTTGCGTGTCCGGGACTTGCAGCCACGGGCTCCGATTGTCAATTCGTACTCGGCACCCTGCTCGACCCTGATTCCCAGTTCGCCACGGCTATCGGAGATCGCTTCCCAGCGGAATCTCCCTTCGTCCGCGCGGCGGACGCGGACCTTCGCGCTGGGCAAAGCGAAGCCCTGGCTGTTGAACACGCTGGCGAAGATAACGAAGTCGTGCGCATGAGAGTTGGTCTGGTTCTGATCGCGGGCAGCCGCAGCGTGGGCTAAGATCGCACCCGCTGCCATGACCAGCACCAGCATCGCAAACGGCGCCAGTCGCCTTCTGGTGGGATGACAAAAGGGAGGGAGGGGATGCCGGAAGTTTTCGAAGATTAGGCTACTCGTCCTCTTCTTCCTCCTCCTCCTCGTCCTCGTCCTCCTCCCCCACTTCGTCCCCATCGTTAGACTCCTCGTCCTCTTCGTCTTCATCATCCTCGTCCGAAATGACATTGACCTTGACGGGATGGATCTGAACGACTTCCATCTCGGTCTCACACTCGGGACAGGCCAGGATTTCGCCTTCTTCTACCTCATCTTCGTCGACGTCGATTTCAGTAGCGCATTTAGGGCACCGGACCACGGCGAAAACCTCCTTGCAGTTTGGATAGGGCAATCTTGCTGCAGGCGTATTATATAACGCGAAGCGGGTCGAGAGGGAAGCGGGCAAAACACGATGACACCGGAGCGAGAATATCCGGACCAGCCCCTGGTGGGCGTCGGCGGCGTAGTAATCGATAACGGGCGCACGCTGTTGATCCGGCGAAGCAACCCCCCGCTCGAAGGCCAGTGGTCGATCCCCGGCGGGTTGCTCGAGCTGGGGGAAACGCTGGCGCAGGGCGTCGCGCGAGAACTCGCGGAAGAAACCGGGCTCGAGGTGAATGTGCTCGAACTCATCGAAGCGTTCGAACGGATTTATCCGGCGCTTCCGCGTGCGGACGGCACGCCCGGCGACGCCGTGCGGCCGCAATATCACTTCGTGATCCTCGATTATCTCTGCGAAGTGCGGGGAGGAACGCTCCGTGCGGGAAGCGACGCACTGGAAATCGCATGGGCCCGCGAGGACCAATTGGCGAAATTTGACCTGACTCTGCTGGCGACGCGCGTCTTGCGAAAAGCGTTCGCCATGGCTCGCGCCCGCGCGACTTGATCGATCCCACGCTCGGCGCTGCAACCACTCATGCTTTCAATCATTGGTTTCGGGTAGGTTTGCGGTCGGGCCGGCTCCAGCCATAGCGGCCCAGCAGAGGTACAAACCGGCAATCGAACAGAGCGCGGGAACGCAGCACGCCGCCTTCTTTCCGCGTCTGCAGCAATTCCTGGTTCTCCTGGCTGCCGACCGGAATCACCAGGCGGCCACCCTCGCGAAGCTGGCCCGCGAGCAGCGGGGGAATCTCCGGCGCGGCTGCGGCGACCAGGATCGCGTCATAAGGCGCGGCATCGGCAAACCCCAGGGAGCCGTCGCCACTGTGAACGTGAACGTTCGCATAACCCAAATCTGTAAGACGCTCCTGCGCGGCAAGCGTGAGCGACGTGTGGCTCTCAACGCTGATCACTTCGCGCGCCAACAGCGAAAGCACCGCAGCCTGATACCCCGAGCCCGTGCCAATCTCCAGCACCCGCTCCGAGCCGGTCAGCTCAAGCGCCTGCGTCATGGCTCCGACCATGAAGGGCTGCGAGATGGTCTGGCCTTCGCCAATGGGCAGAGGTTTATCGGCATACGCATCGGGCCGGAACTCGGCGGGAACAAACTCATGCCGCGGAACGGAAAGCATCGCTTCCAGCACGCGCGGCGACACAATCCCGCGCTTGCCGATTTGATCCTCGACCATCGCGCGTCGCGCGACGGCGAATGTTTCTGCGACCGTATCAGGAAACGCCATAAATCAGTAGTATAGCGCCACAATTGTTTGTGAGACGGATATGGGGGAACGTCACTTCTGGCAAAGAACATCCAATTGTTGTGTGTAAAACACAATCTTCTAAAACGGGATAAGATCGCGTAAATCGCAGAAGCACCTCGTAATCAAATCCCAAGAGAATCAAGCTATTTGAAGCGGCTCTTGCGGACGACGTCGAGGCCGAAGGTGCCGTTCTCGTCGCGCAGGGCGATGATGGAGAACTCGCGGTTGATCGTGTACTCGATCTGTATTATTTGGTACTGCGTCGTGGTGAGGTCGGTGATGTAGGTAATGACGAGGCTGGGTGTCACCTGCTGTTCGATGGTGACACTCGCAATGGAGGTTTGCTGCGGCGAGGTCAGCCCGGCGACCGATGGGCCCACGCTGAAATGGCTGACGCCAAACAGGCGCTCGATGCGTCCGCCGAGCTGGCCGGAAATGGCCTCGGAGAGCAGCGCGGTGGCGCCCACTCCGCTATTCTGTCCGGTTGCAGTGCGCTGCGTGCTCGCTTGGCCGGTTCGTCCCAGCGCCAGCAGTGCGATGATGTCGCTCGGCGGCATTGGGGGATCGGAACGGTACGCGAGGGTGAGCCGGCTCGCCGGGCCGGTGAAATCGAGCGTGATTTCGTACTGGCGGATCGTTGTTGTGGCTTCGACGTTAAGCACCGGGTCGAGGCGGAACGGGTTGGCAAAGTTGATGTCGCCACGCGAGATGGTGTAATGGTTGCCGCGGAAGCTCATCTCACCGCTCAACAGGTGGATATGCCCGAGCAGAATCGGGTGCTCCCACGTGCCACGCACGCGCAGGTTCGCCTCGGTTTGAAAGCGCGCCCCGGTCCATTCCATGCGCGAATCGGGACTGGAATCGGCTTGGATATCGAACTGCAAATTTCGCAGGAATGGGGACGTCGTGGTTGGCGCGCTCACCGGCTCTTTCGCCGAACCCATCAATCTGGCAAAGTCAAAGCCTTCGGCCATTAGCAGGCGATCCACAACGATGCGGCCGGAAAGCGTCGATGCCTGTGCGTTGCCGGCAAGGCGCAGTGTGCCTCCGACCAGCCAGCTCATTCCGACCGGGTAGCGGATGCGAACCTGTTCGGAGCGCGCGTTGAGCGCGTAGGTCAACGCCCCGTCCCCGTAAGTCACCATGCCGCCGATGTTCAGACGCCCTCCGCCGCTTTCGGCGTACACGTTTTCGAACATCAGCCGCGTCGCGTCAAAATTGAAATCGCCCGCCACATTGCTCAATCCCGCGGGGAAATCCCCGTAGCGAAGCGTTGCGCCTTCAACGCGGAGCTTACCGTTGAACCGGGGAGCGGACAGTGTTCCGGCGACGGCTGCGTTGACCTGTGCGCGGCCGGTGGCTTCGAGACGCGGCACGAACCCGGCAAGCAATTGGAGACTGACCGCTCCATCTACGCGCAGATTGAGTGCACGGTCGCCGGCAAAGCGCGCGAAACCGGACACGCGGAAGTCCGTATCGGTTCCACGCAGGCTGGCCTGCTCGATGCGCACCTCGTCCTGGTGATAGGTCAGCCGCACGGGCCCGGCGTTTTCAAACTTTGCGTTTTCGTAGTCGAATGTGATGCGGGAGAGGTTAGCCTCGATCGTGAGAGTTTCCGGCCGCGCCCCGAACCCCGCAATAGCAAAGTGCCCGTCCACCAGGGTGTGACCTCTCAGCCCGGTGAGGTGCATCGCGGAAACAATGAACGGGTCGAAGTGAATTTGCTCACCCGTGACTTCGCCAACCAAAGGATATTCGCCACTGAGCGTCATATCCAGCTTGCCGGACAGCCGCCCAGCCGGCATCGCAGATGCAATTGTTGCGGTCAAACGGTGACCGTCGGAATCCACTTTTCCATCAAAACTGCCCACCACGTCGTTCCCCAGTTTCAGATCCACGAGGCGGAGGGTGGCGTGCAGCTCCGGCGCGAGCATGGGCCCTTGACCGCGCAGCTGCATGTTCAGCCTGCCTCCCAGCGGAAAGCGCGCGCTCTGAATCCGCTCGATGGCCTCGAGTGGAATGCCGGCCCCCGTGAGGTCGAAGGACACCTCGCGCGAGTCCGTGTGATAAAGCAAGTTTCCCGTGAGCAGACCCGCGGGAGCGCCCGGCGCATGCGCGGGCAAACGCACCTCGGCATTCGAAATCCCCACCTCGCCGTTACCCATCGTTAACTGTCCGCGCGCGCGGTCGAAACGCCACGTCCATGCCGTCGCATCGGACATATCGAACAGGCCTGAAAATTCCGGGCTGGCGCGCGTGCCCTTGCCGTGAAACTGACCGTTAAGAAGGCCGTGCGCGGGATAGGAAGTCCCCAGCAGTTTTTGCAAGTCGTCGGTATCAGCACCGACCAGATTGACGTCGAAGGCCCACTCGCTATCGGGAGAAAAGCTCCAGTTGCCGAGTGCAAGTGAAAGTTCCAATTCCGCTGAAGAACGGCCGCGGCGCGCACGCCCTCGAACGAGATGCAATTCCTCCGGCGAGTAAGTAAGCTCGCCTTCCACTTCGTCCCAATACAGCGCGCCGTACCGCGCTTCTGTGCCCTTCACATAGCCCGCGAAGGTTGGTGCGATCAGCGGTCCCGTGAGGCGCCCTTGCCAATGAAAACGGCCGCCGATCACTTGCGGTTCCGCCTTTACGCCACGTATGCGGTTAATGAAATCATCGTAGACAAAGAGGTCTTCGGTGTCGATTGCCGCATCGAGCGAAGAATCGTCCATACCCAGCGTGCCATGAAACAGGATGCGGCTTGACGGCGTCGTGATCTCACTCGGTGCGAGATCAACCTGCTTGCGGTCCATCTCATAGTGATATTCGATGCGCGCCGTCGCCGGAATGCGCCCCAGAGATAGTGCGCCCGGAGGCGTCCAGAGCGAAACGCCACGCGAGTCCACATGTTTGAAATCGGCAACCCACGTTGTCACCGCGTCCACGTCGACACGGCTCCCCCAATGCAACGGGATGACAGGCATGCTGGGGTTGTCCTCGGCGGCCAGTATCTGGCTCAGGTCCAAACCGCGGGCTTTCGATTCCACGCGGAAGTTTTGCGCGGGAATATCGAGGTGCAGGCGTCCCGTGACATTTCCGCCGAGCACGAGCGCTTCCAGATCCGGCACATCCAGCGTGTGCTGGTCCGCCCGGTAGCTGCCGCGCGAGGAAATGCTGCCGGGGTGGAACCACTGGTACTTCATCACGATTTCGCCGGCCGTGTAGCGCCCAGTGACGCTCATTTTTTGCCCGGCGTAGCGTCCGTCACCTGTAAACTCCACGTGTCCGGCTGGCGTGTGCGGTTTGCGCAGGATGGAGCGAAGATCCTCGAAGTCAAGCTGGCCGCGATACCGAAAGCTCCACGCGGACTGCGAAAAACCGGCGAGATTGGCCTGCGCGTCAATCTCGCTGTGCGGAATCTTCCATTGCAATTGTGTCAAGGAAAACGAATCCGGCCGCAGAGTGAATCTTGCCGAGAGATCCGACGCAAACGGAAGATACCGCCGGGCCGCCAATGTGAATTTCTGCCAGCTCATGCGGCCGAGATAAACCGGGTGCCCGGCTTCGGCGACGTACTCCATTGCAAACTCAAAATTTCCGCCCTCAGCCGCCAGCGGCACGCGTGTATCGTTCCATAGGATCTCGCCGTCATCGAGGCGCAGCCGCGCAATCTTCAGGTCGAACAGGCTCTGCACCGGCGGCTTGCCTGGTCCCACCGGCGTTCTTGGCCCGGGGATATTCGTCGAGCCGTCACGCTCCACACGAATGTGCGCCGAGAAATGCGACATCTCGACGCTCCCGAGCGAAATCTTCCGGCCCCAGAAGGATTCCACGCGGAGTTCGACCTGCAAATGCTCGGCATGAAACAGAGGCGGGGTCCCCGCCTGCTCGCGTCCGTGCAGCGTGAGTTTGTCCAGCCGCGCGCGCAGAGACCGCCAGCCGAACTGGAAATTTCCGAGCTCGACGCGCGCCCCGGTTGTCTTTTCGAGTTGCTCCACGATCGCGCGCCGCGCCCACCGGTCCGCCAGCCCGCTTCCGACGACATACACAAGCGCGAGCGCAAGGAACACCGCAGCCGCGGCGGCCAACGCCATCCCATGTTTCAAACGAAATTTTCGCTTCGTGTCGCTCATCGTCGTACGAAGGCGTTACCGGGCATCACGGCCTCGCACCGGGCGCTGTCAGTTCAATCTTCAGGCGCGATTTTGTTTCGTCAAGCCATTTTGCAGCAAGGGCAGTGATCCCGCGCTGTGTGAGCAGTTCGCGGATCTGCCCCTCGACGTCGGCCAGGCGCGGCGCGGGCTGATTCTTGCTTGCCAGCTCCGGCAGCAGTTCTTTCTGATAATAGGTTTCGATGTCGGAGGATTCGATTTGCACCGACGGGCGGAACTTGTAATCGAGATAACGCTCGACATAAATCTGACGCGCGAGTAACTGTCGAACCTGCGTTGCGGAAAGCCCCTGCTCGCTCAATTTGGCGGCGTAGGCTTCGGGGCTTGTGAACTGTGCCGTGAGCCGCGCCGTCTCGCGGCCGACTTCCGACTGCGCGGGCTGCGGAAAATGTGAAGCCTTAGCTTCCGTCTGGACCACCCATTGTTCGATGAGCTCGGCAAGCAGCCGGTCGTCGCTTTCCGCGCGGCCTTCGATCAACTGCTGGAACGCGCCCAGTTCGCGCAACTGGCTCTGCAGGATGATGTCGCCCTCAATATGCCCCACGATGCGATCCACAACGCGGCTCGCCTGCGGCTGGGCGAGCGCATGGGCGATTGCCGGGCCCACAATGATACCGGCCATAAACGAGACGCAAATGATTGCCGTCCGCCGCATCAAAATGTCGCCCCCAGGTTGAAGAAAAATTGAAAACTGGGCAGCCGGGAAATGGTTGTCTGGCACGCCGAAGCGGCAGTGGCCGGGCACGTTCCGGACTGAATGACAAACCGGGCAGGGTTGAGCTGATAACCCAAATCGAGGGCCACGGGCCCAATGGGCGTGCCGTAGCGAAACTCGAACCCAACGGTGTGCGAAAAATAGTTGAGCTCGTTTGTGCAATTTGTCAGGCACACGGTCGTTGGGTGATTAAATGCATCAACTGTAGAAGCAATCGTGGGAAGGGGCGGCGCGGTGCGCAACGATATTGTTCTGATATTTTGGAACACGTTTCCGGCATCGTAAAAGACGGCGCCGCCCAGGCGATGGCCAATTAGCGGAAGGTGCATCGGGAAGCGCAGATCTTGGTTGAAAACCAGCAGCGCTTGTCCGCCGATCGGGAATCCCGTTAACGGATCGCGAGGCCCGGCTTGGTTGAGCGCAAAACCACGCAACGATGTGCCACCACCGGCAAAGAACCGCTCGGGAAGCGGGATATCGGTGGAGAGCGTGTTGCCATAAGGCGTCTGCACCCCAAAACGGACCGAGCGCGCGAACACAAGCCGGCGGCCGATCGGGTGGTATGTCGAATTTTGCAGGAAGACGCGAAGGAAATTGACAGATGAGCCCATCGGTTTCATAGCCAGACTAACGTCGATGTTTTCCATATTTCCACGGCTGGCGTCTGCGGGACTGTTGCGGTGGTCGCGAATCCAGCTCGTACTGATTTCGGAGATTTCCGTCGGCTGGCTAAACAACGGGATTTGGTTCTGCGAAATGTTGAGGTTGGTAGCGATCACATGCCGGTAGGAATACCGATAGAGCAGCGAACTCGTCTTCGAGAGCCGCTGGGCAAGCTGCACTGACCCTTCGTAGCGCTTGGAAGTGAACGTCTGTACATTGCGGGCCTTCACAAAGAAAGCTGAGATCTGCAGGGTGAAATCGGGCGATGCGAAGAAGTTAGGCGCCGTATAGGCAAGCAGCGCGCGGCCTTGAATCGTGCTTGCGCGCACCTTGAAGGAAAGCGAGTCGGCACGTCCAGTCAGATTCGCCTTAGTTAGTTCCAGGATCCCGCGCGGCGCAAAGTTGAGTGCAGTGCTGGTGGCACTACTGCCGAGACGCTGTACCTCAAAGCCAAGACCGTATGCCACGGTATAGCGTTTGGCTTCGTCCACCATCACCATCACCGTCTTCTGCGGATCATCACCCTCGGGATTTTGCGGAGCGACCGAAACATGGCTGAAAACCCCGAGGTTGTAGAGCTTTCTCTGTGTTTCCACGACAGCGCCTTCGCTCATCGGTTCTCCGGCGCGAATCGCGACTTCGCGGGAGATCACGCCCGGGCGCGTGTGTTCGTAGCCGGACAGGAGCACGCGTGCGACCAGGATCTCGGGTCCCTCGGTGATGTGATACCTCAGCCGCACGCGCGGGGCCTCACTGGGCGAAGACTGCGGCGCCATTTCCACGTCCGCAGAAAACTGCGCATCCGGGAATCCCTGGTCGTAGTAGAGCGCGAGGATGTTGTTGCGATCTGTAGAAACGTTGAAGTCCGAGTAAGGCTGGCCCTGCGTGGAACCGACCACGTCGAGTAGTTCCTTCTTGGTGAGGTGCTTGTTTCCTTCAATGGCCAGGTCTGCGACCCGGGTCTGCTGGCCCTCCTTGATCTCGAACCGGACGAACAGATCGCCAGGGTGGCCCTGGTAATTATCGACAAGTTGACTGTGCACCTCGACCTCGTGGAACCCGTTTGTTTCGTAGAGGCCGCGAATGGAAGCTACGTCATCCTCAAGCAGCGCGGTCGAAAACAGTCCGGGAGAAGCATACGCGGCAGGTTGAATCTTCAATCGGCCGGTCAGAAGGTCCGAGCTGAAATACTCGTTGCCCGAAAACGTCACTCTTCGCAGACGATGACGGCTACCACGCTCGATGTGATACGCGACAATTCTGACGGCGGTATGCGACATTTTGGCCGGCTGCTCCGCGGCCGATTCCGACGTCGTATAGCTCACCTGCGCATCAAAATAGCCGTCGCGTTGGAACCAGTCGCGCAATGCCCGGCGGCCCTCCTGCAGGAGGTCCTCGTCGACCGCACCTTCCTGGTAGATGGGCACCAATTTGCGCAGCGTGCGCGCGGAAACCTTTGCGCCTTCCACTGTCAGGCGCACTTCCAATCCCGCGTAAAACGTGGCTTCCAGTGGCATAGTATTCGTCGTCGCGTCGTAGGCGCCGCGGTGCAGAGTGACACGCGCGCCGAGATAGTTCTTTTTCGCCAGCCATTTTCGCGCGCGGTCACCCGCCCGGTTCAGGCGGTCGGAGGTGATCTCGCGTCCGGCCTTGAGCTTCAGCCGGTCGCGGAGTTCCTCGTCGGGGAATGCGGTCTGGTTTTGAATCGTGATCGCACCGATCCGTGCCCGGGGACCCGGGGTCACGCGCACCAGGATATCCATCTGACGTGTGTCGGGATGCGGTGTCGTTTCGTAATCGATCTTCGCCTGATACAGCCCTTCGTCCTCAAACGTCTGGCGGAGCCGTTCCACCGCCTCCTTCATGTCGCTTTCCCGAAAAATTTCGCCCAGGTTCAGCCGCAGCGCGGAAATCGTCAGTGACTCGCCGGGTGGCTCGCGCAATCCCGCAATCTGCACTCGGTTGATGTAGAGGTTTTGGCGAACGACAAAATCCAAACGCACACCGCCCGGGATGTCCGTCAACTCCGCCCGCAAATCCGCATATCGGCCCGTGCGGTATAGTTCGCGCAGGCTGGCGCTCTCGGCTTCCATGGAAAATGGCTGGCCGGGCTGGGATGTCAGCTGGGGAGGATCCTGTTCGAGCACCGAGCCGGATTCGGTGACCACACGCACGGCGACGACCCGCGGCGGCTCACCGGCGGGGCCGTTCTGCGCCGTGGCGGAACCTGCACAAAACAAACAGATCGCCGATAGCCAGATGGCGACCCGTACGAAGGGGCGTTGATCGCTTGGCATCACGTTTCACAACAAGAATAGCGTAGCATAGCCGAGTTGCCTGCCCGGCGCGAAATCTCCCCCGCGAGTAGAAAGTGTCACTCGATTCCCCGCACACGCTTCGGCGGCGCTATCATAGAGATTTGCGCCCCGGACGGTGCGGCAACGCGGCAACATGGATCCGAAACTTTACGAACGGTATTCCCGGCAGATTCTCTTCGCCGAAATCGGCGAGGCGGGACAACAGCGCTTGCTCGAATCCTCGGCCGTACTGGTAGGGTGCGGTGCACTGGGGACGGCGCTGGCGAACCTGCTGGTGCGCGCTGGCGTCGGCAGGCTGCGAATTGTGGACCGCGATTTCATCGAGCCTTCGAACCTCCAGCGGCAGACGCTATTTGAAGAAGCCGACGCGCGAGACGCGCTCCCAAAAGCTGTCGCGGCCGAACGCCGCCTGCGCGCAATCAATTCCGGTGTCACGGTCGAAGGCATCGTCGCCGATCTTAGTCCGAAAAATACCGAAGAGCTATTGCGCGGTTTCCCGTTGATTCTCGACGGGACTGACAACTTCGAGACGCGCTTCCTGCTTAACGACGCTGCAATCCACCTGGACGTGCCGTGGATTTACGCCGCCGTTGTGGCCAGCTACGGTGTGACACTCACCGTGCGTCCCGGCGAGACGGCCTGCCTGGCGTGCGCTCTCGAATCCGGCAGCGAGAATGGATCACAATCTGCCGGCGCGGGCGCCGAAGACACCTGCGATACCGTCGGGGTCCTCGGCGCTGCCGCTGGCGTGATTGCCTCGATCGAAGCCGCCGAAGCGATCAAATTGCTCCTCGGCAAGACGGAATCGGCGGGTGGGCGCTTGGTGTCCTTCGACGTTTGGTCCGGGAGATTTCAATCCGTGCGCGTGCCGCAGAACCCCGAGTGCCGCGCGTGCGTGCGCCACGACTTCCGCTACCTCGGGGGCGAATCGCAGCCCCGCTTGACGATGTGCGGCCGCAATTCAGTGCAGATTCACGAGCAGCGACGGCAACTGGATCTCGCCGCATTGGGCCGGCGCCTCGCGCCGGCGGTTGCCGAGGTGCGCGAGAATGGTTTCCTGCTGCGCTTCCGCGTCCCGCCCTACGAAATGACGGTGTTTGCCGACGGCCGCGCTATCGTCAAGGGCACACGCGACACTAGCGTTGCAAGGTCGCTCTATGCGCGCTATATCGGCGCGTGAGTTCTTACGCCTGATCAAAGTGTCGCAGGCTTCCTTCTTGACGTGCCAGCGCGTGTGCACGCGGCCCAACGCGTTCAGATGCCCGGTGTCCTGATCGAGCCGCGTGTGCCGCGCGTAGGCGGGCGGCAACACTTCTTCTTCAGGGTGTCGGACCAGCGGAGTGCCTACCCGCCGGTGCGGCCGATGGGTTGCCGGAGGGCGGCGCGGTCGAGATTTTCGCGCAGATTTATGAGCGTAAGGAACGTGTTGAGGATACGAGCTTTCATTTCGTCAGGCAGGTGTAAACCGCTGGTGGACGCGCGCGCCAGCATCTCACCATGCTCGGCGATATAATGGATGATCTCGACTTGGCGCGCGTGAGGCGTCTTGCCGTACACGGTTTCGCGGCGCATCTCTGCACTGGCCTTTTCGATCTGCAACGTGAAATGCAGGATGCACAGATGCGCGGCTTCGAGCGCCGGTGGAACCTGTCCCTTGCACCCGTGTTCGCTGCAGGCTGTCGTCATGGCTGGGGGCGCTCCCCGAGTGCATAATTGTAAGCACCCGGGGCGCGGAAAATCCACACCGCCCCAAAAGAATGCGCCGAATCAGCCATCAATGTGTCAACCGCCTCCGCGCAGTTTCGCTGAGGCGCCCCGAGTGTGCCGCATTGGCCTTCAACGGGTTCTCATGGTCTGCAATTCCACCCCGTGTTCCGGTTCGGAGTTGCCTATGCTAGAATATCGTGGCGATAAGCAGGGATAAGTCCCCCAAATTGTTACCTACGAGGCGATTTTCATGTCTGGGCATTCTAAGTGGGCCACGATTAAGCATAAGAAAGCGGCTACGGACGCCAAGCGCGGCCGAATTTTCACGAAACTGATTCGGGAAATAACCATCGCCGCGCGAGTGGGCGGCGGCGACCCCGATTCGAACCCTCGCCTGCGCACCGCGATCCTTGCCGCCAAGAATGAGAACATGCCCAACGAAAACATTGAGCGCGCCCTGGCGCGCGGCACCGGAACGCTCGATGGCGAGCAATATGAAGAAGTGAACTTCGAGGGCTACGGTCCCGGCGGTGTGGGCATGATCATTCAGGTGGTGACCACCAATCGCAACCGCATCGTCAGCGAACTCCGGCATATCATGAACAAGCACGGCGGCAACATGGCTGAAACCGGCGCGGTGGGATGGATGTTCCACCGCAAGGGCGACATCGTCGTATCCAAGGAGCAAGCCAACGAAGACAAGATGCTTTCCATTGTGCTCGATGCCGGCGCCGAGGATCTGCGCGACGACGGCTCATCCTGGGAAGTGCTTACGCCGCCCGAAAGCTTCGAGGCCGTCCGCGAAGCACTGACCAAGGCCGGCATCAGGCCCGAATCCGCGGAAGTGGATTGGGTCCCGCAAAATTATGTGAAGCTGACCGGAACGCCCGCGGCGCAGATGTTGCGACTGATCGAAGCGCTCGAAGATCATGACGACGTCCAGCGCGTCTCCGCCAACTTCGATATCGACGAGAAAGAAATCCAGGCGGTCATGGCCGCGGAATAATCCAGCCCCCGCAGATTCCTATATGAGTTCAAACGCCCCGATCTCATCGGGACGTTTCCTTTTTTGCTGGTATTTGCGAGCGGGCAGCGTTTTCAAGCCCCCAACACACACAGTGGCGAAAAAATTGTGGCCGCGCGGGCCGTGCCGCCGTACACTCAATGCCGTGCTGCAATCGTCTCGAACGAACTCCAATTTCTTCCGGGTGCTCGGCGTGGATCCCGCCGCGGCCGGAGCCACCGGCTACGGCGTGATCGAAAGCGACGGGCGCCACTGCCGCATGCTCCGCTTCGGTGCGCTGCGTGCCACGCGCAAGAGTCCGGAGCATTTTCCCGAGCGGCTCCGCGAAATTCATGCGATGCTGAGCGATCTGATCGAAGAATTCGAGCCGCAAGGCGTTGCTGTCGAGTCCGTATTCACCGCTTTGAACATGAAGACGGCACTCAAGCTTGCCGAAGTCCGCGGCGTGGTTCTGCTGGCCGCGGCCCAGCAAAACATCCCTGTACACAGCTATTCGCCGCGCGAAGTGAAGGCCTGCGTCGCCGGTTACGGCCACGCGGGAAAAGAGCAGATGCAACTTATGGTGCGCGCACTGCTGGGCATGAGTGAAACGCCCGAGCCCGCCGACGCTGCCGATGCGCTAGCGGTTGCGCTCTGCCATATCCAGGCCGCTCAGTTCCGCGCGCGCCTCGACGCCGGGGCTGCACGGGTTACCGCGGACCATGACTCCGCAACCACTCGCCGCGGCATACACAGCCGCAGCGCGGCTTCGCGCATCCCACTCTTGCGATGACACGCAACCACTTCCAATCCAGATTTCAGCTTCTCCTATTTGCCGCATTGATCCTGGTCCCGGCTGGCCAGGCCTCCCCCGGGACCGCGACGATCACCTACCGCCGCGTATTCAAAGGCAGCTCGCCTGAATTCATCGAGATCAAAGTCAGCGAGCAGGGGAAGGCCACATACGAAATTCGTCAGTTGGGAGAAGACCCCAACGCGGAGGCTTTCGATGTCGGCCCGGCCGTTCGAAAGAAGCTTTTCGAACTCTCGGCCGAACTGAATAACTTCGCGATCAATGATCTTGATGTTCGGAAGCGCATCGCCAATCTCGGGCAGAAGACGTTCCGGTACGAACGGGATTCCGAAGTTCACGAAGCAACATTCAATTACACGCTCAATGCCTCAGCCAACCAACTCATGCAAATCTTCGAGGGTCTGGCCCGGCAACAGAGTGATCTGGTCATACTCGAGCGAAGCGTGAAATACGACCGCCTCGGCGTCAATGACGCCCTGCGTCAGTTCGAGTCGGATGTGGACCACCGGCTCCTGCCCGAACCGGAGCGCCTCCTGCCCGTACTCGACCGGATCGCCGCGGATTCGCGCTTCGTAGAGATCGCGCGTACCCGCGCCCGGGGGCTCGCCGAGCGTATCCGCACTTCCCGCGGCCACTGATCGCCGCAGCGCTGCCGTTGCGCGCGATATTCCGGGGATTCGCTTGACGCCTCCCTTGCATGGGGCGACCATAGTGTTGGAAACACATTGAGACTCCGGCCCGGATCCCTGCATCGAACAAGCAGGCAGGAATCTCCCCGAAAGGGGGCCACTATGAAGTGCTCTTGTTTCTTCCGAGCAGTACTGCTGGCCGCGGCAAGTCTTACATTCTTTTTGATTCCCGCTACGCACGCCCAGGATTCCGATTATGCGCGGGTGGTCCGTCTAAGCCGCACCGAAGGGCAAGTGCTCGTCTCACACTCTGGCAGCGATATGTGGGAAGAGGCGCTGGTCAATCTGCCTCTGCAGGAGGGAGACACCCTCGCCACCCAAAGTGGCTTCGCCGAAATCGAGTTCGAAAGCGGCGCCACGGCGTATCTGGCCGAGAATTCCGTCCTTCAATTCACGCAATTGGCCTTTTCCGAAGGTGGCCGCCTTACCCAGCTCATGCTGACGCAGGGCGCCGGAACTTTTTACGCCAACCTCACCCGCCAGGACTCGTTCCGTGTGCTGACGCCGACCTTTGAGGTCGCAATCCCCGAGCGCGCCGATGTTCGCGTGGATACATTCCGCGACGGCGCGTCGGTTCAAGTGCTGCAGGGCAATGTTTCCGTAAGCACCAGCGCCGGCTCGACGGACCTTGAGAAGGGGCAAAGCGTCGCGATCCATGAGGGAGATTTTCAACACCTGAACATCGCGCGCCTGCCGAACCCTGATAGCTTCGATCAGTGGGTGACGGAGGAAAGCGAGATTATTCGGGCCGGCAACAAGGACACGCTTAGTTACATTAACTCGCCGAATTATTATGGTTTGTCCGATCTTTCGATTTACGGCACCTGGGCGAACGTCCCTGGCTATGGGAATTCTTGGCGTCCCTTCAACGTGGGTTTTAGCTGGACGCCTTATTTCAACGGGAAATGGATCCTCGATCCGCTCCTTGGCTGGATCTGGGTTAGCAACGAGCCCTGGGGCTGGATGCCGTATCACTTCGGAACCTGGCTGCTGTCTCCCACGCTGGGCTGGGTCTGGATCCCAGGTGGGCCTGCGGGCCTTCGTCAATGGCAACCGGCGCGCGTCAACTGGGTGCACGTCGGCAATCAGGTCGGCTGGGTTGCGATGAGCCCGAAAGATCGTGACGGCACACCGGCGAACGTCGCGCAAGGCGTCATCACGAAGCCGAGCCAGTCCCCAAGGAACGGAAATGGGTCCAATGAAATTTTGTCGGGAAAAGGCTTGCGAAGTGTCACGCCGCTGAAGCAGCCCCCGCAGGAAATTTCGTCGCAACCGGGGCCGGGTACGTCAGGCTCAGGAATCCACTCCACGATTCGCATAGCGCCATGGACATTGAACAACAATCAGTCGATTGTCTTCGACCACCGGACGCATACATTCATCAATCGTGATGGGCGTGATGGACGTGATGGGCGCACTGGAAACGGGGCGGGCAACGGAAGCAATCCGCCCGTGGCTCCCGCTGTGCAGATGCCTCCATTCAACGCGCAAACTGAAATTCCACGAGTGACGCTGCCGCCACCTGCTCCGGCGGATTCACAAATCAAGCGCGTCATTTTGCCACCGCCGTATCCGGCGGCACTCGCGCCGCAGAGAAATGTTCCGATCACCGGAACGGCCCCGGCCCGGCTACCGACGAGTATGCCTGCCAACACGCAACCGCATCCGATTGCTCCGCCGCCCGCGCCTTCTCCGTCACCTGCGCCGCATACTAGGCCGGCACAGATGGGTTCCGCGGCACATTCCGCGACGCAAACGCCGCAGTTTTCTTCTCATCCAGTTCCGACGGGCCGACACTAAGGCAGCGACGAATAGCGGCCCTACCGAGCATTTTTCCGCTGCAACAAGACAGAGGAATTCTTGACGAAACGATGTCACGTGATGACGATACCTGCGTAACCAACGACTTCCTGAAGATCTCCGTTGATTTCACCTGATGTCGCGTAGCGCACCAACTCTGCGTGCGTGGCGCCCATTTGACGCACCGCCGTCAGCATGGCTACGGCCGCGCCGTATCCGCACATGGAAATTTCTTCGTCGCGAACGGTGTCGAAGAGTCCACGCGGTTCGAGCGCCAGGATGCGGTCGATTGCCTTGCGGTCCTTCAAGCGCGTGATGGCATCGGACTCGTAGTGGTTCATGTCCGAACTCGCGACCAGAAGAATCGGCCCGGGTTCGGAGCCGAGGACATCCGCGATTGCATGGCCCAGCGCCTCAAGCTCTGCGTAGTGCACCGTGCCGATAACGATCGGAACAAACGCGAACGATGCAGCGAGCCGCTGCAAGAACGGCAATTGCACCTCAAGCGAGTGCTCGGCACTGTGCGCGATCACATCTTCGCGGAGCAGCGGGCAGGCGCGCGCAATTTTTTCGGCGAGAAAATGATCGATCGGCACCAATCCAAGCGGCGTCTGCCAGGCGCCATCGGAAAGAATCGCGAGAGAGGCGCCGCGCGGAAAATGCCGCGGGCCGATGAGAATCACCCGCGCGGGAATTTCTATGCGGCTGTACACAGCTCCGGCCACGCGCCCTGAATACTCATATCCGGCGTGCGGCACCAAGCATGCCTGCGCGCGAATTCTTGTTGCCTGGGTTCCGGCGGTAAGAAACGCGTTCAACTCCTCGTCCAGTAGCGAGGGCTCGCCCGGATAAAAACGGCCGGCGACAGCAGGTGAGCGGATCATGAAGAACCTCTGAGGCTCAGAGGGGTTTGGAAGGCTTGCCTTTAATTTTCAGAGCGACTTCGGTGCCTGGCTGGTACTGAATTTCGATTTTATCTCCGTACTGGTAGCCGCCCTGGTCGAACAGTTTCTGCATCTGGCCGCGGATCGGACCTGAATAGACAAAGGTGTGGATCTCGCCTTCGTTGACGAGGCTTCTTACCTGGATCGCCGCGCTCGTCATGTGAAGGACTTCGAAGCGGGTCCTGGTTGGCTTTGCCTCTGCCGTGTGCACTGGCTTCGCCTCGATCATTGGCGCCGTCGTTACCTGGGCGCAGGCCGGCACGGCTGCAGCCCACGCCGCACCTGCAGCCAGAAGCAATAATGCGATTTTATTATTTCGCGTCATCGAATGAAATTTTCAGCGACTTCAGGAAGCGGAGGTCCTGCGGCGTCATCTCCAACTTCGCCACGTGACGTTCTTCCTCGAGGATTTCCTGGTCGACCTGAATATGCAGCGACTCAAGAAACTGCCGGTCATTTGTAGTGATCTTCGTGTCATTCGCGTCGCGGCGTGCCAGCCCGATGGTCGCGTCCAGTTTCAATACGATGTCGAATCCGGCCGCTCGCACCTCCGAAATCGCATCCGAGATGCGTGGAGCTTCCGACACCGTGTCGTTGATGGCATGGCCGAGTTCGCGCAGCAGTTGTTTAAGATGATCGTCCAGTTGCACGACGCCTCCCTTCAGAAAACCCTTCCTTGTTGAATTGTAGGTCGCTGGGGCCAGGGATACAAGTCCCAGCGGACCCGCGCACGTGTCCAATCCGCCCACTCCCATCGTACAAGCTGAAGCTGGCGCTGTTTTGTATTAGAATTCAGGTGTGGCGACGCAACCCATGAACATCTTCGGCGCCGCGCGAGGATTCTTTCGCGCTCTCTGGCGCGCCGCGCGCGAATTGTTTCATGAAGTCACAGGCACGCTGTTTTTCTTGCTCGCAGTATCCGCGATTCAATCCTGCTGGCGCGCGTGGCACCGCGGAGCGGGATACTGGCTCGCCGGCATAAGCGCCGGCTATGCGTTATTGATGATTCTCTTCGGCGTGCTGTCGTTCCGCGATTCCCGGCGCGTGCGATGAATCAAACCTCCGGCAAGACAGGCGCATCCGGTGAACGCAAGCAACGCTTCGCGACACTCGGTGGTATTCCGCTCAAGACTGTCTATACACAGGAAGATCTAGCGGGTCGCGATACGGAAACTTCCATCGGCTATCCCGGGGAATTTCCCTATACGCGCGGGATTTATCCCACGATGTATCGTGGCCGTCTCTGGACCATGCGGCAATACGCCGGCTTTGGCACGGCGGCGCAATCGAACCAGCGCTATCGTTACCTGCTTGCGAAAGGACAAACGGGATTATCGGTCGCGTTCGACCTGCCCACGCAGATCGGCTTCGACTCCGATCATCCCCGCGCGGCTGGCGAAGTGGGCAAGGTCGGCGTGGCGATCGATTCGCTCGAGGATATGGAAACCCTGTTCGACGGCATCGCGCTTGAGCGCGTCTCGACCTCGATGACGATCAACTCGACTGCCGCGATTTTGCTCGCGCTGTACGTTGCGGTCGCGAAGAAGCAGGGTGCGAATCTCAAGAAACTTTCCGGAACGGTGCAGAACGATATTCTGAAGGAATACATCGCGCGCGGCACGTACATCTATCCGCTGCGCCCGGCGATGCGGATCGTCACCGACCTGTTCGCCTGGTGCCGCGCCGAGCTGCCCGCGTGGAATACGATTTCGATTTCCGGATACCACAT
>JAIQES010000003.1 GCA_020073705.1 Terriglobia bacterium
CAGCGGGTATCGCGAGGCAAATTCATTGTGCCCGTGCATAGCCGCGTTTGTCAACGCGACTGCAATTTCGCGGACGATCGCATTGTTTGGCTGCACGGCTATCCAGGCAAGTTCCGGGCAGGCTCCTCAATGGCTTCTGCAGGATTCTTGGCGAACCATCCCGTGGGACGACACATACACGCATGATGGCAACTTATCTACTCCGGTGGGAGGCCAGAGTGGGAGGCCAGGGTTGACCTTGCAGCTGTGCTTGGCATAAATTGTAGTGGATTAAATCTGTCTTTCCAGAAAGGTTCGATTGGGCGAAACATTTCAGTCCTACGGGCGCCGGAAGGGCGGGCGGGTACTTATGCGCGTTCCCGTGGAGGTGCGCGGCACCGCGCAGGATGGAAGTGTCCTCGAAGAGAGCACGCACACCGGCGTGGTCGGCGCGCTCGGCGCGATGGTTCGAACCTCGCGCTTATTGCAAATGGGCACTGAGGTTGCGGTCACGAACCGGTTTTCTCAGCAGACCGCGAAATTTCGCGTCGTGTGGGTGGGAGAACAGAACACCGACGGCCTCTGGGAAATCGGCATCGAATCACTCTTGCCCCTGGAGGACTTCTGGGGAGTGCGCTTCCCCCCGAAGTCCGATCAACCTTGAGGCTTGCGCTCTGCTGCCCCTATCGGTGATATAATCCAGCCGAGTTCCGTGCCGTACTAGAGCGGCACTACGAATCTACTGCTTTCCACGCAAGTGCCGTTCTCGCAGGGAGGCAAGCCATGGAACAATCCCAGTCAATAATGCTCCTTTCGTTACTCATGGTCTCTTGGGGTGTCGTCACGGCTGTTCTGGTTGTCCTGGTGATTTACCGCGCAACGCTGTCGACGAAGGAAGATGACCAGATCTTTCTGGACCCTTCCGAACAGCACCATTACCAGGAGCAGCAGGCGCTCATCGCCAAGATGTCGCGCTTGACAGGACCGATCATCGGGCTCGCGGTGGTATCGGGTGTGCTTCTGCTGAGCAGCGCCGGCGTTTGGATCTATCGAGGCTTCAAGAACTTCTAGGGCTGGCGGGGCTGTGCAGGTTCCACAGGGGGAGCCGGGCTCCTCGGCTCGGTGGCGGAAACGACCGACGAGTGGTTGAGGACGATCACCCAACGGTCTCCCTGTTTGTTCAGGACAAGAGTGGTGTGCCCGCGGAATTCGACAACTTTGCCCTCCGCGATTGCGGCGTAATAGAATTGATAGGTAGCCCACGCGGAATTGCCGTTCACTTTTATATACGTATTGGAGCGGTCCATGCGGCCGCCGGTGACCTGCGCCCGCTGTGCCTGATATGCCTTCACATAGTTGTCCCAGCCAATGACGGGCGGCTCCCAGGCGCCGCTCACGACCAACATATCATCGGCGCAGTACTTGTGCATGGAATCGACATCTCCAACTTGCCAGTAACCCAGATACTCGCCAACGGTCCGATCAATCACTTGCGAGTCGGGCGCGAGCAGCAGCTTGCCAGCAGCTGATAAGGACGAATCCGCCGTCGCCGGCACATTTTTCTTCTTCTTATTTTTTTGCGCCGCAGCTGGCGCAGCAGCGGCCAGCAGAAGCAGCGTCAGCACAACGCATGCTCCGCCCTTCCAGGCAAGTTTCATCACAAACTCTTTCATGACTTTCCCCCAAGGGGGAAGATAGCACGAACAATTTTCTTGGAGGCATGAATTGGTGGCGCGCGTGTCGTGCCAGTGCACGTGGGACTTCGCTTACCGTAAAGTTTATTCCTTCAAACCATGCGCTTACTTCGCCTTGTTGCGCGACTGGCTGAGCAGATTCACGAACAGGCGGAAGGCGCCGGCGTTGCCTTCGGGCAACTGCCGCGAGAAGGAAAGTCCGGTATAGATGTAAGTGCCCTTGCCGATGTGAACCCAGAGCAGGCCGCCGGTCAGATCTTTTTCTCCGGGATCGTGCATCGAGAGAACGGTGTGATACTGCGGGTCCCACTTGTCCCAGAAATAAAGTCCGCGCTCCTGCACCCCGCCGTCGAAATCGTGCGCGTCAATTTTGTTTGGAAAATTCAGTAGCGGGCTCGCGGGATCGGTGAACGTCACCGCTGAGTTTTCGTCGGTGATGCGCGGACCTGTGCCCATGGTCGCCGGAAACGGAGCGGGCTTGAGCGCATCCCAGATGGGTGGGCGCTGGTCCAGCACGACGAGCGTGCCGCCGGCCGCCGCGTAGTCGAGCAGGCGGCGGTTCGATGAGACGACGTCGGAGCGCAACTCATAGGCGCGCAGGCCGAGCACGATCGCATCGAAACGGCCGAGGTCGCCGAACGCCAGCGCGTTCGCCTCGAGCATCTCGACTTCGACGCCCAGGCGGCGTAGCGAATCCGGGACGGCGTCATTGTCGGCGGCGATGTAGCCGACGCGGAGATGGTCCGGAACGGCGATGGTAAACGCGTGCACGGGCACCCTGGCAGACACACTCCACAGGTAGGTTGGGAGCGAAGGCAGCGGCTCGAGCGATGTTTCGAATGTTTCCGCGCCACGCTTCGCGAATGCCTTCAGCTCGTAATTGCCTGCGGCGATCTTCGCGGGCGGCGTAACTACTAGGTGGACGAGGCGGTCGCCCGCGCCGGAGAACTCAACGACCGCGGGCTCCGGCGCCTTCCAGCCGGATGGGACTTCCACTCCGACCGCGACCTTCGATGGCGTCTGCGCAAACGAGCGCACGCGCACGAAGATTCCGAACTGCTTCGGCTGGCGCGTTTCGACAACCACGTATTGTTCGGGGGCCGGAGTGAGCGCGACTGGGGGAACCAAGCGCAGCGGGTAGGTCAGCACGGCGGTTGTCGTGGCCTGACGGCTCTCGACCGGCGCGCTGAAATCAAATGCATAGCCTTCCACCTCGACGTGCGTGCTCACGCTGACTAGCGGCGGCGGGAACGGGTAGATGAAGTCGCCGGGAGTGTGCGGCGTCTGCGCCCCCGCGGGAACCGCGACGCTGAAATTGGTCGAGCCGTCTTTCTCTTCCTGCTCCGTGATGCTCCATCCGGACGGAAGCGTTAAACCGGGCTTCGAGAAAGTGGCGGGTGCGTCAGTCCGGTGGGCCACTACGACGCGCACATGGAAGCCTTCTCCGGCGACGAGTTCGCTGCGGTCGGAATTCGAAACGATTTTGATCGCCGCGGCATCGGAGAGCGCGTGGTTGATTCGTTCGCGAACCTCTTCGAGTTCCCACAGCGCGCTGGCCGCGCGCGAATCCTGCGAGCGCTTCACCTGGTCTTCGAGCGTAGCTATCTGTTTGCCCGCCTCCCCGATGGAGCGAACGGTGCCGGGCCAGTTGAGTTTCTCTGCCGCCATGCGGGCCTGCTCCAAATCGTGATCGGCGGCAGCGAGCGGTTCCTCGGCTGGCACTGGAATCGAGCTCGCCAGGGACGTGATCGGCTGCGCGAAATCCGCCGGAGAGGGCGGGCCGCCGGTCGTGCGCTTCAGGCCATACGGGCGCCTGATAAACGGCGAATTCAGGAACGGCGTAACGCCCTGCGAGCGGTGATGCAGGTAGCCTTCGATGGAAATATCACGATAGCTGCGTCCCCAGATCGGAGAAATGTCGTCAGCGGGCACCAACCACGCGCCTGTGAAGTCCACTTTCTCCTCTTGTCCCAGTGCGCGGACCGGATCGAGCACCGTCTCGACGCGCCACGGTTTCAACCCTTCGGCGATCTGATCGGGATATTTGCTGGGATCGGCGGCCGCCTCGACCGCTTTCGGCGTCTGATAGCCTGAATCTTGATGATGGCCGTGGCCGGTCTTTTGGCCGCCCCAGCCGTTGATAACAATGTTCGGGCGCACGGTGCGAATGACGCGAACCATGTCTTCCAGCTCGACGCCGTGCCACTTCTCGAGGGTCTCCTCGAGAGTTTTAGAAAATCCAAAATCGACCACGCGGGTGAAATACAGATGCGGTCCCTCGACATTCATTGCGGCGGAAAGCTCCGCGCTGCGCAGGATGCCGAGTTGCTTGCCTTGCTCAGGGCCGATGGCGTTCTGGCCGCCTTCTCCGCGCGTCAGCGTGAGCAGCGTGGTGTCGGTGCCCAGGCCATGCGCGAGATATGTGAGCAGCGTGGAGGCCTCATCATCGGGATGGGCCACGATGAACACTACGCGCGTCACCACGCGCGCCTGCTGTATCGCTTCGAGGGTGTCCGCAACGGACTGGCCTCGCCCCGGCGCCGGAGCTTCCTGCTGCGCCACGACGTGCGTAAAAACGGGCAGCGCCACCAGCATCGCAAGCGCCGCGAGTCTGAGCCAGCGCTTCACCGTCCCGCCTCTCCGGCCGCGGCAAACGGCCACACGCGCCGGTACCGTGCCTGAATCATATAGGTGAGGATGCCCAGTGTGATCACTCCGATTCCTCCGAGTGCGAATTTCCATCCGGTGTAATAAAACAGCGCCGCCCAGCCCAGGATCGACAGCACGGCGGGCCACGGATAGAGCCACATCTTAAAGGGAAGCCGCTCGGGAGGCCAGCGGCGCCGCAAAATCATCACGCCCACCGCCTGACTGATGAACTGCACCAGCAGGCGAACGGCAATGATAGCTTTGATGACGCTGGAAAGCCTGAACAATACGCTGAAAGCCAGCGACGCCGCACCCAGAAAGAGCAGGGAGATGTGCGGGAAGTGTTTCGTAGGATGCACGCGGGCGAAGACCGGGAAAAAGTTGCCGTCCTCGGCCGCGGCGAAGGGGACGCGCGAATAGCTGAGCAGCGTCGTGAACAGCGAAGCGAACGCGATCCACAGAATCATGATGGTTGCAAACGCCGCCGCGCGCGTTCCGTATAGCCGCTCGACGAACGTGCTCACGATGTATTGCGAATTCTGCGCCTCGCGCCACGGCACCACGCCGAGGATGCTCGTTTGCATAGCGAGATACAACACGGCGATCCCCGCGATCGACAGCAGGATCGCGCGCGGGATGTTCCGTTCCGGCTGGCGAATCTCCGCGCCCAGATTACAGATATGGTAGTAGCCCAGGTACGTGTAAATCGTGTTGACGGTCGCTGAGCCAAGGCCCGCGAAGAAAACCCACGACCAATTCCAGGCGCCGGCGGGAAAATCAAACGCCATTCGCGCGGAGAAGTGCGTCATCCCGCCCCAGATCATCCACAGTATCGTGCCGACTACGCCGATCCAGAGAAACTTCGAGATCAGGCCGACCGCGGCGATCCTGCGGTAGAGAAGGGAGATCAGTACAACGACCAGCGCGGCGGAAACAGCCTTTTGTTGATAGACACCGAGCGGAACCAGATACGTGAGATATTGCGAGAAACCGATCGCGCCCGAGGCCACCACGAGCGGCGCCTGAATCAGCGTCTGCCAGATGTACAGGAAGGACATCAATCGCCCGCCCCGCCCAGGACCATAAGCCTCGCGCAGAAATGCGTACGTGCCGCCGGCGCGCGGCATCGCTGCGCCCAGCTCGGCCCACACCAGGCCGTCCAGCAAGGAGAGCACGGCGCCCGCCACCCACGCCAGCAAACACTGCGGCCCGCCCATCGCCTGAATCACCAGCGGGATCACGATGAACGGCCCGATGCCCACCATCGCGTTCATGTTCAGCGCGACGGCCTCCGTGAGGCCGAGGCCGCGCTCGAGCTTTTCCGATGGCAGAGGTATGGACATAGACGGCCAAAAGCGGCCAAAGCATATCAGATGCGTGCGGCGGGCTAAAACTACGAATGATGTGGGCTTCCGCGCGTCCCCGTGTTTGCGTTAGAATGTTTCGCGATATACGTAACCGGCGCGTGGGTATTCAGCCGCAATACATCGCTGAGAAGAAATACCAAGAATAGCCCTGTGCGTATCCCGATCCTCCACTTCCGTGTCCTGCTTTTCCTGGCGGCTGCCGTATTGCTCGCGCCGGCAGGGGCGCAGGCGTGGCAACTGAATATTCCACCGGATGCCATTGAAGAGATGCGCCTGATGTATTCGGGTAAAATGGATCAGGCCATCCTGTTGGCCCGCAAGCTCGAAGCCGACCATCCGGAGCACCCGTTGGGCTATCTGCTGGAAGCCGACGCACTCTGGTGGAAAATCTACTGCACATCGGCCGAGCGGAAATACAACACCGTGGATGCCTGGAACCATGTGCGCGGCCCGGAAGACGACACATATCTCGCGCTGGCCGACAAGGTGGCGCAGCTGGCCGAGGCGGCCATCGCCAAATCGGACACTGCCGAGATGGAGTTGTACGCCGGGATGGGCTACGCGCTGCGCGCGCGGTTGCTGGGCCTGCGTTACGAGAAGAGATCCACGGCTCGGGCGGGCGTCGAGGCGCGCAGGCACTTGCTGCTCTGCCTCGAACTCGACCCCAACATGGCGGATGCCTATACGGGCCTGGGGCTTTACAACTATTACGTGGACACGCTTTCGGCGATCGCAAAAGTGCTGCGCTTTTTTATGGGCATCCCCGGCGGTAACAAAGGTGTGGGACTGCATCAACTGGAGATGGCGTCCGCGAAGGGCGAGCTGTCTCAGACCGAGGCGCGCTTTTACATGGCGAAGAACCTGCGCAATTACGACCGCGACTACGCGCGCGCCGCCCAGACCGCTGCACCGCTTACGTCCGAGTTCCCGGAAAATCCTCTGTTCCTATTGCTGGCCGGCGACATTGCGGCAAAACTCAGCCATAACGACGAGGCGGCGGCGCGTTTTCGCGCTGCCGCGGCGGTCCCCGTGCAGGACCACGCCTGCGCAGGGCAAGTGCAGAAACTTTCCCGCGAGGCTCTGGCCGCGCTCAGCGCACCTCAGAAGAACTGAGAGCTCCATCCGGCAAACAGTCCTTGCCGGGCAACGGCTCGGCGCAGACCGTGCATCTCACGAGGCCGGCTGTAGTGTAGGCTATAGGGTGGTGTGAGTTGACTTAGGCGGGCTCTGGTGGTATCAGAATCAGGCTGGCCTGGCGGGGGTTTTTCCCAATCACTGGATCATCGCTGGTTTCCTCGGCACCTGGATTGTTCTCGCAGGATTTTCGCCGGTCGGCGTCTCGCACGGATCGATTGGGGAGGAGCGTGTTCGGATGTATTCGCGCAGGTGGCTAATCGCGGTGCTGGCGGTGTGGGGACTGGCGGCAGGGTGCTCCCAGTTCAACACGAACCTGACGCCCCAGACGTCCTCCGCGACGCTGAGGTTTGTGAGCCCTGGCTCAGCGACGGTTGGCGGACCGGCGTTTACACTCACCGCCAACGGCAGCGGTTTCGTCACTGGCGCAATCATCTTGTGGAATGGAACTCAGCTCCCAACCGTTCTTGTGAGCAGCATCCAGCTGACGGCGACCGTTCCCGCCTCCAGTATCGCCACCGCCGGGTCGGCACAGGTGGCTGTCCAGATTCCCGGCTCGGCCGTTTCAGCCACTTCGAACGTATACGCTACGAATACGACCGAAGTGTCAAACGTTGTTCTTTTCTCGATCAATCCTCCGGCACCTTCGCCTCCGACCATCACGCAGCTTTCCCCTTCGAACATTGGCGCGGGTAGTGTGGCGTTCACGCTCACGGTGACGGGTACGAACTTCATCACTGGAGCAAACGGTTCGGTCATTTACTGGAACGGTGTGCCTGTAACGCCTACGACGGTGACGAACACGACGACAGCAAGCGCACAAATTCCGGCTAGCGATGTGGCATCGGTGGGAATAGCATTGGTTTCGGTCTCTAATGCAGCATCCGGCGGAACCAGTTCAAGCGCAATTACATTTACAATCACCTCGAACAGTCCCACGCTTACTCCCAACGCCCGATCCGCCTCCACTGCGTCCGGACCTCAACAATCTTCACCAGGAGTGACCGCTGACCGGCGCTTCCTCGTCTTCGCCATGGCCTCGACGGATGGCATAACCGAGAGGCCCGAAACAATACAGAATGTCTTTGTGCGCGACACATGCGCGGGCGCTCCGGCAAGTTGCATGCCGTCAACGTCGCTGGAATCCGTGGGAACCGACGGCCACCCGGGGGATGACGACAGTACTTCTCCGTCGATCAGCGCCGACGGACGCTACGTCGCGTTCGTTTCCTCGGCAACAAACTTGGTGGATGGTGATATGAATGGCGTCTCAGATGTCTTTGTGCGTGACACGTGCGTCGGCGCTCCGTCCGGCTGCACGCCTTCGACACAACGTGTTTCCGTCGCTTCCGATGGAACGCAAGCCAACGACGCGAGCCAATCGGCCTCGATCAGCGCTACTGGGCGCTACATCACGTTCCGCTCGCTGGCGACAAATCTCGATCCGGCTTCCTCCTCCACTAACTCTTCCAACATTTTCCTGCGGGACACCTGCGCGGGTGCCTCGTCCGGTTGCACGCCGTCGACACAGCTCCTGAACCTGCAAAATTGAGCGGCATTGTGTAGCGCTCGCCTTCAAGCGAGCCTCTGACCAACTTCAGGATGCTGGCCTGAAGGCCGGGCGCTACAAGAGAAACCACCGCGAAGCACAAGTCCGATAGGACAATTAGTCCGGCAGAAGAAATAACCGATCTGGAGCGAATTCCACCTGCCAGGGTTGCGGCAGCGTGTGGAAGGCTTCCCATTCCTGCTTGAAAATTTCCGCTTGAACGTGAAAATCAGCGGGACTTGCAGGCGGGCCGCCGATTCGAAGATCCAGCGTGACGCGGAAGGGCGTCTCGGTCATCGCGGCAAGCCAGCAGGGGAACACGTTCTCGCGGCCTTCCGCTGCGGTCCCGTCCGCTGCGCGAACATGAATGTGGTGCGCGCGAATCGCGATGTGCTCGGGTGGCGCGGCGAGCGCTTGCGTCACGCGGAGCGTAACGCCCCAATCATGCGCTTGAACAAGTCCGCCAGTGGCGCGGCGCGCGCGCGAAAAATTCTTGCATCCGGTCAGCCGCGCGACTTCAAGTGTCGGTGGGTGGCGGAAGATTTCTTCCTTGGGACCTCGCGCCGCCACGCCTCCCCGCGCCAGCACCACGATCTCCCCGCAAACGCGGTAGGCCTCCTCGAGATTATGGCTGACAAAAAGCGTCGATCCTCGATAGCTGCCCAGTGTTTCACGGAGCTGGCGTTCGAGTGCGTTGCGCAGGTGCGTGTCGAGCGCGGAGAAAGGCTCATCGAGCAGCAAACCTGCCGGCTCAACCGCCAGGGCCCGCGCCAACGCCACCCGCTGTTGTTCGCCGCCCGAAAGCGAGCGGGGATATCGGCTCGCGAGACCGTCCAGGTGCGCAGCGGCGAGCTGCTGCTGGACGCGGCGAGCGCGCTCACGCTCCGGCAGGCGGCGCAACCCAAACGCAATATTTCCCGCGACGGTCAGGTGTGGAAACAGCGCGTAGTGCTGGAACAGCAAACCGATGTGGCGCGCGCGCGCAGGCACGTCGATTCTGCGCGCGGAATCGAACAGCACGCGTTCGTGGAGCACGATGCGCCCGCGATCTGGCGTTTCAAGCCCGGCGATCGCGCGCAGCGTCATGCTTTTGCCCGAGCCGGAAGGACCGAGCAGGCCCAGCGGCATACCATCTGCCGTGAATTCAACGGCGAGCCGGAAACCGGACAGTTGTTTTTCGATCGTAACTTCGAGCGACATGATTTCTTTCCGGTCTGCTCCCTGCTACCGCCTCCGCCAGAGGCTCAACGCTGTGCGATTCGTCCCGTAAATAACGGATAGAACCAGGAAAGAGAACACCAGCAATGCCAGCGCGGTCCGATTCGCCACGTCGTAATTGGCGGCCTGAACCTGGTCGTAGATGTCAATGGAAACCGTCCGCGTCACGCCGGGAATGTTTCCGCCGACCATCAGCACGACGCCGAACTCGCCGATTGTGTGCGCGAAGCTGAGCACCGTGCCGGTGATCGCGCCGGCCGCGGAGAGCGGCAGGATCACTCGAAAAAATGTCCCCAGCCGCGAAGTCCCCAGCATCCACGAAGCCTCAATCAACCTTCGGTCGACACTTTCAAATCCAGCCGAAAATGGCTGCACCGCGAACGGCAAACTATAGAGCACGGAGGCGACCAGCAAGCCCCCGAACGTGAAAGGCAGCGTGTGGCCGAACCATGACTGCCACAGCTTCCCGGGAAGGTTTTGCGGACCAAGGCCCACGAGAATGTAGTAGCCGAGCACCGTGGGAGGCAAAACTATCGGCAGCGCGACGATCGCCTCGACCAGAAATTTCCACCGCCACCGCGAAAACGTAATCCAGTACGCGATGGGCATACCGGCGATGAGGAGAATTCCCGCAACGCATGTCGCCAGCCTCAACGAAAGCGCAATCGCCTGCCAATTCAAGGCTTCACCTTGCCAGGCAGCACGAATCCATATCGTTCCAGCAACGCAGCCATTGCGGGAGTTTTTACGTATTCGAGGAACGCACGCGCGCCTTGTGGATTTTGGGATGCGCGGATCAGCACGACACCCTGCTGGATGGGTGTGTACAAATCTTCCGGAATGCGCCAGAAGCGGCCTTTTTCCTTCAGCTCCGGCGATAGGGCCAGGGAAAGCGCAAGGATTCCGGCGTCCGCGTTCCCGGACTCGACAAACTCCGCCGCCTGCGAAATATTCTCGCCGAGCACGAGGCGGGCCTTGATCGCGTCATAGACTCCCGCTTTCTGCAATGCCTGCTCGGCGGCACGCCCATAGGGCGCGTGCTGGGGATTCGCGATAGCTACTTTATGGACGGAAGAATCGCGCAAAACCGCAACCCCCCTGCCGATATCCAGGCGGGAGTCATTCCGTACCCAAAGCACAATCTTTCCGACGGCGTAGAGATATGTGCTTCCTGTCACGGCCAGGCCCTCAGTTTCGAGCTTCCTTGGATATTCGATGTCCGCAGAAAAAAATACGTCAAAGGGTGCGCCATTTTCGATCTGCGAAAGAAAATTCCCGGAGGACCCCGTGCTCACCCGAAGGATGCAGCCGGTCGCTTTCTCGAAATTCGCGACGATTTCATTCATCGCATACATCAGGTCCGCAGCAGCTGCGATCGTGACGACGCCGCATGGCTTCTGTGCCGCTTCTGACGCAAGGTTGTGATACGCCATCGTACCTGCAGGGGCGGCAAGAAGCACCGCCAGCGCAAGCGCGATACCTGTGGCCACGAGCGCGGGTCTGAAGAGCGATACAGCCAACGTCTTGTGAATAGGTTCCACGTTCCCGCCGCCCGAGTTCAAACGCGTACAATCATGACTTCGGTGGACTTGATGAGGGCCGCTGCGGTCTGGCCCTTTTCCAGGCGCATTTCGCGCGCGGCATCGGCCGTAATGATCGAGGAAATGCGCTGTCCCCCGATCGAAAGTTTCACCTGGGCCAGCAATCCGCTGTAGCGCACCTCGACGATCCGGCCGACCAGTTGATTTCGTCCGCTGATGCGTCGAAAGCCGCGGCGCCCGGCCAGCACGTCTTTTTCCTCTGTGCGCGGTAGAAACCGCTCGATTTCCGACGCGGGAATGCGGTGGTGGCCTCCGGCCGTTTGGATACTGCGCAGCTTACGCTTGTAGATCCACTGCTTGAGCGTGGGATAGCTGATCCCCAGAGCCCGCGCGGCATCACGGGGATTGAGCAGTTCGTCGGTGCGCATGGGGACCTCCACAAAATCCATTTATATGCGATTAAAATGGATTTGTCAATGCGGATTAATACGATTAATCTTGTGGGCGGTTATGCGGGTCTCTATCCCTGGAGGAAATGTCTCCTGATCAGGTCTTCGCTCTAGTCTTCTGGCGCAAACGCCAAAAGTACGTTCCCAGGCATGCCGCCATTTCGAGGGTAGCCGGAATTTACGAAGATCATGCCGCCAACGATTACCGGTCCAGCTCCGTCGAGCGAACCTCCCTTGGCTTGAACGCCATTTACGGTGGCGTACTCCTTGGCAGTATCGAAGTCCCAAACAACTTGACCGTCTTCCGTGGCAAACGCACGCATATGTCCATCGAGCGAACCAGAGAACACGACGCCGGGGATCAAGCTGAGCGCGGCCGACTGGCCCGGGCTGCAACCGGGTCGCGGCGGATCACACGGATGACTCGGCGCGAACCAGGCTTTTTCGCCGTCTTCGAGGTGCAACGCCGTGAGGCCGCCACCCTGCGCCGGATCGAAGGTAGCTCCACCAACGGGCCCAGCAGTATTCATTACCCCAGACACGTCAGAGACGGCCGCGTAAACTTTTTGCTCGTCGCTGGCCATGCCCCACTGAACGCCTCCGTTCAAACCGCCTTTCCCCACGCGAGTTTGCCAAAGGATTTTGCCTTTTTTGTCTGGGTCGAGAGCATACACAACACCAGATTTCTGCCCGGCAACAAGGATTTCCCGGCCGCTCGGGGAGTGGACCAATAGAGCCGATGATCCAAAATCGTAATCCGGCCCATTTTCTGGCGGGCAATTGGCACCTTTGCTGCGGCAGGCGGACGTATACGCGTCGTTTGCCGTCACCTGCTGCGACCAGACGATTCGTCCCGTCTTCATATCGAGTGCCATGACGGCATCACTCGTCGTGGTTGCGGGCGAGGAATAATTGTCCCCTGTCGTCACATACAGGAGTCCGCGTTTCGCATCGATCGTCGGAGCGGACCATACGGGAGCGCCGGAAGGTCCCCACTGAAGGGCTCCCGCGCTATTCGACCCAGTTTTCTTGGGTGGATCTACCATGTAAGACTTCCAAACAACGGAGCCGTCGCTGACGCGAAGTGCAGTTAAGCTGCCTCGAAAGGTACAGCAAGGGTACTGGGGATCAACCGAGCGAGACTCTTCCCAAGAGGCGGCCGGAACGAATACGACCCCATTCTGGGCCACAGGGGAACCAGTCAGCCGGGCAGCTTCGTGTTCTTCCACTCTGCGTTTCCAAAGCTGTTTTCCCGTTTTTGCGTCGAGTGAGTAGACCCACCCAGTTAGGTCGCCGAACACCAGCGAGTAAAGAGAACCATTTCGAACGGGCAGGAGAGCGGCACGTACCGGTCCGTTCGCCTGAAACATCCAATGCAGGCAACCCGTCTTGGCGTCCAAGGCCTGAACCGCGCCCCCTGCGCTGCCTACGAAGAGCGTTCCGTTCACAACAGTTGGTGCGGCGAAGGCGGTGACGTCGCCCGGGAAACCAAGCGCCCATTTCAACTTGAGGTGCCGGACCTGTCCCATGGTGAGCCCAGCCTGCTCGGCCGGCTGGTACCGCGTGTTCAATGATGAAGGGCTCCAGCCACTCCAACTTTCCGTCGCTGGACCTGACATTGGACGAATGCCTGCTGAACAGAAAGTGCTGGCGGGAGGCGGGGCATCTCCACCTTTAGTCCCTAGAAAGCTGGCCACAGCCTCACGCTCGTCGCGTTTCATCGGATAGGCCACGCCCATCATCAACCCGAAGTCCAAGGTCCTCAGGATGCGCGCCGCTGACATTTTCTGCAGCATATCTCGTGACAGAGCCTGGGAACTCGTTTGGTCATGGCACGTCGCGCAACGCTTCTGATAAACCTCCGCTCCGGAGACCGGGGCAGCGTTCTGGGCTGAGGCCGCCGGGATCGCGCAAATGAACAAGACGTAGACCGCTATCCGGGACAACAGGCTGGCGGAAGTCCATGCGTGTCTCATCTAATTTATTCCCTCGCGGTTTCTAATCGTGTGAATTCTTACGCTCCCATTGCCGGTCGCGACGGCCGAACTACGCACCATTTGTATTAAACGTGAGTGGCGGCTTCCTGCTCAAATGCATGGTACGAGGAACGCACCAGCGGGCCCGATTCGATGTGGGCAAAACCCATCTGCCCGCCGAGCCGCTTGTATTCGGCAAATTCGTCGGGATGGACAAATCGCACCACGGGCAAATGCTCACGCGTGGGCTGCAGATACTGTCCTAGCGTAAGGATGTTGGTGCCCTGCGCGGCGAGATCCTGCATTGCTCCGAGCACTTCCTCGCGCGTTTCGCCCAGACCCAGCATCAATCCCGTCTTCGTGGCCATGCGCGGCGCTAGGAATTTCGCGCGGCGCAGAAGTTCGAGCGAGCGCTCGTAAATTGCGCCCTTGCGCACCACGCGATAAAGCCGCGGAACGGTTTCCGTGTTGTGGCTGAGCACGTCCGGCCGTGCGCCAATCACCGTCTCGAGGGCCTGCCAGTCTCCGCGAAAATCAGGGATCAGCACTTCGATCTTACAGTCCGGGACCCGTCCGCGAATTTCGGCAATCGTGCGCGCGAAAATCGCCGCGCCACCATCGGGTTGATCGTCGCGGTTGACGGAAGTGACCACCGCGTAGCGCAGGCCCATGCGCTCAACCGCCTCGGCCACGCGCTCCGGCTCTTGCTCATCGGGAGGCGCGGCCGGCTTGCCCGAAGGCACCGCGCAGAAACCGCACGCGCGCGTGCAGATATTGCCCAGAATCATGAACGTCGCCGTGCGATGTTCCCAGCATTCACCCATGTTGGGACAGCGCGCGCTTTCGCACACGGTATTAAGACCCAGCGTGCGCATGATGCGCTTCACATCCTGGTAGTCGGGCCCGTTGAAGAATTTGACGCGCAGCCATTCCGGCCGACGATGTCCGGTTGGATCGGGTGAAACTTCAGAAGCAGGAACTGGCGCGGGACTCGAAAAAATATGGAATGGTGAGGCCATTGGTCACAATCTCAGTCTGCCATTCTAAGCGCACAGACGAAGGGACACAAGCGCCGCCTAGCGATGGGCTTATGTGGACTTCTTGGGTCAGAGCATTCTACTTTCGAAGTAAGCGACTGATGCAATTCCACCACGCCAAATACTCTGTTTTGTGTCTTTTTCGCCACATGAATCTTACGAATTGGTCACAACTAATTGATTTTATTGAGGTAATCAAAGTACACGGAGGCCCGTCAAATGCTAGAATATTACGCTCATGACGTACGAGACCACGATCAAGAGGTCTGTCGCCACCAAAGGAGTGGGGCTGCACACGGCCGTGAAATCTCATCTGCGGCTGGTGCCTGCGCCAGCCAATACGGGAATCGTCTTTCGGCGCGTGGATCTGGATAATTTTGAGATCGAAGCGCACGTACGCAATGTCGCCCGGGTCAGCTACGCGACCAGCTTGATGAAAAAAGGCGTGCTGCTCTCCACCACCGAGCACGTGCTCGCGGCTCTGTATTCCTGCGGCGTGGACAATGTGTACATCGAGCTGGATGCGCTCGAATTGCCGATTCTGGATGGCTCGTCTCAACCGTTCATCGCGATGCTCGAGCAAGCCGGGATTCGCCGCTTGCGAAAGCGGCGGCGCTACCTGAAGGTCGTGAAACCTCTGGAATTTTCCGAAGGCAGCCGGCGCATCGGGATTTATCCCGCCGATGATTTCCAGGTTCGATGTTTTGTGGATTATGCGCACCCGGCCGTGGGGTCACAGGAAGTCAAGATAAGCGTGGGGCGCGAATCATTCAGCCGGATGCTGGCGCCTGCGCGGACGTTCGGCTTCGTGCAGGACTTCGATGGTATGAGGCGGATGGGCCTGATCCGTGGCGGCTCGCTCGACAACGCCATCGTCCTCAACGAAAGTGGCGTGATGAATGGTCCGCTGCGCTTCCCGGACGAATTCGGACGGCATAAGGCGCTTGATCTAATCGGGGACTTGGCGCTGGTGGGACGCCCGCTTCTGGCGCGCGTCGAAGCCCACAAGGCCGGGCACGCGCTGCACACGCAACTGGTCACGCGCCTTCTGGCCGATTCCTCGCTTTGGACCGAGACATTCGAAGAAGCTCCCTCCGAGCGTCGCCAACTCCGCGCGGAGGCTGTAGTTTCCGCTTGAAATTAGCGGCGCGGCTGCGCCAGCCCCTTGTGTTCCTTCCATAAGTATTCGATTCGCACCGCTCCGGGCGGCGCTTGATTGTCAAATGGGCGTGAACCGCTGACAATACTGGTATGGCAACCACCGATTTTGTAATCGTCATATTGGCCGCAGGCAAGGGCATGCGGCTCAAGTCCGCGCTGGCGAAAGTGCTGCACCGCGCCGGGGGGCGCTCGCTGGTCGAGCACGTGGTGCGCGCGTGCCTGCCGCTCAAAGCGCGGGAGATTGTCGCGGTTGTGGGCCATCAGGCCGAGGACGTAACCGCCGCGGTTGCGCCCCTCGGCGTGCGAACTGCGTTGCAGCAACCGCAGCGCGGGACGGGCCACGCGATGCTCGTGGCACGGCGCGCGATCCCTTCCCGCGCGAAGTTTGCGATCCTGCTGCCGGGCGATGCGCCGTTGATCCGCGCGGAAACTCTCGCGGCCCTGGCGCGCGCGCACCGCGAAACCGGCGCCGCCGCAACGATTCTTTCAGCCGAAATCGAGAATCCCGCGGGCTACGGGCGCATCGTGCGGCGCGACGACGGTTCCGTGGCCGCCATTGTCGAGAACTCGGCGCTTTCTGACGATCAGCGCGCGATCCGCGAGATTAATTCCAGCATCTACTGCTTCACGCTTGCAAAATTGTGGCCGTGTCTCGAATCGCTGCGGCCGCGGAACGTGCACAAGGAACTTTATCTGACCGACGCCATCGCCACATTGCGGCAGAAGGGCGAGAACGTGCAGGCCGTTCTCGCTGGCGACCCGGACGAAGTTCTCGGGTGCAACACGCGCGCCGATCTGGCCGCGGTGGATGCCGTGTTCCGCCGGCGCAAGCGCGCCGCCATAATGGACGCGGGCGTGACGGTGGAGATGCCGGAAAGCGTGTTGATCGATCCCGAAGTCACCGTCGGCGCGGACACCCGCATCGAGCCATGCGTGCAACTGCTTGGCAAGACACGCGTCGGCGCAGGCTGCACGATTGGCACCGGCAGCGTGCTCGCCGACACCGTGCTCGAAGACAACGTGCTCGTCAAGCCGTACTCGATGGTGACCTCGAGCCACTTGTCCCGCGGCGCACAGGTCGGTCCGTTCGCGCGACTTCGCCCTGGCGCGCGCCTGGAAGAAAACGCTCGCGTGGGAAATTTCGTTGAAATGAAGAAGAGTGTGCTGGGCGAAGGCGCCAAGGCCATGCACCTCACCTATCTCGGCGACGCGCGCATCGGCAGCGGCACCAACATCGGCGCGGGCACCATCACCTGCAACTACGACGGCGTGCATAAGTATCCCACGACCATCGGCAAGCGGGTCTTCATCGGCAGCGATACGGCGCTGGTCGCGCCGGTGCGCGTGGGCGATGGCGCCTATATTGGCGCAGGCTCGGTCATTACCAAGAACGTGCCCGCCGACGCGTTGGGTGTCGCCCGCGGACATCAGGTGAACAAGCTCGGCTGGGCCGCGGCTCGCCGACGCGAAATGGCCGCAGCGGCAAAACCCGCGAAATCGCGACCGCGCAAGAAATCAAAGCGCCGGGCAACAGTTCGAGTGGCACACCGCGGCAAGCCCCGCAAGCCTTCGCACCGCAGGTAGTCTTTCCATTTAGCATGCAGGTGGTGGGGAAGTTTCCGAGAATCCGACGCCCAGGGCCACATTTCGAAGACCCGATTTCTCGGGACTCGGCCCAAGTCTTGGGTATAAGCTTATGTTCGCTGGGCTTGCTGACACGAGCCAGCCACACTGTCCTGGAGAGGATGATAATGAAGAAAGTTCTCCTTGTTGTACTACTTGGAACTTGGCTGGTGATTCCTGCCGCGGCACAGACGGGCCAGCAGACCAGCCCCAAAGATCCCATGGCCACTTGGCTTCGGAACGCGTACAGCACCAATCGGAACTATATCAGGAGGTCCGCCGAGAAAGTTCCGGAAGAACTTTATGGCTTACGCCCCGGCCCGCAGGTGGAAGTGAGGACTTTCGGGCAGATCCTCGGGCACCTTGCTAACTTCAATTATCTTTGGTGCTCTCAGGCCAAGGGTGAAAAAAATCCCAACCAGGGAAACGATTTCGAGAAGCTTACCTCAAAGGCGGCTCTGGTTCGGGCGCTGAGTGACGCTTTCACTTACTGTGACAGTGCCTATACCGCGTTAACCGATGCTTCGGGGGTGGAGATCATCAGCGTCACCCAGGAGAACGGCCGGCAGGCCCAGGTCCCCCGCATGAGCTTGCTGGTCTTGAACTACGGGCACAACAACGAGCACTACGGGAACCTGGTCACGTACATGCGGATCAAAAGCATCGTGCCAGCGTCTTCCGAGCCGCGCCCACAACAGCCCCAAACACAACCCTGAAGCGACGCAATAGTGACACTCTATGGCCAGGGCCCCCATTGGGCCCTAGGATGGTGCCCGATAAACGCGCTTCTCGGATGCTGACCAACCATCGAGCATTCGGACAGACACGGGTGGGTGTTCCACCTGTGCTAAAATGTCTGGATGCGGGGAGATCAGGCGCAATGAAATTTGGTGTGGTTGTGTTTCCAGGCTCGAACTGCGACCACGACGCTTACTATGCCCTCGGCCAGGTGCTCCACCAGCCGGTCGAATTTCTCTGGCATCAATCCGAACAGGTCGCCGGCTTTGACGCCATCATTTTGCCCGGCGGATTTTCTTACGGAGACTACCTGCGCACCGGCGCGATTGCACGGTTTTCTCCGGTGATGCGCGCGGTGGAGCGGTTCGCTCGCGGCGGAGGGCTCGTCCTCGGCATCTGCAACGGTTTCCAGATTCTTTGCGAGGCGGGATTGCTGCCCGGCGCGCTGCGGCGCAACGCCGGATTACGGTTCATCTGCCGCCAGGTGCACATTCGCGTCGAGAATAACGGCACGCCATTCACGGCCGCGGCCAAGCCCGGACAGGTGCTGCAAATCCCGATTGCACACGCCGAAGGGAATTATTTCTGTGATGAGGCGGCGCTCACCGAGATGGAGCGCAACAGCCAGATTGTGTTCCGCTACACGACGCCCGATGGGCGCGAGGAAGCAGCGGCCAATCCGAACGGCTCGCTCGCGAACATAGCGGGCATCTGCAATCGCGAGCGCAACGTGCTGGGCCTGATGCCGCACCCGGAGCGCGCGGTGGAAGCGGCGCTCGGCTCGTCGGACGGTTTGGTGATTTTTCGCTCGCTGATTGAATCACTCACGCGGCAGGCGACGGTTTCGGCATAGGCAGATTTTGATCTCGCCGCGAATTGCATAGGTTTACGTGTCTTTGTAGGGGCACGGCAGGCCATGTCCCTACAAGCTAGACACCTCGGCCATACACGAAAACATGCTTGACACCGAAATCAGAGTCACACCGGAATTGGCGGCCGAGCACGGCCTTAGCGCCGAAGAATACGCGCGCATCCAGAAAATTCTTGGGCGCGAGCCGAACTTCACCGAGCTGGGCATCTTCAGTGTGATGTGGAGCGAGCACTGCTCCTACAAGTCGAGCAAGGTGCATCTGCGCCGGCTGCCGACGCGCGCGCCGCAGGTATTGCAGGGACCGGGCGAGAACGCGGGCGTGGTGGACATTGGCGACGGCCTGGCCGCCGCGTTCAAGATGGAGTCGCACAACCACCCGAGCTACGTCGAGCCATTCCAGGGCGCGGCGACCGGCGTGGGCGGCATCCTGCGCGACATTTTCACGATGGGCGCGCGGCCCATCGCCGTGCTGGATTCGCTGCGCTTCGGACCCATTTCTTCAGGGGCTAGAGCCCCTGAAGGGATCGATGAAGAAACCATCGCGCGCAATCGGCGCATTCTGGACGGCGTTGTCCGCGGCATCGCGCATTACGGCAACTGCTTCGGCGTGCCAACGGTCGGCGGCGAAGTGCAATTCGAGCCGGGCTACTCGGCCAACCCGCTGGTGAATGTGCTGGCGCTTGGCATCGCCAAGAAAGAAGATCTGTTTTTCGCGAAGGCGCGGGGCGCCGGCAATCCGGTGATTTACGTTGGCGCAAAAACCGGCCGCGACGGCATCCACGGCGCGTCGCTGCTGGCTTCGGCCGAATTCAGCGAAGAATCGCAGCAGAAGCGGCCCAACGTGCAGGTGGGCGACCCATTCATGGAAAAGCTCCTGCTGGAAGCGTGCCTCGAAGCGATGCAGACCGGCGGGGTCGTTGCGATTCAGGACATGGGCGCGGCGGGACTCACCAGTTCTTCGTGCGAGATGGCGTCGCGCGGCGGCTTGGGCATTGAGATCGAACTTTCGCGCGTGCCGCAGCGCGAACCCGGCATGACACCCTACGAAATGATGCTGAGCGAGTCGCAGGAGCGCATGTTGCTGGTGGCCGAGCGCGGCCGCGAACAAGAAGTGCTCTCCGTATTCGCCAAGTGGGGCCTCGACGCGGTTGAAATCGGACGCGTCACCGAAGATGGTTTGGTGCGCGTGCTGCATCGCGGCCGCATCGCCGCGGAAATTCCCGCGCACGCACTGGCAGAGGAAGGGCCCGTGTACCAGCGGCCGCTTGCACCACCCGTGCCGGTTGCGAATCAGCGCCTGGTCGAATTCGGCGCCACGGGCGCGGACCTGACCGAAAACCTCCGCAGATTGCTTGCGGCTCCCGCGATTGCTTCGAAGCGCTGGATCTGGGAGCAGTACGATTACATGGTGCGCACGAACACGCTCGAGCCGCCGGGCGCGGGCGATGCGGCAGTGGTGCGCGTGAAGGGCACGAAGCGCGCGCTGGCGCTCGCGAGCGACGGCAACGGCCGCTGGTGCCGGCTCGATCCTTTCATCGGCGCACAGCTTGCCGTGGCCGAGGCCGCGCGCAACGTCGCGTGCTCGGGCGCGAAGCCCTGGGCTGCGACCAATTGCCTCAATTTTGGCAATCCGGAAAAGCCGGAAGTGATGTGGCAGTTCAGCCGCGCCATCGACGGTATCGCCGCGGCATGCATGGCGCTGGAGATTCCGATCACCGGCGGCAACGTGAGCTTCTACAACGAGACGCTCGGCCGCTCCATCGATCCGACGCCCGTCCTTGGCGTGCTCGGAATGATGGACGATGCTTCGCGCGCGCTGGGGATGGCGTTTCGCGCCGAAGGTGACGTGATCATCGTGCTCGACGGCCGCGCGGACACGGAAAGCACCCCTGGAAACGACGCACGCGAATTTTCTTCGTCGGAATACGCGCGCACGATTCACGGAATCGTTGGCGGCGCGCCGCCCGCGGTGGATCTCGCCGCTGAAAAACGGCTGATTGCGCTGCTAGTTGCGCTTGCAGGGGAAGGCGTGCTGCAGTCCGCGCACGACGTGAGCGACGGCGGTCTGGCCGTAACGCTTGCGGAATCTTGTTTCGCCAGCGACGGCCTTTCGGCGCGCGTCTCGCTCACGAGCCGGGAACCGGATGAGGCCGCGCTGTTTGGCGAGCGCGGCGCGCGCGCCGCCGTATCGGTTACTTCCGGAAAACTTGCCCGCGTGCTCTCGCTTGCGGCACAATATGAAGTGGCAGCGAGCGAAGCTGGCCGCGTCACCCGCGGCAAATTCTGCATCGAACTAAATGGCGGGACAGTTGTGAGCGTCGGCGTCCCCTCTCTCGCCGACGCCTGGTCTGGAGCTTTCGAACGACTCCTGAGCACCAAGGAGTTCCAAAAGGTGGGATGAGCAGCCTGATCCAAATCGAAAATGACCGTTTTCACGACTACTGCGGCGTGTGCGGCGTCTTTGGCCACCCCGAAGCCGCAAAGCTGGCCTATCTGGGCCTCTATGCGCTGCAGCATCGCGGTCAGGAATCGGCCGGGATCGTCTCGAGCGACGGCTGCGACTTGCATCTCGAAAAGAGTATGGGGCTCGTGGCGGATATTTTCCGGCCCGAGGTGCTTGCGCGTCTTCCCGGCGACGCGGCGCTCGGCCACACGCGTTATTCGACCGCCGGCGACACTTCGCTGACGAACGCGCAGCCTATCGTCATCGACTGCAACAAGGGGAAGCTCGCGCTGGGGCACAACGGAAACCTGCCGAGCGCGGCGAAATGGCGCCGCACGCTCGAACATCGCGGATCGATTTTCCAGACGACGAGCGACACCGAAGTGATCGTGCACTTGGTGGCGCGCAGCCAGGCGCGGAATCTTTCCAGCGCACTTGCCGACGCCCTTAATCAGCTGGAAGGCGCGTATTCTCTACTCGTGCTAACACGCGATGAATTGTACGCGATGCGCGACCCGCGCGGTTTCCGCCCGCTCGCGCTCGGGAGGCTCGACGGCGCGTGGATTGTGGCGTCGGAAACCTGCGCGTTCGATCTAATCGGCGCCACATACATACGCGATGTCGAGCCGGGCGAAATGATTCGCATCACGCGCGCGGGGATGGAATCGCTGCGCTTTGCGGCGGAAAAGCCGCTGCAGCACTGCATTTTCGAGCACGTCTACTTCTCCCGGCCGGACAGTCTCGTCTTCGGTCGCGTGGTCGAGCAAAGCCGCGAGATGCTGGGGCGTTTGCTCGCGCGCGAGCATCCGGTCCCGGCCGATCTGGTCGTGCCGGTGCCTGATTCGGGTGTACCGGCGGCGATCGGCTACGCGCTGGAATCCGGCGTGCCTTTCCGCATGGGCTTGATCCGCAATCATTATGTCGGCCGCACGTTTATCGAGCCGCAGCAGGCCATTCGCGATTTCGGAGTGAAACTGAAACTCAATCCGGTGCGCGGGATGCTCAAAGGCAAGCGCGTGGTGCTGGTGGACGATTCCATTGTGCGCGGCAC
The DNA here is from genome assembly GCA_020073705.1 of Terriglobia bacterium. GTDB lineage: Bacteria > Acidobacteriota > Terriglobia > Acidiferrales > UBA7541 > Palsa-360. The sequence continues at coordinate 22,481 of JAIQES010000003.1, forward strand.
CACCAGCCGCAAGATCGTGCGCCTGGTGCGCGAGGCTGGCGCCACGGAAGTCCACATGCGCATCAGTTGCCCGCCGACAATTTCGCCGTGCTACTACGGCGTGGATACGCCGAATCGCGAGGAACTGATCGCGGCCGACGAATCCCGGAAACGCCCGCGGCTCACTGAGGCTGAAATGGAAGCGTTCGAAGGCAAGCTCGACCCGCGCCAGCGCACGGTTGAGGAAGTCCGCCGATATCTCGGCGCCGATTCTCTGGGCTACGTTTCACTCGAAAATTTGCGCCGCGCCGTCGAGGACACGCGCGGCACCTACTGCACGTCGTGCTACACAGGCGTTTACCCCGTGGACGGCGCGCAGGCGGAACTCGATCCCCGCACGGTCGTTCACGAAATCCCTTTGGTCACGAAAATTCAGGTGATGCCTAAATGAACGGTGAAAAAACAATCCAAGTCCTGGCGGCTGAACCGAAGCCCACCTTGGATAAGGTAATTCTGCGCGAGGCGTTGTCCTGGCTCTGGGTTATCCTCGCATTCCTATTCATCACGGGCACGATCGTGCAGGCACGTGTGATCCCCTCCGGCTCGATGGAGAAGACGCTGCTGGTCGGGGACCACTTGCTGATGAACCGCTTCGGCTATGACGCCGAAGTGCCGATGACGCAGCTTCACGTCCGCCTCTGGCGCGAGCCGCATCGCCAGCAGATTGTGGTCTTCCGCGCGCCGCTGCCTGGCAATCCCGACTACATTAAGCGCCTGATCGGGCTGCCCGGCGACCAACTCGAGATTCGGGAAGGCGTTGTGTACATCAACGCCAAGAAACTCGATGAGCCGTACCGCGCTGCGCCCCCCAACCCGCTTGACAACTACGGCCCCGTGACGGTCCCCGCGGGAGAATTTTTTATGATGGGAGATAATCGCGACGATTCCTATGACAGTCGTTACTGGGGCTTCGTGCCGGATGCAAACATTGTCGGCACGCCCATTTTGGTGTACATGTCCATTAACGCGCCGGGGGACGACTGGGATCCAGGACATGTCCGCGACCGGATCTTCACGTACTTGAGCGTCCTGCTGCATCCGAGCATTGTTCGCTGGCGCCGCATCTTCAAAGTGTTCTAATCCAACGGGAGCACGCCGCACGGCTCCTCCCGCCACGGCAGAAAGAGTTCGTCATTCATGGACTACGCTGAAGCCGGTGTGAACATTTCCCTCGCAGACCAGGCCAAGCAGCGCATCCGTCGCCTGGCTTCGCGCACCTTCACGCGCGGAGTGATCGGGGGCATCGGCTCGTTCGGAGGATTATTCGCACTCGATAAGAAATGGCGCGAGCCAGTGCTGGTCTCGAGCGCCGACGGCGTGGGCACGAAACTGAAAATCGCCGTGGCCGCGGGAATCCACTCGACAGTCGGCGGCGACCTGGTGAATCACTGCGTCAACGACATTCTCACGCTCGGCGCCGAACCGCTGTTTTTCCTCGACTATCTGGCGATGGGCAAGATGGACCCGGACATCGTCGAAAAACTGGTCGAGGGGATGTCGCGCGCCTGCCACTCCGCCGGGTGCGCGCTGATCGGCGGCGAAACGGCCGAGATGCCGGACTTCTACGCGCCGGGAGATTATGATCTGGCGGGCTTCATTGTCGGCGTGCTGGAGCGGGCGAGTTTGAAGAAAACAAATGCGGTCAATCCGGGCGACTTGCTGCTCGCGCTGCCGTCGACCGGACTGCACACCAACGGCTATTCGCTCGCGCGCAAGCTCGTCTTCGAACAGGCGGGCCTGCAGCCAGATACCTACGTCGCCGAAATCAGCAACAAGATCGGCGCGGAGCTACTGCGCCCGCACCGGTGCTATTGGCCGATGCTGAAGACCACGGTCGCGCGCGGCTGGCTTTCGGCCATGGCGCATATCACTGGAGGAGGTATCCCCGGAAACCTGCCACGCGTGCTGCCGCGCGGCGTGCAGGCGGTAATCGAGCTGGGCTCGTGGCCCGTGCCGCCGATCTTTTCCTACCTCGCCATGCTGGGCGAGCTCGAGCGTGACGAATTGCTGCGCACGTTCAACATGGGTGTGGGAATGATTCTCGTGCTGCCGCTGGAAAATCATCGCGCCGTGGAATCTGAATTGAAGCGCCGCCGTGAGAAATTCTATCGGATCGGCCAGATCCGCCGCTGCGATCCGCGCAAGCCCCAGGTCGCGTTCACCGGCGAACTGCCGCTGTAGCCGCCGTTCCGCGATCCGCAGAGAAGTATTGGCGCAAATCCTCTTGGTGATTCTTGTGATCGCGTCTTCCTGCTCGGATCGCCTGTGGGACTACTTTCCCTGCCGCCGCTTTTCTCGCGCCAAGCGCTTCCGGCTCCAATACCACCACTGGCACTGTTCAGCAGGAAGCCGAGGATTCCGCGCCTGTGCCACCGCCGCGCTGAACGCATCCAGGACACAAACATTTTCTCTTTCGCCGATGAGGTGGCAGAGCTTCTCAAAGAGCCTTTCGGGATTTCGCCGCGCAAGAACTCCGACCGAATGGATGCCCAGCGACTCGAATACGCGGACCGTGGCGGGACCAATGGAAATCAAGTCGAGAAGTGCCCGGCGATCTTTTCCCCTTGGTTTTATGTCCGCTCTCTTCATGGGCCGAGCATACCCGGCCATGAACTCCCTCGCAATGCCCCGTTCGCCGGTTGGATGCGCCGCGCGATTGTGCTAACGTCTTTTGCTTATGTCACATCGCATTGGCGTACTGCTGTCGGGGCGTGGGTCGAATTTTGAGGCGCTGGCCGACAGCATCGCCGCCGGGCGCATCCCCGGCGCTGAAATCGTCCTCGTCATCAGCAATCGCGAAGACGCGCTTGGTCTCCAGCGCGCCGCGGCGCGAAGAATTCCAGCTCGCGTGATATCGTCCAAGGGACTCCAGCGCGAAGCGTACGACAGGCTCGTCGTGTCAGAGTTGCAGCGGGCGCGCGTCGAGCTGGTGTGCCTGGCGGGCTTCATGCGCCTGTTGTCGCCGTACTTTGTCGCGTGTTTTCCGCAGCGTATTCTGAATATTCATCCGTCGCTGCTGCCCTCGTTTCCCGGCCTCGAGGCGCAACGCCAGGCGCTCGAATACGGCGTGAAGTTCAGCGGCTGCACCGTGCACCTGGTCGATGAGAATCTCGACGCCGGGCCGATCCTGGCGCAGGCCATCGTGCCCGTGCGCGACGATGACACCGACGAGACGCTTTCCGCGCGCATCCTAGCCGAGGAGCATCGCCTTTACACCGAAGCCGTGCGCCTGATCCTCTCGGGGCGATATCGCATCGTAGGCCGACGGGTGATCGCGCTCGCAAACGAATTATGACGACGAAAAAACAATTTAAGCCCGTGGACGAGCAAATCGCCTATCTGCGCAGGGGCGCGGCGGAGATCATCCGAGAAGAAGATCTGCGCGCAAAGCTCGAAGCGTCGGCTAAGACCGGCAAGCCGCTGCGTGTAAAACTGGGCGTGGACCCGACGGCGCCCGACTTGCACCTGGGCCACACGGTCGTGCTGCGAAAGCTCAAACATTTTCAGAACCTGGGCCACACTGCAATTTTTCTGGTTGGAGATTTCACCGCGATGGTCGGCGATCCCACCGGCCAGTCCGAGACGCGCCCGCCGCTGACGCGCGAGCAAGTGGATGCCAACGCGAAGACCTACCTTGAACAGGTGTACAAAATTCTCAGCAGCGAAAATATTGAAGTCCGCTACAACAGCGAGTGGCTCGGAAAACTCACCGGGCATGACATGATTCGTCTGTGCGCGCACTATCGCCTGGCGCGCATGCTCGAACGCGAAGATTTCCGCTCACGCCTGGCGGGCAATCTGCCTATCGCCATCCACGAACTGCTCTACCCGCTGCTGCAAGCCTACGATTCGGTTGCGCTCCACGCCGACGTCGAGCTGGGCGCCACGGAACAAAAATTTAATTTGCTCGTGGGCCGCGACATCCAGCACGAGTACGGCCAGCCGTCGCAGGTGGCGCTGACCATGCCGATCCTGGTCGGCACCGACGGAAAGCGGAAGATGTCAAAGTCCCTCGGCAACTACGTCGGCATCACCGAGCCGCCCTCGGAGATGTTCGGAAAACTAATGTCAATCCCCGACGAACTCATGTGGTCATACTGGGAGTTAGTCACGGACAAAGAGACATCTGGGGTTGAGGAGATTCGCAAGAGGGTCGCAGCAGGCAGCACACATCCGATGGACGTGAAGATGTTGCTGGCGCTGGAAATCGTCGCGGGATTCCACGGCGCGGTCGCGGCGGAGAAAGCCGCTGGGGAATTTCAGCGTATTTTCCGTGACCGCGAAGCCCCCGAGGGGGCGCCCGTGCGCAAACTGGCGCGTGGGGAAGCCAAACGCCTCACAGCGCTGCTGGTCGAGCTGGAACTGGCGGCGTCACGAAGCGAGGCTGATCGTCTGCTGAAACAGGGCGGCGTGGAAATGGATGGCGAGCGCGTGTCTGACGTCAAGACAGAAGTGAACCTCGCACAGCCACGCCAATTTCTTCTCCGCGCCGGCAAAAAGAAATTCCTTCGCATCGTGGTGGAATAGACCGCTTCTCGCATTCTCGGTCAATCCATTCGTAGTGTTGTCATTCCGAGGGCAGATTCTTGGCCCGAGGAATCCCTCTTTGTTTCATGCACAGGCATGAATCAAGAGAGATTCCTCGCCCGCAACGGGCTCGGAATGACACCCTGAACTTTACATCGCTTGTTGATCTTCTTCTCGCGACCGATACACTCGGCTGAAAATGGCCGCAGCGAGCGCCACCACGACAAACGCCATGACGCTGCCCTCAGGACCCACCGTGCCGCCGGTGAGCCAGGCCGGGCCGTGGAACGAAGAGTTCAGCAGATGGCCTGACATCACGATGCCGCTGTTCGGCACGGAAAATAGAAATGTTTCGCCCCAATCAAACGAAGCGTGCAGCCCCACCGCAAACCACAGATTGCCGGTTCGCCGCAACGTCAGGCAGAAGAACATTGCGATCACAAACACGCTCAGCGCTCCCGTAACGTGCTCTCCGTTGTTAACCAGGTGAAAAGCGCCGAACGCTGCGGACAACACCGTGGCCGCGGGCCAAAACCCGATTCCCGAAGCCAGCGTGAATTGCGTATATCCGCGAAAAAGGAACTCCTCCAAGAACCCTACGCAGAGAAAAACCAAGCCCCATAGCGCCGCATAACGCCATAGCGCCGGCCCCCGGAGCGCCAGCTCCCCGAAGGAAAATCCTCCCAGCAACCGAATCAGGAGGATCGTCCCCGTGATCATCGCCAGTCCCCAGAGAGTGCCCTGCCAGAAACGCGCTCTGAAAGCGGACGCACCCGGCAAGCCATAGATTCCGAATGGCCGGCCTTCGAGAACCCCGATGATCGCCGCTGCTGCCAGCGTCGCGATCATCATGACCGCTTCCTGGACCAGCAAGCCGGACGCGTTGATGTTTGTGCGGGTGACCTGCGGCAGATGCAATAGAATAGCAAGGACGGATTCCACAGCCGCGAACGCAAAAAAGACCACCAGGTAGATCACAAGCCGCCATCCGGCCCGCAGCTCACGTTCGTTCCAGAAGATGGCCTTGGGGCCATCGATATTGCCACCCGGCGGCGCCAGCAGAGAGCGCTTAGGTACGGGGCTTTCAGGATTTGGTCCGAACGTCACACGTTCACTCCGGCTTGCTGTGTTCAGCCAAGCGTTTCAGCCGCACGCAGCGCAAATACGATGGCGCGCAACCCTCGCGCGGGCGGATGAGGGGAAAAACCGCGTTAACGCCCTTCGCGCGAGCGGCCGTAGCCGCCAAAGTACCAGCGTGCTCCGATCGTCGTATAGAGTCCGTAGGGTCCGTTTGTGCCGAGGTCGGCTGGCCCGACGTTGTTGTTGTACCGGCCCAGCCAGTCCACTTGGTGCTGGGTCACGCGGAATTCAAAATTCTTGGGCAGCTCGATGCCGAGCCCGACCGCGCGCTCATACGCAATCGGCGCCATCGAAGCCGTGTACTTGAATTGCGGCACGTTATTGCCGAAGGAAAATGTGGGCGTGAAGAATAAGAACGCGTGCCGCGCGAACGTCTTTCCAAACGGCTGCACCTCGAGGTAACCGCTCCAGAGATAGCGCGCGTAGGCATTGCAGGTGGAATTGGCGCCGCCGAAGTTCGATGCGGGCATTTGGCAACGGCCCAGGTCCGGTTCATTGTGAGACGGCGCGAAAGAGAAATCCACATAGCCGCGCAGCCAGTCGTGCGGGAAGAACGTGCGGCCCTGGGGGACGCCCCAGGAAGTGGGCCTTGGAGTTGGATCTGCCGCCGCAGATGCCGTGGCCACCGTAGCGCTCCTCGTGACGTCCTGCGCCATGGCCGGTGCGCCCGCAATCGCCGGCAACGCGGACAGCAAAAACGCAACTTCTTTCATGCGGTTTTTCAACACGGTTCTCCTTTTCATTTTCGGCCAGGCTGCGGCCGGCTCACTTCACAAATTCGGGCGCACGGCCCTCGGACCACGGGTCGTAAGTCTGGGCGAAGCGCATGCGTTCATCGAGCGGCGGATGATTGTAAAACCAGAATTTCACGGCCGTCGAGGGATTTGGCTCCTCAAGGTCCACTTCGCCGAGGATCTGGAAGGCGTGCGCGGCCACCACTGGCGCGCCGGGCACCAAACCGTGAATCGCTTCGAGGCCGTACTGGTCAGCCTGATGTTCCAAGTGGCGGCTGTAAGCGTTCGAGATCGGCGTGAACAGGAAGCCGAAAACCGTAAGCAGCAGGATCAGCGCTGGAAGCGAAGCGAGATCGTCTGCGCCGCGGATGGCCCAGCTTTCGCCCCAGCGCGCGAGCATCCAGTGCACGCTGCGATAGGCGAGAAAGAGGAAGAACAAAAGCACGCCGCAAGAAAACAGAATGCCGTCGCGCACGTGGTCCAAAACGTAGTGGCCCATCTCATGGCTGAAGACGAAAAGGATTTCATCCTCCGTCATGCGCTGGATGGATGTGTCCCACACGACGACGCGCTTGGTCGCACCGAGCCCGGAGACGTAGGCGTTCACCGCTTTCAATTTCGAGCTGGCATTCATCACGAACATGCGGCTCTGCGAAATTTCAAGGCCTGCGCGCCCGGCCACGCGCTCGATTCGCTCGGCGAGGTGCGGCTGCGAATTCGCCAGCGGCGTGAACTTGAAAAAGAGCGGCTCGACAATCAGCGGTTCCGCCACCGCGCCCAAAATAATCAACGGCACCGCGACCAGCCAGAAATATAGCCACCATCGCCGCGGGCTCTTGCGGATCACCGCGTACAGAATCCAGATCACCAGCACGCCGATCATCACTTCCACACCCTCGCCCTTGGTCCAGTCCACCAGCCACGAGGCCCAGCCCTGAATCGATTGCTGATATTTCAGAGCCAGCCAGTGGCTCCAGAGCGCGGTGGGAAGGCTCAGGATATCGATCGTAAGCAGGATCAGCGGCGCAACAATGATGGTCTGCACGAAGCTGTTGTCGCCCGCGCGCGCTGCCAAATCGCGAAATCTTGGAGCGATCCGAAGCTGCAACAAGAGGACCAAGAGGAGCAGGCCGTAGATGACATCGAGGAAATAGAGTTCGTGACGGGCCCGGGCGTAGGCTATGGCTTGCGCCGCCTGCGCGGGCGAAAGCGTGTAACCCTGGACTTGCACCGTTTGAGCGGGCGCCGGAGGCAAGGTCTTTGCCGGCTGGGCCGGCGTAGCAGCCTGCCCTGCTGGAATAGACGCCGGCTTCTGCGCATGGCTCGCTGGCGGAGTGGCCAAGACGGCTGCCAGCGCAAAAACGAATACAGCGAAGAATCCTGCGATTCGAATGCTTCGACGATTCACTCGATATTCCCCTCGGCGGCACAGTGTCGGCAGAAATAACCCTGGTCTCCGCGCGCGGAGTATGATCCAACCGGCCACGCGCGCACAAGTGTAACGCCTCACATGGCTGCCGGGCCGCGGCATTATTTTGCGTGTGGTGTCTTGAGCGCGTAGTTGCGGGCCGCGCCGCCGGCCGTCACGCCGATGTGAATGATGGAGGTCCAGTGCTCCAAGCGATGATGACCGGTGCGATGGAACAGGTACGAAACGCCAATGGATGCCGCCGTGGTGGCGGCTTCGATCCCGGCAAACAGCGGATGGTTGTCCACGACCGAGTTGGTCAGAAGGATTTCATTGAGGCCGCGGCGGCGGAGATTCAGCGTCGAGGCGTAATCGAGGGCGCGCGACGCGCCCACACCCGCAAACAACAAATCATTGGTCCGATCCCAGAACCGGTGCGTGGTGCGCGGCGGATTTGCCCGCGGAGCTGCGGGTGAAACTTGAGACGAGGCCTGGACTTGCGATGTGGCTACCGGACTGTCCGGGTCAGTCCGTTCACCCGGCTGCTGCGCCCAGGCCACAGACACAGCGGCCAGCAGGAGAAACGCGGCGCGCAACGCGTGTAACATACTATTCTGCATCCGAAGAATGTCCTTCCTTATCCCGCTTTCGGAAGCGCCGATTGTGTGCGAACCCCGCTGTGTTGTAAAGAGCGAGTGCCTTTCCTGCTGCAACCTGGCCACTAGGAATTGTATCTTTTTGCTTGACACCACAAGAGACTCGCCGCAGAATTCCGGCAACTTTTTCGATGTTTTCCGGCCTGGGGTGCCGGGTCAGGAAAGATTGCGCATCGTTCCAGAGGGGGGAGAAACGTGCAGTACTTGCCGGGATGGACTGTGCAGTGTATTAATCCGGAATGCGAGGCCCGTGGCCACTGGCTGCGTGCCGGGGCCTCCGGGGCAGAACTCTGTAGCAACTGTAGCGCGCCGCTCCACAATGTACCGCCGCCGCTGGGCCCTCGCCTGCGGCTGCGTCCCCGCTCGCTCGGCAGTTACCGCCCGCAGGGTCGTCCACCCGGGCGTCTGCGGTAGCCGCCGCAATCGGGCCGTTCGGGTACCCTCGCCGTCCCGGTAGTTCGCCACCGCGAATTACCGGGACGCGTCCCCGCAAGCCCTGCCTGTATTCGGCTCCACTCTCGGAGGATGGTATGTGCCGGAGCTACCGGGAACTGTCCGGATGGCCGGTGACACTCAGGAAGACAATCACGGCGCAAATGAAGATGCACATGGCTGTAATCACCGGTATCCCCGCGGGTTCCTGTTCGCTTCAACCACGCGATCATTCTGCAATTCGGACGCGTCCGCGTCTATGGGACAACCGTCACATTCGTAGCGGTACCCTCGTACTGTCCCGAACCGTTACACGCCGAGGTCGGGGATGTTTTCGAGGGCGTCGTTGAAACGGTTGTTGAAATTCGCCACGCAGATCACAACTGTCAGCTCGATGATCTGTCCTTCGTCGTAGAACTTGTGCAATTCTTCGAGTTCGGCGGCGCGAATCGCCGCCTTTTCATCTCGTCGAACGACGGTTCACCGTGAACGGTTGAACCGCGTGCGCCTGAGTGTTAGCCTATTTGTAGAATGCAACGGTCCAAGCCCTCCACGGAGGACCCTTCACTTGAAGGGTTCAGGGTAAACGTTCTCGGCTCGCCGTGAACCGACTATGGCCTCTCCCGTACGACAATTCGATGCAGCCGCGGACGAAGAGCGTTTGCTCGACGTCGTGCGCGCCCTCATCTCCGAGCTTGGTCATCAACCTGCCCTAGCATCGGTTCGAGCGGCGGCGCACCTGGAGCGCGAATTGGGCCTTGGCAGCCTCGAGCGCGTCGAATTGCTGGTGCGCCTCGAGCAGGCTTTCGGCACACGTCTCGATGAACGCGTCCTGGCCGAAGCTAACACGGTGCAGGACTTGATCACAGCGCTCAGTGCCGTGAACGGTTCACCGGGAACGGTCTCCGTGAACGGTCCACCCGCTACGGGGGCACTGCGCGGCGCCATCGCAACGCGCGCACCAAGAATGCTCTCCAGCGAAATCGCGGAAGGACTTCCCACCGCGGAAACGTTCCAAGAGGTGCTGCGCCGGCGCGGGCGCGCCGACGCGGCGCAAACGCACTTGATTTTTTTCGAGGACGAAGCTGAAAGCCCATCCCTGACGTTCGGCGAGCTTCTTGCCGGAGCCGAGCGCGTCGCGGCGGACCTCGAACAGCGCGGAATTGGACGCGGCGACACCGTCGCCATCATGCTGCCGACGTCGCGTGAATTCTTTCTGATATTCGCGGGCACTTTGCTCGCCGGCGCAACGCCCGTGCCGATTTACCCGCCGTTTCGCGCCGACCGCATCGAGGAGTATGCGGGACGGCAATCCGCGATCCTAACAAATGCGGGCGCGCGCTTACTGGTCACTTTCCGCGAAGCCGCGCGCGTGGCAAAGCTGCTCAAACCGCGCGTCCGCTCGCTCGAGGAAGTTGTCACCGCCACGGCATTGGTGGAATCACGCGCCGCCGCGCCGATCGGGCGGCAGTTGCACTCGCGCGGCGAGGACCTCGCCTTGCTGCAATACACCTCAGGCTCCACGGGCCATCCCAAAGGCGTCATGTTGACGCACGCAAACCTGCTGGCCAACGTCCGCGCGATCGGCGAAGCGCTCGCCGTCCGCTCCGACGACGTTGGCGTAAGCTGGCTGCCGCTGTACCATGACATGGGCCTGATCGGAGCATGGTTCATGCCGCTCTATTTCGGCCTGCCGGTTGTCATGCTCTCGCCGCTGGCGTTTCTTTCGCGGCCCGGACGCTGGCTCCGCGCGTTCGATCTCCACCGCGGCACGCTCGGCGCGGCGCCGAATTTCGCGTACGAGCTGGCCGTGGCCAAAATCTCCGACGCCGACCTCGAAGGACTCGACCTGAGCTCGTGGCGCGCAGCCCTGAATGGCGCCGAGCCGGTTCTCCCCGCGACGCTCGATCGTTTCGCCGAGCGCTTTGCGCGCTGTGGTTTCCGCCGCGAAGCGCTTCTGCCAGTCTACGGATTGGCAGAAGCGTCGGTCGCCGTGACGATCCCGCAACTTGGCCGCGGGCCGCGCGTGGACCGCGTCGAGCGCGACGCGTTTGAACGCGAAGGCCGAGCGGTTCCGGCAACACCCCATGTGCCAGCTGATGATGCGGACGTGATCTCGTTTGTTTCGGTAGGACGCGCGATTCCACGGCACGAAGTGCGCATCGTGAATGACTTGGGCGGAGACACCGGCGAGCGTGTGGAGGGGCAGCTCTGGTTTCGCGGGCCCTCGGCCACGCGCGGCTACTATCGGAACGATGCGGCCACCGCCGCTCTATTTCCCAAGGGCGCGGCTGAGGGCTGGATCAACTCCGGCGACCGTGCGTACCAGGCCGAAGGCGAAATCTACATCACCGGACGCGTAAAAGACATCATCATCCAGGCCGGGCGGAATCTCTACCCCCACGAAATCGAAGACGTCGTGGCGCAGGTGCCGGGCGTGCGCAAAGGCTGCGTCGTCGCGTTTGGCGCGGCCGATCGCACGACGGGAACCGAGCGGCTGGTCGTCGTCGCCGAGACGCGCGAGCGCGATCAGGCGGCGCGAGAGCGCATCGCGCAGGCGATCACCGCCCAGATCTCGACTGCCCTGGGTTTGCCTCCCGATGTGGTCACGGTTGTCCCGCCAAACTCGATTCCGAAAACATCGAGTGGAAAACTTCAGCGGGACGCCACAAAGAAGCGGTTTCTCTCCGGTGAGCTTGGTTCGGCCGCCCCGCCAGCTTGGTTGCAGATTACGCGGCTTGCGGTGGCGTCAAGCGTCGGGCGGATTCGTCCCGCGCTGCGTCGCGCGGGAGAGATTGTGTATGGCTGCTATGCCGTCGCGCTGTTCGGCGTCTGGATAGTGCCGGCGTGGTTGCTCGTGCTGGTTGCACCTTCACGTCAAGCGGCAGCGCGTTTCACGACGGCGGCGCTGCAGGTATATCTGGCGTTGGCGGGATGGCGCGTGCGCATCGAGGGGCGCGAACACCTACAGGAACGCGTCCCGCGCATGTTTGTTTCGAATCACACCAGCTACGCGGACGTGCTCGTCCTGATGGCGGCGCTCGGCGTGGACTATCATTTCGTCGCCAAGAATGAAGTAGGGTCCATGCCGTTCGTTCGCACGTTTCTTCGCAAACTCGGCCACTTCGCATTTAATCGCGAAGATTCCCGCGCGCGCTTGCAGCAGGCAGACGAGATCGAACAGGCTCTGCAGGGCGGGGAATCCGTGTTCATCTTTCCCGAAGGGACGTTCACCGCGCAGGCCGGTGTGCGGCCGTTCCAACTCGGCGCATTCAAGGCGGCGATCGCCGCGAAGCGGGCCGTCGTGCCGGTCGCGCTCAACGGAACCCGCCGCGTACTCCGCGACGGCACCTGGCTGCCGCGTCGCTCGCGCATCACGATCACGATCTGCCCACCGATCTTTCCGCAGGCTGACGCGCCGGACTGGCACGAAATCGTGCGTGTGCGCGATGCCGCACGCGAGATGATTGCTCGTTACACGGACGAACCTCTGCTCTAACTCCAGCATTTTCTGCGTGTAAGCACGCGATGAGACCGCCGACATGCGGCTCAGAACTCAATGTGCAAACCTGTTAAACAGTTGCCAACCTGCGGTTTAACAAATTCATTTCAATGGAGTTGTTCTATTTTTCGCCTTCCATGCACCAGTCGGGGGATTTCTTGCATCACATAATCTGGATAAGAATGATGAGGCGCCTGTTGAAGGCGAGGTCTAATTACTATGAGTCTCCATTCGAAAGAAACTGTTGGGGTTCGTTATACGGGTTGGGCCGCACTGAACCGTGATCCCCAGGAAGATATGCTCGAATACACCTGTCCGTACTGTGGGCAGCATGGCATGAAAGCGGCTCGGCGAACCCACGCCGACTATCACTTTACCGACGGATTCCTACAGGATCTGCAGGGTGAAATGGCGGCGTGCCGTTCCTGCCGGCATTCGTTGCGGATCGCTCCCGTCGTGATGTTGCACGACCAGGGCGAAAAACGCCGCTTCAAAGCGGTGTTTTCCGCCGTCCTGGTTCCGTCCAAGAATTAAGTTCAACTCGCTCTTTCCTGAAACAAGACGGGCCGCCCTCGATGGGCGGCCCGTCTTCTTTTCTAGCCAGACTTTGAGCGAGGCCGGGTGCCTGCCGCATCAGCGGCGGTCGCCATCGCGTCAATGGCCGTAACCATTTGAAATAAAGTAGTTTAGCTAGAATCAACACGACTTGCTACTGCAGGAGTGCGTTCGGCTTCATATGGTGCAACTCGAGGCCATCCCGCACGTGCTGGAAGGCCTGGTCCACGGTATCGGCGAATTCCAGCAGGCCGAATTCGTGCCGATTGATCGTCCCGCAGCGCAGCATGTGCTTCCAGTCGAGCACGCGGTCCCAATACTTGCGTCCATAAATCAAGATGAGGTTGCGCCGCTGAAGCTTGCCAGTTTGCATCAGGGTGAGCATTTCCCACAACTCGTCCATCGTGCCGAATCCGCCGGGAAAAACGATGAGCGCCTTGGCCAGTTGCGCGAACCATAGCTTGCGCATGAAGAAATAATGGAACATGAAGCTCAGCTCGGGGCTGATGTAGTGATTGGCGCGCTGTTCGTGCGGCAACTGAATACTAAGGCCAATGGATTTTCCGCCCGCTTCGACGGCGCCGAGGTTGGCGGCCTCCATGATTCCTGGGCCGCCCCCCGAGCAGATGACGAACCGCCGCGGATGGTCGCCGAGCGACATCGCCCAGGACGTGATCCGCCGCGCCAGCTCGCGCGCCTCCTCGTAGTAGCGGGACATCTCAAGCGCCGCTTTGGCATCGCGGAGGGCAGCCCGTTGTTCCAGTGTGCTGCGGCGGTTCCCTTCTTCCCGAATCTTCTGCAGATGCGCCAGCGCATGTTCGCGCGAGCAAATGCGCGCTGAACCGAACATCACAATCGTGTCGCCCACCTTCTCGCGCCGCAGCCGCTCAAGCGGTTCAATGTACTCTGTCATGATGCGCACTGGCCGTGCCGGAACACTCTCCATGAACACGTGATCGTGATACGGTGGAACGAGTTTCTTCTTTTGGCGTGTACGGCTCATGGCTCCTCCACGGCTCGAGCGATGCGAACCGTCATTCTACGCAACCGCCAGGGGTAAACACCAGCAACACAGGCTGCCCCTGTGCGGTCTGTATACCGGCTTCTTTTAAGATGGATCGCCGATGGGCTATGCCGACGGCCTGCCAACCCGCAGGCGTAATTTCCCTTCCAATGCGGTAAACTGGGGCCATGAGTTTGAGACGAGCCTTTGCTATCGGCCTTGCTCTAATCGCTGCGTGGCTTGTGTTCTCAACCGCGCCCGCCCGAGCACAGGGATCGCAGGGCCCCATCGCGCCCAAGCCTGGCGCGCCGGTACAAAAGGCGCCCGACAACGCGATTCGCGTAAGAGTCGCGCTGGTGAACGCGCCGGTCACCGTGCATGACGCCAAGGGCGAACTGGTCCTGGACCTCAAGAAAGAAAATCTCCATGTGTTCGACAACGGCGTCGAGCAGAACATCGAAACGTTCGACCTTGGCGGGGAGCCGCTCTCAGCCGTGTTGGTTTTTGAAACCAGTTCGCGCGTCGCCCCGTTGCTACCAGCCGTCCAGAAGTCCGCGATTGTGTTCACCCAAACGGTCATCGGCCCGTCGGGCGATGCCGCAGTCCTCGGCTACAACGATGACGTGGAACGCCTGCTGCCATTCACCGCGGACCACGACAAGATCGAGAAGACGATTGCGAACCTTAAGACTGGAACCAGTGGCACGCGCCTGTACGATGCGCTATCGATGGCGGTGGGCCTGCTGCGTGACCGCCCACCCTCGCGACGGCGCATAATCATCGTCGTCGCCGAAGCGAGGGACGCCGGAAGCGAAGAAAAGCTCGGTGAGGTTCTCCGCGAGGCGCAGCTTTCAAACATCGTCATCTACACGGTCGGGCTTTCGACGGCGGCGGCCGCGTTGCGCGCCCCGCCTAAGCAATCGGGGCCAATCCAGGCGGCGCCGCCTGGCACATTCGGGCTCCCGCCAGTGCCCGGCACGGTACAGACGCCGACCACCGAGCAGCAGCGCACCGGCTACATCGACGTGGACTTGCTGTCCCTGGCCGAGTGGGCCGTGGAGAATGCGAAAGCCGTCGTGAAGGACCGTCCGCTCGAGGTCGCCACGGTCGCCACCGGAGGGATGTACCAGTCCACGTTCCGCGACCGCTCGATCGAAGACGTCGTCGATGCGATTGGAGGAGAGCTCAACGCGCAGTACACGTTGAGCTATCGTCCCACCGGCTCCGAAGCCGCTGGGTATCATCAAATCAAAGTAACGGTGGATCGCCCAGACGTGAAGGTCCGCACCCGCCCCGGGTATTACATCGAGGCGAAAAACTAGGGAAGTATCTCGAGAAGCTCCCGCAACTCCTCGGATAATTCAGGGAACGCCTCGGAAAAAAGCATCGAACACCTTCTCTGTTCTTCCTTTACTTCTTTTCTTCCGCGACTTCTTGCTCTTCGAGAATAGAAGCGGCGGCGGCAATCTTATCGCCCTCTTCGAGGCGCAGCAGGTGCACACCTTGCGTCGAGCGGCCCGCCTCGCGGATCTCATTGGCGTGGACTCGGATCACCTTGCCATACTCGGTGATGATCATCACGTCGGACTCTTCGGTCACCTGCAGCGCCGCGACCACCGGACCATTGCGGTCAGTGGATTTCAGGTTGATGACGCCCTTGCCGCCGCGCGATGTGATGCGGTATTCAGCCAGCGGCGTGCGCTTGCCGAAGCCTTTCTCGGAGACCGTCAGCATCAGTGACGTCAGCGAGTCTTTGATCACCTCGTTCTCGAGCTCGTCGAGTTTCTGTGTGTCCTGCTTCGATTCCTTCCTGATGATTTCGAAGTCGGGCTGCACAGGTTCCATACCCACCAGGTAATCGCCCTTGGCCAGATCCATGCCGTTCACGCCTCCGGCGTTGCGTCCCATCGAGCGCACTTCGGTCTCGCGAAACAGGATCGCCTGGCCGTCGTGGCTGGCGAGGAAAATCATTTGCTTGCCGTCGGTGAGATGCGCGCCGATCAGTTCGTCATCTTTTTCGAGATTGATGGCAATAATGCCAGTCGAGCGCGGATTGGAGAACTCGTTGAGCGCGGTCTTCTTCACGGTGCCGTTGCGCGTCGCCAAGAAGATGAAGGTGCCTTCTTCTTCGAGGTTGGTCGCCGCGACGACGGCGGTCAGGTGCTCGTCCTCCTGGAATTTCACCAGGCTCGCAATGGCCTTGCCGCGCGTGGCCGCCGCAGCCTCGGGGATTTCATACACCTTGAGCCAATAGACGCGGCCTTTCGAGCTGAACAGCAGGATGTAACTGTGCGCCGAGGCGATGAACAGGTACTCGACGAAATCTTCCTCGCGCGTTTTCGCGCCGATGCGGCCCTTGCCGCCACGCGACTGGTGGCGGTACACGTCCACCGGCGTGCGCTTGATGTAGCCCGCGTGGCTGACGGTGATGGCCATGTCCACGTCAGCGATCAGGTCTTCCAGCTTGATCTCTTCGACGTTCTCGACGATCTCGGTGCGCCGCGGGTCGGCGTAGGATTTCTGCACCTCGCGCAGCTCCTTGATGATCACGGATTTCAGCTTCTTCTCGCTCGCCAGGATTTCCTTCAACTCGGCGATCAGCGCCTGGATCTGTTTCAACTCTTCGATAATTTTTTCGCGCTCGAGCTGCGTCAGCCTGTGGAGTTGCAGGTCGAGGATGGCCTGCGCCTGGCGCTCGGTGAACTCCCAGGTCTCCATCAGGCCTTCGCGCGCTTCCTTCGGAGATTTGCTGCGCCGAATCAGCTTGATGATGTCGTCCAGATGCTCGAGCGCTTTCTTGAAGCCGAGCAGGATGTGCTCGCGCTCTTCGGCCTTGCGCAGATCGAATTGCGTGCGCCGCCGCACGACTTCGATGCGGTGCTCGATGAATAGCTTCAGCAGCGGCAGCAGACCCAACTCGCGGGGCTGCCCGCCGACGATGGCCAGCAGGATCATGCCGAACGAGTCCTGCATCTGCGTTTGCTTGTAGAGATTGTTCAGGATGATCTTTGGCTCTTCGCCGCGCTTCACTTCGATGACGACGCGCATGCCTTCGCGGTCGGATTCGTCGCGCACGTCGGAGATGCCTTCGATTTTCTTGGTCTGCACCAGTTCGGCGATGCGTTCGATCAGGCGCGATTTGTTGACCTGGTACGGTATCTCGGTGATGACGATGTTCTCGCGGTCCTTGCCGACGCTTTCGATCGCGGCTTTGGCGCGCATGATGAAGCTGCCGCGCCCGGTCTTGTACGCCGAGACGATGCCCTCGCTCCCGGAGATGTATCCGGCGGTCGGGAAATCCGGTCCGGGGACAAGCTTCATGATTTCCTTGAGCGTCGTGTCGGGCTTTTCGATCAGCAACACGGTGGCGTCAATAATTTCGCCCAGGTTGTGCGGCGGGATGTTGGTCGCCATGCCCACGGCGATGCCGCTCGCGCCATTCACCAGCAGGTTCGGGATCCTCGACGGCAATACGACCGGCTCTTCGCGCGTCTGGTCGAAGTTCGGAATGAAGTCCACTGTCTCTTTTTCAAGATCGGCGAGGATCTCCTCGCTGATCTTTGCCAGGCGCGCTTCGGTGTACCGCATCGCCGCGGGCGGGTCGCCGTCTACCGAGCCGTAGTTTCCCTGCCCGTCGATCAGCGGGTAGCGCATGTTGAACGACTGCGCCAGACGCACCAGCGTCGGATAGATGACGGCTTCGCCGTGTGGATGGTAGTTGCCCGAGGTGTCGCCGCAGATCTTCGCGCATTTGCGATAGCCGCGATTCGACGCCAGACCCAGGTCATTCATCGCCACCAGGATGCGCCGCTGTACGGGCTTCAAGCCGTCGCGCACATCGGGGATCGCGCGCGCCACGATTACGCTCATCGCGTAATCGAGGTACGACTTCTTCATCTCGGCCTCAATTTCGACCGGGATCATTTGCGCTAGCTTCGGTTCGTCCGCCATGGATTCCCCCTCAGTTCTTCTGTAGCGCCCGCCTCTTGTGGTGAGCGAATGCGAACCATCACGCGGGCATATTCTCAGATTAAAGCTGCCGTCCTGAAGAGCGTCGCTACACAACCGCTCTTAGGTCCGCCGCGCCGCCCGCTGCGCGACATAGTCTTTCACCGCATCGAAAGCGGCCGCCGCATTCAGAAACCGTTGCGGCCCGAAATACGCTTCGAGTTCCGCTATCAGCGCATCGCGTTCAGCTTCGCTCGAGCACTTGACGGCCACGCCGCGCTCATTATCCGGCGCTTTGGTCAGGGTCGCGCGAAATTCCGAGCACGACAATCCGCGCAATCCCGGCAGCGTCGTCCAGCTTAGTTGAAATTTCATCACTTAAAATGCAAGCCGCTCAGGGGCTAAAGCCCCCCAAATTGCAGCCCTTGACGGCATGGCTAAAGCCATGCCCCAAGAGGCCTCGCCTCATTCGCACTCGGTTTGTGGGTCGCGGCTTCAGCCGCGACATTACGCCCGCCGCACGAAGGGGCTTTAGTCCCTGAAGTCATGGCGCGTGATCTAGATATCCAGGTTCACGACTTCGAGTGCATTTTCCTCTATGAATTTGCGGCGGCTCTCGACATTTTCGCCCATCAGCGTCGAGAAAATTTCCTCGGCTGCGGCGGCATCGTCGAGGCGCACCTTGAGGAGCGTGCGCGTTTCGGCATTCATCGTTGTTTGCCAGAGCTGCTCGGGATTCATCTCCCCGAGACCCTTGAACCGTGTGATCGTGAATTCTTTCATGGCGTCTTCGAGCACGTAGGCGAGCACGTCCGACGCCTTTTCCTTCACGACCTTGTCGCCGTTGCGCGTCACAGTGAACGGCGGACGGTCCAAATCCCTGACGGCCTTGGCCAATGCGCGCAGGCGTTTATATTCCGGCGTCGAGGCGAATGCCCAGTTGATCTTCTTTTCGCCGGGCCGTGCGGGCGTGCCCGGAATCACCAAATCAAAAAGACTATGTTCCTCGTCATAGGCAATCTTTGCGTCGAGATCGAGCTTCGCTTTGTCGATGGCCTTCAACAGTTTCTCGAGTGCTTTCTTATCTTCAAAGTCCGTTTTCTTTTCGAGGTCGCTCGCCGCCAGCAGGTCCACCAGGCGCGGCTCGCGCAGTCTTCTCGCCATTTTGGCCGCGACGAGGCCATACTCCTGCACGTGCAGCAGGAATTTCGTCAGGGCCGCGCCCTGGAGCGCGCCGCCCTCCTTCGGCTTCACGACGTGGTCTTCGGTAGCGCGCGACATCAGCTCGTGGTTGAACTCACTTTCGTCGCGGATGTAGCGGTCCATCTTGCCGCGCTTCACGCGGTATAGCGGCGGCTGCGCGATGTAGATGTGCTCGCGCTTGATCAACTCAGTCATGTGGCGGAAGAAAAAAGTGAGCAGCAGCGTGCGAATGTGGCTGCCATCCACGTCCGCGTCGGTCATCAGGATGATCTTGTGGTAGCGCAGTTTCGCCGGATCGAAATCGTCCTTGCCGATGCCGGTGCCGAGCGCGGTGATGATGGCGCGGATTTCCTCGTGTCCGAGCATCTTGTCATAGCGGGCTTTTTCGACGTTCAGGATCTTGCCTTTGAGCGGCAATATCGCCTGGTACTTGCGGTCGCGCCCGCCCTTGGCTGAACCGCCTGCCGATTCGCCCTCGACAATGAACAACTCGCATCGTGCCGGGTCGCGTTCCTGACAGTCGGCCAGTTTTCCCGGTAAGCCGCTCGAATCCATCGCGGATTTGCGCCGCGTCAGCTCGCGCGCCTTGCGCGCCGCTTCACGCGCGCGGGCCGCGTCGATACACTTACCGACGATGCGGCGCGCCACAGTCGTGTGTTTGTCGAAGTACTCGCCCAGGCGTTCGTTGATGAGTTGCTCGACCGGTCCCTTAATGTCGCTATTCAGTTTGCCTTTGGTCTGGCCTTCGAACTGCGGCTGCGGCAGCTTCACGGAGACTACGGCGACCAGCCCTTCGCGCACGTCATCGCCCGTGAGCGTAACTTCGTCCTTCTGTTCCTTGAGCATTCCGGCGGAGGAAGCAAAATTGTTGATGGAACGCGTCAGGGCCGAGCGGAAGCCGGAGAGGTGCGTGCCGCCGTCCACAGTGTTGATCGTGTTTGCAAACGAAAAAACATTTTCCGTATAGCTGTCGTTATATTGCAGCGCGATTTCGATTTCGACCGTGTCCCGTTTGCCTTCCATGTAGACCGGGGAATCGTGTAGCACGTGTTTGCCTTTGTTCAGATGCTTGACGAATTCGGCGATGCCGCCCAAGAAGCGAAACTCGGCCGATTTATCGCTGCGTTCGTCGGTGAGCGTGATTTTCAAGCCTTTGTTCAGGAACGCGAGCTCACGCAGCCGTTGCGCCAGAATGTCGTAGCTATACTGGTGGTTTTCGAAGATTGCGGGGTCGGGGTGGAAGGTGATCTTCGTTCCCGTCTTGCGTGTCTTGCCCGTGACTTTCAGTTTGGTTTTCGGCTTGCCGACTTCGTACGATTGTTCCCAGACTTCGCCATCCCGCCAAATTTCGAGTTCCAGCTTGTCGGCAAGCGCGTTCACCACCGAGACGCCGACTCCGTGGAGTCCGCCTGAAACTTTATATGTGTCGGTATCGAATTTTCCGCCGGCGTGCAGCACGGTCATTACGACTTCCGCGGCGGGCTTCTTCTCCGTAGCATGCATGTCCACCGGAATGCCGCGTCCGTTGTCGGTCACAGTGACGCTGTTGTCCTCGTGCACCTCGACGTTGATTTCGTCGCAATAGCCCGCGAGCGCTTCGTCGACCGAGTTGTCCACCACTTCCCAGACCAGGTGATGCAGGCCCTGCTCGCCCGTCGAACCGATGTACATCGCGGGGCGCAATCGCACCGCCTCGATGCCACCGAGGACTTTAATCGATGTGGCGTCATAGCGGTGTCCTGCTTCACTGCCTGTTACGGCTGCTTTTTCTGCCATGTTGTGCGCGCTCCTGCGGAATCGAGGGGAAAGGCGGTATTATTATTCCGTCGGGCTCCCCTTCGGAACTCAGGGTAAACAAGCAGAGCCCGCACCCGGTCGGTTCGACCGTCGCCTTACCCTGTGGCCCTCAGCCATCGTTCTCGGCTGGGACTCGTAGGGTTTCTGCTCCATCCCGTCCGGATTCCGATCGCGCGGAAGCGGACGCGGCGAAGACTTCTTTCCTCCAGGCGTGTGGCGTCCCGCATACTCTGGCGCGGGCATGCAAATCAGGGGCGCGACCAGCCTGGCCGACGTGCCGTTCTGGAGGAAACCAAATCGTCTGACCACATAAATTTTACCGCGAAAGTGACTTTTTCTCAAGCATAAACTGGTCAGCGATAGGTGTATATAGACTGTATTTTCAATGAGATGGGGGTCGCCTTACTGCCGATATTTTGCAGGATGAAAAAGTGTTATCTTGCGAGGTACCTGACGGTTACTCTTATGTTATATTCTTGCGCCTCAGATTCGCATCGGCATGATGATGTAGCGGTAGCGGTAGGCCTCTTCAGCAAGGGGGCGCATTTGCCCCGCCGATTGTTCGTCCTTTAGTTCCAGGCTGATCGGGCCTTCGGCGGCGGCGGCAAGAAAATCCAGCATGTAATCCGCATTAAATCCGATGGCCAGCGGCTCGCCTTTGTATTCCTTTTCGAGCGTTTCTTTCGCTTCGCCATATTCCGGACTGGACGCGGAAATTTCGACGCCTTCCTGGGTGACGGAAAGTTTCACGGCGTGCGAGCGCTGGTCGGCTAGTTGCGCGACGCGCTTCACGGCGTCATTCAATTCGTTCCGTTCGATCACCACATGCTTGTTGTTGTCGCGCGGCAGGACGGCTTCGTAGTTGGGGAACTGGCCGGTGAGCATGCGCGAAATCAGCAGGCGCTCGCCGACACGGAAAAATAGATGGCTGTCATCGAGGGCGAATTCAATCTGGCCATCTTCTCCGGCCTCGCTCGCGAGACGCTGGATTTCGGTCAACGCTTTTTTCGGCACCAGAGGGCGCACTTCGCGTGTCAGCCCGGCGAATTTATGGTCGATTTCAGCCATGGCCAGACGATGCCCATCGGTGGCGACCATGGTAATCGTGTCCGGCTTGAGCAGTAATAACGCGCCATTAAGAGTGTAGCGTGATTCTTCATTTGAAATCGCAAATGCGGTTTTCGCAATCAGCGATGACAGGATTTTCGCGGGAATCGTCACCAGCGGATGCGGAAACGCCGGAATCGCCGGGAAATTATCCTTGGACATCCCAACCATTTTGTATGTCTTCCGGTCGGCGAGGATTTGCACCCAATGGTTTTCAAGTAGCTTGAAACGAATCTCGCCTTCGGGCAGCAAGCGCACCAATTCTAGGAGTTTTTTGGCGGGAATTGTTCCCGAACCCTCTTTCTTCACCTTTGCTTCACAGGAGGTGCGGATGGAGAGCTCGAGATCGGTAGCCGTCAGGGTCACCTGATTGCCGGCGGCTTCGCACAGAATGTTGCCGAGAATTGGGATCGTCGTCTTTCGCTCAACAACACCCTGCGATAGACTCAACTCCTGGAGCAGGTCAAACTTCTTAACGCTGAATTCCATTGCTGGATTTCCTCCGACGGAAGGCCTTCCGTCAACTGCGGCTACAGACCGCTACTTTACCCTGTTTTACTGTAGGTATAAAGACCGTAGTAGTAGCCGTAGCTGTGGAAATGAGGAAATCGCGCTCTGACGATGACGCGGAAGCAGTTGTGCTGTGCATGAATGAATCGCCGGGCTGAGGATTGCGAGTATAACTCCACCTAGAACGAGCCGGATATAACGCAGCGAGCAAAATAATTCACAGCCTACTCAGGAATTACACAGGATGAGCATGGTGTTTTACACAGTATTTTAATAGGGCAGGCAGGGACGACAAAGCAGAACGGCGGACGCAGAGACGGCGCTGCGCAACCAAAAAACCAAGGTACCGAGGAAGCGACGCAACCTACCCGAAAGAATCCATCAACTTGTTAATTGTACGGTTCAGGTCCTTGTCGCTCCGGCGCAGAGCGTCGATTTTATTGATCGAGTGCAGGACTGTGGTGTGGTGTTTGCCGCCGAACTGGCGCCCGATTTCCGGCAGCGATGCCGAGGTGAGCTGTTTGACCAGGTACATCGCAATTTGCCGCGGGAAGGCGATGGCCTTCGTATTGGAGCGCACCTTCAGGTCTTGTTCGCGCAGGCCAAACTGTTCGCCGACTTTTTTCTGGATCAGGTCGATGGTGATGCGCTTTTCCTGTGTGGCAATGAGGTTGCGCAACACCTGCTGCGCGGTGACCAAGTTCAGCGCCGAGCCGGTGAGCGAAGCGTAGGCCACAAGGCGAGTCAAAGCGCCCTCGAGCTCCCGCACGTTCGACTTGATAGCGCGCGCGATATATTCGGCGACATCATCCGGAATCATGACGTGTTCCGTCTCCGCCTTTTTTTGCAGGATGGCAATTTTTGTTTCCAGATCCGGAGGTTGAATGTCTGCGATCAATCCCCACTCGAATCGCGAGCGCAGGCGTTCTTCAATTGCCGAGATTTCCTTCGGCGGGCAATCGGAGCTCACGATGATCTGGCGCTGCAAATCGTAGAGCGCGTTGAAGGTATGAAAGAACTCCTCCTGCGTCCGCTCCTTGCCCGCGATGAACTGGATGTCATCCACCAGCAGCACATCGACGGACCGGAACCGGTCACGGAAGCTGCTCATGCGGTCGAAGCGCAAGGAGTTGATCACTTCATTGGTGAACTTCTCCGCGCTGATGTAGGTGAGCCGCGCCGCCGGGTTGCGCTTCTTGATCAGGTGCCCGACCGCCTGCATCAGATGTGTCTTGCCCATACCCACGCC
The DNA here is from genome assembly GCA_020073705.1 of Terriglobia bacterium. Taxonomy (GTDB): domain Bacteria; phylum Acidobacteriota; class Terriglobia; order Acidiferrales; family UBA7541; genus Palsa-360. Next base: position 46,291 of record JAIQES010000003.1, read on the forward strand.
GCCGTACAAGAATAGCGGGTTGTAGGCTTTTGAGGGCTGCTCGGCAACGGCCTGGGCGGCAGCATGCGCGAATTGGTTCGATGCACCCACGACAAACGTTTCAAACATATAGCGCGGGTTAAGCTGGTGATCGACGGAATCGAAGTCCAGGCGCGTCTGCTTAGCAGACGTTCCTGCCGGCAGGGGATCATTCTCGGTATAAAGAAACTCAAGATGCGTGTCGTTCATGCCGACTTCGACCAAAACCGCCTGCAACAACTCGCCGTAAGTTTCCGTGAGCCGCTTTCGAAATACGCGCGAAGGGACGCGAACCACCAGCTTGCCGTTTTCCGCGCCTTCCTGGCGTGTGGGACGAAACCATGTAGAGAAGCTATGCGGATTAACCCGCCGCTCCATGTGCTGTAGAATTTTTTCCCAAGAATTCATGCCCTCAGAACCCTCAAATAGAGCGAAAAAGTCTCTCCATAACTATTTCCACAGATGTGGAAAAGCTGTGGAAATACACATCCAGGGGACTGAACTACGGCTACATTCAGTTTCTGGTACAACCCCGTGATCTTCCCCTTTGTCTCCCACCTTCGTGTTCGCGTCACGGCGTTCACGGGGATGCTTACTGCCATACTGAACTCATCAGGATGGGATGGATTCTCGCCGAACGGGAGCTATGCGGCAAGGGAAAACTTCGCGCTGCCATACATTGGTCCCACAGAAGATTCACAGTTTTTCCACAAGAGCTTATCTCACTAGAAACACACCACTTGCTTTGTCATTGGAGATTTTGCTGATGAATTCTGTGAATTTGGGCAAGGATCAATGCCTCACTAAGGACACAAGCAATGATCGCCGTTATGGAACAGACACGCATAGCAATGTAACAGACCAGTAATATTCACTAGGGGAGCTTATCCGGCCTGGGAAATTCGTAGATCCCCAGCGGGTCGGCGCCAATCAGCAGACGGTCTGGTTCCACGAGAATCGTCGAGACCTCGACCCGCGCGCCACCGGGCATGTAGGTTCGAATTGTTCCTGTGCGTGAGATGGCGCAGGAACAATCGAAGCCAGAGCTACAGCAAACAAAGTCGTAACATACAAGGAAATCGCGCGGTACATGATGGTTTTGCCTCAGTCGGCCCGGAAGCGGAGGCGTTCGATCCCACGAGCCCGGCCCGTTGTCTCGTCCACGTCGAGCAGGATCGTGTTCATCTGGACGTCGCCGGTTGCCACCTCAAAGCGCGCCGGCCGGCCGTCGAGAAACCGTCGCAGGATGGCGGCCTTGTCCATTCCAATGATGCCGTTATGCGGCCCGGTCATGCCGGCATCGGTCTGAAACGCAGTTCCGCCAGGCAATATCTGCTCGTCAGCTGTGGCAACGTGCGTGTGCGTGCCGATCACGGCCGAGACGCGTCCGTCCAAATACCACCCCATGGCTTCCTTCTCACTGGTCGTTTCCGCGTGAAAGTCCACGAAGATGACGCGGACTTCTGCTGGGATGCGGGCAATCTCCTGATCGGCTGCCCGGAACGGACAATCACTCGCCGCCATGAACACGCGCCCCTGCAAGTTCAGGACGGCATAAGGCACGCCGTTGCGCGCCGTGCCCACGAAAAGCCCGCTGCCGGGGTTGATATTCGGAAAGTTCGCAGGTCGCAGCAGACGAGGCTGTAGCGGGATGTAATCAAGAATTTCCTTGCGGTCCCAGATGTGATTCCCGCCGGTCAGCACTTCCACTCCTGCCTCAAACAGTTCATCGGCCAGCCTGGGCGTGATGCCGAACCCCGAGGCGGCGTTTTCGCCGTTGGCAATCACAAGGTCGATCTGCCGCGTCTGGACGATGTCCGCCAGCAGGTCGGAAACAATCCGCCGGCCGAGCGAACCCACGATGTCGCCAATAAATAGAATTTTCATTTTCTCTTTTCAGGGCGTGGCTGTCGTTCCGGCTCCCAGCTTGGCCGGAGAATCTCACAGAAATCGTTGGCGTCAAAAAAACGGAGCGGTCCACTTCGCCGTGTGGAGCTAGATCCTGAACCTCTGTGTAAAGTGGGTGCCCTGCGCCGTCCTTTAGGCTTTCCCACGGCGGACCGAAATCCGCTGCGGGACATGCACACCGGCCGTCTGACATAGGCTCCCGGAGATCCAGTATGGTTCAAAAGATCGTCGCGCCAACACCTGCGTTGCAGGCCAACTCCGCCTTTTATTCTAGCAAATCCGCCAGGTTGACGCCGTCGAGCTGTCCGCGGGCCGTTCCGCAAAGCAACAAACGATGCCGCAAAACAGCCAAACTTATGCGATGAGTCGGAATGAGCCGGGCCGAATTCAATATGAAAGTAAGCTCACTGGTTAGTGGCTCAGAAGTGGAACCCAAGCTCCGCCGTGAGCGTCCGCGGCGTGACGAAGTGGGTTCCGCTGAACGTGGACAGGAAGTTGTAAAGCGCGACTTTGTTGGTCAGGTTGATGACGGTGAGGCGGAGGCTCCACTTGTAACGGTCTTTGTGGAACAGGTTGTCATCTCCCAGGCTGACGTCAAACAAGTTCCGCGGAGCGATTCGCGATGGATTGCGGTCATTGTCCGCCGTCCCTAACCCGGCGTTCGTGATGCCGGGTATTTTGATGCGCGTAGACCCGTACTCGGATGCGGAACACGACGTAAACGCCGCGGTCAGGGTCGCCGCCACTCCGTTGCACGTGAGACCGGCCTGCGCCTGTTGATCCGCTGTCAGCCCACTGAGATCCACATACGGAACACCGCCGATTCGAAAGGAGGTCGCCTGGCAAATGCTGTTAGGATTCGCATCATTAAAGCAAGGCACGGCGCCAGCGACCAGACCGTTGTCGTACCGCCAATTGAACGCGATCCAGGGCCAGTTCTTGCTCGGCTGGTATTGAATGTGTGTCGTCTCTTGGAACTTCTGGTCATGGTCGATGCGGAAAACTCCGGCAGCCGTCAAATCTGTGCCTAGGCCGCCGACTTGCGGATTGAAGAAGCGAGCCGCGACGCTGCTGGCAGTGAAAAATGCCGTCAGTCCGTGAAAGTTTGGAATACTTACGCGAAACGAAGGCCCGTGAATCTTGGAATTATGCCAGGCAATCGGGAAGAAAATGGGCGTATTCAAGAAGTCACTGAAGTCGTACCCGTTGTGCGTGTACTTCCACAAATAGTCGGCATCCACGACGAGGTACTTCCCGAACGCCTGCTGAAAGCCCGCGTGGAATTCATTTCTCTGTCCCGGAAGGACCGGAGCCGTCGCGCCGAAAAGCGCTTCGGCGACGGAATTTCCGACGGTGCTGGCAAGAACCAGATTCTCGTTGAACGGGGTTTCCATCAAGCGCGCATAAGATACACGGAGAACGGAATTCGTCCGCTTGATGTTGTAAGCGATTCCCGCACGGGGTTCCGCCTGATTTGAGGTGACTGAGAGACCACGATAGATATCACCGCGTATCCCCAGGTTGAACGACCAATTGCCCTCTGTGATCGTATCCTGGACGAAGAGGCCGAGTTCCTTGACATCTCCAGTACCGTGGAAATGGAACAACCCGTGTGTCCCGGTGCACGAAACGGTCGGCCTGGTCAGATCAAGACAGCCAAGGATGGGATCGAAAGCATTCACTGGGCTGGCAAAAGGCCCGACATTGGGATCTGTGCCATTGTTGGGAATCAACGATGCTGCGACACACCCGGATGGAGAGACGACATTCGTCTCGCCAGCGGGACCATCCGTCCCGTCGGGATTGCTTCCCGGGGCAAGGCAGGGATCGTTGATCGTCGGGTCGGTGAGACCGACGGAAAAGTTCTCCGTCAAGAGCGTATGTTGAAATGTGCCCCCCAACTTAACGTTGTGAGCGCCCTTCACGTAGGAGATGTCGGCGTGGAGCCCGGCATTGGTAAGCATCCGCTGCTCGCTCGCGGATTCGGAGACGTCCGCAAGAGGATTGGCACTGGGGTAGTAATTAAAGTCATCGTGCCGCACGAACGCCCCGGCGGTAAGAAGCGTGGTCGAGTTGAAAAGATGGGTCCAGCTCGGAGCCACATTGAACGTCTTGATGAGCGCGCGCTGGTCCTGGCCTGAGGATAGCGCATCGAACGAATTCGGCTCCTGGAACCAGGAACGCGTGTAGCTGAAATTCAGGTGGATCGTGTCCGCTCCGGAGGGCTGAAGATCGAAACGGTCGAACCCGTTTTCTTCATTTCCTTTGTCGTGCACCACTTGGAATTCCGGAGGATCGAGAAAGCGCCCGGTGTCCAATCCATTCGCGGAGATGAAGTTTCCCCACTTCGCGCCTCCGATGGCGAGGTTAGCGCCGGCGTTCACCGAGCCAAACGAACCATACGACGTGGTCACGTTGCCGGTGGGCTGCGTTTGCCCAAGACCGGAACGCGTAGTGACCTTGATGACCAAACTGGTCTTATCGCCATATTCGGCGGGTGGCGCGCCGGAGATGACCTCCATCGACTGGATGGAATCCACCGGGAGCTGGTTGGAAAAAACTTTGCTTTGTTGATCGGTCATGGGTTGGCCGTCCACAGAGAAAGAATTCTCCGCGTGATCCCCCAGACCATGGAAGAGTCCGTTGGAGTCCGCCACGACTCCCGGCGACGCCAGCGTCACGAGCGAGCTGAGCGAAGAAGACTGGCTCTCCAGGGGCAGCTTGTCGAAAAGCTCACGGTCCACGTCGGTGTGAGGGGTCGACTCAGTTTCCACCAGATCGGAACCGGTCGCCTCGACGGTGATGTTTTCCGTGGCCGTCCCGAGCTTCAGGCTGATTTCGAGCGTTGTAGGAACGGCCGAACGAACCTCCACGTCCTGCACAAAGGACGAGAATCCCTTTGCGGCCACTGTAAGGTGATAGGGATTGAACGGGATGTTCGTGAACCGGAAATCCCCCGCAGTCCCAGTCGTGGTCTCCCGGTGATAGCCGCTTACCGGATCGGAGATATTGACCGGGGCATTGGCCACAGCGCCACTGGACGGATCTTTCACAACACCTTGGATGGTGCCGGAAGATTGCGCCCAGCCGGATGAAGCGCAGAAAAACAAGGCAAGGCCAAAAACGAAAAGCGTAATCTTCTTGCGGAAATTCATTTGCATATCTCCTCTGTCCCCTATGGGGAATGCGTAGTCGCAGCTGGCCAGGAGTTGGCGCCCAAGAAAATGGGCGGGTGCGCTGTTTCCATCCTTAGGGGTCAGCGCAACACTGGTTGAATCAGGGAGAGGTCTTGTTGTTTATGCAGCGGGCGGTGCGCGTGGGGTGGTTTGCGAAAAGACAGGACGCGTGGCCGGAACGGCATCTTCCGGCAGCGGCAGGGAAGCGACCAGCAAGAGCACGGCGACGCACTGAGCGATTTCGGGCTGGACAGCCGTCTGGTGGCCGAGCTGGCAATACGGGCACTGGGCTTCGCTCGCTGAACTGGGGCTATGCCAGTGGCTGACGGCTGCCGTAGCAAACACCAGCAGCGCGGCCAGCGCCAGCGAAACTCCGAGTATGCGAATTATCTTCCGAACATTCATTCCGGTGAACTTGGCCCCGAACACAACAGCCGCATTATATGCTAACGTGATGTGAGACGTCCATAAAGGCGTTGCCCGTTTCGAGCCCCGAAATGGTAGCGTCTGCGCGGCAGCTAAGCGGTCTGCTTCAGGGCACGTTCCAGTACGGTCAGGCACTGCTCGGCACGCTCTCGCAACGTTTCATCTCGCTGGTCTTTTTCTTGTTGGAGCGTATGCAGTTCGTCGGCAATCGCCATGGCAGCGAGCACGGCCACCCTCACCGAGTCCACCGTATGGGTCGCTGCGGCTACCGCGCTCATCTTCTCGTCCACGTACCGCGCGAGTTTCTGGACATAGGTGTCGTCAAGATCTCCGCCCAACGTATAACTCTGACCATAGATTTCCACTTTCATGCGGTTCGACATGCAGTACGCTCCTGGCCGGACGCGCCTATTTTCTGCCGATCTGGTGCGTCTGGCAAGGTTTACGTTACTGCGCTATGAACCCGGACACTTCGCGCAAACACCACCTGTTCTTTGACGGGGGCAGGGAAATTGGGCGAGTCCCAGGATCCTGGAGGGCGGCCCACAGGCGCGGCTCAGTTCTCCTCACAGCTCGGGTTGCGATGGCCGTGGCTTCGCCCGCGCGGGTTACCCGCAGCCGTTCTCTAGCCCGGGGTTTTGAAGGCAATGTTGTGAACGAACGCCAAGCCGGTATTCAGGATCGGGGTGGCCACGCCCGTAGAAACATCGAGCGCGTATATAGACGACGACGCCACAAAGTCGGAGACGTAAAAGTTCCCGTCGCTATCAATGGCGAGCCCCATGACTCCCATCAGGGGGACCAGGGGGCCCCCCGATGCGCTGTGCACCAAGGCGACTACCTTCGTCGCAAGTCCGGAGGTTAGATCAATACTGAACAATGTGCTTGTGCTGTTGACCCCATACAGCGTCCCATTGGGCGCAAAGGCCAGGGCCATGAAAAATCCCGAAAATCCCGAAGGGTCTGAAGAGTCTTTGACCTCGGTGGATCCTATCGGCGAAGCGAAGCCAGTCTCCCGATTCACGGTATACAGGCTGTTGAAAGTATCTGGCTTCGTGGTGTCGGCCTGACCAACGGCATAGAGGGTTCCGTCCCGGGAGCAGGCCATGCCCATGATGCTCAATGCTTGGCCCCATGGTAATCCAACCAGCGTTGCCGCCCCTGCGCCCAGATTGAGAGTGGCCAGCTGCGCGGTGGTCGGGTCGAAAAAGTCGGTTATTGCGTATGGCACTCCGCCCGGCGGACAGAACGCCAATGCAGCCGAAAGGGGGTATCCGATCTTGCCGATGACTCTCACCCTGTTGGCTTCTAAGCTAAACGCTGCTAGCTGGCTGGCCGGGCTGAACGGGAGAGTGGCATAGAGTAGGCTCGGTTGCTCGGCCGATCTCACCGGGGTGAACACGAGCGAAAGCGACAGCAGCAAAGTAGTGCTGGCGAATGCGAACTTCGTCCTGGTTTTGAAATGTGGTCTCAGTGTCGTCTTCATGGTGGTCCTCCTGTCCTCACTAAGGAAGGCGGGAATTGAGGTCGAAAACTGGAACGCCATGAACAGAATTTGGGAACTTACTTATCAGCAGCCAGGTGTTATACTCGGCTAACCTCGGGGCCCTTCAGAAAGCAGCGCGTAAGGATCAGGCGATGGCGGCTCCCTCGGCCCAAGACGTCACCCGGCTCCTGCAGGCTTGGAGTCAAGGGAACGATGCGGCCCTGGAAGAACTCCTCCCACTCGTCCATCAGGAGTTGCGGCGTCTGGCTCGGCGGTACATGTTCGGAGAGCGTCCTGGCCATACGTTGCAAACGACGGCGCTGGTCAATGAAGCTTACTTGCGGCTGGTGAATTACCGGAACGTAAACTGGCAGAACCGGGCTCACTTCTTTGCCATCTCCGCACAATTGATGCGACGGATTCTGGTGGATTACGCCCGTGCGCGCGGATACCAGAAGCGGGGAGGTGGCGTTACCAAGGTCACCCTCGATGAAGCGTTGATGCGGCCGCAAGAGAAGGGGCACGACCTTGTCGCGCTGGACGACGCGCTCAAAGCTCTGGCCGGAATCGATCCTCGGAAGAGTAAAGTGGTGGAGCTGCGCTTCTTCGGAGGGCTGAGCGTCGAGGAAACCGCTGAGGTGCTGAAAGTTTCTCCCGACACAGTTCTGCGCGATTGGAGGCTAGCGAAGGCTTGGCTGGCGCGGGACATGAGGAAAACTGGAGCAGGTGGAAATGACGCCTGAACGCTGGAAGAAAGTCGAGCAGCTATATCACGCGGCGCTGGAACGCGAAGAAAGCCAGCGAGCGGCTTATCTGCACGAGGTCTGCGCGGGCGACAATGCATTGCAGCGGGAAGTGGAATCGCTGCTGGTGCAAGAGAGCCGAGCAGAACAATTTCTCGAAACACCTGCCTTGGATGTAGCGGCAAAAGTGCTGGCTGAACATCAAAGTCAATCCTCGCTGGTAGGGCAGCAACTCGGTTCGTACAAGATTGTTTCTTTGCTAGGCGCAGGCGGAATGGGAGAAGTGTATCAGGCGCAAGACAGTAAGCTGAGTCGCGACGTAGCCATCAAAGTTCTTCCGGCGGCCTTCGCGCACGATGCTGAGCGGTTGGCTCGATTTCAGCGCGAAGCGCGAATGCTGGCCTCGTTGAACCATCCGAATATTGCAACGATTCACGGGCTCGAGCAGTCCGACGGTGTGCACTATTTGGTGATGGAGTTGGTTCTCGGCCATACGCTGGCCGAGCACGTTAGTGCTGGAGCGTTAAAGATCGAGGAGGCGCTCAAGCTCGGCGGCCAGATCGCGGAAGCGCTGGAAGCGGCGCACGAAAAAGGAGTAATTCATCGGGACTTGAAGCCAGCCAACGTGAAGGTGACACCCGAGGGCAGAGTGAAGGTACTGGATTTTGGATTGGCGAAAGCCTTTGCTGGCGACGGCGGGATGGACCTTTCCAATGCGCCGACGCTCACCGCGATGGGTACCGAAGAAGGAAGGATTTTGGGGACGCCAGCGTACATGAGCCCGGAGCAGGCGCGCGGCAAACCGGTGGACAAGCGGACCGACATCTGGGCGTTCGGCTGTGTGCTTTACGAGATGCTGACGGGAAAAGAGGCGTTTCGGGGAGAGACCGTATCCGACACGATTGCCGCCGTGCTGGAACGCGAGCCGGATTGGAAAGTCGTACCTACAGCAACTCCGGCGAAGGTGCAAAACTTACTTCACCGATGTTTGGAGAAGAACGTAAATCGCCGCTTGCGCGACATCGGCGACGCCCGCATCGAATTGCTGGATGCACTAGCCGTCACGACGCGCCAAGACGTTTCTCCCGAGAAGCAGTTTAAGATGACACGTCGTGCCGCAATCGGCTCTCTGGCCGGTGCTGCCGCAGGTGCGGCCGGTGTCGCAACGTCCGTCTGGTATCTCTGGCCAAGGCCTCCGAAGCCTGTGATGCGCCTGAACATGGACGTATCTCCAGCGCAGCAATTGGCGGGCTTCACTTGACCCATTGTGTCCATTTCCCCGGAGGGGAAACACGTCGCATTTATAGGCACCCATGATGGCGTCCGACAGGTTTACGTGCGTGCGCTGGATAGTCCGGAGGCCATGCCGATGGCGGGCACCGAAGACGCCTACTGCACTCCCTTGTTCTCCCCGGACGGGCAATGGCTCGCGTTTTTCAGCACCGACGCGCAGGAACTCAAAAAGATTTCCATCCAGGGTGGCCCTCCGGCGACTCTGGTAAAGGCTAGGGGACTAAACGGGGCGACCTGGGGAAGCGACGACACTATCATCTATGCCAGCCAGGTTAATACCGGCCTCCAAAGGGTTTCATCCGCTGGTGGAACGCCGGAGTGGATTACGCATGTAGACTCCACCAAGGGAGAAACCGCTCATCGTTGGCCGGTTTTCTTGCCGGGAGGCAAGGCGTTTCTCTTCGCGATCGAGAAAGGTAGCAGCCCGGACGATGCGCAGATCGTGGTGCAACGGCTCGATACCGGGCAACGGCGGCCTCTGGTCCAAGGCGGCACCTTTCCTCAGTATGCGCCGGCAGGGTATCTGGTATATGTCCATCGGGGAACACTCCTGGCCGTTCCGTTTGATGTGGACCGATTACAGGTGAAGGGCCCAGCGGTTCCCGTTGCTGAAAATGTCCGGGAATCCGGTAATGGCGCGGCGCAATTCGGCCTTTCTCCTCAGGGGTCGCTGGTTTATGTTCCCGCTGCGCGCGGGGTTCAAGGGCCCCAACGCAAGCTGGTGTGGGTCAATCGCGATGGAACAGAGCAATCGTTGGCCGCACCTGAGCGCGTCTACTATGCACCGCGTCTTTCTCACGACGGCCGGCGGGTAGCCGTGACAATCGAAGAACCGGGAGGAGCTCAAATCTGGTTGTACGATCTGTCGCGAGAGACATTGACCCGGTTTACGTTTGAGGGAAACAACAACGAATACCCAGCTTGGGCGCCGGATGGCAAGAGGATCGCGTTTCGTTCAGATAAGGAAGGGCCGCTGAACCTTTTCTGGCAACGGGCCGACGGCAGTGGCGGGCTGGAGCGGTTGACCACCAGCGAGTACTCTCAAGCCCCGAGTTCCTGGTCCCCAGACGGGCAACTGCTGGCCTTCACCGAACTCAACCCCGCGATGGCGCGGGATATCTGGGTGCTGCGGCTCAGCGACCGCAGGCCGCAGCCTTTCTTCCGAAACGAAAGCGACCCACGCTTTTCTCCCGACGGGCGCTGGCTGGCCTATGTCTCGAATGAATCCGGCCGCTTGGAGATTTACGTCCAGCCCTTTCCGGGCCCGGGCGGGAAGTGGCAGATCTCGACTGAGGGTGGCTCCGAGCCGTTGTGGAACCCGAGCGGGCCGGAGCTGTTCTACCGCAGCGGCAACAACAAGATGATGGCGGTGGAGGTCACCACGCAGCCGAGCTTTTCGGCGGGCACGCCGAAGATGCTTTTCGAGGGACAGTACTTGTCCACCGCAGGGCCATGGTTTTGTAATTACGATGTGTCCCCGGATGGTCAGCACTTTTTGATGATCAAAGAAAGCGAGCCGCAAATCAACGTCGTGCTGAACTGGTTTGAAGAGTTGAAGCGCCGCGTGCCCACAAAGCAGTGACGAGCGAACGGAGATGAATAATCGCTGGCAACAAATCGAGCAGCTTTATCACGCGGCGCTGGAACGCGAGGGGAACCATCGTGCCGCGCTGATTGGCTGGAATAGACAGCGATGAAATCGCAGCGGGAAGATCTCGGGGCAGTTTTATGGTTGACTGCCCAAGAGGTCATGAAAATTACGACGCGCGAAGGGAGGCTCCGAGCTTTTGTTCGAGCGCAGCGACGATGCGCGATGAGAAATCGGTCAGTTGCGATTCGGTGAGCGTGGCATGGCGGCTCTCGAAGGTCACGCGCACCAGAAGAGAAAATTTTCCTTCCGGCACGTGTTTTCCACGAAACAGGTCCACGGCCTCGATGGAGGAGACTTCGGCAATGCCGAGAGCGCGAATGGCCTCCACGACTCCGGCGAACGCGGTCCCCTCGCTGAGCAGGAGAGAAAAATCACGCTCGACCGCGGGGAAGCGGGAAAGCGGTTTGTAGCGCAATGCCGCGCGCGCCGCCCGGTAACCCGCGCAGAGGGGATCAAGTTCCAGTTCGGCAACGTATGCGTCCTGCCGCAGCTTGAACTGTTCGGCGGCGCGCCGCGCGAGTTGCCCGGCAAGACCGATCGGGCGTGAGGCCGCGCCCCCGGCGCCGAGTGAAATTGTTCCCGCGCGCGCTGGATGGAGCCATGCAGGCCCCCCCGCCTTCCACAGGATTCCGCCCGCCAGGTGTCCGATCTGGTCGAGGTCGCCCTTTAGGTCGGCGAACACAAATTCGCGCTCGCTTTCGGCCACACCCTTCTCCCTCGCGAGGCCCGTTGCGCCGAGCGTCAGCACAGGCGTCTCGACCGGCTCCGCGCCGCTCCACCGATACGTCTTTCCGAATTCGAAGAGGCGAATATTGCGCTGCGCGTGATTCAGATTCCATTCCAGCGCCGCCGCCATGGTGACCACGCCGGTCGAGCGCATGACGGACGCGTCTTCCGCGAGCGGGTTCGCGATACGCGCAGGCGCGGCACTTTCCGCGCGGAAAATCGCGTCGCTCGGTTCGTCCACGATCGGAATCGTGATGATTTCCTGATAGCCCAGGCCGATCAGACGCTCGCGCAGGCGGTCCTCGGCTTCGGTATATTCCAGGCGTGCCGCTGGCAGCTTCGCCGCCGGCAGCCGCGGCGGAAATTTGTCGACCCCGTAAAGCCGGGCGACCTCTTCAATCAAGTCGATCTCGCGCGCGACGTCACCACGCCACGACGGGCGGCGGCACGTCCATTTAGCCAAAAATGATCCCGAGCCGCCTCGCGCCGGGTCCATGCGCACGGGCGCAAAACCAAGAGTGGTGAGAATCGCTTCGATATCTCTTGTCGGGACGTCCGCGCCCATCACGCGCAGCAGTTCCTTGCGCGTCAACTCGATCGCGGGGGCCTCCGTGCGCCCGGGATAAATGTCGACTGCGCCCGCGAGCACTTCTCCGCCACCCACTTGCTGAATCAACTCCGCACAGCGGCGTGAAGCGAGCTCCGCCATTTTCGGATCCGCGCCGCGCTCGAAACGCACTGAGGCTTCGGTGCGCAGGCCAAGCGCCTTCGCCGTGCGCCGAATGGAAATCGGATCGAACCATGCCGCCTCGAGCAAAATATTTCGGCTCGTCGCGCGGATCTCGGTCTCGCCGCCCCCCATCACGCCGGCAAGCGCCACGGCGCGCGCCGCGTCGGCGATCACGCACATCTCGGCCGTAAGTGTGCGCTCGATACCGTCGAGCGTGCGCATCTTCTCGCCCGGCCGTGCCCGGCGCACGACGATGCGCTGCTCGCTGAGCAAATCCAAGTCGAAAGCGTGGAGCGGATGCCCGAGTTCAAGCATGACGTAGTTCGTTGCGTCCACGACGTTGTTGATCGAGGTCTGCCCCAGTGCTTCGAGGCGCTGCCGCAGCCAGTCGGGCGAAGGCCCGACCTCGATGCCGCGTAGCACGCGCGCCGTGTAGCGGCCGCACAGTTCCGGGGACTTGATCTCCACACGCGTGGCGGCCGAGGCATATCCCGCCGTTTCGCGCGGGTAAGCCTCCACAGGCTTGAGCATCAGCCGGTACAGCGCCGCCACTTCGCGCGCGATTCCGTAGTGGCCCAAGCAGTCGGCGCGGTTCGAGGTCAGATCAATGTCGAGCAGCGGGCCCGCGGCGGTTTGCTCGAGCGCTTCGACCGCCGTCCCCGAAAGAGAAAGCCGCGTGCGCAGATCCTCGGGCGTGGCCTTCAGGTCCACGAACTCTTTGAGCCAGTTGTAGAGAACTTTCATTTTTAGTGCTTTCGCACCGCGACCCGGCACCCTAAACAATCAAATGTCTGGCGATAAGTTTTGTGGGTCGGACCTTCAGGTCCGACGACAACCCATCATGGGGAGAGCGGCCTTTAGGCCCTGAAGCTTCAGGGGCTGAAGCCCAAGTCCCCTCTGCCTGCTGATGTCGCAGCTAAAGCTCCGACCCACAAACCTCCCAATATTTGACTTCTAACGCAATGGGTTAGGTGCCGCAACTGCCCGTTGCAGTCCGCCCCACCTTTCTATGCGAATTGTCGCAAGAACCGCACGTCGTTTTGAAAATAAAGCTGCAAATCGTTGACGTTATATTTGAGCTGTGTCAGCCGCTCGACGCCCAGACCGAATGCGAAGCCGGAAAGCCGCTTCGCGTCGTAATTCACAAAGCCGTAGACAGCCGGATCGACCATGCCCGCGCCGAACAGTTCGATCCAGCCCGACTGCTTGCACACCGAGCAGCCGGACCCGCCGCAGAACACGCACGTCGCGTCCACCTCGACCGAAGGCTCGGTGAATGGAAAATAGCTCGGGCGGAGGCGCGTCTTCACCTTGGGCCCAAAAAATTCGCGCACGAAATATTCGACCGTGCCCGCGAAGTCGCAGAAGGTGATGTCGATGTCGACGGCGAGGCCCTCGATCTGGTGAAACATGAAGCCGTGCGTCGCGTCGGGGTTGTCGCGGCGATAAACCTTGCCGGGCACAATGATGCGCACGGGCGGCTGCTGTTTTTCCATCATGCGCACCTGCATGGGCGAGGTGTGCGTGCGCAGAAGGCGCGCCCCGGCGCCCGGCGGTGTCGCGAGGTAGAAGGTGTCCATGCTGTCGCGCGCCGGATGGTGCTCGGGAATGTTGAGCGCCTCGAAGTTGTAGTAGGGGGTTTCCATCTCCGGCCCGGCGACTACCGTGTAGCCGAGCGATAGAAAAATCCGCTCGATTTCCTCGAAGGTCTGCCGCAGCGGATGCCGCGAGCCAAGCGGGCGGATCACGCCGGGTAGCGAGAAATCTTCACGCTCCCGCGCGAGCGCCGCTTGGTCAGCTGCGGCTTCGAGCTGGGCCTGCTGCCCGGCCAATACGGACTCGATGTGACCCTTCAGATCGTTGAGGGCTTGACCAACGACACGTTTGAGTTCGGGCGATGCGGGCTTGAGCCAGTTGTTCGTGATGCGCGTCAGCACGCCGGATTTGCGGCCGAGCCAAACGCCGCGCAATTCTTCCCATCGCCGCATGTCCGGCATGGCCGCAGCTTCTCGCGCGAATTGTTCCCGCACATCGTCGAATAAGCGCAGAACTGCGTCCGCGTCGGCGACGTCCAGGTCCGCCAGGGTTTTCGCTGTCGGGTCGTTCGCCATGGGACTGATGCCGAGCCTTACGCCTTTGCGCCCAACGAAGCTTTCGCTTGTTCGGCAAGCTGCGTGAATCCGCCCGCGTCCTTCACGGCGAGATCGGCCAGCATCTTGCGGTCGATCTCAATGCCAGCCGCCTTGAGCCCATGCATTAACTGGCTGTAAGACATCCCGGCGTTGCGCGCGGCCGCACCGATGCGCTGGATCCACAACGTGCGGAATTGGCGCTTGCGGACGCGCCGATCGCGGAAAGAAAAGCGCTCCGCGCGATTCACCGCTTCCTGTGCGGACTGGTAGAGCTTGGATTTTGTGAGAAAAAATCCCTTTGTGCGCTTCAGAATCTTCTTGCGGCGCGCGCGGCGCTTAGTTCCGCGTTTGACTCGAGCCATGGCGTTTTCTCCTGTGCGGAGACGCATCGTTTTCCGAAGCGCCGTTCCCGCGCACGGGACCCGGCACACGATCAGAAAGCGACAGCGTCTCCACGGCGTGTTTAGAAGCTCAACGCGAAGTTTGCAAACAATGGAACCTTCGCACGAGCGATGCCCCGACCAGAATCGGAGCGCTGGCCGGCAGGCCCGCCGTGGCGGGTTGCGCTCTGCCTGGCACAGCAAAAAGCAAAAAGAATAAATCTTCTAGCCGTACGGCAACATCTTGTGGACGTTCTTGGCGTCCGCGGCATGGACTTGCGTCATCTTCTTTAGCCGGCGCATCCTGTTGGCCTTCTTGGTGCCGAGCAAGTGCCGCTTGCCGGAATGCATTCGCAGGATTTTCCCGGTCGCCGTGATCTTGAAGCGCTTGGCGGCGCCGCGATGCGTTTTCAACTTGAGCTTCTTCACCTTTTTTCCCACGAACGTTACCTCGATAAAATTCTTTCCGAAGCGTCAGGCTTGCCCCCCGGCGGGCGTTCCTGCCGGTTTGGCCGTGCCGCCCTTTTTCGGCGCCAGCAAGGCCATGAGGATGTTGGCTTCCATGCGCGGGCCGATCTCGACCAGCGCATGATCGGCGATTTCCTGCAACAGGCGATGCATTTTCGCGCGGCCCACTTCCTGATGGGCCATTTCGCGGCCGCGATGAAAGATCATCGCTTTGACCTTGTGGCCTTCGCCCAGAAACCGGATGATTTGGTTCTTGCGAACCTGGTAGTCGTGTTCCGCGGTGGCTGGCCGGAACTTGACTTCCTTGAGCTGCGAACCCTTCTGGTGCTTGCGCTGCTCGTGCGCTTTCTTGCTGGTCTGGTAGAGGTATTTGCCGAAGTCGGTGATCTTGCAAACCGGCGGATCGGCGGTCGGTGAGATTTCCACCAGGTCGAGCCCCCGCTCGCGGGCAAGTTTGATGGCCTCAAACGGCGGCATCACACCTAGCTGCCCACCATCTTCATCCACGACTCGAATTTCGCGCGCCCGGATGCGGTCATTCACCCGGGTGCGGTCAGCCTGCCGAAAACTCCGTTCAGCGATAAACCCACCTCCCAAAATTGCGCTCGCCCGAAGGCGGCGCCGACATCCTACCCCATTCCCATCCGCTCCCTGCAAGCCTCCCGGAGGATGGTTTTCTGAGTATAGCACGGAGACGTTACCGGGCAAGAGTCCGGTCCTTCATTTTTTTCTCTGAGCCGGACACACCAAGAGTTGCGGAGTTCCAAGTTGCAGGATACGTACGCGCGGTGCAACTGTCTTCCCGTGCTCCCGGCCCGTGTGTTCTAATTCGTGGGCGAATCTTTCTGCCATGTCCACGGCCGCAACGTCACCGGAACCCTCTTCGCGTATCAGCCGCCGCGCGGCCTCCCGCCCGGGCGCCGGGCGCTGCGCGATGGTTGTTTCGTTATTGCTGCTCCTGAACTTTCTGTACTTTCTCTGTTCCACCGGCCGCGTGCGCACGATGGACGAGGTGTCGGCAGCTTTTCAAGTAGAAAGCCTGGCCCGGCATGGCACGGCCGCAATCCCTCAGGCCGTAAAAGCGCAATTGTTTTACGGCAGAATCGACCGTTTCGGCGATCCCGAATCGCCCTACCCGCCCGCCCAGTCCGTTGCCATGTTGCCGTGGTATGCCGCCGGACAGTTCGCCGCGCACCATTTTCCCGGGATTGCGAAGGGTGCGCGAGATATCGTGAGCGATTTTTTCTTGACCGGCGAGAGTGCGCTGTTCTCGGCGCTCGCTGCCGCGTTGGCGCTATTGATTTTTCTGCAACTCGGAATTGAGCCTAAGACATCGCTGGCTGCGGCGGCAATTCTCGCGCTTGCCACACCCCTGGCGGCATATTCTGGCTGGCTGTTCTCCGAGCCTCTTGCGGCGGCGCTTCTGCTGGGCGCCGCGACTGTGCTCTTCGCTCAGCCGCAGGAAGCATCCATCACGGTGCCGCGCGCTCTCATCGCGGGAATGCTGCTCGGCGCGGCCATCTGGGTGAGGCCGACGCACGTGCTCGCCGTGCCTGTGTTTCTTGCTGCGGTCTTTGCGCGCCAGCGGAACAGAGGCTGGAGCGCCGCCGTTGCCATTGCAGCCGCCGCCGGAATTGCTGCAAGCATGATGCTGTGGCGCAACACGTACCTTTACGGCAGCCCCTTTGTGTTCGGGTACCCATCCGCGACGGAAGGCGGAAAGGTCGTCAACACGTTCGAAACCCCGCTCGCCACCGGGCTGGCGGGATTCCTGCTTTCACCCGGAAAATCAATATTTCTGTTTTCGCCGCCGGTCTTGCTTGCTCTTATCGGTCTGCCGAGGCTGTGGCGCCGCGACCGCGGGCTGGCCGTGGTGGCTGCGGTCACGCCGCTTGTTTATCTGTTCTTTTACGCGACATACACGCAGTGGGAGGGCGGATATTGCTACGGGCCACGCTACCTTGTGCCGTCACTTGCCCTGCTCGGATTGGGCGTCGGTCCGGCGCTTGAGACGGCCTCGCGCGGAGTGCGCCGCCTGGCGGCTGCCGTGTTCATCGCGGGATTCTTCGTGCAGGTTATCGGGGTGGCAACAAGTTTCCTCGAAGCCGCGGTGGCCGGTGGCTATTATGATGCGCAATATAACTACCGGATGAGCTATTCGCCGCTCTTCCTGCAAACTCGCCTGCTGCTGCATTACGCCTCGACGTCCACACCAGCGCCAATCGGCCGCGGCTTTGACAAGTGGTGGATTTTCCTGTCGCGGGCCGGTGTTTCAAACGCAACGCTCATCGTTATGGCGGGGTCTTTGCTGTTGTGCACCATAGCCTCGGCGTGGTGGTTGCGCCGGGCATTCTCGAAAGCCACGGCCGCCGCGTAATTGTTAATTATTCACTTCGTTCCTTAGCTGTCGCGTTAGGACTCAGATGTGGTGGGGTCGATCATGTGGCGGACTGCGGAGACGCGATTTGCCGGGAAGCCGCCCTGCCGGGCGTGCTCTCGAATCATTTCTTCATTTGGTGCGATATAAACGCAATAGATTTTGTCGTCAGTGACGTAGCTTTCCACCCACTGGATCTGTGGGCCGAGCTTTCGCAGCACGCTGCATGACTTCTGTGAAACTATTTGCAGATCTTGCGGAGAAAGTTTTCCCGCTCCCGGAATTTCCCGCTCGATAATGAATTTCGGCATGATTGTCTCCTATGGTGCAACAGTTTTCGAGCCGCCGTGTCAAGAGATGCGAGAATCCACTTCCTTGCGCAAGTCGCTGACAAATTCCGCGAGGGGCCGAGGGCCCAGGTCGCCTTTGCTCTGATGGCGGACGGACACCGTGCCCGCTTCGGCTTCCTTGCCGCCGACGATGAGCATGTAGGGAATTTTCTGGAGCTGCGCGTCGCGGATTTTGGCCTGTAACTTTTCGTTGCGGTCATCCAGATGCGCGCGGAAGCCGGCGGCCCGCAGTTCGCCAGTGATTTTCTTCGCGTACTCGGAGAATTTTTCGCTGAGCGGCAGAACTTCCGCCTGCACAGGCGCGAGCCACACGGGAAATGCCCCGGCGTAGTGCTCGATCAGGATGCCGAAGAAGCGCTCGACCGAGCCCCACAGCGCGCGATGTACCATCAGTGGCCTGTGCCGGTTTCCGTCCTCGCCGACGTATTCGAGACCGAAGCGGCCAGGCAGATTGAAATCGAATTGCACCGTGGTGAGCTGCCATGGGCGGCCGATGGCGTCGATGAGCTTGACGTCGATCTTCGGGCCGTAGAATGCCGCTTCGCCTTCCATGCGCTTGAACGGCACGCTCAGTTTGGTGAGCGTGTTTTCGAGCGCGGCGGTTGCGCGGGTCCAGTCCTCGGCCGAGCCTGCGTAATTCTCGGGATGCAAAGGGTCCCAGTCAGAAAGCTCGACCACGTACTTATCGAAGCCGAAGGTCTTCATCACGGCAAAGGCAAAATCGATGCACGCCTCGATCTCGGATTCGATCTGCTCCGGCATGCAGAAGATGTGCGCGTCGTCCTGCGTGAAGCCGCGAACACGCAGCAGGCCATGGAGCACGCCCGAGCGCTCGTAACGATAGACGGTGCCGAGTTCGGCAAGCCGCACCGGAAGCTCGCGGTAGCTGCGCAGGCGCGACTTGTAAATCAGGATGTGGCCCGGGCAGTTCATCGGCTTCAACTGGTAGTCGGCCTTCTCGACCTCGACCGGCCCGAACATGTTCTCGCGATAAAAATTCGTGTGGCCGCTGGTCTTCCACAGGTCCAGGCGCATGATGTGCGGCGTGTAGACCAGGTCGTAGCCGCGGCGCAGCAACTCGTCGCGCAGCCAGTCCTCCATCAGCTTGCGGACCAGGCCCCCTTTGGGGTGCCAGAAAATCAGTCCCGGCCCGGCCTCTTCCTGAATCGAAAACAGGTCCAGCTCCGGTCCCAGGCGGCGATGATCGCGCCGCTTCGCTTCTTCCAGCTTGCGAAGATAATCATCCAGCTCGGCTTGCGTGTAGAAGCAGGCCCCGTAGATGCGCTGCATCTGCGGGTTGCCTTCCTGGCCTTTCCAATAAGCGCCCGCGACGCTCATCAGCTTGAATGCGCGGATGCGGCCGGTGGAAGGGATGTGCGGCCCGCGGCAGAAATCGATGAATTTTCCGGTGGTATAGAACGACACCATCGGCTCGACCGCGCGTTCCTCGATCAGCTCGCACTTGAAGCCCTGGTTCCAGTTGCGGTAGAGCTCGAGCGCCTCGGGCTTCGCCAGCATCTTGCGCTCGTTGGGGATGTCCTGCGCGGCAAGCTCGCGCATCTTTTTCTCGATGCGTTGCAGGTCTTCGGGCGTGAACGGTTCGTCGCGCACAAAATCATAGAAGAAACCGGTATCGATAGGCGGGCCGATGCCCAGCTTGACGTTCGGAAACAGTTCGAGCACCGCTGCGGCGAGCAGATGCGCGGCCGAATGGCGCAGCACCTGAATCGCATCAGGATCTTTCGGCGTCAGGATCGCAAGCCGCACATCGTGGTCGAGCGGAGCGCGCAAATCGACCAACTCGCCGGTTGATTCGGGCGGAGCTCCACCGCTCGACGGCCCATCAGGAGACGCGATGCGCGCGACCAGCGCTTCCTTGGCGAGCCTCGGCGAAATCTGCTGCGCGATGTCCCCAGCGGTGGTGCCGCGCGGAACTTCGCGTATCGCGCCGTCCGGCATCGTGATGTGTATGGTTTCCATGGAAACATCTACGCTAACAGATGGTTCCGAACACGGTCAAGGCGAGCGAGCTGTGGGCACTGTCCCAATTGAATTTCTAAGAGTTGGGGGGCTTTGCCGGTGAAGATTTGGCTTGACGTGGTAAAAGTGAGCGAGCGAATTTCACTAACGATAGCGATCCTGCTGCCCGATTTTCGTGGCGGTCAGGCCGGACCGATGACGGTAACTCCGGCGAAGCCCTGTAAATGCGCGTCCGAGGTGACGAGTTGAGCCCCGGCGGCAAGCGCTGTGGCATAGATCATTGCGCCGGACGCGCCCCGGAGTAGAATGCATGGTCATCCAGGCCGCGAGCGCAACGAGGCTTGCACAGGAGGAGCGAAATGAACTTTTCGGCGAATAGGCGCCTTCGAAGGGCCGCCCTTATCAGCATGATGATGATCGCAGTGGTGACGCCGCTCGCACGGCGTGCTCATGCGGACCAGATTCCCGCGGGTTGGAAGGCAAACAATATGAGGCCCATTGGCTACAGTGATCTCGACGGCCATGGCGGCGCGTTCAAGCTGGCTATTTGCCATGTGGGTGAGCACTGGTATCTCTACATGGGCCACCTCTGGAACCACGGCTGGAGCATCGTCGACGTAACCGATCCGAACAATCCGAAATTCGTGAAGTTCATCCCAGGCCCGGAGAATACCTGGACGATTCAAATGGAGTTCCATGGCAACATCATGCTTACGGCGCTGCAGAGTGAGACAGCCCTGTGGGGCGGCGATCCGAAAAAGCCTTATGACGAGGGAGTCATCATCTGGGATATCAGCGATCCATTGAATCCCGAACAACTCTCGCACTGGAAAACAGGAAGCACGGGCATTCACCGGATTGGCTACCCCGGCGGTAAGTACGCGAATCTGGCCGCCAATATGCCGGGCTATCGGGGACAGATCCTCGTATTTCTCGACATCAGCGATCCGTTACACCCACAAGAGGCTGGGCGCTGGTGGATGCCGGGCCAAAAAGAGGGCGAAACGCCGACCGGACGTGTGGGCAGCTTCCACGGGCCGGCGCTCATCGATGGCAACAAGGCCTATTTGGGGTATGGCCCGTCCGTAGTGATCCTCGATATCACCGACATCTCGAGCCCGAAGTTGATCGGTCGTCTCGACTTCGTCCCGCCGTTCAATCCTGCGATTACCGTACACGATGTCCTGCCGATCCCGGGCAAGCAACTCCTCTTTGCTCACTCCGAGGGGGGCGGCGGGGACACCGCCGACGCGGCGCCGACGTGTTCAGGTCCGCTTGATTTGAACGCCATGGTGGACATCAAAGACCCGAGCAAGCCGAGGATGATTTCAATTTTCCCCGTGCCGGAGCCGCCGAGCGGTGAGCCCTACACTAATTTTTGTGACAAAGGCGGGCGCTTCGGGCCGCACAACACGAATCTCGAATACCACCTGCCCGATGTGGAAAAGCAGGCTGATCTGGTCTACCTGACATACTTCAATGCGGGCTTGCGGATTTTCAATATCAAGGACCCGCGTCTGCCGAAGGAAGTTGGCTGGTTCATTCCACCTACGCCGCCGAAGCGGCTTGGTCCGCTTCCGGCGAAGCTCGTGACCCAGACGGAGGACGTACTGGTGGATACGCGCGGCAATATCTACATCACGGACAAACAGTGGGGTCTGTTCGTCCTTCGCTATTCTGGCCAAGACGAACCGGCGCCGACAGCCAAGTAGCCCAGGGTAGATGCGTTCGCATACGCCCCAAAGGAGCTCTTATTTTTCTTGCTCGGATTGAATGTCGCGAACAACAGCGTCCTTCAGGTCCACCCCGTCCAGTTTGACGTCGGTCAAGTCGATTTCGCGGAAACTGGCGAGCGCCAGATCCGAGCCGGAAAAATCGGCGCCGCGAAGATTAGCTTGCCGGAGGACCGTTCCGCGCAGAATCGTCCTGTGCAACTTGGCCGAGCGTAAATCACCGCGAAACAGTTCCGTTCCGCTCAAATCCGCCTCGCTCAAATCCGCCCCTTCGAGTTTGGTTTCCGTAAAATCGCAATTCCGCAGGTCCGCGTTGCGAAGGTCCGACTGGCTCAGGTCCGCGAAGCTGAGTTTCGCTTCGCGGAAATCAGCGCCCTTCAAGCGGCAGCCCACTAGAATCGCTCCGGTCAAATCGCGCTTCCGGAAATCCGCGCGAGATAGGTCGGCTCCGGATAGATCAGCGCGTTCACCGCCCGGCTGCCCTTTATGAAATTTCGCGTGCGCATCCAGGATGTCGCTTAGCTTCTTGCCATGGTGTCGAATGTTCGCCGCCTTTCTCAACCTGCTTGCGCCGCCCGGCAAAAGATCGAGTAGCCCCATCATTCCGCTCCGAAAGAGCTGGTGTGAGTTCCTATTCTACAAAAATCAGGGGTACGAGCACACGTATCGCCAGGGCGGCGATACCTTCGGCGCGCGAACCTGTGATAACTTGGGTGTGGAATGACCCTGATCGAAAAGCTGAAGGCTCGCGCGGCAGGCAAAATCCTTGCAACCACGGATGAACACAGATAAACACTGATAAAGAAAAAGATGATTTCAACTCCTAAATGAAACTCATGCCAAGGCAAGACCACGATCGCCATTCCCCCTGCTTTCTTTTCCTTCTGGTTTTATCTGTGTTCATCTGTGTTTATCTGTGGCTTCTTCCGGCTGGCGCATTTGCACAGCAAGAAGCAGCCCAGGAAGTCGCGGCGAATCTGGCTGAAGGCCGCGTGGTGGTTTGCGCCGCAAAGGATGGAATTATCGTGGCGACGGTCGGTGCGCACAGCGAGCCGGGTTCGCGCCCGCCAGCCGTGTTGGCCCTCTCGACGCTCCGCGCAGGCGTGTTGTTGGGCGCGGTGGAGTGGGTGCAGCCAGAATCCAGCGATAAACCAATACGCCTGGACAGCGAACTCCCGCACCTCGCTGGGGTTGCCCTGAACCCTTCAGGCCGGCCCAAGTATGAAAATGCCGCCAGCGACATCGAAGCCATAGGCGTCGCGTTGCTCGAACGGGTCCGCCAGCTGGCTGGCCAGTTGCATAACAAGATCAACATCGGCGAGGACGAGCCTCTAATCCGCCTCGTGCTTGTCGGCTACGTGCCGAACTACGGGCCGGAGGCGTGGACCATCGATTACCATATCCGCCAGGAGGCGCTCGGAAATGACTACTGGCGGACGCGTGTCCTGCGCCCCAGCTACAACCAGCTTTACCCCCCGGAGAAGGGCCAGCCGCACACGTTTGTCGAAGTAAGTTATCCGCCCGCGAATCGTGCCACGGCGGCTCCCGAGTTGCTCGACCTGCTGCGGCAGAATGACCCTCGCCTGACGCAAATCCGCACGGTGAATGAGATCCTGGCGAAGTCCGTTGCGTTTGTCGTTGACGGACAAAGTCAGAAATCCCTGGCTGCTTCTGACGCCGATTTCCTCCGCGCGGCGCTGCCCGCTGTCACCCCGCCAGAGACAAAACTGACGATGGCCCTCATCGATTTCGACATGGGCTTTCGATGGTTGATCGAGCCGCCCGCAGCGGAGCGCCCGCCAGCGGATATGACGCCGCGCGAGCCGGAGGCTCCCACGTTGTTGCACAAACCACGGAACTGACTGCGAACGAAAACATCCGATGAGTTCGATCCCATCAACGTCGAAACCAAAGCAGTCAGGTGTTACCATCCGCCCGGTGCGCGAGGAGGACCTGCCAACTGCGGACCGCATCATCCGTCTGGCATTCGGTACATTTCTCGGCGTGCCTGACCCTTCGAAATTCATGGGAGACGTCGATTACGCGCGGACGCGATGGCTCGCGGACCCGTCCGCCGTTTTCGGCGCCGAGTTGGCGGGGGAACTGGTGGGCACGAACTTCGCCACGCGATGGGGGAGCGTCGGCTTTTTCGGGCCGCTGACCATTCGGCCTGATCTGTGGGACCGCGGCATCGCTCAGCTTCTGCTTGCGCCCACAATGGATTTATTCGAACGCTGGGGGATTCGCCACGCCGGTCTTTTTACGTTTGCTGAGAGCGCGAAACACGCGAACCTCTACCAGAAGTTTGGATTCTGGCCTCGCTTTCTGACCGCCCTCATGGAACTGCCGGTGGGCGAGGAGCGCAAGTCTGTGCAATGGACTTGCTTCAGCGAATTTTCTCCTGATGAAAAACAATCCTGCCTGCAGGCTTGCCGTGAGGTCACGTCCTCGGTTTACGAGGGGCTCGATGTAGAACGGGAGATTCGCGCGGTGGATAATCAACATCTGGGAGACACGGTGCTGATCTGGGACGGGAGCCGGCTTGCCGGACTCGCCGTCTGCCACGCGGGCCCAGGCACCGAAGCCGGGACTGGAAAATGCTACGTGAAATTTGGCGCCGTGCGATGCGGGCCGAACGCGGCCCGTGAATTCCGGCGATTGCTCGACGCATGCCGCCAGTTCGCCGCCACGCGTGGTGCTACGAAGCTCGATGCCGGCATGAATCTCGCGCGCCTCGACGCCTATCGCGAAATGCTTGGCGCGGGATTCCGAACGTTCAGGCAAGGTGTGGCCATGCAGCGAGGCGCCAACCCCGGTTATAACCGGCCGGAAGTGTTCCTGATCGATGATTGGCGGTAGCGCGCGTGCTGGCTAGCTGGTCTTTCCTGCGTATTGCTGCTTCACCCGCGCGCTTTTTTCGGCGACCGACTTCGCTAGTTCTTCTTTGTAGGCCGCGAGCCGCTGCGCCACTTCCGGGTCGGACGTGGCCAGGATCTCCGCCGCAAAAATCGCGGCGTTGATTGCGCCGGGCTTATCGATGGCCATGGCCGCCACGGGCACTCCCGCGGGCATCTGCACGCTCGAAAGCAGGGCGTCAATGCCGGAGAGCACCGTGGTCGCCATCGGCACGGCGATGACCGGCAGCGTCGTCATGGCTGCAACCACGCCGGCCAGATGCGCGGCCCCGCCCGCCGCAACGATTACCACTTTGAGGCCGCGGGAGACCGCCGTCGAGGCGTACTCGTGTGTGCGCGCGGGCGAACGGTGCGCGGACGTCACTTCGATTTCGTACGGCACACAGAATTTTTCGAGCATCTTGGCCGACTCGCTCATCACGGGCAAATCGGTGTCTGATCCCATGATGATGCCAACTACGGGTTTGCCGCCGTGTTTCGATCCGCTTTGCGCGCTCACTCGTTCACTCCCTTGACAGGCGCCTCGGCTTCAACTTGCGTTTTTTATTTTTCACCGCGCCCGCCTTCCCTACGATTTCAATCTGATCACCGCGTCGAATTCGTCCGGCCTCAACCACGCGGCAGAGAACGCCTCGACGTCCGCGTGTCTCTTCCTGAAGTCCCTGTCGAATCGCATCCATTAGGTGGCACGGTTCGCAATCCTTTGTGACTTCCAGCAGAGCTTCGCCTATGCGCATTCGCTGCCCCAGGGGCATTCCGTCGAGCTTGATTCCGCGAGTCGTGATGTTTTCTTTGCATTGTCCCGGGACAATGCCGAATTCCTCGAGCGTTTCAGAGTCCATCAGCAGCAACTGGCGCTTGCCGGGCCGTCCGTGGATACAGTCCTTGAATCCTTTGTTTTCGACAGCGAAAGCTTCGCCGAATTCGCGGACCGGCTCGCCGTGCGCGATCGCTTGAAATAAGTGCAAGACTTCACTCATGGGGAGCTTCTCCAGCAGCGCGTGATTTGGTGATTCCCTTGGCGCCGATATCGGTGCGATAGTGCGCGCCTGCAAAATGAATTTTATCCACGGCATTGTATGCCTTGCGGATCGCTTGCTCAAGGCTTGCTGCCATTGCCGTGACGCCCAGCACTCGTCCGCCGCTGGTCACGATGGAATCGCCGTCCCGCTTGGTTCCCGCGTGAAAAACGGCGACGCCGGGCAATGCCTTCGCCGCGGCTAATCCCTCGATCTTTTTTCCGGTTTCGTATGGTCCGGGATACCCGCCCGAAGTCATCACGACGCACACGCTCGCGCCGGATTTCCACGCGGGCTCGAATGTCTCGAGCTTTTTTGAAGCAACCGCGTCCAGCGCAACAGCGAGATCGAAATCCATCCGCATCATCAGCGGCTGAGTTTCCGGATCGCCCATCCGGCAATTATATTCAAGCACCATCGGACCATCTGCGGTGAGCATCAGTCCGAAATACAAGAAGCCTGTATAGGGCAGCCCTTCCTCCGAAAGCCCTGCGATAGTGGGACGCACAATCTTGTCCAGAATGACCGACTCGAGATCCGGTGGAATCATGCAGTCGGTGGTGTACGCGCCCATCCCGCCGGTATTGAAGCCCCGGTCGCCATCGAAGACCCGTTTGTGATCGCGTGTGGGCGCCATCGGCAGGAATGAGCGGCCGTCGGTCAGAACAATGAAGGAGAGCTCCTCGCCCTTCAGGGCATTCTCCAACAGCACACGCGAGCCGCCCTGGCCCAGTGCGTGCTCCTCCATCAACCAGTGAATGAAATCTTCGGCTCCCTCATGCGTCTCGGCTACAAGGACACCCTTCCCCGCGCACAGACCGTCCGCTTTCACGACGACAGGCCAATCCACGGCGTCGAGCGCCAGAATCGCCTCAGAGGGCGAATCAAATGCGCCATAGAGCGTCGGCGTAGGGATGCCATATCGCTCCATGAACTCCTTGGCAAAAATCTTGCTTCCCTCAAGCCGCGCATCCTGCTGCGAGGGTCCCACCAGCCGCATCCCATGCCATTCGAATCTGTCACGTATGCCCGAGACCAACGGACCTTCTGGTCCCACCACGGTCAGATCCGGTTTCAAGCGTTTCGCCAACGCCACCAGGTCGTTCACGTTACCGATATCCACGGGAATGCATTCCGCGTCGTCAGCGATGCCGCCATTGCCCGGTGCGCACCATATTTTTTCGACCTCGGGTGACTGCCGCAATCTCCAGACCAATGCGTGCTCGCGCCCCCCGCTTCCGATCACAAGAATTTTCACAGTATAGTCACGATAGTCGGAGGCCCGGCCACTGTCAACCCTGGAACGTAAAACGCAAGCAGGTCTGCACAATTGACGGAGCGGAACGGCCAAACTAACATGCCGCTGCCATGCCGGGCTCATTACCCCGCTGTTTCGTATTTACCGAATTGCTCGTCTGCTTTTTCTTTTTGGGCGCCGCTGGCCTGATCTTCGGCCATACGGCGTATGCCGTCGCCACCGTACTCGCCATGTCGTGGCGAACGCGGTGCGCTTCGGGCTGCGCATGTTCCCTAACAACCCGGAGCTTCAGCGCTTGAACCTTCTCCCTTGATTTCCCGGAGGCAAACAAGAAATACAAGAAAGAAACGAAAGAGGGCTCCCGAAGGAGCCCTCTCGTTGGACATGGTGTTAGGTTATAAGGTCCGAAGCGGGTTAGCTTCCGTTGGCCTTCGCGGAGGTTGCCACAGCTTTCGGAACACTCAAGTAGCCCGCAATTTTCTTGTTGCTAACCTGATTGACCACCAATTCGAGCGGTGCACGTGATCCGCCGGCGTAGAAGTAGATGGGCTCGTTGATGGATTTGTTCTTCTTTTCGAGCCTCATGTCGTCTACGTAGAGTGCCATAGTGAACTGGTGCTTCTTCGCGTTGACGCCTCGGAGCTCGACCTGCATGTTGCCCACGTGCTGCTTCTGGCCTTTGGAGTTCAATGTGAACTCGTAGTAGTCTTTTTCGCCCATGCGGCGGAGCTGTTCGAGTTCCTCGTGGTTCCGGGCGATCAACTCCCCATGCTCGCTGCGTAGCATCTGCAGGTTGCCCTTGGTGGAGTCAAGATCGGTCTTGACGCCGTTGACATCGGTGCCGAGTGCCGCCACATCGTCGGCGTTGGCCTTCGTCGCCAGCTCGCCATTGACCGTGGTCTCCATGGCACTAAGTTTCTTCGTATAGTCGGCGCGGGTCTGTCTTACCTGGGTGCGCGCGGCGGCCAGTTGGCCTTCCGTCAGCTTCAATTTGTCTCCGACCAGGTTTAACTCGCCCTGCATCTGAGCATTCGTCTGCTCCGCCTGTGCCACTCGCTGGGTGATCCTGTCTTCATTTTGCTGAAATGTCTTCGATTGGGTGGACAATGCCTGCTCGGCGGCCCGCGCGTGGCTCGTCGCGTTCCACGCCAGCCCCACACCTATTAGAGAGAGTGCCGCCAGCCCTACTATAGCCATCCCCATCCATCGCGGCGAACTTTCCGTCGTCGGTTGGAAATTCTCCGGTTCCTCGCTCATTGTAGTCTCCTTTTCAATTGCCCTTGCGCCTTTAATAAATGCACGCATTGAACCAAAGTACATTCTTGAGGGGGAAAACGCTCTATTTCATACAACCTACATGACTTATAAATTTTCTTAGATGGCCGCGCAAAACACCAGGTACGCATACCAGGGTGTAAGTTTTACCTAAGACCTGCAATTCAGAATCGTTAACATATTGGTAACATTGAACTTGGTGTGCGGACACACTCTGAAGTCAAAGCATTGCTGAAGGACAAAATGAATCTGGGCCGGGATCTAGCTAGGCTATGCCGGAGTGATGTGTTGCAGGAGAATCTGCCTCGCGATCGAAATAGACTTCGAGAGTAAGCGTTGCTGCCTGAAAAACCGTACGGCAGTTATTACACAGGGCTAGATGGCGCTGGACCTCACTTGCCACGTGGGGTGTGAGGCGTCCCTCTAAGTATTCACAAATCAATCGAATTGTGGCCTTGCACGTCATATTCATGGCCCCTTTTTGGAACTGGGCCTTGGATGCAATAAACTTAAGCACGCGGCAAGCCAAAAGACGGCTGGGGCAATAATGGATATATCCCATAGATTACACGGATGTTAATGGATACTACTAGATGGAAGCTCCCCTTGGCATACGCAAAAAAATGGGAATTTTTTCTTTTTTGAGGCCATTCTTACCTTCGGAAACCGTAAGAAGCAGCCATTTACCGGGTTACAGTCATGTTGCGGAGAACGGCAATCCGCTCCGAAAGCGGCGGGTGCGTGCTGAATAAACCCGTGAAGATCTGGCCAGCGCTCAGCGGCGCAACGATGAATAGCGAGGCGGTCGACGGCGAGACGTTCATCGGGATTCGTTTGTTGTATGCGCCCAGCTTTTCCAGGGCGCTGATCAGCCCGTTGGGGTGCCCAACCATACGTGCCCCAGAAGCGTCAGCAGCAAACTCGCGCTGCCGCGAAATGCCGAGTTGAATCACCATTGCGGCGATCGGCGCGAGGATCAGCATGAGCAGCGCGGCGAGTCCTCCACCGCCACGTTCATTATCGCGCGAACCTCCGAACCCGCCGAAGATCATCGCCCAGCGGCCCATGGACGCGATCCACGTAATCGCACCAGCAAGCGTAGCGGCGATCGATGTGATGAGAATGTCGTAGTTACGGACGTGCGATAGCTCGTGCGCGATGACCCCTTCAAGCTCGTCATCGGTCATTAATTCCATCAGGCCGGCAGTGACTGCAACCGATGCGTGCGAAGGGTTGCGGCCCGTTGCAAAAGCATTCGGCGCCGGCTGAGGAATTACATAGAGTTTCGGCATCGGCAGCCTGGCTTTGCCACAT
This sequence comes from Terriglobia bacterium, assembly GCA_020073705.1. Classification (GTDB taxonomy): domain Bacteria; phylum Acidobacteriota; class Terriglobia; order Acidiferrales; family UBA7541; genus Palsa-360. The sequence continues at coordinate 75,649 of JAIQES010000003.1, forward strand.
AGCCGCTCCATAACTTCATAGAGCCGCGGAAGTTGCTCGCGCGAAACCGGCTGCGCGCCGCTCGACATCAGGGCGATCTTGTCCGAAAAGAAATAGGCGACGCCGTTCATCACGACGGCCATCATGAGCCCGAGCGTCATGCCCCTTTGCCCCGCAATCGCTTGTCCGCCGAGGACCAGCAACAGCGTCAGCGCCGTCAGCAAGAATAATGTTTTGATTGCTCTCATGGCTCTACCCTTGAATAAACCTCTTCATTCAGTCTAGAGGCTTGTGCAGGATGCGTCAACCTGCGGCACGTCCTGCGCAAACCATCTCAGCGGCGACGGCTGGATTTCGCCGTAGATTTAACCGACCCAGCTACCTCTGCTTGTGCTTCGGGCGCCTGCCGAGCCTTTCCTTCTGCTTGCTCGAACCGCATGGAGTCGGATTCGGGTTCAGCGTCAACACGCACCAGATCTCCCGGCAAAACGCTGCCGTCGAGAATGCGCATAGCGAGTGGGTCCTGCACCAATCGTTGCACCGTGCGGCGCAGCGGACGCGCTCCATAGGCCGGGTCATAACCGTCGCGGACCAGCAGCCCGCGAGCAGCGGGAGTCAGCTCGATGCGAACGTTGCGTTCGGCCAGCAGGCGCATCACTTTCGCCAGCTCCAGGTCCACAATCTTGTCGAGTTGCTCGTGCCCGAGCGGGTTGAATAGCACAATATCGTCGATCCGGTTGAGAAATTCCGGTCGGAACACCTGACGCAACGATTCGAGCGCCTCCTTCCGTGCGCGCTCCGGATCACGCCCGGCCAGCTCGAATAGCGCTGTCGACCCGACGTTCGACGTCATGACGAGCACGGCGTTGCGGAAATCCACCGTGCGGCCCTTGCCGTCGGTGAGGCGGCCGTCCTCGAGAATTTGCAGCAAGATGTTGAACACGTCCGGGTGCGCCTTTTCGATTTCGTCGAACAGCACTACGGAATAGGGGTGCCGGCGCACTTGTTCGGTGAGTTGCCCGCCTTCTTCGTAACCAACGTATCCCGGAGGCGCGCCGATCATGCGTGATACCGTGTGTTTCTCCATGTATTCCGACATGTCGAGCCGAATCATGGAGCGCTCGTCATCGAACAGAAACTCCGCGAGAGCGCGCGCCAGCTCCGTCTTCCCGACGCCGGTGGGCCCGAGAAATATGAATGACCCAATCGGCCGGTTCGGGTCCGAGAGTCCCGCGCGATTTCGCCGAACGGAGTTCGCCACGCGCTCGAGCGCCGTGTCCTGCCCGATCACGCGCTGGCGCAAGCGCGACTCCATCGTCACCAGTTTCTGTGCCTCACCCTCGAGCAAGCGCCCGACGGGAATGCCCGTCCATTTGCTCACCAGCTTGGCGATATCCTCCTCGCCCACTTCCTCCCTGAGCATGCCGCCGTTCTTCTGCACTTCCGCGAGGTTCTTCTGCGCAGCGGCCAGTTCCCGCTCGGCGGTCCCCAGCGTTCCGTACCGGATCTCCGCGACACGCGCGAGGTCCCCGGCACGCTCCAGACGCTGCTCTTCGGCTTTGAGCTGCTCGATCTGCTCCTTCAATTTGCGGATCTTAGCGACGGCATCCTTCTCGACTTGCCACTGGGCCTTGCGTACGCCCGATTCCTCACGGAGCCCGGCCAGTTCGCCTTCGAGCTGCTTCAGCCGCTCCTTTGAATGTACGTCGGATTCGCGCAGCAATGCCTGGCGCTCGATTTCCAGATGCAGGATGCGCCGCTCGATTTCATCAATTTCAATTGGAAGCGAATCCATCTGCATGCGCAGACTCGCGGCGGATTCGTCGATCAGATCGATGGCCTTATCCGGAAGGAACCGGTCGGTGATGTAGCGGTGCGAAAGCGTCGCCGCCGCCAGGATTGCCGCGTCCTGAATGCGAACCCCGTGATGCAGTTCGTACCGCTCTTTCAAGCCGCGCAAAATCGCGATCGTGTCTTCGACCGAAGGCTCGGCTATCAAGACCGGTTGAAACCGCCGCTCGAGCGCCGGGTCCTTCTCAATATACTTGCGGTATTCGTTAAGCGTGGTCGCTCCGATGGCGCGCAGCTCTCCGCGGGCCAGTGCCGGCTTCAGCATGTTCGACGCGTCCATCGCGCCTTCCGCCGCGCCTGCGCCCACCAGCGTATGCAACTCGTCGATAAATAGAATGATTTTCCCTTCCGCTTCGGTAATTTCCTTAAGCACGGCTTTCAGACGGTCTTCGAATTCGCCGCGGTACTTCGCCCCGGCAATCAGCGCCGCAAGGTCAAGCGCTACGATGCGCTTCGGGCGTAGCACCTCGGGCACATCGCCGGCAACGATTCGCTGCGCCAGCCCTTCAACGACCGCCGTTTTGCCGACGCCGGGCTCGCCAATCAAAACGGGATTATTTTTCGTTCGCCGCGCGAGGATCTGCATGACGCGCCGGATTTCATCATCCCGGCCGATGACTGGATCGAGTTTGCCGCGCCGGGCCAGCTCGATAAGATCGCGGCCGTATTGCTCCAGCGCTCGGAATGTCGCTTCAGGGTTTTGCGAAGTCACTCGATGACTACCGCGCACGGTCGTGAGCGCCTGCAGAATCGCTTCGCGCGATGCGCCATGCTTGGCCAGCAGTTCGGCGGCATCATCTTTGCGGATCGTGGCGATCGCGAGCAGTATGTGCTCGGCCGAAACATATTCGTCCTTGAACGGCTCGGCTTCGACGAACGCGCCCTCAAGAACCTTGTTCGACGCCGGGCTCAACTGCTGCTGCGCAACACCCGTCACTTTGGGGAGGCGCCCGAGGAGCGCTTCAATCTCGCCGGCGAGAGTTTCCGGACGGACGCCCAGACGGGCGAGCAGCGGCGGCACGATCCCGTCATGCTGCGCCACCAGCGCGCCCAGCAGGTGCAATGGCTCAATCTGCTGATGATCATGCCGGGCAGCGATTTCCTGCGCCGACTGAACTGCTTCCTGGGCTTTCAGTGTGAGTTTGTCGAAGCGGAACATTTGCTCTTATCTCCCCTTCCCATAAACCACGGGACCGGTTCGCCACCGGTCCCGTGGCAAGTCAGCAGGCCTGGATGCTCTCGACAGAGTTTACCGCCCGTTGCCCGAAACATTTACGTTTATCTTGACCTGACGCGGCTTGGATTCCTCGCGTTTCGGCAGGTTCACGGTGAGCACGCCATTCTTATAGTCCGCATGGATGGACTCGGTATTCACCGTGTTCGGCAGTGAGAAACTGCGGCTGAATGATCCATAGCTGCGCTCGACGCGCAGGTAATTGTCCTCAGAGATGTTTTTTTCAAATTTGCGCTCGCCGCGAATCGTGAGCAGATTGTTCTCAACACGAACATCGATATCCTTCTCCTGCATCTCGGGCAAATCTGCCTTCACCACCAACTCGTTCGGCGTCTCGTAGATGTCCACCGCAGGCGCCCAGGTGGTCAACGCTGATTCCTCACCTCGGCCCTGGAAAATGGTTTCATTAAAAAGACGACTGACCTGATCATGCAATGTAGAAAGCCCCCGGAAGGGCTCTAATCTGGAGATTGCGTTCATTGCTGTATATCCTCCTTCTTGTCAGTCATGGCCAATTTACTACGCACAAATCATATAATCTGCGCGTTGCACTGTCAAGTATTTTTTGCGCCCCCTTTACAGGATCGCTCCATTAAACTATCTAACTGTATTTAAACGTCTTAATAAAATATGGATGACTATATTTGCGAAGATCACGCTATTTGATCTATAGTCATATCACTCAAATATGCGGCTTGCAGACTTCAACTACGACCTGCCCCATGAACGCATTGCGCAGCGTCCACTCGAACGCCGTGATGCATCCCGCATGCTCATTTTGGATCGCGAGAGCCAGGCCTGGGAGGATTCCCTATTTCGCTCTCTGCCGGAGCGCCTCCGTGGTGATGAGCTCATCGTGGTGAACAACGCACGCGTAATTCCCGCCCGTTTGCTTGGCCGGCGCGTGGGGGTTCGCGCTGAGAAACCCGGTCGCCACAGCCGCGTGGCGCGCGAATTCCTGTCTTCCGAAATCGAGGTTATGCTGACGCGGCAGGTGTCACCGGAGGAATGGGAAGCGCTGGTGCGGCCGGGCAGGAAGATGCAACTTGGCGAGCGAGTCGAGTTCGGAGAGGGAGAGCTTTCCGCCGAGGTGGTTGGCCGCGGCGACTATGGGCTGCGGCGTTTGAGGCTCACTGCCAAGGGCGACTTGCATCAAACGATCGAACGGCTCGGCCACATTCCTTTGCCTCCTTACATCACGCGGAGCGACGAGCCAGAAGACCGCGAGCGCTACCAGACGATCTTCGCCCAGCAGCCAGGGGCTGTCGCCGCGCCCACGGCTGGATTGCATTTTTCGCCTGCGATCCTCGAGCAGCTAACAGAGCGAGGCGTCGAGATCGCCGCGATCACGTTGGAGGTGGGTCTGGGAACCTTTCAACCCATTCATGCAGAAGAGATCGAACAGCATCAAATGCATTCGGAGCGGTATGAGATTCCGGAGCAGGCGGCGAATGCGATCTGCAAGGCGCGACGCCAGGCCCGGCCCATACTCGCTGTGGGCACAACTGTCGTGCGCGCACTCGAGGATGCCGCCGCAAAGGCTGCCGCGAAACGCGGCGAGAATTCCCGCACGCGGGACGCGGAACTCCTCCTTGAACCCGGCCGGGCAGAAGCCCGCATTTTCATCAAGCCCGGTCACCAGTTCCGCGCGGTCGATCAATTGCTGACGAATTTTCACCTGCCCCAATCCACGTTGCTCGTGCTGGTCAGCGCCTTCGCGGGGCGCGAGTTGGTTCTGCGTTCCTACCGTCACGCGGCGGAAGCGGGCTACCGCTTTTACAGCTACGGGGATTGCATGTGGATTCGTTAAATAGCCCAGCCCGCGCACACTTCGATCGGATCGAGGCGCGCGGCGTCATGAATTTCGACTATACTCATATGCGGTCCGCAGGCGTACCTCACTGATGCGATATCTTGTGCTGAGCGACATTCATGCCAATTCCACGGCGCTCGAGGCCTCTCTCGCCGCAGTTGAGGGCCGCTGGGAACGCATCGTCTGCCTGGGCGATGTGGTCGATTACGGACCAGATCCCAACGAAGTGACCGAGCGTGTGAAGGCGCTTGATCCAGTCATCATTCGCGGCAATCACGACAAAGCCGTGGCAGGACTGACTGATCTCGAGGATTTTAATCCTGTGGCGCAGATTGCCACGCGTTGGACACGCGGGCAACTTCGGCCTGACAATTTGGCTTACATCGCGCAATTACCTGCCGGCCCGTCCTCCGGAAATGGCCTCACCATGGTTCACGGCTCGTACCAGGACGAGGATGAATACGTTTTTGCCCCGGCACACGCGATGGGCGGCTTGCTCGAATCGCCCAGCCCCGTGACCTTTTTCGGGCACACGCATTACCAAGGGGGATTTTCGTACCGCGCGGGCCAGGTCGGCGTCATTCAGTTGAGGCCTGAACCGGGGCCGAAGTTTGCCGCCCTGCGCCTTGAGCCGGGCACGCGCTACCTGCTCAATCCCGGCTCGATCGGCCAGCCTCGAGACGGTGATCCGCGCTCTGCGTTTGCCATCGCCGATTTGGACCATCAGGTGATTGAATTCTGGCGCGTGCCGTATGATATTGCCGCCGTGCAAGAACGCATGCAGGACGCCGGACTGCCTTATCCGCTGATCGAGCGGCTCGCGGCGGGCCGCTAGCACCAGACGAACGCCGGGAGGACCGATCACGTGATCCCTTCAGTAGAACGCAGCCGGCTTCCAGTAGCCTTTTTGGCCGGATTGGTCATCGTGGCGCTGCTCATCGGCGGCGCCGTGCTGTTCAGCCGTTTCTCATCGCCCGCTGGGTCGGAGACGGTGAAGCCGCTCCCGATGCGCCCGTCCGAGCAGGGCTATGCGCCGCAAATTCATTTTCTCGAACCAAAGATGAGCCGCGCAGCCAACTTCTTGAACCAGGAAGTAACTTTCATATTTGGTACGATCGAGAACGGCGGCAACCGGAGAATCAGGCAGATTGAAATCACGCTTGAATTTCATGACCCATTCAATCAGGTGGTCCTGCGTGACACGCAGCGCCTGTTTCCGCCGAATGCGGCGCCGCTCGCGCCAGGAGAGCGGCGCGATTTTCAGATCGGCTACGAGTCCATCCCCGCGCAATGGAACAACGTGTATCCCTCGATCCGCGTCACCGGGCTCGGCCTCGATTAAGCACGCAGCGTCCCGCGCCAGCCCCTGCGGGAGCAATCACAGCGCCCTTTCCGGATTACCACTGGTAATCGTCTATAATCGGGCCGCATGGAACTGGCGGCCGAACTCGAACGCGCTCTGGCGGGGGTATGCTCCGCGGGTCCTCCCGAGGTGCACGAAAATGGCGAGTGGCTCGCGGCGCTCGACGGCCTGCAATACGAGGTGCGCCGCCAGGACGGCGCGGCGCTGCTGCATTTGTGGAGCGCGCAGCAAAGCCTGGTGCGGCGCGTGGTGCGCGTCGCCGAGCAATCGTCCGAGCGCGTCGTCGTGGAAGTCGAGCGGTTCGGGCAGTCGCGGCACGCACAGCTCGAATTTCTGGCGGCCGGCACGGGCCGCGATGCCCGGCGCGTGGGCCGCGAACAGTTCTGCAACCGCTTGCGCCAGCTTCTGACCGGCCAGTTTCCGGACGAAATCGTGGATTCGATGGCCACCGCCGCGGATTTGCATCATTCCATTTCGGGCTCGTACACGCGAGGCCTGATGCATCGCGACACGGAAGCCCATGCCGTGCTGGGCGCCGCTCCGGACGAAGATGGCGCGACGGTCGACGGCATCTTGACATTCGGATTGATTTGGCTCGACCGGGTACGCGATCGCGAGCGGGGCCATACCGTTCGGGGACTGCGTCTATTTCTGCCCCGCGGCAGCTCCGCCATTACGGCGCACCGTCTGACGGCGCTTGCCTCCCCACATGAAATCGAGTTGTATGAATATGATCCGCTGCACTGGCGCGCGCGGCGCCTAGCCATTTCGGACGCGGGAAATCTGGCCACGTGGCTCATGCCCCGCCACGAAGTGGACCAGGCGTTCGCCGTGGCGTTGCCGGAAGCGGAACGCATCCGGCGCCTCGCTCCACAGGCCATCCATATAGGGATTGCCGCGGCAACGCAGGAAGTGACCCTGCGTTTCCATGGGTTGGAGTTTGCGCGCTGGCGGCAGGGGACGATCTGGTTCGGCCTCGGCGATCGCCAGGAAATGCTGACTGCGGAAAGATGGCCCACACTAGAGGGCCTCGTCCGCCAGTTGGAAACTTACCGGCACCCCCTGGCTTCCGATACCAAGCATCGGTTGTATCGCGCGCAGCCAGAGCGGTGGCTTGAGACCATGGTCGCCGCCGATCCCGCACGGATTGACGCGCGCCTCGACTCCCTGCACATCTATAGGCAGGTTCCTGCATTTTCTGCAGGCGACCGCGGCATTATCGACCTTCTCGGGGTGACGCGAGACGGCCGCCTCGCGGTGCTGGAACTAAAAGCTTCGGAGGACATTCAGTTGGTGATGCAGACCGTGGACTACTGGCTGCGGGTTCGCTGGCATCACGATCAGGATGACTTTCGCAGGTATGGATATTTTCCGGATGTGGCTTTGCAGCCTAAGCCGCCGTTATTGTTCCTGGTTGCGCCGGGATTTCGATTTCATCCCTCGAGCGATATCGTGCTCCGGTACCTATCGCCAGATATTGAAATCGCACGCGTTGGGTTGGGCGAAAATTGGCGCCGGGGATTGCGGGTGATCTTCAGGCAATGAAGCGCAGGCGTGCAGCTTGTGACGGCGACCCACCAAGAATGTGGCCCTAAAAAAAGAGAAGCAGCTTTGGCAGAGCCATCGCTGCTTCCCGGGGTGTGTCCTTGGAAGTGATTTAATCAATTAGACGCCGAAAACATGAAAAGGTTGCACAAACGAGAAAAATCTCAGGAAATTCCGGATGTGCTTATTTTCGAGCAAATTAGGGAACGTCGGGTAAACGGCAGACTTAATAGAACAGGTACTTGCGCCATTTCTCGTCCTTGTTGCCGATCAGGCGCATCAGTTGCCGCGAGGTGTGCAACGTAAACGGGCGTGGCCTCCGCGTCAGCGCAAACCCAGCCTCCTCCGGAGTCCGGTCACCCTTGCTGTTGTTGCACGGGTAGCAGCAGGCGACCAGATTTTCCCACGACGACCGTCCGCCGCGAGAGCGCGGCACGACGTGATCCAGGGTCAACTCTGAAGCAGGAAGCGTGCGGCTGCAGAACTGGCACGTATTGCGGTCGCGCAGGAGAATATTTTTCCGGGAGAGGGCCCGGGTCTGCTGCGGGATGTGACGATATGCAAGCAGCCGAATCACCGAGGGCACGGGAAGCGCTCTGGAAGCCGAGTGCACCTGCATGTGATTGATCTCTTCGGCTTGGGCCACGCCCTTGATCATCAGGACCATCGCGCGGCGCACGGCGGTGACATTGATGGGTTCGAAGGTCGCGTTCAGGACCAAGACTGGCTCCTGCATGATGCCCGGTTTGCGCACAACAGGGGGCACGGCGCCCGGAGGGTGCTTCTCTCCCCGGGCTTCCAGCAGGGTTTTCAGCCGGGGAGTTCTACCGCGTTGAGCAAGCGAGTTCATTCTCCAAGATCCTGGTAGCCCCCAGTCGCATCCGGCGCCACCGAGGAAGGCAGCGCCCGGGCAACCGTCAGACCCACCACTCGGACGGCACCGGCCCCTCGCAGGGCCCGGGAGCACGCGTCAAGCGTCGCCCCAGTGGTAAATACATCATCTACCAGTAAGACCCGCAGTTTGTCAACTTGCGCGCCCTCACGTGTGGCATAAGCGCCACGCACGGTCTCCCAGCGCTCCCGGCGCGTCAGGCGGAGTTTGTCCGGCCGAGGGCGCGTGCGGACCAAGAGATACGACCGAAACGGGATACCTAAACTACGCGCCAGGGGCCGGGCGATCAACTCGGCTTGGTTATAGCCGCGCTCACGCAAGCGGCTTGGATGCAGGGGTACGGGTACCAAGGCGTCCGCCGCAAATGCCCCCGCATTGTGCTCCACCACCTGCACAAGGTGGTTCGCAAACCAGCTACCCAGCGGGGTGACCTCGCCATACTTCAGCATGAGAATGGCACGGGCCATGGACGGCGTGTAGGCGCCAAAACTGCGCACGAAATCAAAGTCATACGCGCCCCGGCGGCAGAGGTGGCACAGAGGCGAGGAGACGCCATCGGCCACGGCGGTCGAAACGACCGGCCGGCCGCATTGCCCGCAGAGCGGTTCGGGAAGCGCTTGAGTGAGTGCCGTAACGCACGCACGACAAAACGGAACGTGCGCGCCCGTATCCAGCATCCGGGCACAAATCCGGCATGGTGCGGGGAACACCAGCGAGGCGAGCGCCTCACACATTCCGCGCAACTGGGAGCGCACCGAAACGGCGAACCGGGCCACCGTGCGCCAAGCCTACTCCCGTTGTCCCATCAGGGGAACCGATAAATAACTACAGTATTTATCGGCCCCACTTCTTACGGACGTGTGCCGCTCGATCGGCGCCAGACGATGACGTGAATCTTGCCCCGCGAGCACCTGACAAAAATGAATCGGGCGTCCCGGTTTGACCGGGACGCCCGATTTCGCCGAGCCGGAATTCTTTCTACAGCAGTCCCTGTTCCTGTTTTTCCTGGCAGGTGACGCAGTGCCGCGCCCACGGCACAGCTTCGAGACGCTTCTGCTGCAGTTCCTGTTCGCACTGCACACAGGTCCCGAATTTGTTTTCCTTGATTCGTTGGAGCGCTTCGTCAATCAACTGCAGTACGGACCGGTCGGTGTTGGTCTGGCCGAACAAGAACTCCTTGGTGTACGAGTTGGCAGCCTTGTCGGCGAGATCCACGGTGGGATCGTCGTCAGCGGTACGGCCCTCCTCTTCGGTCCTGGTGATGGTCTTCAGCAGTTCCTCACGCCGGGTGAGCAGTTTCTTCTTGTAGTACTCGATACGCTTTTTATCCATAGTCATGGCCCCACAGTCACTTCACCGTCGCTATTACAAATGGGTGATTGTAGGCTCGCTCGTGACAACTGTCAAGAAAACGGGCGATCTGCTCGTACTCGGATGACGCTAAATTTGAAGGAACTGTGCAGAGCTTCTATTTTGCTGTACGGGCAGAAGGTCCGGCTAGACGCCCCGGCCGCTGCGTTCATGACGGTCAAGAGCGCCCAGCATTCCCACGTGGAGCCGCTCGCCAAATTCGCTGCAGCCCACCGTGGTCATGCCGGGCTCGGCAATGTCCGTTGTGCGAATCCCCTGTAAAAAGAGGCGGTCGACCGCAGATTCGATCCAACCGGCCTCCTGCTTGAGCCCGAAACTTTCCCGGAGCATCATCGAAGCGGAAAGAATCGTGCCCACCGGACAGGCGACATCTTTCCCGGCGAGCGACGGCGCCGAGCCGTGAATCGGCTCATAGACCGACGGTCCCAGCCCGCAGCTCATCGACGGGATCAGTCCAATGGACCCGGCCAAGGCAGCGCCGAGGTCGCTCAAGATATCGCCAAACAGATTTGACGTCAGGATTACGTCAAACTGAGCGGGCGCAAGCACCAGCTGCATCGCGGCATTATCCACGTAAAGATGTTCGAGCTTCACGCCGGGATGATCCGCTGCGAGACGTGTTACCGTCCGCCGCCAGAGCTGGGACGTGGATAGCACGTTGGCCTTGTCGATCGAAGCCAGCCGTCCGGTGCGCGCTTCCGCCCGCGCAAATGCGTATTTGGCAACGCGCTCGATCTCCCCGGTCGTATACACGGCCTCATCGGTAGCGCGCTCTCCGCTCGCATCGCTCTCCACGCGGTGCTCGCCGAAATAAATATCCCCGGCGAGTTCACGGACGAAGTCGATATGAACGTCGCGGGAACGGTCCGCGTTTAACGGCGACAAGCTGCGGAGCGACGGGCGTAAATCAATCGGCCGGAGATTAATGTAAAGGTCCAGTTTCTTGCGCAGCGCGAGCAGGCCGCTTTCGGGACGCTTGCCGATCGGCAGGGCATCCCACTTTGAGCCGCCGACTGCACCGAGCAGAATGGCGTCGGCGGCGCGACACGCCGCAAGCGTTTCCGCAGGAAGAGGCATCCCGGTAGCGTCGATCGCGCACCCGCCGAAAGGGAACTCGGCAAACTCAAAATGGTGGCCAAACTCAGAGGCGCAATCCTTGAGGACGCGCACGGCGACCCTCATGATCTCGGGGCCAATGCCGTCGCCCGGCAGGAGAACAATATTCCTATTCTGACTGGTCATAGTGAAATCTCAGGCCGAGCCTGGAAATTTCTCCGCGCGCCGAAAGTGCCGAACGGAGACAATCCCTGTCTATTCCGGGCGAACAGTATAATCCGGATTCTTGATCCTGTCAGTCGTTGGCGGTAGCTTCACTCTGCCGCAACGGCGCTTGGGGTGCCGCGCTTGCGCAAGACCTGGTGTGCAATGGTGAGCAGGTCGCGATTGTGGATATGCTTGGACTTGTCGGCGAGCGCGGATACTCGCTGGTAACATTCATCGAGTTCTTCGGGCGTGGGAGCATACCCGATCTCGACCAGTGCCGCGCGGAGCGCATTGCGGCCCGAATGTTTGCCGAGCACCAATTGCCGCTTGGGAACGCCAACCGCTTCGGGGGAGATGATTTCGTAGGTGAGGGGATTCTTGAGGATGCCGTCCTGGTGAATGCCTGCTTCGTGCGCGAACGCGTTCGCGCCTACTACGGCCTTGTTGGGCGCTACAGGTACACCAGTAATTTCCGTCAGCAGACGGCTGGTCGCATAGAGCTTGTCGAGATGGATGTTCGTGGTTACGCCAAGGGTGGCCTGGCGTACACGCAGCAAAACGGCGACTTCCTCAAGCGCGGCATTGCCGGCGCGTTCACCGATGCCGTTAATCGTCAATTCGAGCTGCCGCGCGCCCGCGCGGACCGCAGCCAAGGAATTCGCCACGGCCAGACCCAGATCATCGTGGCAATGGGCGCTTAGAGTGATGCCATCGGCTCCGTCCAAATACTCGATGACGCGGTGGAACATGGCTGCGTATTCCTCGGGCACGGCATAACCCACCGTGTCGGGCAGATTGATAATCGTCGCGCCCGCGCGAACAGCCCAGCTGACTGCTTCGCACAGGAAATCGATATCGCTGCGGATGGCATCCTCGGCGGAAAATTCAACCTCTGCGCACCGCTCGCGCGCGTAACGCACGTTCGTGGAGATGGAATCGAGCGCCTCTTCGCGCGTCATGCGCAGCTTATGGTGCAAGTGCAGATCCGACGTCGCGAGAAAGGTATGCAGCCGGGGATGAGCCGCTCCGGACAGGGCATCGAGCGCCGCGTCAATGTCGTCGCGGCGGGAGCGCGCCAGCGCCGCCACGGTGCAGCCGCGGATTTCGCGGGCCACCGCACGCATGCCTTCCAGGTCCCCCCGGGAAGCGATGGGGAACCCGCCTTCGATCACGTCTACTCCCAGCGATTCCAACTGGCGAGCCATGCGGACTTTCTCCGGCACGGTCATAGAGCATCCGGGGGATTGCTCCCCGTCGCGCAGCGTGGTATCGAAAATGCGTACGATGTCCATGTTCTGCAACCTCCCCCTACACCATCCATTCCATCCTAGATGGACACCCGCGTCAAATTTATAATACTTGTAAGCGACATAAGCATTTATTATAACTGAATTGGAGTTGTCTTGAAGGTGTGGCCATTGTGGGTCGCAGCTCTACCTGTTCCGAGTTCGCCGCCTCCGTGCAGCCGCAAGGGAGCCGCGACATTTACTGACCCGAAGAATAGGTGCTTTCGTCGCCGAAGCCACAATCCATTCTGAATACCGAGTGATTGCCGGACCGATCGTGGCGCACTCCAGGAGGGATTTTCATGGACCTGTCTCAGTTGCACGTATTTCTCACCGTCGCGAAAGAGCAGAGCTTTTCTCGCGCCGCCGGGAAGCTCTACCGCACGCAGCCGGCGGTCAGCATCGTCATCCGGAAGCTCGAAGAATCGGTGGGGCAGCCGCTACTGGTGCGCGGCGCGCGCCAAGTGAAACTGACCGACGCGGGAGAGTTGCTGCGCGATTATGCGGAGCGCCTCTTGAACCTGCGCGACGAAATCCAGAAGGGCATGGAAGACCTCAAGAGCCTGGGTCGAGGCGAGCTCGCGCTGGGGGTGAACGAAAGTTCGATCCACGCGTTGCTGCCGGCCCTGGCGCGCTACCGAAAGCTGTATCCCGGCGTGAAGCTGATCATGCACCGCACTCTTTCGCGCGACATCCCGCAGGAGGTCCTGAATTACCGCCTGGACCTGGGCACCGTCTCTTATGTGCCACAGGATCCGAAGCTCGCGGCCGTCGAAATTATCCGCGATGAGCTGACGTTTGTGGTGCCGCCCAAACATCGCCTCGCGCGCCGCCGCTCAGTGGACATCAAGGAATTGGGCGAGGAAACTTTCATCGCGCACAATGTGGAGTCGCCGTACCGGTCGCGCGTCATTCAACTCTTCGAGAAGCACCGTACGCCTCTGCGCAGGGACGTGGAGATGCCAACCATCGAAAGCATCAAGCGCTTCGTGCAGATGGGCATGGGCGTGGCCATCGTGCCGCGGATGTGCGTGCGCTGGGAAGTCGAGCAAAAATTGCTGGCCGAAGTCCGCATCCGCCAGCTGAAGATGCCGAGGTCTCTATATCTGGTGTCACGGCGCGGTGCGCGCTTTTCCCACGCCGCGGTGGGGTTGATGCGCATTTTGCAAGCCGGAAAATATGGACGGACGTAGCGGCGTGAAATAGTACCGCGTGGAATTAGTGGGGACTAGCGCTTCTGCGCGTCAAACCATCTGAGAATGTAACCGCTAAAATAGGTTGTTGCGCCACTTGTGATGTAACGGAAAGACTGCCCCTTCGGGACCGGCGGCCTCTGTGCTAGGATATTCGGCGGATGCGCATGGTTGAAAAATCCCAATTGATGACCGCGACCGAAATCGACCGCACGCTGCAGCGATTGGCCCATGAGATCGTCGAAAAAAGCGGCGGCACCGCGAACCTGGCTCTGATCGGAGTGCGGCGGCGCGGCGTGCCACTGGCTAACCGGATTGCACAGGCCATGCGCGGCATCGATGGCGTCGATGTGCCGGTCGGGACTCTGGATATAACCCTGTACCGGGACGATCTCTCGAAAGTCGCTGCCCACGCCATTCTACAATCGAGTGAAATCCCGTTTTCGGTGGATGACAAGGATTTGGTCCTGATTGATGATGTCCTGTACACGGGGCGTACCGTTCGCGCCGCGATGAATGGATTGTTTGATCTTGGCCGCCCGAAACGCGTGCGTTTGTGCGTGCTAATCGATCGCGGGCATCGCGAGCTGCCCGTCGCGGCCTCATTTATTGGCCGCGCGGTACAGACCAGCGACACGGAAATCATAGAAGTTCGTCTGAATGAAATTGATCGGGAAGAGCGCGTGATGCTTCTTGAACGCGTACCCTGACCCCGGGCCTCGCTGCACAGGTACCGGTCAGAATTCTCAAGGATGGCTGTGTCACATCGCTTCGGCCACATGCTCGGCATCGAACCGCTTAGCACCGATGAAATTGTATTTCTTCTGGACCAGTCGAAACTTTTTCAGGAAATCCAGCGGCATCCGCTAAAGAAACTTGCGACCCTCCGCGGGAAAACTGTTGCGTTGGCGTTCTTCGAACCCTCGACACGCACGCGCATCAGCTTCGCCACCGCCGCTTCACGCCTGGGCGCCGATCAGATGAATCTCCAGGCCGACTCGTCCAGCCTCAAGAAGGGCGAATCGCTGCTCGACACGGTCCGCACGCTCGAGGCGATGAAGCCCGACTGTATCGTGATGCGTCACAGCTCCTCGGGCGCTTCAGATTTTGTCGCGCGGCATCTGCCGCTTCCGGTCATCAACGCCGGCGACGGCACGCACGAGCACCCCACGCAAGCCTTGCTCGATGCGCTGACGATCCGAGATCGCCGTGGCACGATTGAGGGCCTCAACGTCACAATTCTCGGCGATATCCTGCACAGCCGCGTGGCGCGTTCGGACATTCACCTGCTTGCCAAATTTGGCTGCCGGTTCACGCTCTGCGGTCCCACCATGTGGCTGCCGCAGGAACTCGAATGCCTCGGGCCAGCGGGCACTTCGATTCGCCGCGTCACGCGCATTGCCGAGGCGCTCGAAGATGCCGACGTCATAGTGACGCTGCGCGTGCAGCAGGAACGCCTGCACGAACCAGCGCTGGCGCTGGATGAGTACATCCTGCAATACCAGCTCACGCCGCAGCGCCTGCGCCTCGCGCGGCCCGATGCCCTTGTGCTTCACCCCGGCCCCGTAATTCGGGGCCACGAAATCGATTCTGCCGTGGCCGATGGCCCGCAATCCTGCGTGCTCGAACAGGTGACCAACGGAGTGGCTGTCCGCATGGCATTGCTCTTCCTGATGATCGGCAGCGGCACGGACGCGCCCACGGAAAAGGATTCTTCCCATGCTGCTGATTAGCAATGGACGCGTGCTTGATCCCGCAAGCGGCGCCGATGCGCCCCGCGACATCCTGCTCGACGGAGATCGCATCACGGCGGTCGCGCCGCAGGGCCAGCTCGCCGCGCGATCGAAAGGCGCGGAGATTTTCGATGCCGCGCATCTGGTCGTCGCGCCAGGCTTTATCGATTTGCACTGCCACCTCCGCGAGCCGGGCGGCGAATCCTCGGAAACCATCGAAACCGGCACGCGCGCAGCCGCGCGCGGCGGCTTCACGGCCGTGTGCCCGATGCCCAACACGCGTCCGGTAAACGACAACGCATCGGTGACGCGCTCGATCCTCGAGCGCGCCTCCGCGGTTTCGAGCGTGCGCGTGTGGCCGATTGGCGCGGCATCGGCGGGCAGCAAGGGCGAGGCACTTGCGGAAATTGCGGCGATGAAACAGGCCGGCATCGTCGCCGTCTCCGACGACGGCCGGCCCATCGCGAGCGCGAAATTATTGCGGCAGGTGATGGACTATTGCCGCGCGCTCGATTTGCCGGTGATCGATCACTGCGAGGACAGCTCGCTATTTGCCGGTGCGGTGATGCGAGAAGGAAAACAATCCGTGCGGCTGGGTCTGCGAGGGATGCCTGCGGCCACCGAATCACTCGCGGTTGCGCGTGACGTCCAGATCGGTGAACTGACCAACTGCCGACTGCATATCGCGCATCTTTCGGCGCGCGCGTCGCTCGAGTTGGTCCGCGCCGCCAGGGCGAAGGGCCTCCCCGTCACCTGCGAGGTCACGCCGCATCACTTCACGCTCACGGACGAAGACGTCCAGTACGACAGTTGCTATAAAATGAACCCGCCGCTCGCTTCGCGCGAAGATCGCGACGCCCTCATCGCCGGACTCATTGACGGTACTGTGGACGCCATCGCCACCGATCATGCTCCGCACGAGCCTGCATTGAAAGACGTCGAATTCGACCGCGCTCCCTTTGGCATCACCGGTTTTGAAACGGCGCTCGCGCTCGGACTCGATCTGGTGTATTCGGGAAGACTCTCTTTGATGCGCTTGGTCGAGTTGTTCACCTCGGGTCCCGCGCGCGTGCTCGGCATGAAACGGCGCATTGCCGAAAACGAACCGGGCGATCTCACGATCTTTTCCACCGACCACAACTGGACGTTCCGCGCAGAAGAATCCGCAAGCAAGTCGCGCAATTCACCGTTCGACGGCCGCAGCTTTCGCGGCGCTCCCATGGCGACCATCGTCGCGGGACGCATCGCCTACCGAAGATAGATTAGCCACAGGGCCACAGAGACACTGAGAATAACCACGAAGATTTTTCGGAGATCATCCGAGCCACCGCAAGAACAAGCCCAATCTATTTTTTCTCTGTGTCTCAGTGCCTTCAGGCTGAAGCCTCTGTGGCGATCTATTCCTAACGCGAAGTGGGTTCAGCGGCGGGAAACATGCCGTGCTGCGGAACTTCGTGGACGCCGCGCGGCGGCGGCTCCTGGTGTATGCGGTAGAAATGATCGAGCGGGCCGGGGCCCTTGCCGATGGAAAATCCTTTTTCAATGGCCTTGGTCACGTAGGCCTTTGCGAGCAGCACGGCGTCTTGCAGTGGACGCCCGCACGCGAGCTGCGCCGCAATGGCAGACGCAAACGTGCAGCCCGAGCCATGCGTGTTCTCTGTCTTGACGTGATCTCCGCCGAGCGTAAGAATTTCGGCGCCGTCAAAGAGCATATCGATCGCTTTCTCCATGTGCCCGCCCTTGACGACCACGGCGCGCGCACCGCGCTCGACAATCTTGCGTGCCGCCGCCTCCATCGAGGAGTGATCCTTGATTGTGAGCCCGGAAAGAATTTCGGCTTCCGCAATATTCGGCGTCACCACCGTCACGCGCTTCAGCAATTCTTCGGCCAAATATTTCACGCCCCCGGCGTCGAGCAGGTCCATGCCGCCATTGGTGGGTTTCATGACGGGATCGAGAACGACATTCGCGACACCTGCCCGATCCAAGAATTCCGCCACGACCACCGCGTTTCCGCGATGACCCAGCATGCCGATCTTGATCGCGGCAATCGTCATGTCTTCCAGCAATGCATCGAGCTGCGCGCGTAATTCCGTGGCTGGCGTCACGTGAATGGATTTCACGCCCTGGGTGGACTGCACGGTCAGCGCGGTGACTGCCGCGACGCCGTAACAATTATGTGCGGAAAAAGTTTTCAGGTCTGCAGCAACGCCCGCACCGGCTGAGGGATCAAATCCGGCGATCGTCAGCACAACAGGCGGGGCTGTATTGCTATGATTGGTCAATTCTTCGCGCCCTTCGCGCCGGAACACGTCCACAGAAAACTGGACCGGCTGCGCCCGATGTGCGCGCGAGCCGGCAAGTCAAAATGTACGCGCGTGATCGGCTACACGCAAGAACATTTTTCTCTTGCGCGTTGCGAACGATACGCCGTTTCCATTATCTCGCGAATGGAAACGGCTACAAGGGATGGAACACTGCAGTTCGGTTTATGGGAACAACCCGCGAACGACCGTGGCTTCAGCGACGCGGCCGACGGCGAGGATGTACGCCGCGGCGCGCGGGTAGACGTGAAACTTGCGCATCGTCTCGTACACGTCATTAAACGCGCGCTTCATTACGAATTCGAGCTTCGCGTTGACTTCCTGCACCTGCCAGAAGAAACCCTGCAAGTCCTGCGCCCACTCGAAGTAGCTGACGGTGACGCCGCCTGCGTTGGCAAGAATGTCCGGCACGACGAACACTCCCTTGCGCGAGAGCACTTCGTCGGCGTGTGGCGTGGTCGGTCCATTGGCCGCTTCGGCCAGGATCCTTGCCTTGATTTGGTCGGCGTTGTGCAGCGTGATGACATTTTCAAGCGCCGCCGGAACCAGGATGTCGCACTTGAGGGCAAGCAGTTCATCGTTCGAGATGCGAGACGCGCCAGGCATGCCAACCACAGTGCCGGAGCGCTCCTTGTAGCGGACGGCCCGCATCGGATCAATCCCGCGCGTGTTGTGCACGCCGCCGCGCGAATCGCTGATCGCAACGATCTTCGCTTTCTTCTCGGCGAACAGGCGCGCCACGGTCGAACCGACGTTGCCGAAACCCTGGATCGCTACCGTCGCGCCACGCAGCGAAATCTTTTTGACCTTGCATGCTTCCTCGACCACGTAGAGGCATCCGCGCCCGGTGGCATCGCTGCGCCCTTCGGAGCCGCCGATCGACACGGGCTTGCCCGTCACGACCCCCGGAGACGCGTGACCCACGGTCATCGCGTAGGTGTCCATGATCCACGCCATCGTCTGCGCGTCGGTGTACACGTCCGGCGCTGGAATATCAATCTCGGGGCCGATGATGGGTTGAATCTCCGCCGCGTAACGTCGCGTCATGCGCTCGAGTTCGCCCTTCGACATGCGCTTGGGGTCGCAGATGACACCGCCCTTGGCGCCACCATAGGGCAGGTTCACGGTCGCCGTCTTCCACGTCATCCAAGCGGCTAGCGCCTTCACTTCGTCGACGGTGACGTTCGGGTGATAACGGAGCCCGCCCTTGGCCGGCCCGCGCGCCATGTTGTGTTGCACTCGAAAACCGGTGAACACTTTCAACTGCCCGTTGTCCATCTTCGTCGGGATCGAAACTTCCATCACGCGCTTCGGTGTGCGCAGAATCAGGCGCAAGCCCGGGTCGAGCTTCAGGTATTCCGCCGCCATATCAAACTGAATTTGCGCGATGCGGAACGGATTCAGATCCTCGCGTGGCGCCATTCGCGGAAGGACAGGTTGAGGAACCGCTCTTACCACCGTGGCCATGGACATTTCTCTCCTTGAGTGACGCGACTATGCGCTTGCCGCGCGTTGCGATGATTGCTGGTACCGCGTGCGGCATTCGGCCGAGCAGAAGTGCAAAACCTGGCCCGCTTGTTCCAAAGGAAACGAAATCTCAGGTGAGACATAGGTGCCGCACCACGGATCGCGATGCAAAGGAATCGCGGGCCGGGAAGCGTCTTGACGCGGCACAGACACCGGTGCGGTGTTCCCCAGCAGCATGGCCAGCAGCTTACGCACCAGCCACGCTATCCCTCGGCCCGTCCACCGGTCTATTCGTTCTTGTAGATTCACCCGCCCGACGCTTTCCAGCGGCTCGTTGTGGCCCAGCCTACCGCGCGTGCTCTCAGAACGCCTGATTTTTTCTCGCGTCCCAGAACCAGGCCGGCCGATGCCACCTGATTGATCAACTGACTGATAAATGCGCCGATGCTTCTTGCGCCATGAGCCGAGTGTAGTCAACCAGGAAAAGCGGTGTCAACCAAAGAACGGCCCCATTGTTCTGGGAGCGTTTCTGAAGTCACGCAAAAATTGGTTCAGGTGGGGGCGTTGTAGCGCGTAACCTATTCAAATCAAACCTATTACATATATTCGACTTCCACCAAAGGCTCGATGGGACATTTAAGAACAATTGGTAGATAATTTCCCTGCGAGGCCTCATCTGACTGTCTTTGCCATTCGTAGTTGACCATGGGACCTAACCACCCCACCTATTCCAGCTTCAAACCCTGGATGTCTGAGGCGTTCAGGAGGACCGCTTGCGATGTATAATTCCGGCGGCGGTTGGACTCAGGGTAATCCAATTTGGAGGGAGAAAGACATGCGAAAAGTAATCAGTCAACGAGTGTCAAGGGCGGAGTGAAACTAGACCACTGGGGCGGAGGAAAACTAGACCCGATGAGTCATCGGAACCGCCAAGACGAACCGCGATGGCCCTCAAGCCCGCCACTGCGGTCTGGGGTTGAAACAAGAAGGCGATTGGTAAACAAACGCAAAGTTGAAATCGGAAATTCCGGCTTACACACGCCCTGGCGTTCCTGGTGACGCATTCCGCGAGTTCGTAACTGGAATGGTTCGGCGGCGCGGCACGTTTGCCAGTATTTCGGAGGAAAATAAGGAGGCGTTTACAGTGACAAACGCAAAAGGGATCGTCGGGCAGCCTGTGAGACTTTGTTGTGGAATCGTACTGCTGGCCCTCCTGCTGCTAAGCCTGCCTGTCGCATGGGCGCAATATCCCTTGCAATACCCCACGAGCTCGCAGGTCACGAAAGACGGGACGGCCATCTTGATCGAGGATTACGCGAATCCTCCGCTGTCGAGCGCGATGGGCGGAGGCACGTATCCCCCGCCGATCAATTTTCAGGGCATGCTGGCGCGCGTGAATGCTTTGCGTTCGGAACCGGCGAACACTCCGCTGGCGGCTTCCCGTTTCTTTGTAAACGATTTGAACGGCATACTGTACACACTGGACAAGACCACCCGGAAATTCACGCCCTATATCACGTTTGCAGAGGTGTTTCCGCACTACACCACCAATCCCGGGTTTGGAGCGGGCGTCGTTTCTATCGCGTTCGATCCGAATTATGCGAAAAACGGTAAGTTCTATACTGTTCACACGGAGGACCCGGCTAGGGACGGATCCCCAATACCCAGCAACGCTCACTTGCCAGGCTTGAAGGTGGACGGATACACCACGACACCGTCCGTGAATCCACCTGCGGGCACATTCAAGAATGAGTCAGTCCTCGTCGAATGGACGGACACCAACATCAAGAACTCCACGTTCGAGGGCACGGCGCGTGAACTTCTGCGCGTAGGATTTTATAGCGCGATTCATCAAATGGGTGATGTGCTCTTTGACCCTCTGGCCAAACCCGGACAATCTGATTATGACAATCTCTACATCTCCGTAGGTGACGGCGGCGCCGGAGAAACGCCGGGAGCTCCTCATGCCACGCCGCAGCGGCTCGATGCCTTGAATGGCAAGATCCTGCGAATCACTCCCGACATCAATTTGCGTCCGAAGGACATCCTTAGTCCCAATGGCCGCTATCGCATTCCCAGCACGGGTTCAGATCCCAATCCCTTCGTGGGTGTAAGCAGCGCCAGAGGCGAGATTTTTGCGTATGGGTTGCGCAATCCGCACCGGATCACTTGGGACCCGGTCACCAACACGCTGATTGCCAATGACGTTGGATTGCACTCCTGGGAAGAGATCGACATCATCACCAAGGGTGCGAATTATGGCTACGCGGAGCGCGAAGGAAACGAAGTGGTGATCGTAAACGAAGAGGGCAAAACGGCCAGCCAGCAGAATCCACCGGTTCCGTTCCCGGACACGGACCTCATCACGGTAGTTGGCCTCGACAAGCCGGTCGCGCCGGTCTACCCCGCGGCTGTGTACAGTCATGAGGAAGGCGACACCATTGGCAGCGGCTTCGTGTACCGTGGCAAGCTGATGCCGCAGATGGTCGGAAAGTACATTTTCTCGGACATGACAACGGGCCGGCTGTTTTACACCGTCCTGGCCGAGATGATTGCTACCCACGGAGAGCGCGGCAAACAGGCGCCCATTCATGAGATCCAAATCATGTATAAGAGCCCGTACGATAACTCCATTCAAGCTCCCGTGAAACGCCGGATGTATGACATCGTTGCGGAAGCGTATGCTCACAAGGACGGCGTCCCGAATCCCGACTCCCACGATGGCGTGCTCCCGGGATGGGCCGCAACAGTCGGCGGCTGGCGAAACAAAGTTTTCACGCCCGGCCCACCAGATCCTTACGGAGTTCCGTACGGTGGAGGCCGCGCCGACGTTCGCTTGTCGATGGGCGGCGACGGCGAAATCTACGTCATGAGCAAAAGCGATGGCATGATCCGGAGATTGGCCGCCGTTGTGACCCCTCCGCCTCCGACCTCAACACAGACTGCGGCACACTGAGTGAAAGCGGGAGTCTGATTGACTTTCGGACTCCCCTTTTCAAAAAAGCATCATCTGACTATGCGAACTACCAAGCGCGGTCGCGGTAGACATCCTGCCGAGGAATTGCGCATAAATATAAGCAAGTTATGGGACGCTGGCGCAACTCAACTGGAGATTGCAGCTAATTGGCCTAGTGGCGCTGATGTTCGCGATCGCAGGCATCACGACAGTTGGAAAAGATGAGAATCGATGACATAGAACGGTTACATCAGTGACAGTGCCTGCAGCGTCAAAAATGCCAATACCGCCGCCGGGGAGGATTGTGTGATGCAGTACCTTAAACAAGAGGGCGCATCGCGGGTCTTCGTGGAGGCCTAGTCCAAGAAGGTCCTCAAGATCCATAATCAGAATATCGTGAACACCGATAAGGACCTCGGCATGGAAATCACCTTGACGGGGCACGAGATGGAAGGCGGGATGCTACACGTGGACAAGATTGCCATGGAAATGAAGATGTAAGTTCGGTTCACTCTACGGTCGGGAGAAGGGCCGCGCGCCCGGGTGACGCGGCCCTTTTTTCTTTATACGAGAAACCCGTTCGGTTCAAACCTTTGCAGGAATTCGATCCGTGCCCATGTACGGCCGCAGCGCCTCCGGGATCACGATCGAGCCATCGGCCTGCTGATAGTTCTCCACGATGGCGAGCCACGTGCGCCCTACGGCGAGTCCCGAGCCATTGAGTGTGTGCACAAATTCGCTCTTGCCGCCCTTGGGCTTGAAGCGGATACCGGAGCGCCGCGCCTGAAACGCTTCGGTATTCGAGCACGAGGAAATTTCCATGAACTCGTTGGCCGAAGGCAGCCACACCTCGATGTCATAAGTCTTCGACGATGCGAACCCCATGTCGCCCGTGCACAACTGCACGACGCGGTAATGAAGGCCGAGCTTCTGCAGGATGCACTCGGCGTCGGCAACCAGCGATTCCAGCTCTTCGTAACTTCGCTCGGGCCGCGTGAACTTGAACATTTCGACTTTCTGGAACTGGTGCTGGCGCTTGAGCCCGCGAGTGTCCTTGCCAGCTGCGCCGGCCTCGGAGCGGAAGCACGCTGTCCAGGCGCAGAGTTTGATCGGCAGCGCCTCGGCATCGAGCGTTTCTTCCCGATACAGGCTGGTGAGTTCGACCTCGGCGGTTGGCGTCAACCACAGGTCCGTGCCCTCCAAATGAAACATATCCGCCGCGAATTTCGGCAACTGGCCCACGCCGGTCAGCGCCGCCGTGTTCACGATAAAGGGCGGAAGAATTTCCATGTACCCGTGGGCCACGTGTGTTTCGAGGAAGAACGACGCCAGCGCGCGCTCCATGCGCGCACCAAGGCCGCGATAGAGCGCGAACCGTGTGCTCGCAATCTTCGCGGCGCGCTGGAAGTCGAGGATTCCCGCGCCTTCCGCGATTTCCCAGTGCGGCCGCGGACTGAAGTCAAACTTCGGCGGCGCGCCCCAGCGCCGCACCTCCACGTTCGCGGTTGCTTCATGCCCGACGGGTACGGAGCTGTGCGGACGGTTGGGCACGGTCAGCATGAAATCCGCGAGACGCGCGTCCAGCATAGTGATGCGTTCATCCGCCAGCTTGATTTCGTCCGAGACGCGCTTCATCTCCGCCAGCAGCGCCGAGGCATCTTCGCCTGCTTTCTTGCGCCGAGCAATCTCTTGGCTCGCCTTGTTGCGCTCGGCCTTCAGCCGCTCGGCGGAAGTGATCCGCTCGCGGCGCTCTCGATCCAGGGCGCGGAAGCCGTCGAAATCAATGGAGACGCCGCGGTTCGCCGCCATCTGCTCGAATTCATCCAGGTGCTCGCGAAAATATCCCAGGTCATGCATGAGGTGAGAATACCTTAACAGAAGCGATTCGTGACATAAGTATGATGGACTTTCTTGCCCGTCCCTAACGAGTCATTCTCCACAATTCGGATTCCATCGTCGTCCTGGTCCGTCCGGGACGTCTGGAGGGATAGCCAAGAGTGCCTGTCCTACTGAACCCCGCGCGCAATTGCGCGCCCGGCACTTTCGACCGGCGCGCGCGATTGTCTCACGCCAGGTGTGCTAGCATTTAGGAGAACCGACGATGCCAGACGAAGTCCAGCCCGAGGAACTATTCGCCAAGGCCCCACGGCGGGGTCCGGAACAGTTCGAATTCGTGCGCTATCGCGTCGATGGCGCGGTCGCGCGGCTCACGCTCCACCGCCCCGAGCTCAATCTTCTGAACGAATCGATGTTGCGCGAACTCGCGGACGGCATCGGAATGATCGCGGAAATGGCTTCGGTGAAGCTGATTGTCCTCGATGCGGCCGGAAAAGTGTTTTCCGGGGGTGTGGATATCGGCGAATACACGGCCGAGCGCGCGTTCTCTATGCTCGATGCGTTTCACGCTGCTTGCATCGCCATGGTCGAAGCCACGCAGCCCGTCCTGGTGATCGTGGACGGCCCGGCGATCGGAGGGGGTGCGGAGCTGATCGCATACGGCGACCTGGTCGTGGCTACGCCGCGAGCGCGTTTCGCCTTGCCGGAAATCACCATTGGGATCTTTCCACCGCTGGCTTCCACGATGTTCCCTCTCATCATCGGTCCGAAGCGGGCGCTGGAGCTCGTCTTGACCGGCGAACCTATCACGGCCGAGCGGGCGCGCGATTTGGGCCTGGTGAACCGCCTGGTGCCGGAGGCTCAGCTCCAGACCGCGGTGAACGAGCTGATCGGCAAGATCACGGCGCAGTCCGGGGCCGTGCTGGGCATGGCGAAGAAAGCAGTCATCGGCGGAATGGGGTTGTCGTTGCGCGACGCCCTGCGCCAGTCCATGAACATTTTTCTGAATGAGCTCTACCGCCTCGAGGATTCACAGGAGGGCTTGCGCGCCCTCATTGAAAAGCGCAAGCCGCAGTGGAAGAATCGCTGAGGAAGATTAGCGCGCCATCTCCGCCGCGCGGACGGCTTGTATGGATGACCCACGGAACATTCCTCTCGGAGGGCTTCACAAAGGGCCTCAGGAAAAAGCACCCGGGCCCGGCGCCGGCCAGGGGCCAGAACCTGTCCTCGAACCATCCGCGGGATTTGTCGCCGGGGTGGCGCCGGAATGGACCGCGCCGTACCCGGCTGTGCCCGCCGGTGAAGAGGCGTCGCGAAGGCGCGGCATGCGCCAAAATCTATTTCTGTTGCTCTCGCTCACTCTAGCCGCCTTTGTGTTGACGGCATGGATTTTCGTTCGCGTGGATTCGCCCTTCGGAATCCTCTCGACCGGCCCGCAGGAGATCGTACGCGCGCAACTTCGAGCGCTGGATCGCGGGGAACTCCGCCCGGCTTACGATATGTTTTCCGCGCGCTACCGGCAGCAGGTTTCCTTCGACGTGTGGCACGAGTTGATCGTCACGCACTGGCGGATGTTCCACGCGGAGGTGCTCCGCGCTGGAGAGCCGGCGCAAACCGGCCCGCGCGTAACGCTCGAGATTCATCTTCGCGGCGCCGATGAGAAAGGTTACCGCGCGCGATTTACGCTGATCCACCTCGATGGCCGCTGGTGGATCGATGATGTCCACTGGGCGGAAGAGCCCGACGAACATGGCGCCTTCCGTACGTAACGCCCCGGGTTGACACCGCACATCATGCGACATAGACTGCTTTTCGACAATTCGCAGGCATGGGAAGCGGGGAAGGCCGTGAGAATCGGCCATGGTCCCGCCACTGTGATCGGCCAAGCGCCGTAAGTCAGGACACCCTCCCATGCCGCCGTAGCTGGTACTCTTCGCGAGAAAGGGTGCGGCCCTGTGCCCCATTTTTCTCGTGGGGCTTTTTTATTGCCGGAAATTGAACCAATGGAATTCAAATCAAGCCCGCACGCGCCGAAATGCATCGATGCAGATTTCTCGAAAGGCCGTCTGGCTGCGCTGTGCGCATGGATGGCGGTGCTTATCTTTTTGTTCGGGGCAGCGGTCCCGGCGCAAACACGAATGGCGCAGGCCACGGCTGAGCCGCCGGCTGCCGCTCCCGCCGCTCATCGGTTCACGGATGAAATCGGCCGCCGGGTGGATGTTCCCATGGATGTGAAGCGCATCGTTTCGCTCGCGCCGAACCTCACGGAAATCGTTTTTGCGTTGGGCGAAGGGGATCATCTGGCCGGCGACACAGACTTTTGCGATTATCCGCCCGAAGCTACGCAGAAGCCGCGCGTGGGCGGCCCTGTGAATCCGAATCTCGAACAAATCGTGGCGCTCACGCCCGGTCTGGTCCTTGCGACGAAGTCTATCAATCGCCGTGAAACCGTGGAAGCGCTGGCGCACCTGGGCTTGCCCGTGTACGTCACCGATCCGCACTCGGTCGATGAAATGATTACGTCGGTGGAGCGCCTCGGCCGTATATTGCATGCCGAAAAAACGGCCGTGCCGCTGGTGGAAGACCTTCGTGCGCGGCTTTCGGATCTCGACCGGCGCCTGGCCGGCACTGTGCCGCGCCGCGTGCTCTTCGTGGTTTGGACCGATCCGCTGATCTCGATTGGCCGCGACACGTTCATCGCCGACGCGCTGCGACGCGCCGGAGCGCGGTCCGTGGTGGACACGACGGCCGAATGGCCGCGCGTCAGCCTCGAAGAAATCGTACGGCTCCAGCCGGAGTTTGTTGTGTTTGCGAGCGCGCATGCCGGGGACACGCAGCATGACATCGATGCACTGCGCTCTCGCCCCGGCTGGCGGGAACTCGACGCCCTGCGGCATGGCCACATCGTCGTCATCAGCGATGCCATAAATCGCCCGGCGCCGCGTATGGTGGACGCCATCGAACAGCTTGCGCGCGCGCTTCATTCTGAATCTTTCGTCTCGCGCGACCGCCAATCGAGGCGCGCACCGCACGTCACCGAGGAGACCTGCGCGTGCGCCCGCTGACGCTCAGGCGATTGCTGTGGACCTGCGGCGCCTTGACCGCGGTGTTGCTGGCTTGCATTGTGCTGGCGCTCAAATTGGGCGCCGTGCCGATTTCCGTCACGGACCTGGTATGGAACCTCGGGCGCATCGCCATCGGGCGCGGCGACCAGCTTCCGACCGAATATCGTCTCATCGTTTTTGACTTGCGCCTGCCGCGCATCTTACTCGGCATCCTGGTAGGTGCGGCGCTTTCGGTTTCGGGAGCGAGCTTCCAGGCGTTGCTGCGCAATCCGCTGGCCGACCCGTTCGTTCTCGGCGTCTCGAGCGGCGCGGCGCTGGGCTCGATCCTTGCGCTGATTGTTGCGCCGCAGATCGCGCTGATCACGCCGCTGGGCGCGTTTCTTGGGGCCATCGCGACGATTGCCGCAGTTTACTTTCTGGGTCGCCGCGAAGGACAGCTCGACAGCACGACGCTGCTGCTGGGCGGCATCATCTCCGCGTCGTTTCTTTCGGCAATCATCATGTTCCTGATGACGACGCTCGCCGGGCGCGACCTGCGGGGCATGGTGTTCTGGCTGATGGGCGATCTGTCGACGCCGGTGCCCGCCGGCCTCCGCTGGATCTTCACCGCCGGGTTGCTGGTTGGCATTGGCGCGATCTACACGACTGCCGCCGATTTGAACCTGCTGCTCACCGGCGAGCGCGAGGCGATTCACCTGGGCGTGGACGTCACGCGCGTGAAGCTCGTGGTGTATGTTTCCGCGTCGCTGCTGACAGCGCTGGCCGTCTCGGCCAGCGGAGCCATTGGCTACGTCGGCCTGCTGGTACCGCACGCGATCCGGTTGCTGTTTGGCTCGGATTATCGGCTGCTCATTCCGGCCTCGGCGCTCGGCGGCGCGATTGCCATCGTCCTGGCCGATACGCTGGCGCGCACCGTCGTCGCTCCCACGGAATTGCCGGTTGGCGCCATGACGGCGATGGCCGGCGCGCCTGTTTTCATCTACCTGCTTCGCCGGGGGATACGATGAGCGCGTCCGGAAATCCGACGCAAGCGCTCGGCAGCCGCGAGGAATCGCCGAAGAGCGCGGGGACGGAGCGCCTCAACGTCGAGCAGG
Organism: Terriglobia bacterium; assembly: GCA_020073705.1. Taxonomy (GTDB): domain Bacteria; phylum Acidobacteriota; class Terriglobia; order Acidiferrales; family UBA7541; genus Palsa-360. The sequence continues at coordinate 103,914 of JAIQES010000003.1, forward strand.
CGAGCTTCGCATACGCCGCGAGCGAACGATCCGCGCCGACATTTACACTCGGCGCGACCAGCTTTCAAGCGCACGAGCGCGAATTGGTCGCCATCCTCGGCCCGAATGCCAGCGGCAAGTCAACGCTGCTGCGGCTGATTTCGGGAACGATTGCGCCTCTTTCAGGGCGCGTCGAGCTCGACGGACAGGAAACCAGCCGGCTCGACTCGCGGACCCGCGCGCAGCACATCGCTGTTGTGCACCAGGAAAGCCCCATGGTCTATCCGGCGCTGGCCGGAGATTTTGTCCTGCAGGGGCGCCACCCGTATGGCCGGGCGCTGCGCCTGGCGAGCAAGGACGACATCGCCATCGCACGCAATGCGCTCGCGCAGGTGGGCGCGGGGCACCTCGCCGGCCGGACCATCGGCGAACTTTCCGGCGGCGAAAAACAGCGCGTAATTTTGGCGCGGGCGTTGGCGCAGCAGCCGCGGCTGGTCCTGCTCGACGAGCCCACGCTGCATCTCGACATCGGCGCGCAGGTGGAATTGCTCGAACGCTTGCGGCGACTGGCCGAAGAGAACCGCTACGCCGTCGTCGTCGTGACACACGAACTCGCACTCGCCGCGGAATTCGCCGACCATGTGGTGTTGTTGCATCATGGCCGCTGCCTGCGCGTCGGGCCGCCCGCCGCCGTGTACCAGCGGGAGCTGCTCGAGCAGGTCTTCGAAGCGCCGCTCGAGGTCGAGTTGGGTCCTGCCGGCCGGCCGCGCGTGAACTTGCGCGCGCGGCGCAGCGAGGACGCCACGTAGAGTTTTGTTGCGCGGTTCGCGCGCACATACGCGCCCCGCGAGATCGTTCACCCGGAGCATCGTAGTGTCCCGGCCGGGCCGGGACGCCGCAGTGCTCCGCCACTTTCACCGCAGACTCCGTGCCGGGAAGACGGTGCAAACCCGTCGCCGCCGCGCGACTGTAAGGCGGAGGAAATTCCGCGCGAACCACTGTCTCGAACGCTGGGACGGGAAGGGCGCGCGGGGCAGTGCCGCCGAGCCAGGAGACCGACGGAGTCCGCAGCCGCGAAAGCCGGAATCGATCCCGGACACGCGGACAACCTGTACCTCCCGCGCGAGACGGGAGAGGGGATCCTCCATGAAGACTTCCGTTCGTGTTTTGTCTTTTCTTTTCTCCGTCGCTTCTCTGATCTTGCTTTCCTTTGCATTGCCGGCTACCGCACAAACGCAGACCTCCGCCATACTCAGCGGAACTCTTACCGATCCGCGCGGCGCGTCCATCGCCGGCGCGCAGATTACCGCTGAATCCATTCCGTCGGCGGGCACGGCCACGCATTCTATCTCGGCGAATGACGGCCAGTTTACACTGGCTCTCGAGCCCGGCCGCTACCACGTCACGATCACGCGGGAATCGTTCGCGCGCGTGGAACAAGAAATCATCGTTTCCGCAGGAGAAATACGCGAGTTGCACGTCCGCATGGCGCTCGAGCCGCTCTCCTCGAAAGTGGTCGTCACCGCACAAACCTCGCCGCTCGATGCCGAGTCTTCTCCCGCGCCGGTCACGATTCTCACGCGCGAGGCAATCGAGCAGCGTAACGCAACCTCGCTGCCCAACCTGCTGGCCACGCTCCCGGGCTTCAGTCTGGGGCGCAGCGGCCCCGAAGGCGGTTTGACCTCACTGTTTTTGGATGGCGGCAACTCGAATTACACCAAGGTGCTTATTGACGGCACACCGGCCAACAGCCCCGGCGGCCTCATCGATTTCTCCAACGTTACGCTCGACAACATCGAGAAAATCGAAGTCGTCCACGGGGCGGAAAGCGCACTGTATGGCTCCGACGCAATGGCTGGAGTGATTCAGATTTTCACGCGCCGTGGGACGACACGCATACCCGAATTCACTGCTTTTGCTGAAGGAGGCAATTTCGCGACAGGCCGCGGTGGCGCGGAATTTTCCGGCCTGCTCGGCCGCTTCGATTATTCGGCCGCCGCCTCGGATCTCGAAACGGCCGGGCAGGGCCCGAACGACGGCTTTCGCAACCGGACGCTCTCCGGCAACTTCGGCTGGCGCTTTTCAGATGCTGCGCGGGTGAGCCTCGCTTTGCGCGACAACGTCAGCGACGCGGGTACCCCCGGCCAAACGCTGCTCCAGCCACCGAACCTCACCGATAGCATTGCGTTGCACAATTTCAATGCGAGCCTCCACGCCGAGTTTTTCACCGGCTCCCACTGGCATCATCAGCTGAGCGGCACCGAGTCTTACAATCGCGAACTCAACATCAATCCCTTTTTCCCCACCTTTTATCAATTCAATCGCTCAAGCTTCATAGGACAGTCGACGTACCAAATTAAGGGATTCGGCGTTACCGCCGGCTACGAGTACGAGGTCGAGAATGGATTTATCAGCTTCATTGGAATGCACATGCGGCGCAACAATCAGGCAGGTTTCCTTGATGCGCGGTGGCAGCCCATTGCGCGTCTGACATTGCACGCCGGCGCGCGCGCCGAAGACAACGCCAATTTCGGCACGCGCGTCGTGCCTCGCGTGGGCGCCGCCTATGCCTTGCGCATTGCACAGGGCGCATTCGGCGACACGCGCCTGCGCGCGTCCTATGGGCAAGGGATCGTGGAGCCCAGGTTCGACCAGTCCTTCGGCACCGATCCATGCTTTCCGGGCAATCCCAATCTGCTTCCCGAACAGAGCCGAACATTGCACGCCGGAGTCGAACAAAAGCTCGCTTCAGACCGCGTGCGCGTCACAATCGATTATTTTGACAACCGCTTCCGCGATATCGTCAGCTTCGGTTTTCTGTCAACGCCGCCGCCCGGGTGTCCACTGTCAGAATTCAACAGCTTCGGAGCGGGCACATACTTCAACACCGATTTGGCGCGCGCGCGCGGTGGAAACCTATCCGCGGAAGCTCGCCTCGCCCGCTGGCTCACTGCCGCGGGAAATTACACCTATGACCCGACACGCGTGCTCGCTGCGCCGAACGCATACGATCCCGCGGAAATTCCGGGCAATCGCCTGCTGCGGCGTCCGGTAAACTCCGGCAATCTCATGCTGAATGCGGCGTTCAAACGAATGAACTGGAACATTTCAGGCTATTTCACCGGCCGGCGCACCGACAGTGATTTTCTCGGGCTCGGCCTTACCAGCAACCCCGGCTACGCACGGTTCGATTTTGCCGGATCGTACAATCTGGCACACGGCGTCAGCTTCTACGCCCGCGTCGCGAATCTCGCCGACAAGAAATACCAGGATGCGTTGGGCTATCCCGCTCTCGGGCGGGAATTCCGCATCGGCATCAAATACACCACGCGCCATGAGTGAGGTTCACATGCGGGAAGACGTCCTATTCTGCTGGAGCGGCGGGAAAGACAGTGCGATGGCGCTCCATGCACTGCAACTGGCGCAGAACTATCGCATCACCACGCTACTCACGACCATTACCGAGGAGTACGACCGCATCAGCATGCACGGCGTACGGCGCGTGTTGCTCGAGCGGCAGGCTGAATCACTCGGCCTGCCGCTTCACACGGTCCTGATTCCTCCCCATTGCATCAACGCCACCTATGAAGCGCGAATGAAGGAGTCTCTTAACGAACATCTCGTGCGCGGTGTGCGCCGAGTCGCCTTCGGTGACATCTTCCTCGAGGAACTGCGCGGTTATCGCGAGCGGAACCTCGCGCAGTTCGGGATGGAGGCGCTGTTCCCCATCTGGAAGCGCGACACGCGCGAACTCGCCCGCGATTTTCTGCGTCTGGATTTCCGTGCGATTGCGGTCTGCGTCGATCCTCGTGTCCTCGATCCATCATTCGCGGGGCGTTTGCTCGACGAGTCGTTCTTCGCCGATTTGCCTCCGGGCGTCGATCCCTGTGGCGAAAATGGAGAATTCCACACATTCGTTTTTGACGGCCCTGTTTTTCGGACGCCGGTTCGTTTCGTCTCCGGTGAAAAAGTGCTGCGTGACGGATTCTGCTTTTGCGATCTATTGCCGGAGTGAAAGGAAAGAAAAATGCACTTGCAAAATATGCAGCTGAACAATCCATGGAACCCAGCGAAAATTTCCATGCCTACATTAAGCTCCGGCGCGAACAATAGGCAATAGGGTGAATACTGCCTCCCGCCTGGGGACTTTTCATGTACCTTTGGCTTTCGAAATTTCATCCAATGGCCTGTAAAGAAGTCCGTGGCTCAAAAAGCAGAAAGGCCAAACATGAATGCGCGGAAGCTCGGCAACTCGGGACTGGAAATCTCTCCCCTTGTTTTCGGAGGAAACGTCTTCGGATGGACAGCAGATGAGCCCACCTCTTTCAAACTTCTCGATGCGTTTGTGGCTGCGGGGTTCAATTCCATCGATACCGCCGATGCCTATCCCAAGTGGGCTCCAGGCCGCAGCGGGGGAGAATCGGAGACGATCATTGGCAAATGGATAAAGCGAAGCGGAAATCGAAAAAAAGTGATCATCGCAACGAAGGTAGGGTTGGAACTGGGGCCGGGAAAGAAAGGCCTATCTAAATCCTATATCTTTCGCGCCGTGGAAGACTCCTTGCAACGGCTGCAAACCGATTACATTGACCTATACCAGTCTCACACCGACGACGCAGACACGCCGCTGGAGGAAACTCTGGGAGCATATGCAGAATTGATCAAGCAAGGCAAAGTCAGGGCCATCGGAGCTTCAAACTACAAGGCGGACAGGCTCGCTGCAGCGCTCGAAGTCAGCAAGAAGACGGGCCTGCCCAGGTACGAGAGCCTGCAACCGAACTATAGCCTCTGCGAACGCGCCGATTACGAAGCCACGCTTGAGCCTCTGTGCCAAAAAGAAGGACTTGGCGTCATCAATTACTATCCCTTGGCCGCCGGGTTTCTCTCCGGCAAATACCGGTCGGAAGCCGACGTGGCGAAAAGCGCGCGCGGGCAAATGGTAAAAAAGTATCTCAACGAACGCGGCTTCAAGATTCTTCGGGCGCTTGATCAGGTCGCGAAAAAATATAATGCCACGCCTGCACGGGTATCACTGGCGTGGTTGCTCGCGCGTCCCAGTATCACGGCGCCTATTGTGAGCGCTACGAGCCTTATACAACTGAACGATTTGATTGCGTCTGTAGAGCTTAAGCTCGACCGTTCTTCTATCGAACTGCTCGACCTGGCAAGCGCATAAAGTCTCCAGTCCGGCTCAGCGCGCCCGGTCGAGTGAACGCGCGGAATGGTATACTATGCGACTCTTATGGCAAAGGTGACACAGGACGCGACAGGTATCTTGCCGGAAATTATGGCGGGTTACGAGCCGGTCATCGGGCTCGAAGTCCACGTACAACTGAAGACCGCGACCAAGGCCTTCTGTGCGTGCTCGACCCGCTTCGGCGATCCACCGAACTCCAACACATGTCCGGTGTGCCTCGGTTTGCCGGGCGCGCTACCGGTCCTGAACAAGCGCGCCCTCGAGCTGGGCATCCGCGCGGCGCTCGCGATCCATTTGAACGTACAGGAAACCTCGCGCTTCGCCCGGAAAAACTATTTCTATCCCGACCTGCCCAAGGGCTATCAAATCTCGATGTACGAGTTGCCGCTCGCCACGGCCGGATGGCTCGAGATCGAGCATGACGGCCAGACCAAGCGCATTGGCATCACGCGGCTGCATTTGGAAGATGACGCTGCGAAAAATCTGCATGAGGGCTTTGCGGACTCCGCCGAGAAAAGTTACGTGGACTACAACCGGGGCGGCACGCCGCTGGCCGAAATTGTTTCTGAGCCTGACCTGAGATCGCCGGCCGAGGCCTACGCCTACCTGACGGCGCTAAAACAGGTGCTGCTCTATACCGAGGTGAGCGACTGCAACATGGAAGAAGGCTCGCTCCGGTGCGACGCCAACATCAGTGTGCGCCGGCGCGGCGCCGAAAAGTTCGGCACGAAGGCGGAAGTGAAAAATCTAAATTCATTCCGCTACCTGCAGCGCGCGCTCGAATACGAGATCGAACGCCAAATCACGGTGCTGGAATCCGGGGGCAAGATCACGCAGGAGACGCGTCTATGGAATGTTGCGGCGGGGCGCACCGAGCCGATGCGCTCGAAGGAATTTGCGCACGACTACCGCTACTTTCCCGAACCCGACCTGCTCCCGGTGCGTGTGAGCGCCGCGTGGCGTGATGAAATCGCCAGCGCGATGCCTGAGCTGCCCGAAGCGAAGCGCCGGCGATTCGTGCGCGATTTCAGTATCACTCCGTACGACGCTGAGGTGCTGGCCTCGACGCGCGCTCTTGCCGGCTACTTTGAAGGCGTGGTCCGCGCTGGCGCTCCGGCCAAGCCCGCCGCCAACTGGATACAGGTCGAGTTGCTGCGCCAGTTGAATGACGCAGGAAAAGAAATTACGGAAAGTCCCGTGCCGCCCGCCGAACTTGCGGCTCTGGTCGCCAAGGTCGAGAGCGGAGCGATTAACGCCGCAACCGGCAAGAAAGTGTTCGCTCGGATGTTTGAGACGGGCAAGCCCGCCGCCGAAATCATCGCGGCCGAAGGCTTCGGCCAGATCAGCGATACGGGAGAAATTGAACGCCTGTGCCGCGAAGTGATCGAGAAGAATCCAGAGAATGCGGCGAAATATCGCGCAGGCAACGAAGGCGTTTTCAAGTTTTTCGTAGGCCAAGTCATGCGTGCCTCACGCGGCCAGGCCAACCCGCAGGCCGTGAACGACACGCTGAAGCGCTTGCTTTCCTAACCGTCGGCCAAAAGGAGCACTCGATGCTGAAGGAAGGTGACATAGCACCGCCATTTCGCCTCACGGCCGACGACGGCCGCGAGATTTCTCTGGCCGGCCTGCGTGGCAAGCACGTAGCGCTGTATTTTTATCCCAAGGCAAGCACGCCGGGGTGTACAACCGAAGCCATCGAGTTTCGAGAAGTGAAGCCGGAATTCGACAAGCTCAACGCCATGATTCTCGGCTGCAGCGCCGATTCGGTTGCGGCGCAGGCGAAATTCAAGGCCAAGCAGAAGCTCAATTTCCCCCTGCTCAGCGATCCGAACTTCACAGTCATCGAAGCCTACGGTGCGCGGCGCATGAAAAGTTTTCTTGGGAAATCGTTCCTCGGGATTGTGCGCAGCACTGTCCTGATCGGCCCCGACGGGAAGGTTGAGAAGGTTTGGGAAACCGCCAGCTCCAAGGGGCATGCCGCGGAAGTAGTGGAGGCGCTGAAAGTCCTCCAGTAGAACCGCACCCACATTTGTGTGTTTCCGAAAATTTCTGGCTTGTGGCCTAACAGTTTGCGGAAAAAGGGTCGAAGCCTTGTGGGTCGCGGCTTCAGCCGCGACATAAAGGCTGCATTTCCCTCAGGGGTTTCAACCCCTGGGGGAATTCCAAAGAGCTTTTCTGTAGCCTGCTAGATAGTTGCTAGGAATGTGCCGTCGCGCTCTTCGATCAGTAAGTTGTCAATCAGGCGTACCGTACCGATCCGCGCAGCCAGCAGTGCCAGACAGGTTCCGCGCAATCGCGTTACCGGCTCGAGCGTCTCAGCGTCTACCAGTTCCACGTAATCCGGCTGCGCCAGCGGCTCGGCCCGCATCACCTCACGCATCGCGGCTACGAGCCGCAACGCGTCGCGCTCGCCGCGTTCCATCGAGCGCCGCGCCCCATCGAGCGCGTGATAGAGCACCGTGGCAGCGCACCGCTCATCGGGATTGAGGTACGCATTCCGCGACGACATCGCCAGGCCGTCCGGCTCGCGCACGATGGGACACACGATAATTTCAGAGTCCAGGTGCAAATCGCGCGCCATCTGTTGGATCAGCCGAGCCTGCTGCGCGTCCTTGCGGCCGAAAAATGCCTTCTGCGGTTGCACGATGCTGAGCAATTTCAGCACGACCGTCGTGACACCCCGGAAATGTCCTGGCCGCACACGCCCCTCCAGGCGATCGGAGAGACCCTCGACATTCACCCACGTGCGGAATCCCTGCGGATACATCTCCGCAATCTCCGGGGCGAACAGATAGTCGACGCCAGCTTCCTCGAGGCGCTTTCGGTCCGCCTCCAGTGTGCGGGGATACTTCTGAAAGTCTTCCTGGGGACCGAACTGCGTGGGATTCACAAAAATGGAAACGATAACGGGCCGGCATTCAGCCAGCGCCGCGCGGACCAGCGACAAGTGGCCTTCATGCAGCGCGCCCATCGTGGGCACGAAGCCCGCGGGACGCTCTTCGGCGCGCGCTTGGCGCGCCACCTGCTTCATCCATTCGACTGTGTGGATGGTCTCCAACTTGTCTATGTTTTCTGGAAATTTCAGGCCTTTGCGGCCGCTGCTTGCTCGCGATAGAACGCGATCAAGTCTGTCGAAACTGCCTTCGCGCCCATTTGGCGCAACATCGTGACGACCTGCCCGCGATGATACGTGGCATGGTTCGAGAGTTGATGCAGGATCTGCCAGATCGGATTCGCAAATTCCTGACCCGTCAAGCTCTTATAGTGGATAACGCGCTCCAGGTCCGCCGGCGTGAGTTTCGCGACGTACTCCAGGTAATAACGATCCATTTCTTCCAGCTTCGCGCGCACGGCCGCAAGGTCCGGAAATGTGCTTCCTGGGGGAAGACCGGAGGGCGCGCGGCCGGAGATGCGCTCATCCCATACCCATTCTGCGCCATAAAGATGCGCGAGCGTGTCCCGCACCGACCGGAAACTCGAGCCCAGATCGCGCGTGAATTGCTCGTTCGTCAGCGTGGCGCACGCGTCCAGCATCCGCCGGTCGGCCCATTGGTTGTATTGGAACAGCAGATGTATCAGCTCAGGTGTCAGCATCAGAAGTCCTCCTGCGAATAGTTTACACGAGCCACTTGATCGGGAGTTTTGTGGGTCGCGGTTTCAGCCGCGACAATCACAAATAGGACAACGAGGCTTTAGCCCCTGAAGTGCCCATTTGAAGATTCAGGGGCTAAAGCCTCTGGTGCCGGTTGTTTGATGTCGGAGCTAAGGTTCCGACCCACAAACCAGAACAACTTATTCTCATTTGCGTGTTACTCGAAATCTAGCGGCGGCGCGCAAATGGGGCGTCACGATGCTCCGCGGGCAGATGATACGACTCTTCATCCGAAGGGAAGCGCCCTTGCTGAACGTCGCGGCAATATTCGGCCGCAGCGCGGGAGATGATATCGCCGACATCCGCATAGCGCCGCACGAATTTCGACTGATGGCCGAAGCTCAGGCCCACAAGATCGTGGATCACCAGTATCTGCCCATCGCAATCCGGCCCCGCACCGATGCCGATCGTGGGAATCCTCAGCTCAGCGGTGATCCGCGCCGCAAGCTCCCTCGGAATCGATTCCAGAACGATGGCGAACGCGCCAGCGGCCTCGACGGCGCGCGCATCGCGCATGAGTTGGTCGCCCGCTTCCTCCGTCTTGCCCTGCACGCGGAATCCTCCGAATGCGTTGACCGATTGCGGCGTCAGGCCGATGTGCCCCATCACGGGAATTTCCGCTTCCACTATCCGCGCTATTAGCTCCATGCGCCGCTCGCCGCCTTCAATTTTGACGGCCTCCGCTCCGGCTTCCTTCACAAAGCGAACCGCGTGGCGCACCGCTTCAATAGGATCATCGTGGTAGCTGCCGTAAGGCATGTCCGCCACGAGCAACGCGCGGCGCGTGCCGCGCCGCACCGCGCGCGTATGGTGCAGCATCTCTTCGAGAGTGACCGGCAGCGTACTCTCGTATCCGAGCACAACCATGGCGAGCGAATCGCCCACCAGCAAAACGTCCACGCCAGCTTCATCGAGCAGCCGCGCGGTCGGATAGTCATATGCCGTAAGGCACGTAATCTTAGCGGTCGAAGAATTCTGTGAGGGTACAGCAGACTTGTGTTCGAGAATGCTCGGCACGGTGACTTTCCCATTGCCGGCAGAAGGGACAACGCTCATGACTGCCTCCGGTGCCGCTCCCTGAATTCGGGATACAGCCCATCAAAAGTAACTTTAACAGAATCGGCCTCTGCAAGCGAGAGACAATGATCCTGGAGAGCCTACACACATCGTATCCCCCGGCGAAGTTGAAGTGCATAAGTCCGAAGCGGTGGATGGAGCTGGCCCCAGAGGCATCTATCGGTCAGATATTCTTGAGCGAGGTCACTCGGCCCAGCATCGGGCGACACAGCAAGATATCGTCCATGAAAGCACCTTCAGTTGCGGCGGATCGGTCTGGATCCGGCAACTGGCCGTCGTAGGGAGTTGCGTTGCAGGCCACCTCGAAAGATAATAACGTCCTCGGAGGTGATGCTCTGTGAGAAAACTATCCATGATTATCTGGTCCTTCATTGCCATGTCTGTGGTTGGGCTGATGTTGTTTTCGGCTGCTGCTAGAACTGCTGACGCGCAGATGCCGGGGGCTTCTCAAGACTCAACGCCCCGTGAGCCAAAACAGAAGCCGCATTCAAACCACATTCCCAAGCACGGTGGAGTGTTCTTCATGGCTTTGGATAACATACACCACTTGGAAGGGGTGCTCCTCCAGTCCGGCATATTCAGGGTCTACCTGTACGACGAGTACACAAGGCCGTTGTCCGCCGCCAAGGTTAAGCAGGCCAGTGGAACCGTGCAGGTGGGCGAATCGGCGGATGCTCCGAGAATACCGCTCGTAGTTGGGAAGAATGTGCAAACTCTGGAGTGTGCATTAGGGAAGGACCTAATACTTCCTGTGACTCTCACTGTCTCGCTGCATCTGCCGGGTTCGGCGCCGAATGCAAGACCCGAAGTTTTCTCCTTCCCTTTCAGCCACTTTATCGCAGAGGACGCTCCAAGCCGGCCGCCCGCCTCGATGGACCACTCCGGACATAACATGAGCGGGATCAAAATGGACCACTGATAAAGGGATCATCAACTGAAAAGCCAGCTGCTCCAATGCGGTGCTATCGGCATGTGTCCATGGGCATTTCGAGAATAGCGTACGCTTTCCGGGAGGTTTGTCATGAAAAGCTTCGAAACTACTGTCGTGTCTTCTAAGTCTTTCGACGATACGGTAAAGGCGATTGAGCAGAAGTCTGCGGAGAAAGGGTTTCGTGTTTTGCACACGCACGACGTCGCTGCGACTCTAGCTGAGAAAGGGTTCCCGCGAGAACCGCTCAAGATTATCGAAGTCTGCAATGCTCGATACGCGAGCGAGGTCCTGAAGAAGGACGTCAAGGTTGCCCTGATGCTACCTTGTCCTATCAGCGTCTATACGCAAGCAGGGAAGACGTTCATCAGCGCGATGCTTCCCTCTCGCATCGCTGATTTTTTTCCAGGGGCAGGGATGGAACCCATCGCCAACGAAGTGGAAAAGGTCATTCTAGCGATCATAAATGAAGCCAGAAAGTAATTATGGCTATGAATTTGCGGACAATCTTCCACAGTTTGCACCAAAGTGGCATCCACTAGGACTGTTCGATGTGATCTCCGGCTTTGAGGCGTTGTACAAAGGATGAAACGCTAATCCCCCCTTGCAAAGCGCCAATCACAGTACAATGACCGAGTCGAGCGCGCGGCCCATCGAGTGTTTAACACGCAAAAGTTAGGTTTGCTCGCAAGGTCCCTGGTGTGGCAGCACGTTTGGCCAAGAGCATTTCATAAGGAGGAATGACAATGCGACTTTCAATCAGGGGGTTAGCTATTGCAGCGGCGTTGCTGTGGGGCGGTGCGATTTTGTGCGTAGCGCTGACCAACCTAGCTTCGCCATCCTACGGTATGAACTTTCTGCAAACGATGAGTTCCGTGTATCCATGGTTCCATGCTTCGCGCACATTGGGCGATGTCGTGATCGGCACACTCGATGGGCTTGTGGATGGGGCTGTCGCTGGCCTGTTGTTCGCATGGTTGTACAACTCATTCGCTGGCCATCGTGGCGAAGCGTAAGACAGCGACTCGACGGGACGAAGGTGCGGGCGAACGCGAGCAAACACAAGGCGATATGACGCCTGTACCATGGACAAGTTTGAGCTGCACTCCAGTACAGCTTTTCGAAAGAGACACAAGATCCTAAGATTCGCGAAGCGTGAAGCATGTCCCGGTGCTACGTTGGAGAAACCGGGGCTACGAGCGAGGTGGCTCGATGCTCTTTGTCGGAGGAATTAGTGCATGGCTGTGGACCAGGCGGGAAAAAGAGTTTCGGCTGGTTTGTCGAGCCATTCCGTCTTGCAGGCCCATTGGTCGCGGTTTTTTTGTGGATCCTGCTTGCCGGGATTGGCGCGCATGCCCAGATATCTCCCGGCCCTCTGTCCAAGGCACATCAATCCCTGAATGGCACTACGCAGTGCACGACCTGCCACCAATTCGGGACGAGCACACCAACATTCAAATGTCTCGACTGCCATAAAGAAATCGCTCAGAAGTTGGCAGCCCATCAGGGATTCCACGCGCAAATTGGAATGAAAAATCCCAATGGCAGCGATTGCGTTCGGTGCCACCTCGAACACAACGGAGTGGATTTCGCTCTGGTTCATTGGGAGCCATCGCTCAAGCAGTTCGATCATCGGCTGACCGGCTATCCGCTCGTGGATAAGCATGCTGGTGTCGAGTGCGAGAAATGTCACACCCCCGCGCACATGGTTTCCGCGGATCGAGCGCTGATTCAGCGCAAGGATCTCTCCTACTCCTTTCTGGGCCTTTCGAAGGAATGTGTCACGTGCCACACAGATCCCCACAAAGGCCAGCTTGGCGGGGACTGCCAGCGCTGCCACAATCTCACCGACTGGAAGCACGTACAGCAGTTCGACCATTCCAAGACAAAATATCCGCTGGCTGGCTTGCACGCGCAAGTCGCCTGCAACAAGTGCCACCTTCCCTTTGGACCGGATTATTCCGTAAAGTATACGGGAATCAAGTTTGATACCTGCGTCTCCTGCCATACGGACCCACATAAGGGAACCTTCAAAGCTGCCTGCGAATCCTGTCACACGACGAGTGGGTGGAAGAAGCTCAGCGTGTCCGTTCAGTTCGACCATTCGAAAACGAAATATCCTCTTCTTGGCATGCACCTCAAGGTAGGTTGCAGCGGTTGCCATGCCGGTGGAGATTTCAAACGCCCTCTGGCTTTCGCCCAATGCGCGAATTGCCACTTCCCTGATCCGCACAAGGGCCAGTTCCAGGCACGGGCTAGCAAAGGCGAATGCTCGGAGTGCCACAGCGTAAACGGCTGGAAGCCTTCTCCATTCGGCGTGAAAGAGCACGCCACCTCGCACTATCCGTTGGAGGGAAAACATGCGGCCGTCGCGTGCGAGAAGTGCCATACACCCGCGGGCAAGGACACTCAGTATAAAGTCAAATTCGCGGCCTGCACGGATTGCCACAAGGACGCCCATGACAAGCAATTCGCCGCTGCACCCTACCAAGATCGTTGCGAGGATTGCCACACGGTAAGAGACTTTCATCGCTCGACCTTCACGATTGCGAAGCACAAGAACACGCGTTTTGCCCTTACCGGAGTTCATGCGGCCGTTTCCTGCGCGGACTGCCACAAGGCCGGTTTGGGCGGACGAACGGACAAAATCCTGCCGTTCCATTTCGAAGATCGTACCTGCACGGCGTGCCACACCGATCCCCACAAGGGTGAGTTCAAGGAACGCATGGCGCAGCGGCACCCCGATGGGACCTCGTTGGGCTGCGAGGCGTGCCACACCACGCGATCCTGGGTCGAGGTAAAGAGCTTCGATCATGCGAAGACGAAATTTGCGCTCGTGGGGGCTCACCGCGCGGTGGCGTGCGGCGACTGTCATAAGCCTGTTCAAGGCTCGCATGAGATCCAGTTCAAAGGGACACCGCAGGCTTGCGAAGCGTGCCATGCCGACCCGCATGGTGGCCAATTCGTCGCGAAGAACGGGATCACAAAGTGCGCGGATTGTCACGTCGTCCAGCGGTGGACGCCGTCTACCTTCGATCACGATAAACGGACGCCATTTCCCCTGCAGGGAGGACATGCCAACGTCGGATGCTCTATGTGTCACACGTTGCAGCGCGAGATTCAAGGCAAGCCTGTTCTGTTCTATAAGCCCACGCCGAAAAATTGCGTGGATTGCCATGGGGCCGACGTCCGGCCGGCCTAGGACAGCGGAGAACATGCCGGTTGGGAAAGCGAAGGGCGCATTGACTGAAGGCAACCAAATGACGCGGAAGGCGCATCGCTAACGGCAACCCAGCCTAAGGTTGCCATTTCGTGGTTCGAGGTTTTTGTTGCTAGGTAGCAGGAAAGGACATGGCCTTTAACTGGCCTTAAGCACAGTTACTTGCCGCTTGCTAGAAGCATTACTATTTGTAACATCCAATTTCCACGCAAGGGTTGGAGCCTAGCTAAAACGTCTGGGGGCAATCATTTCGAGAGTATTCCAGATCCGCAAATGGCTCATGTTCCTTGCTCTTGCACTTGCCTTCGCCCTTCCGGCGGGTGCCCAGCGGCAGCCCAGCCGGAGTCCGCATGGCCCCCTTACCATTCCCTGCGAGAACTGCCACACGAACACGAGCTGGACCCCGATTCGCGCCATCCCCGAATTCAATCACGACACCACGCGATATCCCCTTCGTGGCATGCATGAAAAAGTCTATTGCACGGAGTGCCACCTCAAGCCGGTCTTTACTGATGTCGGTAAGAACTGCGCGGACTGCCACGCAGACATCCACCGCCGTCAGTTCGGCGCCAACTGTGCCGAGTGCCACACCGTCCTGGGTTGGCAGGTATCGGTTCAATCGATCAAGCAGCACTTCAACAGATTTCCGCTCCTCGGAGCGCACGCTGTGGTGGAATGCCAAGGGTGTCACAAGAACGCTGCTGTCGGACAATACCTGGGACTCTCGACCGCGTGCTCGTCCTGTCACTTGACGGATTTTCAGAAAACCACCAATCCCAACCACGTGGCAGCAAAATTCTCGTCCACATGCGAAACCTGCCATTCTCTTGATACATGGCTGAACGCTAAGTTCGACCACAACACAACCGGTTTTCTACTGACCAATGGTCATGCCAACGTGCCTTGCGCTTCTTGCCACATCAATAACAACTACAACTTGACGATCGCCCCGACCGATTGCGGGAACTCAGGATGCCATTTGACGACCTGGCAGCAGACCACGAATCCTGTGCATCCAACAGCCGGAGCGGCTTTTGCACTTGCGAACTGCGCAACGTGCCATACGACGGTAAGTTGGACGACGGCGACATTCGACCACAGCACGACCGGGTTTCTGCTCACTAATGGGCACGCCAACGTGGCCTGCAATTTGTGCCACATCAACAACAACTATTCTTTAACGATCGCGCCGACCGATTGCGGGAACTCAGGCTGCCACTTGACGACCTGGCAGCAGACGAATAATCCGGTGCACTCCACAGCCGGAGCCGCATTTGCGGCAGCGAACTGTTCCACTTGCCATACGACACAGAGTTGGGACGCAGCGTCGTTCGACCACAGCACGACCGGGTTTGCCTTGACCGGAACGCACATGTCCCCGGCGCCGACGCCCTGCGCCTCCTGCCACGTGAACAACAACTACACCCTCAATTCGGCGGATTGTTATGGGTGCCACCAGGCGGCTTTCCTGAGCACCGCGACGCTTGGCGGGT
>JAIQES010000056.1 GCA_020073705.1 Terriglobia bacterium
GGCGATCGCCATGCGCAACTACCCGGAGTGGCTCCTGATCTACTGGGCGGCCGCCTGCATCGGGGTGGCCACGGTCGGCATGAACGCCTGGTGGACCGCCGCCGAGATGGCCTACGGCCTGGAGGACTCGCACCCCAAGATCCTGTTCGCCGACGCCGAGCGCTTGGCGCGCCTGGCCGAGAACCCGGGCATGCTGGGCCACGCCGAGCTGGTGGCGGTGCGGGCGGACAAGGCGCCGGCCGGCGCGATCGCCTGGGCCGAGGTCGTCGGCCACGGCGGCGCCCTGCCCGACGTCCAGATCGACCCCGACGCCGACGTCTGCATCTTCTACACGTCCGGGACCACCGGCTTCCCGAAGGGCGCCCAGCTCACCCACCGGAGCTGCATCAACAACCTGATGAACATGATGTTCTCGGGCCAGGTGCAGACGCTGGCGACCCAGCGGGCGACCGGCGTCGTCCCCGATCCCAATGCGCCGGTCCCGATCCCGGTGACCCTGATCACCACGCCGCTGTTCCACGTCACCGCCAACAACTGCGCGGCCTACGCCATCACCGCCGGCGGCGGGAAGATGGTGCTGATGTACCGCTGGGATGCCGGCGAGGCGCTGAGGCTGATCGCGCGCGAGGGCGTGACGGCGGTCAGCGGCGTGCCGGTGATGGCGCGCGAGCTGGTGACCCATCCGGAGTTCAACAACTACGACACCTCCACCCTGCTCGCCGTCGGCGGCGGCGGCGCCCAGCTGCAGCCCGACCTGGTGGCCAAGATCGACCAGACCGTCTCCACCGCCCGGCCGAACACCGGCTACGGGATGACCGAGACGTCGGGGATCATCACCGCGGTGGCCGGCGACTTCTTCGTCGACAAGCCGGCCAGCTGCGGCCCGGCCATGCCCACCTTCGAGGTCAAGGTGGTGGACGACGACGGCAAGGCCCTGCCGCCGGGCCAGCCAGGAGAGCTGTGGGTCAAGGGCGCCTCGGTGATCAAGGGCTACATCAACCGCCCCGAGGCCACGGCCGAATCCATCACCGACGGCTGGCTGCACACGGGCGACGTCGCCACGGTCGGCGCGGAAGTTGAAAAAAATCACGGCATCGTCATCGCGAATCGGCCCGGCCGGAGATGCCGATGGCGCGGCGCTCGCTGTGATTACAATGGGATCGACGAATTCATCCGTGACGTCCCGCTCGTAGCTGCGGCGGACGGCTTCGACCGGGTCGGCGGATTTCACCGGGGAATCGCCGTGCACGACGGCGCGATAGGCGCGTTCGACGCGCTCCCAGCGGTTGTCGCGGTCCATTGCGTAGTAGCGGCCTGTGACCGAAGCGATGCGCCCGCAGCCGGTTTCGCGCATCTTCTGTTGCAATTGCTGAATGTACTCGACGCCGCTATGCGGCGGGGTGTCGCGGCCGTCCATGAAGCAGTGAACGAAGACACGCTCGACGTGATGCTCCCGCGCCATGCGCAGCAGCGCGAACAGGTGCTGCATGTGCGAGTGCACGCCGCCGTCGCTCAACAGGCCGAGAAGATGCAGATTGCGCGTCCGGCCGCGCTCCATCGCCTCGGCCAGCAGCGGCTGCTTGAAAAATTCGCCGCTCGCAATCATCTGATCGATGCGCGTGATGTCCATGTGAATGATGCGGCCCGCGCCCATGTTCATGTGGCCCACTTCGCTGTTGCCCATCTGTCCCTCGGGCAAGCCGACGTAGGGGCCGGAGGTGTGGATCAGCGTGTTGGGGAAATCCTTGAGCAGGAGGTCGTAATTCGGTTTTCGCGCGAGGGCAATCGCGTTGCCTTTGGTTTCGGCGCGGTAGCCCCATCCATCCAGCACGGTCAGTACAATCAGTTTCGGTCGTTTTGGCATAGGTTCTCAGAATACACGGAACGCGCGCGACGTTGTAGCGCCGGTCTTCAGACCGGCATCTTTGGTTTCTTCCACGGCGATACCCGGAGCGTCACTTCCGGGCGAGTGCAGCGCGCCCGGGAAATCGGGCGGCGGCGCCCAGTTCTTCCTCGATGCGCAGGAGCTGATTGTACTTGGCGACGCGGTCGGTGCGGGATGCCGAGCCGGTCTTGATTTGGCCGGTGCCCATGGCGACGACGAAATCGGCGATGAACGTGTCTTCGGTTTCGCCGGAGCGGTGCGAAACAATCGAGGCATAGCCTGCCTTGCGCGCCATCTCTATCGCCTCGATGGTTTCCGTCACCGTGCCGATTTGATTGAGTTTGATGAGAATGGCGTTGCCGATCTTCTGCGAAATTCCGCGTGAAAAAATCTCCGGATTGGTCACAAAAATATCGTCGCCAACCAGTTGAATCTTGCCGCCAAGTTCGGCCGTGAGATGTTCCCATCCGGCCCAATCGTTTTCGGAAAGGCCATCTTCAATGGAGACGATGGGGAATTGACGGACCCAATCGGCCCAATATTTCGTCATTTGTTCCGAGGTGCGCGCGGACTTGTCGGACTTCTTGAAGACGTATTTGCCGCTCGCTTTATCGAAGAATTCGCTCGCCGCAGGGTCCAGCGCGATGGCGACGTGCTCGCCGGGCTTGTAGCCTGCCGCCGCGATGGCTTCGAGCACGACCTCGATGGCCTCTTCGTTCGATTTCAAGTTGGGCGCGAAGCCGCCTTCATCGCCAACCGCCGTCGAATAGCCCCGTTTGTGCAGAACGCTCTTCAGGCGGTGAAAGACTTCGACGCCCATGCGCAAGGCTTCACCGAACGTCTTTGCGCCGACGGGCATGGCCATGAATTCCTGCAGGTCCACGGAATTGTCGGCGTGCGCGCCGCCGTTGAGGATATTCATCATCGGCACGGGGAGCGTGTTGCCGGAAGGGTCGCTCGAATAGCGCGCGAGATACTTGTAGAGCGGCTGGCGCGAGGCCGCGGCCGTCGCGCGCGCCGCGGCCATCGAGACGGCGAGAATCGCGTTCGCGCCGAGGTTGGCCTTGTTCGCTGAGCCATCGGCCTCGATCATGCGGCGGTCGAGCGCGCGCTGGTCGGCGGCATCGAGCCCGGCGACCGCACGGGCCAGCGCGCCGTTCACGTTGGCGACGGCCGTGAGTACGCCCTTGCCGAGGTAGCGCGATTTGTCGCCGTCGCGCAGCTCGATGGCTTCGTGCTCGCCAGTGGATGCGCCGGAAGGCACTGCGGCGCGTCCGAGCGCTCCGCCTTCGAGGATTACATCCGCCTCAACCGTAGGATTGCCCCGCGAATCGATGATTTGCCTGCCGTTCACACGCGCGATTTTCATGGACATGCCGCCTCCCTGAAGAATGAGTATGAAAATCTAACTTATTTGGAACCACAGAGGAACACAGATAAACGCCGATGAGACAGTCGAAAGTTGAAAGTTGAGAGTTAACAGTTAACTTCCAAGAGAGAACAGTGTTCCCATGAGTGCTTTCAACTCTCAACTCTTGACTGTTAACTGTGAACTGCCCTCCTCATTCCGGCTCCTCGATCATGGACTCTTCCCGGACGACCACAACGACGCCGCTATCGGTAACGTGATAGCGCTGGCGGTCGGCTTCGAGGTCGTAGCCGATCTCGGCGCGCTCGGGGATCGTAACGTGACGATCGATGATGGCGTTCCGGATGCGGGCATGGCGTCCGACGTTCACATGGTTGAACAGGATGGAGTTTTCCACCTCGCTGTAGCTGTTGACGCGCACATCGTAACCAATCACCGAGCGCGTCACGCGGCCGCCCGAGATGATCGATCCGCCAGCAACGATAGAATCAAGCGCCACACCCATGCGCTTTTGGTCCGCGAAGACCGTCTTTACCGGCGGATACTGCTGCTGCCAGGTGCGTAACGGCCAGGATTTGTCGTAGAGATTGAAAATGGGCGAAACAGATACCAGGTCCATGTTAGCTTCGTAGTAGGCCTCGATGGTGCCGATGTCGCGCCAGTACTGCGCGCCGACCTTGTTCTCATCGATGAAGTTATAGGCGTAGACGCGGTATTTCGAAATGATACGCGGAAGGACGTCGCGGCCGAAGTCGTGCTTCGAATTGGGGTCCTCGGCATCGGCCAGCAGCGCCGGAATCAGGAGTTGTGTGTTGAAAATATAGACGCCCATAGAGGCGTTGACCATGTCCGGGTGGAGGTGCGAGCGCTTGGGCGACGCGGGCTTTTCCTCGAATCCGTTGATGCGCCAATTGGAGTCGGTTTCGATGACGCCGAAGCGGCACGCCGCTTCCTGAGGTGTGGTTTCGAACGTTGCGACGGTCACGTCGCCTCCGGAGTCCACATGCTGCTGGAGCATCTTCATGTAGTTCATCTTGTAGATGTGGTCGCCGGAGAGAATGATGACGTAGCGCGAGTGCTCGCT
Organism: Terriglobia bacterium; assembly: GCA_020073705.1. Classification (GTDB taxonomy): domain Bacteria; phylum Acidobacteriota; class Terriglobia; order Acidiferrales; family UBA7541; genus Palsa-360. Next base: position 4,339 of record JAIQES010000056.1, read on the forward strand.
GCCGATCGAATAGATGTTTTGGTACACGGCATCGGCCGTGCCCAAATACCAGTTCGTCGAAACGCGCATCTGCGGCGGCAAAACTTCGATAAATTCGCCAAGGCCCAGCAGCACAGACCAGCCTCGGCGGATGTGCCGGTTAAGCGAGAGCGCTTTGTATTGTGTCAGGGCGAATACGCGGCGGAGGTCGCTGTTGATGCAGTTGGACAGGGTGATATCAATAACTCGATAGACGCCACCGAAAGGCACGGCGGGCTTGGCGCGGTCGCGCGTCAGCGGCCAGAGCCGCTCGCCCTGTCCTCCAGCCAGTAGAACGCCGATTGCGTCGCGCATCAGGGACATGATGAGCCTCGCTGCATATGCCCGGGTCCCCGGGAACCAAGCGGGACCTTCGCCTGGACATTCTAGCAGCAACACCGGGAAGTCCCATAACAGCTAAAGCCGGACGTGCCCTTGCCGGGGGAGGTTTCCGGAAAAACAAAGCTTGACTTCGGTTGCAGGGTTCGCTAGAAGTAAGCTCCAATACGCACTTATAAATTGTGTCCTCTCAGATTCATTATGGTTCACAGCACTATTTGACACATGCACCGGAAGGACGGTGAGGTCTAAGTGGCTGAAGTCAGCATTCAAGAAGGCGAGTCTCTGGAAAATGCATTGCGCCGTTTCAAGCGCAAAGTGCAGCAGGAAGACATCATCAAAGAGATCAAGAAGCATAGCTATTACATGAAGCCTGGAGAAAAGCGCCGCGCAAAACAGGCTCTTTCACGCAAGCGGCTGCGCAAGAAGCAGCGGCGGGAGCTGGATTAAGACGTTCAGGCGGGCGGCACGACCCACGGGTTTTCCTGAGCAGCTTCGGACTAGTCGGCAACGGGACCCGCATTCATACCCGGCGTATCCCAGAACAGTCTGACTCGGACGAGAATGCTGCGGGCTTTGCAACCAGTGCGGAGCCTCGGAGCAGCGTATGGAATACCACGATAAGGTTCTGAAGTGTGCGGATTGCAGCCAGGAGTTTGTCTTCACCGCCGGCGAACAGATGTTTTTCGCCGACAAGGGTTTCAAGAATGAACCCAAGCGGTGTAAGGACTGCAAAGCCAAACGCTCTCAGAGCCCGGGCCAGGGTAACTCTCAGCGATCGGAGACCAAGACGACCTGCTCGCAATGCGGAAAGGAAACGACAGTTCCTTTCCGCCCGACGCAGGGGCGGCCCGTGTTCTGCCGCGAATGCTTCCAACAGCGGCGGTCCACGGGTGCACCGGCATAACGCGGGCCAGAAGGCACTGCGGCTGCCGACGGGGGCTATCTCTCCGTGCCAATGCTGTTTCTGTCTGCATAATGGGCGGCGCCATTAGCTGCTCTCCACCCCATTCATGAACCGGCTCTATGGTCCAAAGGTGCCCCAAACATCTGAGACCAGGGAGCCGGTTCAAGCTTTTCTGGCGCTGCAAATTTGACTGTTGGCATTTCCTCCATCCCACAAATGCATGCCGCTATCCGGTCGCCGTCGTCTGGTTTTCATGGATGAAGTTCCAGAGCCGCAATCCCGTGGATGGTTCCGCGAGAGAGCATGGTGGAAAAGAACGTCGCATACGCGCCGTCGATCACGAATGCGATGTCCATCGCAACCAGTTCGCCGGCGGGCGGACCCCGGAATTCCAAAAAGTCTTCTTCCATCCGCGCAGACCTCACGCGAGGGTCCGCGCCTTCGTGCGCTCAGTACCGGATGCGATCGCTTTTCTGTTCCCACTCTCGGAAAGGTTCTAGCGCCGCTTCGCGCATCATCGGTTCGATTGGTATCCGCCGCTCGGGGTGCGGACGCTTCAATTCGCCATAGATAAAGGAATCGTCAAAGCCCGCCGCGGCTGCGTCGCCGGAGGTCGCGGCGAAATACACGCGCTCCGGCCGCGCCCAGTAGACCGCGCCCAAGCACATCGGACACGGTTCACAGCTTGCGTAGATTTCGCAGCCGGTAAGTTGAAATGTGCCCAACACGCGGCAGGCTTCGCGGATCGCGATCACTTCCGCGTGCGCGGTGGGATCGTTCGTTGAAGTGACGCAATTTGTGCCGGCTGCAATGATGCGTCCTTCTTTCACCACAACCGCTGCGAATGGTCCGCCCCGGCCCGAACGAACGTTTTCCACCGCCCGCTTGATCGCTTCTTGCATGAAGGAGTTGGGCATGTTGCGTCTCCTGCCTTGGGCGCGCTCACTTCAAATTGTACCGGAAAAGCTCACGCTGGCGTTTGTGGTTTCCCGGTGCCTCGGACTGAATGTACATATTGCGAACTTCACGGTTTACTCTTGCGGATTTGCAATTGCATCTACAATAATAAGAAGTTATGTTTTTCGTTATGATAGATAGCAGGGTGAGTGGTGGTGATATGTTGGCGCTTTTGCCTGAAGCCCGCAATACGCCCGGGTTCGGATGGAAGAATCATTGCTGAAGCCCGGCCGTATCGATGGTTGGCGAAACGTTTGCCGAAGGTTGATTCACCGTGAGAGTCACAGATCTTCGGTCCTCCACTTCTCTAGAATCAAGCGGTACCGGAAAGTAATGTCGCGACCAGGTATCTCTTGACAGCGCCTTCGTTCTTATCGAACGGCATCCGCTCCTGATCGCTAAACTTTAGTGCAGCGATGGGATTGGTTACGGCGCCTTGTTTAGATTGCCAAGGCCATGCGATGCGTGTCACAGCCGCCATGCCACGCATCACAGAGAATGAGTTTGGAAGCGTGTGTGAGGTGCAAGTGTTCAACATTGTCGATGCTGAATTCATCGCTCCCGGCATCAAGCGTTTCGTGATCGAAGCGCCGCGGATTGCGCGCAAGCAGAGGCCGGGGCAATTCGTGATCCTGCGTTTGTGCGAGCACGGCGAGCGCGTTCCCGTGACCATCGAGAGGTCCGACAGGCAGAGAGGCACGATCAATATTGTGGTGCAGTCCATCGGCAAGACCACACACGTGCTCAACTCGCTGGTTACCGGCGATAGCATCCTGGATGTCGTCGGGCCACTCGGGAAGCCGTCCGAAATCGAGAAGTTCGGCACGGTGGTGGTGATGGGAGGCGGTGTAGGGACGGCCATGGCCTACCCGACGGCCGCGGCGCTCAAGCGCGCGGGCAACCGCGTGATCTCGATCGTGGGGGCGCGCAATAAGGAGCTGGTAATTCTTGAGCGCGAGATGCGCGAGGCAAGCGACACGCTCATGATCACGACGGACGATGGAAGCTACGCCGACAAGGGCTTCGTCACGGACAAGCTTCGCGAATTGATGGAGAGCGGCACGCGCATCGACCTGGTCCTGGCCGTGGGACCGATTCCGATGATGAGGGCTGTGGCAGACACAACGCGGAAAGAAGGAATCCGCACCCTCGTAAGTTTGAACCCCATCATGATTGACGGAACGGGGATGTGCGGCGGCTGTCGCGTGCTCGTGGACGGCAAAAGCCAATTCGCGTGCGTGGACGGACCTGAATTCGACGCGCACCTCGTGAATTTCGATGTGCTCGTTCAGCGCAATTCGATGTACCGCGAGGCGGAACAAAAATCCATGGCGGAATTCCGGAGGGACGCGGAATCCCAGGTCGAAGCGTGCCGCGCCGGAATGGGCAAGCCATGAGTGACGCGCCGAAACAACCCGCGAAGCCGTCTACACCCTCGTTGAACCCGTTTCCTTTGCGCGAACGCATCAAGATGCCGCGGCAGCACATGCCCGAGCAATCCGCCGAAGAGCGCGCCAGAAATTATGGTGAAGTGAATTTGGGATATTCCGCGGAGCTGGCGCGGCAGGAGGCTCTGCGGTGTCTGGAATGCGCGAAGAAAGTTTGCACGACCAATTGTCCTGTCGGCGTGAAGGTTGGCGAATTCGTCCAGTTGATCCTGGCAGGTGATTTCGCGGGCGCGGCGGCCAAGATTCGCGAGGACAACGTCCTTCCGGCCATCACTGGCCGCGTTTGTCCTCAGGAGGACCACTGCGAGGGAGCCTGCTTGCTGCACAAGAAAGGCGAGTCGCTTGGCATTGGCTACCTGGAACGGTTCGTAGCCGATTACGAACAGCGCATGGGAATCCACAGTTTCCACAAGGTTCCGCCGACTGGGAAAAAAGTAGCCATAGTAGGCAGCGGACCTTCCGGCTTGACGGCCGCCGGCGAGCTGGTCCAACAGGGGCACAACGTGCACGTGTTCGAGGCACTGCACGAGCTGGGCGGCGTCCTTGTTTACGGCATTCCTGAGTTCCGTCTGCCCAAGCAGATCATTCGCGAGCAACTGGATTATATGCGAGCGATGGGAGTCGAGTTCGAGACCGACGTCGTCGTCGGCAGAACGGTCACGATCGATGAACTCATGGAAGAGGAAGGCTTCGATGCCGTGTTTGTGGGGACCGGCGCCGGGCTCCCGGTCTTCATGAAAATTCCGGGCGAGCACTGCAACGGCGTCTATTCGGCCAATGAGTTTCTGACGCGCATCAACCTGATGCACGCGTACGAGTTCCCCAAGTATGACGAGCCCATCGTGGATTGCCGCAGCAAAGATGTCGCGGTGATCGGCGCCGGCAATACAGCTCTCGACGCGATCCGTTCCGCTCTGCGCTTGGGGGCCCGCAAAGCCTTTGTGATTTACCGCAGGAGCGAAGCAGAAATGCCCGCGCGCGCGGAGGAAGTGAAGCATGCGAGAGAGGAAGGCATCGACTTCCAGATGCTGACCGCTCCGGTCGAGTTTCTCTCCGACAGCAAGGGCTGGCTCACCGCCGCGCGTTGCGTGCGCATGGAACTGGGGGAGCCGGATGCCTCCGGACGCCGACGGCCTGTACCAATCAAGGGTTCGGAGTTTGACCTGCCTCTCTCGGTCGCCGTGATGGCCATCGGCACGAGCGCGAATCCCATCATCCAGAGCACCACGCCCGGCCTGAAGACAAACCAGCGCGGCTACATCGACGCGGACCAGACTACGCAGCGCACTTCGCGAAAAGGTATTTTCGCCGGAGGCGATATTGTGACGGGCAGTGCCACGGTGATCCTCGCCATGGGCGCTGGGCGGCGCGCCGCGAAATCAATCCACGAATACCTCACGACCGGCGTTTGGTAAAACCCGCGCGGTGGGCTCGTTCGCTGAAGTGACGCAATTTGTCCTGGTTGCATTGAGGCGGACTTCTTTCAGCACAACTTCTGCGAATGGTCCGTCCCCCGGCCCGAACGTACGATTTCAACTGTCGCTGGATCGCTTCTTCCATGAAACGCTTGGGCATGTTGCGTCTCCTGCCTTGGGTGCGCCCGCTTCAAACTGTGTCGGAAAAGGTTACCCCGGAATTTGTGGCTTCCTGATGCTGTGGACTTAATCTATGTCTCGCGATCTTTGCGGTTTACTTTTGTGAATTTGCATGAGAATCTTTCGTTCGATGTGACGCAGTTTCGCTGAAAGCAGAGTGATTGATCGCGATGTGGTGGAGCTTTTGGTCTGAGGTCCGCAGCATGGCGGTCCTGCCTGCTCTCTGGCTCTCGTCGGTGTTTTTTCACCTATTGATTCTTTAGTGTGGCGCTCTCGAAGGAAATTCTCGATTTAGGGGGAGTCGCCCTTCTTGAATCTTAGGTATTCAGAGTGTGCCACACAGGTTGTGATAGAGGGAGGAAGGTCGATGATCGTTGGTGTTCCCCGAGAGAGCTATCCAGGGGAGCGGCGTGTTGCCCTGGCACCTGTTGTGATTCCCAGTCTCGCGAAAGCGGGTCTGGAAGTCGTTGTCGAAGCGGGAGCGGGTGTGGAGGGCGGCTTTCCAGATGCTGAGTACGCCGCCAAGGGCGCAAAGATTCTCACAGAGCGAGCCGAAGTCTTCCGTGTGGCGGATATTGTGATCCAGGTGCTTTGTTATGGGGCGAACGACCGGACGGGAAAGGCCGACGTTCCATTCCTCCGCCGCGGCCAGGTATTGATTGGGTTTTTGCGGCCTTTGGGCTCCTTAGAGACAATTCGTGAAATCGCGGCGACTGGCGTGACCTCTTTCTCCATCGAATTAATGCCCAGGACCACTCGCGCCCAAAGCATGGACGCCCTTTCCTCGATGGCTACGATGAGTGGCTATAAGGCCGTGCTGATTGCCGCCGACACGCTCCCGAAGATTTTTCCCATGCTGACGACCGCGGCGGGAACCCTTACGCCCGCACGTGTTCTTGTCATCGGCGCGGGCGTTGCGGGACTCCAGGCGATCGCTACGGCGCGCAGACTCGGAGCGGTTGTTTCCGCTTACGATCTGCGGCCTGCCTCCAAAGAGCAGGTGCAAAGCCTCGGCGGGCGTTTTGTCGAGCTGCCCATTGAGGCCAAGGATGCGCAGGACGCAGGCGGATACGCGAAAGCGCAGGATGAGGATTTCTACCGGCGCCAGCGCGAGTTGCTGGGCAAGGTGGTCGGCGAAAGCGACGTCGTGATCACGGCCGCAGTGGTCCCCGGCAAGAAGTCTCCGGTGCTGGTGACACGTGAAATGGTTTCGGGGATGGCGCCGGGGTCGGTAATTGTCGATCTGGCCGCGGAGCGCGGTGGAAACTGTGAGCTTACAAAGGCGGGGGAGAAAACCGTCGAACACGGCGTTACGATCATCGGCCTTTTCAACCTGGCCAGTACCGTGCCCTACCACGCGAGTCAAATGTATGCCCGGAACATCACTTCGTTTCTGCTGCCCATGATCAAGGAAGGGAAGCTCCAGCTCAACCTGGAGGATGAAATTGTCCACAGCACCCTCGTGACTCAGGGCGGCGAGGTGGTGAACAGCAGAATACGTGAATTCTTCTCGCTGCCGCCTCTGGTGGCCGAGCAGAAGGAGACAAAATAACAATGAAGATGGATCTGATTACGAGTCTTTATGTGTTCATGCTGGCGGCAATCATCGGGTTCGAAGTTATCCGCCGCATAACTCCGCTTCTTCATACGCCGCTGATGTCGCTGACCAACGCTCTGGATGCGATTGCCGTAGTCGGCGCAATCATACTGGTTGGAGAACAGAAGAGCACATTGGCCACCGTGCTCGGTACGATCGCGATTGTTGCCGCCACCAGTAACGTTGTGGGAGGTTTTTTTATCACGGACCGAATGCTCAAGATGTTCAAGGCGAGCGGTAAACCGAAACCATGACCTCATTTCCTGCTGCTGAAACTATGATCGAGATCACGTACCTTGTCGCAACAGCCCTCTTCATTCTTTCTCTCAAGTGGATGAGTTCCCCCGCGACGGCCCGGCACGGTGTCTGGGCCGCCGAGTTTGGCATGCTCCTGGCCGTGGTAGGAACTCTATTGAACCGCGGAATCGTTGACTACAAATGGATTGCGATTGCCCTGGTGCTGGGTTCCATCATTGGCATCCCCCTCGGGATGGTCAAGATAACGGCAGTCCCCCAGCGAACCGCGCTCAGCCATGCGTTCGGAGCCCTTTGCGTCACACTGGTCGGCACAGCGGAGTTCTATCTGCGTGCGCCCGCTGTGCCCCGGTTCATGATGTCGGTTCTTTCCATGGAAGTGATTCTCGGCTCGTTGACGTTCACCGGCAGCCTGATGGCCGCGGGAAAGCTGCAGGAGATCTTGCCTCAGCGTCCCATCACGTATAAGGGGCAGAACGTCGTCAATCTCGGGATGTTGGCTGCTGCCATTGCAGTGGCTGGGTACCTGGTGGTACATCCGGACCACATGTACTTGTTTCCCCTCATCGTGGTGATTCCGCTTCTATTTGGCGTGCAGATGATTATTCCCATCGGTGGCGCCGACATGCCCACGGTGATTTCTTTGCTGAACTCCTATGCCGGCCTTTCCGCTGCTGCGATGGGATTTGTGTTGGAGAGCAAGCTTCTGATCGTGGCAGGCGCTCTGGACGGCGCTTCCGGTCTCATTCTCTCCATCAACATGTCCAAGGCCATGAACCGCTCGTTTACGAATGTTCTGTTCGGGGGGTTCGGCCAAGAACAGACTGCCGCCAAGGCCGGGCAGGAGACACGCGCGGTCCGGAGCGCGACGCCCGAGGAAGCTGCTGAAATTCTTGCGGCAGCCAGCACGGTTGTGATCGTTCCGGGTTACGGCATGGCCGTAGCGCAGGCGCAACACAAGGTGCGCGAACTCTACGACATTCTAACCAAGCGCGGCGTGGACGTGAAATTCGGCATTCACCCCGTGGCGGGACGCATGCCCGGACATATGAACGTGCTGTTGGCCGAAGCCGACATCCCCTACGACAAGCTGCTGGACATGGACGAAATCAACGGTGAACTTCCGCAGACCGATGTGGCGTTGATCATCGGCGCCAACGACGTCACCAACCCTGCCGCGCGCACCGACGCAAGCAGCCCTATCTTCGGGATGCCGATTCTGGATGTGGACAAGGCGCGCACCGTTATGGTAATCAAGCGCAGCATGGCGGCAGGATTCGCCGGAATCGGCAACCCGCTCTACTACCTCGACAAGACCTTGATGCTCTTTGGCGATGCGAAAGGCTTCGTAGGCTCGATCGTCCGCGAACTTTCCGGCGGCGGCAGCCACGGCTAGCCCTTGCTTCACTAGATCCACCACCCAACGGCCGGTAGTAGTCTAGTTTCAAAAGAAACATGCCCGCTCCGTCCCAAACAACTCGGACGGAGCGACCGCTACAAAACCACTCTGCGACGGCCAAATTTCTTTACATCTCTTTACAACATACTGAGCCCGTGATATGGAGAGCTAGGTTTAGTTCGCGCTCCTGTTGCGGAAGGAACCAGATTCCGGAACAGTCCTTCATAACGGACCACACTGGGAGGAAAAATGGCTAAGTTAAACAAGCAACAACCTCCAAAGAAATTGGTGCAAAGACGGGAATTTCTCGGCGGTGCAGCCACGATGGCGAGTGCATCATTCATAGGACGCGCCGGCGGGTCACCATGGCTCGGCTTGCCGGCATCTGCGCCGGCTGGTCCAGTGCCGCCACCCGCGATGCCCACGGCGACCGAACGTCGGATGAGGCGCTGGCAGGAGCAGCGCTGGCTGCTCGACGCAGTCATTCAAACGGTCGGAATGGAGTGGGATCAGGGGCGCATCGCGTACACGCTGGGGCCCTGCGGGCCGGACGCAACGGCGGACTTCAATGGCGTGCGGGCACGCGTGCACAAGTTCAACGATATCGCGCGCGAGTATGCTCGCGCTGCCGTGCGTCGTGAAAAAATGGCGCGGCAGTTCGAGGCGGAGGAACACACGATCGCAGCACGCGAAAGCTACTTCATCGCATCGCTGCTCTATGGAAGCGCCCAATGGCCGATCTACGAGAACACCCGCGAGAACGTCGCGCTCAACGAGAAGAAAGTCGCCTGCTACTCGAAATATATGCAGTATGCGGACCACGAAATCCGTAAAGTGGAAATCCCGTTTGGCGGCAGCGGCAAGTCTTTGCCGGGGTATTTTCACCTGCCATCTGCGCGACGGGCAGGCCGGATTCCTGCCGTGTGGTCCATCAGCGGGATGGACAGTTTCAAGGAGCTATCTTGCGCCCTTTACGGAGACAAGCTGCTCGAGCGGGGCATCGCGGTGCTGGCTCTCGAAGGGCCCGGTCAGGGCGAGTGCTGCATCCGCGACATCCACACCACGGCGACGAACTGGCTGCAGGCTGGCCCACTGGCACTGTCGTGGCTCCGTTCTCAAACTGAAGTCGATCCGGACCGCGTCGCCGTGCAGGGCGCTAGCATGGGTTCGTTCTGGGGGACGCAAGTTGCCTCTCTCGATGACCGCCTGAAGGGTTGCGCCGTGCGATCCGTGTGTCACGAACCCGGCGCTAACACAATTTTCAATATGGCCTCGCCGACCTTTAAGCTACGGTTCATGTATATGGCCGGTTTTAAAGACGAGGGAGAATTTGACAAGTTCGCGCAAACACTTTCGCTGAAAGGCGTCGGCGAAAAGGTCAAATGCCCGTACTTGGTCATCGCCGGTGAGGACGACCACCTCAGCCCGATCGAATATACTTACGATTTGCTGGAAACAGTCTCGGCACCAAAGCAATTGCTGCTATATGAAGGCGCGGATCACGGTATAGGCAACGCGACCTCCGTCAGCCTCGGGCCGAGCGCAGCCACCTTCCTGGCGGACTGGCTCAAGGACCGCGTGGATAGCAAGCCCATGCAAACCAGGCATATGAAAGTGGATGCTACTGGGCAGGTGCACGAGTCAACGTTCGAGGAAGCGCGCAAAGCTCTCGCCATACCTCTCCCGGTGTAATGCGGAGCGCCATCGGCACGAGCAGCCCTGCCTTCGGAATGCCGATTCCCGATGTCGACAAGGCGCGCACTGCCTGCGAACATCTGCTTGTGTCCTCCATCATAAAGAGCTGTGACTTAGGTCACTGTTCCGCGCCGCCTCACGGATGACACTATGAACGTTTTTGAGGAGCCCAGAGGTGAAAACCTATTGGTGTGCCATGCCAAGCGAATTGGTAATCAGAAGAAGCAGAAGAGTTAGCGAACTCGCGCTACTGACGCTCGTACTGTTTGGGGCTGTCATATGCATCACTTCCTGCGGGTCGTCGAAGCAAGAATCCGTTTCACAGGCACCCGTGAGTGCCGAGAAAGAAAGCGACGCGCAGTCAGGCGCTGTGGCGGTTACTAACGAGGCACGGACACAGGCTAACGATATCTTCTCCTCCCGGTGCGCGGTCTGCCACGGACCTGACGGCCTTGGCAACGGCCCTGGCGCTGCGAATCTGAATCCCAAGCCCAGGAATTTCCACGATAAAGTGTGGCAGAAGGCCGTTACCGACGAGGAGATCGAGAAGGCGATTCTCTATGGTGGCTCGGCAGTGGGAAAGAGCCCGCTCATGGTGCCGAATCCTGACTTGCAGAGCCAGCCTGCGGTGGTGGCTGCGCTCCGGGAACACGTCCGTCAGCTAGGCGCCAAGTAAATCAACAAGTGATTCGGGCGGAAGTCGGGTAGCGGCGAAGCTGGGTTGAACTGAGACCGGTTCCGGTTTGAGCCGGCGCCAGGAGAAAAAGGGAGGTAGTCATGAGTAGGACAAAGATCGGAATACTTACCGTGGCTGGACTAGCGATCGTGGCGATGGTTGCCTGCCGAGGCGGTAGGCAGGCGGGAAGACCTTCTGCTTCGGTTGAGAGCTTGATGAAGGCGCGCGGTCTCAATGAGGCTGACGTCGTGGCTGCCCTAAAGACGTACACGCCCACAGGCAAGCCGGACGAGTACTACATGTTTGCCTCGGGCGGTCATTCCGGCCAAGTGCTTGTGATTGGTGTGCCCAGCATGCGCATCCTGAAATATATCGCTGTCTTTACGCCGGAGCCGTGGCAGGGTTATGGATTTGACGACGAAACCAAGCGGATTCTGGCTGACGGTTCGCCCAAGGGCAAAGCGTTGACGTGGGGCGACAGTCATCACCCTGCTCTGAGTCAGACGAATGGCGACTACGACGGCCAGTTTCTCTTTATCAACGATAAGGCCAACGCGCGGGTCGCGGTGATCAGCCTCAAGGACTTCAACACCTCGCAGATCGTGCGCAGCGACCTGATCCAGCAGGATCACGGCGCGTCCGCCGTTACTCCTAATACCGAATATGTGATCGAATCTTCGCAATTCGCCACGCCTCTTGGTAATACATACGCAAAGCTCGATAACTATGAGCAGCAGTATCGCGGCGCGGTGATCTTCTGGAGTTTTGATCGGGACAAGGGGCGAATCAACAAGGAGAAGTCGTTCGCCGTGGAGGTCCCGCCCTACTCGCAGGATCTGGCGTCGTCCGGCAAGCTCGCTAGCGACGGTTGGGTTTTCATCAATTCGTTCAATACGGAGGAAGCCACAGGCGGTACGCGCGAAGGCAAACCGGCCATCGAGTCCGGCGCTTCGCAGAGCGACATGGATTACATGCACGTCATCAACTGGAGAAAAGCGGCTGAAGTGGCGGCTTCAGGTAAGGCGAAGCCGATTAAGGACCTTCGCGTGATACCGATGCAGACGGCCATCGACGAGGGCATTCTCTACTTCATTCCCGAGCCCAAGAGCCCGCACGGTGTTGACGTTACGCCGGACGGCAAAGAGATCTGCGTATCCGGCAAACTCGATACGCACGAAACCATTTACAGCTTCGAGAAGATCAAGGGCCTGATCGACGCCAAGACTTTTGCAGGTAAGGATCGGTATGGCGTGCCCATCCTGCCGTTCCAGCAATCGATCCGCGGCCAGGTGGAAATGGGCCTGGGTCCGTTACACACACAGTTTGACGGCAAAGGCTATGGCTATACCACGCTGTTCATCGAGTCGAAGGTGGCCCGTTGGTCGCTCTCCGATCTCAAGGTCATCGACAAGATCCCGGTCCATTATAACGTCGGGCATCTCTCGATTCCGGGCAGCGATACTGAGCACCCTGATGGCAAGTACCTCGTGGCTTTGGACAAGTGGTCGATTGACCGCTTCATGCCGGTAGGCCCGCTGCTGCCCCAGAATTTACAGCTGATCGACATCACGGGCGAGAAGATGCAGTTGCTGTACGACCTGCCGATCGGCCTCGGCGAGCCGCACTACGCCCAGATGATCCGGGCTGATCTGGTAAAGCCATGGGCGTTTTATAAACCCGTGGGAATCAACCCCGTGACGCACGACAAGGATCCCTTTGCCGTGACGAGCGAGAAGGAGGCGCGTATGGAGCGGCGGGGGGATGGGGTCCATGTCTACATGACCGCCATTCGCAGCCACTACGTTCCTGATCAGATCGTCGTGAAGCAAGGAGACACGGTACATATTCACCTCACCAACCTTGAACAGACCAAGGACGCGACGCACGGATTCGCTATTGACTCCTACAACATCAACCTAAGTCTCGAACCGGGTAAGACCAACAACGTGACCTTCGTGGCGGATCGTCCCGGAGTATTCCCGTTCTATTGCACAGAGTTCTGCTCGGCGTTGCACCTCGAGATGGCGGGCTATCTGCTCGTTGAGCCCAAGGGAGGGACTGAGTCGTCCGCGGCGGTCCGTTGAGTGCAAGGCATCAGGGCGAGGCATGAGCGGCATGAAACACTTGCGGTTCCAATTTGTGCGCGGGCGGATACTCATACTGCTCACGCTTGCCGCTGTGACCCTCGCGCCGCTTGGGCGGTCCAAAGGCGCGGCGCCAGGCGGCGTGGCAGGAGAGGTTGTAGCTGACCCGGGGACACTCAGCTCGAACTTGCCGGCTGCGCCTGCAAGTTGCCAGACAGCGCCATCCGGTGCGCCACTCCAGTCCCTACTGGACGCAGCGCCGGATGGACATGCGGTGTGCCTCTCACCGGGGACGTATGCCGGTCCTGCGGTTGTGCATCGCTCGCTCACGCTCTGGGGACCACGTACAGCAGTCATTCAATCCTCCGGCGAGGGCTCCACGATTGACGTTCAAGCAGACCGCGTAGCTTTACTTGGCTTTACCGTGCACGGCAGCGGCGACCGCTTTGATCGCAACGATGGCGCCATTCACGTTCACGGCAGCGACGTGCGCGTGGAAGGGGTGCGGATCGAAGCGGCGCTCTTTGGCTTGATTGCGGAGCAGTCCCACCGGGTTGTCTTCCGCCATAACGAAATTACTGGCGATCCTCATCAACACCTTGGACTGCGAGGTGACGCGATCCGCGTGTGGGAAACCACGGATTCGCTCATCGAGGGGAATCTCGTTACCTATGGCCGCGACATTCTCATCTGGTACTCGTCCGCGTGCCACGTGGTCAACAACATCATCTCAGACAGCCGCTACGGCACTCACTTCATGTACAGTCGGGACGCCGTGGTGCGCGGCAACCGTTATCTCCGGAACATTGTCGGCGTCTTTCTCATGTACTCGCATGGGGTGCAGGTCGAGCATAATCTCGTCCTCGACTCATCGGAGGAGGGTATGGGGATAGGAATTAAAGATTCGGACGATCTCATTACAGCCGACAACCTGATTCTGCGCAATACCACCGGCGTTTATGTGGATGCTTCTCCGGCGGCGCCGGAGGATGCGAACGTCTTTGAGCGCAACCTGTTCGCATTGAACGGTACGGCCGTGATCTTTCATTCGAGCGAAGCGAATACCAGTATGCTCGACACCACCTTCCGCAATAACCAGGCGATTATCTCGGTGGAAGGAAACGGAGACGCAATGTCTGTGACCTGGCGTAGCAACTACTTTGATGACTATGCCGGCTACGACCTTAATCACGATGGCCGCGGCGATGTACCCTATGAGTTGCGAAGCTTCTCCGATGAACTAACGGCGGAGTACCCGGAATTGAGTTTCCTGCGGGGCTCGCCTGCTCTCGACCTGCTCGACGTGCTCAGCCATGCTTTTCCCTTGCTCCAGCCGCGGCTTATTCTCATGGACCCCTCGCCGCGAATGAATCCACCGCAACCTCCGGAGTTCCCCAGTGCAAGTTGAACTCCGCAAAGTAACAAAACGCTTTGGGTCGGTGCTGGCCTTGCGCAACGTGAGCCTGGTGGTGCCTTCGGGGCAGAAAGTCGCGCTGGTCGGCCCGAATGGTTCCGGCAAATCCACCCTGATCCGCGCCATCATGGGGATGGTCGCCGTGGAGGGTGAAGTGCTTCTTAACGGCCGAGCCCCGTTCCACGATCCGCTGCGGCTGGCCAACCAGATTGCCTACGTGCCGCAGAATCCGCCCTCCCTCAGCGCCAGTACCTCTGAGTTGGTCCATACTGTGAGCCTGCTGCGCGGGCTCAAAGAAAGCGCCGTTCAAGTAATAGCTTCTTCTCTGAACCTCAATCTTGGTGAGGTCTGGAACCGCCCGGTACGCGAGCTGTCGGGTGGAACCAAGGAGAAACTGATGGTCGCACTTGCCGTGGCGGCGAAACCTTCCCTCCTCATCCTTGACGAACCCACGGCTAGCCTTGATACAGCTTCGCGTCTCAGGTTCTTCGAGTTGTTCGAGCAGTTTACAGTGGACGTTACGGTGATCCTGTGTTCGCACCGCTTCGAGGAAGTCCGGCAACTGGCCCGGCGGGTCGTGGTGCTCGAAGCTGGACAGATCGCTTGGGAGGGAGAAGCTTCGGACTTCCTCGACGGGCAAGCATTGGTAGCGATGGGAGTTCAAGGTGTGGAGGACAGCCAAGAACGACTGCCTACAGGGCCAACGGCTTCCGCAACAGCCTGCAAGGATCTTGGGTGTGAAGTGTGAAGCGTGGCGAGCCGCAGCGCAGGGCTGCGCAGCGACTGGCAGAGGAGTTGGGAAAGGGCGCCGATGAGCATCCGGTTGAGCAAGTCCTTACAGGCCGTTGTGCAATTTGATTTCGCCGAGGTCATGCGCTCGCGCTGGCTGGTTTTCTCGAGTGGCCTTTACGCGTTGCTGGCGGCGCTGTTCGTACTCGTAGGTCTGCGCCAATCCACCGTGCTCGGATTCACCGGCATGGGACGCGTGCTCCTATCCCTTTGTCACGTTCTGCTACTACTACTGCCGCTCGTAGCGCTGGCAGCGTGCGGTCAGGTGATCAACCGCGCCCGCGACGACGGCACATTTGAGTTCCTCTTCAGCCAGCCGATCACCCGCAGCGACTACTTTCTGGCCGTCTCGCTAGTCCGCTTTGCAGTTCTGGTGTTACCGCTCGTGGCGCTATTTGCGCTCCTGGCGTTTCTCGGTTGGACTATCTTCGGGCAGGAAATTTCCTGGGTATTTCTGGGACGCTCAGTAGTGATATGCGCTTCGCTGCTTTGGGCCTTCGTGGGGTTCGGACTCGCCATATCAGTCTCCGTCCGCAACCAGGCTAAAGCCATCATGTACCTGCTCGTGATCTGGGTGACTGGCGTGGTGCTGCTTGATTTCGCGCTGATTGGTCTGATGCTCGTGTGGAGGCTGAATCCGCAAACCATCTTTATTCTGGCCTCGCTCAATCCTGTGGAGGCGGCTCGTATGGCATTGCTTTCCTCGGCTGATCCGACGCTAGCGGCGCTCGGTCCAGTCGGATTCTACCTGGTGAATCGCCTTGGGACTGGTGTGCTGTTCGCTCTCGGAGCCACCTGGCCTGCCGCAGCTGGCTCCATCGCCTGGATTTGGGGACGGCGGCAGTTCATCCAGAACGACCTTGTGTAACGAAAGGAATACGGCCCATGGACGAAAAAGACCTCCCAGTTTTGTATCGACCTCTCGACCGCACCGCTAGAATTATCCAACTATTGCTGATCGTCCCTTTGTTGCTGAGCTTCGTCGAGCCGCTTTGGCGCGTGAGCCTGAGGGCGCCACAGTATCCCGACGGCCTCTACATGGATATCTACTCCTACAAGCTCGAGGGGGGGAACGACGGCCAGGACATCAATGAGATCAACGAGCTGAACCACTACATCGGCATGCAAAGAATCGAGCGCGACGCCTTCGCGGACCTCGATTGGATACCTTTTGCGTTCGGCATTCTGGCACTGCTGGCTCTCCGGGTCGCGGCGATTGGGAATCTGAGTTCCCTGATTGACCTGACAGTGTTATCGCTCTATGTCTCAGTGTTCAGTATGTTCCGCTTCGCCTATCGGGAGTACGTCTTCGGGCACAACCTAGATCCACATGCCGCGGTCAGGATTCAACCGTTCACACCAGTGATTCTGGGAACGAAGCAGGTGGCGAATTTTACCACCAGCGCCATGCCTCAACTGGGATCGCTGCTGGTTGGACTGTTTGTGATCGGACTCATGATTCTTACTGCTCGTCAGTTCTTCGCGGCTCGGAGCAAGACACTCCACGCCTAGGCAGCGGATTTCAAAGTGCGGTGAGTTCTGTCGCCAGGCTGTTTGACCCCATTCAAACGCGACTCTGCCCATCTTAATTTCATTCCAGTTCTTCATTCCCAATTCGGGAACGAAACGATGGTTCAGACATGGACTAATCCCAAGAAGAATTTCATCTTTTTGCGACCATTGTGCTGTACTGACAACCTCATACATTAATGAGTTGTAAAATCGAGAGAACAAACTATGTGGCAATGGATTCAATCATGTGCAAGAGCCCGACCTGAGGATGAGAGGGATTACATCGGGTCAGCGGAATTACCCTCGCAAAACTTCTCTAAAATACGACCCACAAATTGAGATTGGTCCGGCTTTTGCAAGATGCGAGGTGAAACTGTGAGAAACAGTTTCATTCCTGGAGCCGGAGACTCGGCAAGATCGCCTGAGGCGGTGTATCCACGCGACTGAAAAATATTTTCGTAATCGCTATCCATGGAGTGGATAACTGTTATCTCTCGCCATCAAAAAATTCAATCACTTGTTAGCTCGCGAAATCCGCGAATGGCATGTGCCGATGCTATGAGGGCGTCCCTGAAAGAAGTAAGAGTGAATTCTCATGATAAGAACTCATGCACAGAACAAGGTGTCTTTTCCTGAGGAGGAAACCATGCAGGACACCATCTCTATTTTTTTGGTGGCAGGCAATCGACTGTTACGCGAAGCCCTCGGCAAGATTATTTCGAAACAGGTTGATTTTAGAGTCTGTGGTGTCTCACCATGTCTAGAATCGGCAACCGGCTCGATTGCTTCGTCGGCCACCCAAGTCCTTATCCTGGATTCGGTTTCAATACAGCGTCCAGATTGCGCCTTGTTGGCTGAGGTCTCCCGGGAAGTTCTGTGCGCCAAGGTCCTGCTCATTGATATGAGTGATGATCCAGAGATCTTTCTCAAATGTGTTCGAGCGGGTGCTCTCGGGTATCTACTGAAGGATGCGAGTTCCGCAGATGTCGTGGCTGCGGTGCGCGCCGTCGCTCAGGCGCAAGCCGTTTGCCCTCCCCAGCTTTGCAAGCTCTTGTTTCAGATCGTCTCACAGCAATGGGCGGCACGCCCAATCGTTCGAATGAAAGTCAAATTCAACCTGACGAGGCGACAGCGACAGCTCGTTCCCTTGATTTCTCAGGGGTTAACGAATAAAGAGATTGCCTCCCAACTGAATCTATCCGAGCAGACGATCAAGAATCATATCCACAGAATTTTTCGGCGTGTCGGGGCGAAGGATCGCTTACAGGTGGTTGACCTGACGCGTCATCTGGATACTTCGGCTAACTCACCCGATTCTGGATTTCTGCGGCTAGGCTCTCAGATTTTGGTCTAGTGCCGTTCCAATTGATCTTGACTAATATCCAGCCAAATTGCTAACCGCTTTCGGCCGTACTGGCTCCCTTTTCTCGATTTGAAATAACGTTCTCGGCGCTTGACATCATTTTCGGCTAGTGCCGTTCCAACTTGATGAGCCTATGCGTACCAATACGAATCGCAAAGCAACAGAGAAGGAAACCGTGCATCCGGCAACATTTGGCTACATGGCTGGGTATTACCCGAAATTAGTTGGAACGGCACTAGTAGTCTTATGGCGGCGATCATGAGCAGGTGCTATCGCACTTTGCCTGTGGATGGCAACATTGTATCTTTGTATCTCATTGAATTCGAAGGCGGACAGAATTTTGGCGAACGACAGGAGTAGCAATAAAGGTGGAAAGGGCTTTAGAATCAATGCAGCACTTCATGTCGGGGCGTAGCGCAGCCTGGTAGCGCGCCTGCCTTGGGCGCAGGAGGTCCGCGGTTCAAATCCGCGCGCCCCGACCAAAGCTCTCAACAAGTTGTAGGCTATCCTTCAGAAAAATCACGAATTGGTCCGGTTCCGCAACTGCGGCCGGTTGCCGGACTCGGTTTAATCCAAGTCGCTCCTGATACTTTCAACAACATAACATGCATGAAGGTTAATCGGCCAGCCCGTGGCGCCGTGGACCGATAACATCGTTATTGGGACGTGAGGGCCACATTCGGACTTATCATTCCCAATCGGCAGAAAAGCTCCTTGGCTTCGACGAGCGAAGTCGCTATGCTGGCGGTTATGAATCTTGCTTTCATTGGACTCGGCAAAATGGGTATGGGCATGGCGCGTAATTTGCTCCGCGCGGGGCACACCTTGACGGTCTACAATCGCAGCCGCGAAAAGGCGCAGGCGCTTGCCGGCGACGGCGCGCGTGTGGCCAATTCCCCCGCGGATGCTTCCCGCGACGCGGAGGTCGTCATGACGATGGTCGCGGACGATCACGCACTTGAACAAGTCGTCTTCGGAAATGATGGCATCGCTTCGGCCATGAAGAACGATTGCATTCACCTTTCGCACAGCACAATCAGCACAGCGCTGGCTCATAGATTAACCGCCGAACATGCTCGGCGGAACCAGGGTTATCTGAGCGTGCCTGTCTTCGGCCGCCCGGAAGTTGCGGAAACCAAGAAATTGCTGGTGGTGGCCGCCGGGCCCAGTGAACTCGTAGAGCGCTGCCGCCCGCTTTTCGACGCCATCGGCCGCCAGACATTCGTGGTCGGGACCGAGCCCTGGCAGGCGAATGTCGCTAAGGTGTGCGGCAATTTCATGCTCATCAGCATGATTGAGTCGTTTGGAGAAGCCTACGCGGTGCTGCGGAAAGCAGGCATAGCTCCGCAGGCGTTCCTCGAAATCATGAATGCTCTATTTGGATCCCAAATCATGGCGAACTATGGGCGCATCATCGCACAAGAACAGTTCGAGCCAGCCCTATTTGCTCTACAGCTAGGCTTGAAAGACGTCCGTCTGGTGCTGGCGGCGGCCGAGGAATGCACTGCGCCGATGCCACTGGCCAGCCTGGTTCACGACCATCTCCTCTCCGCCATGGCGCAAGGACAAGGAGAGATGGACTGGTCGAGCATGACGCGTGTCCTGGCGCGCAACGCCGGGCTGTAATCGTGAGAAAGCTCTCGCGGAGTGTCGTGCCCCGAGTCGAGAGCCAGCTAAATCAGCTACGTTCGGCACAATTTTCCCCCGCTTTCTCGCGCTGCTGTACATAGCTTGTCGGACTACCGAAGGGAGAATCAGTCATGTCATTAGTGGATTTTATCCCCACCCCCAAGTTCGAGGAATACAAAGAGCGATTCAAGCAGCATTACAAACTGGAACGCCGCGAGGATGGCGTCATTCTCGTTCAAGCGCACACCGCAGGCGGACCCATTCAATTGAGCGTCGAAAATCATCGTTCCGTCGGCCAGCTTTTCAAGACCATCGGCGCGGATCCCGAAAACGAAGTCATGATCTTCACGGGGACGGGCGAAAACTTCATGATGGACGCGGATCCCGAAGGCTTCAAACTAGAACAAGAGGATCTTCAGCATTGGGCCTACGAGTATGCCTATAAAGACGGCAGGACCAATGTCAGCTCTTTAGTGAACGATCTAGAAATTCCGACCATTGGTGTTCTGAATGGCCCGGGTTTTCATACGGAAATTTGCCTCATGTGCGACATCACCATTTGCGCTGAAGCCGCCATCATTTTTGACCTCCACTATGACATCGGCTCCGTTCCCGGAGATGGCATTCATAGCTGTTTCCTGGAGTTGTTGGGCGTCAAGCGCGGAGCCTATGCTTTGCTCACGGGCCAGGCAATTGACGCCCAAAAGGCCCTAGAGTACGGAATGGTCAATGAAGTGGTGCCCCGGGATAAGCTCCTGGATCGCGCCTGGAAGATTGCCGACCACATCATGACCCAGCCCCGCGTCACGCGTCGCCTTACCACGCAAATCATACGGCGTCCTTGGAAAAAGAGGATTACGGACGACCTGGACGGCGGCTTTGGTATCCAGATGTTTGCGCATCTGGCCAAGAAGAAGTCCATCCACAGCAGAAATCACATCGCTTCATCGATCGCTTACGTGAAGGAAGGCAAGGAAAACAACATCAAATAGCGGGTTGTGGAATGTACCGCGTCATTCTGAGGGTCGTTTTGTGGCCCGAAAAACCTCTCTTGGTATTGATCTGCGAACTCTCCGGCAAGACGAATATCTGGGTTGAGCTTGCGACGCTCAGCACCAAGCGTTACTTCGCCAGCCCCGACATGCGCGCCAGCACTTGGAACACAATCGCGAAATCCTGCTTGGCCATGCCCATGCCCCGCGCGGCGGTCAGGAACTCGTTGGCTGCGGCGGCCATCGGCAGCGGGACATCCACGCGGCGCCCCTGCTCGAGCGCCAGCAGCATGTCCTTTTGCATCATGTCCACGTTGAACCAAGCCTCTTTGGGCATCTGGAGGATCATCTCCCCGCGGTATTGCACCAT
>JAIQES010000004.1 GCA_020073705.1 Terriglobia bacterium
GGTGGAATCTGTGGCGGTGGTTGGTGGTCCTGAGTATCGTCGCGCTTTGGTTGGAATGGTGGCTCTATTATTCCAGCCGGGAGAAGCGGCGAGCGGCGGAGATCTGGGAAACGCCCGGCGATGACGAATTGCAAAATACGGATCAGGAACCGGAGCAGAACCGCGAGCAAGCCGAGGCCCGCAATCCGAACTTTGTTATTTAGGCGGCTGAGTGACATTCGACCAACCCATGTTTTTGCTTCTGCTCCTGTTGCTGCCCGTCCTCTGGATGTGGATGCGGAGGGCGCCGGGCGCATCGTCCGTCTGCCTGGCGCTGAAGTGCGCGGTTTTTGCCGTCCTCGCCATCGCGCTGGCTGATCCTTGGGCTCCGATGCGGGTAGAAAAGCTGGCCATCACGGTGCTGATGGATACCTCTGCCAGCATGCCCCGTGAGTCGTTGCAGCGCGGGCAGGCCATGCTGCGCGATCTGGTGCGCAAGAACTCCGGCGCGGATCTGCGCCTGATCACATTCGCGGAACACCCCAGTCTCCGAGCCGTTCCCCGGCAAGCGGATAAGGTGAGCATCCCGCAAGGAGTAGATCCAAAGGAAGGAATGGCCACCGATATTGAAGCCGCGCTGCAACTGGCCCTCAGCACGTTTCCGGCACAAGGAGCACGGAGAATCCTGCTGATCAGCGATGGCAACGAGAACCGTGGGCACGCGCTTAACGAAGCGCTGCGGGCGCGGGAGCGCGGCGTCGTGGTGTTCACCGTGCCTTCGGGCGGCGCCGCGCCACTGGCCGTGAAAGTGGAGAGTATCGCTTCCCCGCAAGACGTGTTTTCCGGTGAACGTTTCACCTTGTCTCTGCAGCTCTACAGTGCGGGCCCGCTGCCCGCACGCGTCTGGATTACCTCCCAGGGCCACGAGATCGGATCGGCAACGGCGAACCTGCGGCCTGGCGCCAACCCCATGGACCTGGAGGCGCGCATTACCGAGAGCGGTGTGAACTTAATGGAAGTGCACATCTCCAGTGCCGGAGCCGAGCAGGTATTGTTCTCACAGGCCGTGACCGTGCGCCAGCCCCGCGTGCTTTACATTGCGGGTGGCGGCGAGAGTTCGGCGCCGCTGCTGGAGACGCTGAAGCGGGCTCAAGTGGACATCGAAACGGCGCCGGCCTTCCCCGTGAACCACGCAGCGCGGGACTGGAATGCTGTCCTGCTGGATAATTATCCCGATCACGATCTTCCCCCGGACGAAGACGCGGCGCTTGAAAAATATGTATATGCGGGCGGCGGCTTGATTTTTATTGCTGGTGACAGCAATGCCAAGCTTGCCCAGGAGCCAAAGACCCCTCTGGAAAAGATGCTGCCCGTCCGCGCCGCGCCACTCCCGAAAAAACCCACGGCGCTCGTGTTCGTGCTGGACAAGTCGGGAAGCATGAGCGGGACGAAAATTGAGATGGCCCGTGCCGCCGCGCTCGCCAGCATCAAGACCCTGCGTCCCTTTGATAAGATGGGGGTCATTGCTTTCGATGAAAATTTTGGTTGGATCATACCGATAGGACCAGCGAGTGAGCTCGAAGACAAGAGCAATTTGATCGATCAAATTTCCGCTAATGGCGGCACCAAGATCTATCAGGCAGTGCAGGCTGGCTTCGGAGCCATCGTGAAAGAGGAAGCCACCCGTAAGCACATCATCCTGCTCACCGATGGTGTTTCGACGCCGGGCACAGTGGAGGATTTTCCGCGGCTCGAGCGGGACGCGCTCGCCAACCAAGTCACCATCTCCACCATTGGCCTCGGCGACTACATTAACCGCGATCTGTTGAATGAAGTGGCGCACAAAACTAAGGGCAAGGTGTATTTCGTTGAGAAACCGGAATTGATCCCGCAGATCATTAACAGCGAAGTGCGCTCCCTGGAGGATTTGGCGATCCAGGAACGTCCGGTGCGCGCTATCCGCGTCCGGCAGGTGGAATTTACCGACGGCATCGATTTCAGCCATGCACCGCGCCTGCGCGGCTTTGTTCAAGCGGAAGCGAAGAAAGGTTCGGAAACCATCTTGCGGGTAGACGTCGACAAGCCCCTCCTGGTGCGCTGGGATTATGGCTTGGGCCGCGTAATCGCCTTCATGTCGGATGCCAAGAGCCGGTGGGCGGCGCCATGGGTCCGCTGGGCGTCCTTCGGAACCTTGTGGCCACAAATGGTCCGCGACGTTTCTCACCGCGACCGGACGGTGCGTGCAGGCGTCCGTCCGGGAACTGGCGAAGACGAAGCAATCGTGTATTACGACGTACTTGGAGATGCGGACAATCCGACGGCGACGGCACTGAGCCTTTCAAGTCCACCGCACATTCTCGTCGCGGTGCCGGGCGAGGTTCCCCGCACGCTCCCGCTGGAGGAAACGGCGCCTGGCCATTATGAGGCGCGAATCCCGGCCAATCAGCGCGGCCTTTACCGAATTGTATCCGGCAGCTCGGAGTTGGTCTTGCCTGAGACGGGGTTCTATCGTGAGTCGGAAGAGATGAAACCGCAGGCGGTCAATACGGGCCTTCTTAGCGAGATCAGCCGCATAACGGGTGGCCAGATGCGCCCGTCAATAAACCAGTTGCTGAACGAGAAGGGTAGTTTTGTCCGCGAACGCCGGGCCTTATGGCCATACTGGCTCATGCTTGCTTTGGTGATCAATTTCCTGGAGGTTGCGCTGCGTAAAGGATTTTTCGAACGCCTGACCTCATGGCTGCAGCGGCACTCTGCGCTTCGATCGCAACGGCAAGCGGCATGATACTTCGGAATCCACGTTCCTAGAACCTGCCAGACCGTGTTTCGGTAATCTCGCCAGAGGTCAGTCAAATAAGTTATAGCGCAGGATGCACCGGAGAGTCGTAACTCCGTCCCGCCAGGTAATTTTTTGCCTTCCGCGTAGGTGCGGCCGGCATACGAGACGGAAACTTCATAGATACGCCAGTTTCCCTTTGCGATTTTAGCGGTGATTTCGGGTTCGAAGCCAAAGCGATTCGACTTGAGTTCGATGCCATCGCTACCGTGGCGCCAGCTTCCGATTCGGCCATAATGATCAAATACGCGCGCATGGAACGCAAACATTTTGCCCGCAATGTTGCTCACCAGGTACCGTTGCCGCCGCTCTCCATCGCTCAGGATATCTGATTCCGTGGATAGAGCCCCCGCAGGGCGTTCCAACGGACCACCAGCAACTCAAAGAACATCCGTATCCCGTCCGCGATGACGTGCACTTTGGTTGCCGAATCGTGCGACCAGCGCACAGGAATCTCCGCCACCCGCAATCCATGCCGCTTCGCGAGGAACAGGATCTCGGGATCGAATCCGAAACGCTCGATGCGCTGCTGCTTGAATAGGATCCCGGCCCGCTCGCGGCGAAACGCCTTAAAGCCGCACTGCGTGTCGGAAAAACCGGTCCCGGTGATCCAGCGGACCAGCAGGTTGAACAGGATGCCTGCCTGCTCCCGGAAGGCGGACTGGTGCACCTCGATCAGACTGCGATCTGCGGCGCGAGATCCGATGGCTGCGTCGAAATGTTTTTCGCGCAGCGCGACAAGCAACTTATCCGCTTCTTCGATCGGTGTGGATAGATCTGCATCGGTGAAAAGTACAATTTCTCCACGGGCTTCCAGGATGCCGTGGCGCACGCTGAATCCTTTTCCGCGATTTCGGTCGTTGGAAACCAAGCGCAGGCCAGGGTACTTGTCCCGATAACTCTCGACCAGCTTGGCTGTGGCGTCGGAGGAGCCGTCATCCACAACTATGATTTCGCTACGCCACGGGCGTGCATTCAGGTAGGCGCCGATGCGATCGAGCGCTTTCGGCAGGCGCCGCTCCTCATTATACGCAGGAATGATGATGGATAGATCCGGCGGTGGCGAATTCATCTGCGATTGCGCCGCAGAGAAGCGGCAAATGGCACGTTCCCTCAGACGCGGATTATATCGCCCTGTAAACGATTCGTCTACGCGGTGAAGCAGGAACTGCGAGGAAGAAGCTCAAGATCGCGGATTCGTGGCAGATCACAAGCCGGCTGATACCTGCAAAAACAATACTTAAGGGCAAAGGTTAGATTCGAGGTCCGGAATTGACCGGTTGGCGCGATCTTACTGAGCAGTCGGCTCGTTGCGAATAATTTCATAGCGTTCAATGACTGCGGCAACGCCGACTCGAGAGGAGCCATTCTCCGGTTTTTTCTCCAGACGGACTACCTTGCCCATTGCGCGAACGAATACTTCCGAGCCGCGCGTGACTTCGGAGGGTAGCGTGAGCGTAATATCGATCTCGGTTCCGGCACTCAGATCCTGATCAAGCATGAAGTAAACACCACGGGTTGAGATATCGCGCGTTTTTCCGTTGTGTGAGGAGATTTCCTTTTCCACCGGAATCCGAATGATGACGGGCAGAGCCAAATCATATCGGCGCGCTATTCTTCGCTCGGTCATCTTCGCCGGAACCCCCAATTTCGACTCATGCACACAATCCCCGTCGAATAACAGGTGCAATCAGTGTTCCAAAGCCGGATACTTTTTCTGTTCCAGATTCGATTTTGACTGCGCCGGATCCTTGCCCTTCGCGCGGAAACTCGATAGGTTCAGCCGGTCGCTAAAGTCTATCATGTCAACGCTCAAACGCTTTCTTAAGTGCCCGGAAGAACAACTTGTCAACGCTGGATAGAACTGTTTCTGCCTGACTCTCCCCAGGTCACACGATAACCATGATTGCACGCGCCTATCTTTGGGGCAACTCATGCAACTTGCGTATCCCGAATACGCAATGAGTTGCAGTTGCGTGTTCCGCTAGCTATCCCGCCCAGCAGGCACAAGAGCTGCCGGGGCGGGGTCGGAAGTAACGTTATTTTTCACTTTTGCGCTCTCTTTGGAATTTCCGTGGCCCGCGCGGTTTGTATCGAGCCCAAACTGACGAACCTTGTAGAGCAGCGCCTTATAACTGATGCCCAGCATCTTGGCGGCATCCTTGCGGCACCAATGAGTTTTTTCGAGCGCGTCGGCGATCGCCTCCATCTCAGCCTCATCTTTCAAACTGCGTACCAAGGCCTTCAAACCCTGCTCGCGCGCCGGGGCGGGCTCTTCCCTTGGCGAAATGCGCTGGCGGGTCGCCGCCATTTCGAGCAATTCGCGGAAACTGCCCTCATCGTCTTCCAAAATCACGTAGCGCTTGACGAAATTCTCAAGCTCGCGCAGGTTGCCGGGCCAGGGATAACGCACGGCTGCCTCCAACAAATGCCGGGAAGGAACCACTGTTTCCTTGTTGAATTTTGCGCTGTATTTCTGCAGGAAATGGCGGAATAGCAGAGGGATTTCCGTGGTGCGCTCGCGCAGCGGGGGCACGTTGATCGAGAGTACGTTGAGACGATAGTAGAGGTCCTCCCGGAGGCGGCCCGACTTCATGGCCTCCTGTATTTCAACGTTCGTCGCGGCCAGCACGCGCACATCGACGTCGATCAAATGGCGGCCGCCCAGACGTGAATACTGGTGATCCTGCAGGACATGCAGCAGCTTGGCCTGCAAGTGCGGGCTCATTTCCGCGATTTCATCGAGAAAAATCGTGCCCTTGTTGGCGAGTTCAAATTTCCCGGGTTTCGAACGCACAGCGCCTGTGAAAGCGCCCTGTTCGAATCCAAACAACTCGGATTCAAGCAATTCGCCCGGGAGCGCGGCGCAATTGACCTTGATGAAGGCCTGGCTGCGACGGGTCGATCGAATATGAATCATGCGCGCAACGACTTCCTTGCCCACGCCGCTTTCGCCATAAATGAATACGGGCACGTCCACCGGCGCGATTTGAAGAATTTGCTGGCGGATGCGGACCATTTGCGGGCTTGCGGCAAGGAAGCAGATGTCTTCCGTGATTGTGTCGCAATATTCCCGCAATGTCTTGTTTTCCGCGCGAAGCGTCTGCTTCTGCCGGCATTTCAGGATGGCCACATCAAGCTCGGCTTTTTCAAAAGGTTTGGTCAGGTAATCTTGTGCGCCAAGGCGGATGGCTTCAACGACCGTGCCCACTTCGTTCGAACAGGAAAGCATTATGATATTGAGTGACCGGTCGATCTGCATCAACTGTTTCAGGGTTTCAATACCGTTCAGTTCCGGCATGAGCACGTCCAGGATGATGAAATCCGGACGGTCTCCACTCTCGATCTTCTTGATCGCCTCCTGGCCCGAGACGACGGTTTCGACCTCGTACCCATCTACTTCAAGCAATGTTCCCAGGTACTTCCGAATGCTGGGTTCATCATCTACGACAAGAATTCTTTCTTTTTCAGCCATTTGCTCCCACCTTTGGTATTTCGAGATTCGCTACAATAAATTGTCCATTGGCAAAATGAATGTGAAGATACAGCCCCGCTGCGGTTCGCTATCCACCCAGATCTTGCCGCGATGCGCCTGCACCAGACGCTTGGCAATTGCCAAGCCCAGACCCATGCCCGAAGACGTCCGGTCCACCCGGACGAAATCCTCGAATATTTCCTGATGATGCTCGGAAGCGATGCCCGGGCCGGTATCCGAGACGGAAACTTTAATGCTGTTGGGATGCTGCACGCTCTCGCGGCGGCGATCCATAAACGGTATTTCTTTCGTCGAACGCCGTTCCCAGAAGTGGAGTTCGGCGCGCAGCTCGACATGGCCGCCTGCAGGCGTGTGCTTGAGCGCGTTATCGAGCAGATTGGCAACCGTCTGCTGCACTTTCTGGTAATCGAATTTGAAAATCGGCAGGTCGTTATTCAGTGTCATATCCAGCCGCACATGCTTCCGCACAAACGTCTCACGCCATCGCGAGGCCAGTTCGCCCAGGCAATCCCGCAAATCGTTCTCCCGCAAGTGCAGGACGAGCTTGCCACTTTCGAGCGCCGAATAGTTCAGGAACATGGAGACAAGACGAACCAGCCGCTCGGAGCTTTCTTTCGATTCTTGCAGAATGTCGCGCTGCTTGTCCGTCAGCTTACCCAGTGAACCGGACAGCAGAAGGTCATAGTAACCTTTGATTACGGCAAGCGGCGTTTTCAACTCGTGCGCGGCCGATGCCAGAAATAGCGTTTTCTGACGGTTCACTTCCTGTAAACGCAGATATGCGGCGAGTAGATTGCGATAGGTGATTTCCCGTTCTTGCAGCAACCCCTGCACGGTGTGTTGCATGGCGGCCGCCGGACCTACAGTCTTGCGTTCCTCTTTGCCTTCAATCCGGACGATGAGCCAATCCGTTTCGGGGAACCACTGAATCCGAGCCAGAGCGCTTCCCGAACAGAACTCCAGTTCCAAGTCCTCTTCGTGCTCGCCGCTTTCGATTTGCTCCACGATTACTTTCGACCCCACACACAACACGTCGGAGAACAAATTTAAGTTCGCGCCGAATGTGAAACCGTGAGACTCTAACCGCTGCTTGCCTTGCAGATTGGCAAGCAGTATCCGGCCGGTGCGGTCGGAAACCAGAATTGGCTGCTCAAGCAAATCGAGCAAATTCGCCATCAGGCTCAACGGTAGCGTTTCGCTGGCTGGCGAATCAACTACGGGACCACGTGTCAACTTGCTCTCCTTGGACACCTGTCCGCTCTCGGCGAAGCGGAGCATCCCATTCGAATCATTTCAGTCTATAAGCGGGAAACCAGCGGGATACTGTCAAAAGCGAAGGACACTGTCAATGGTAAATAGGTTCTACTTTGCACATATAAAGAAAATCTCTGACCCGTTCTCCAAAAATATGCCATCAAAAGCAGATTCTATCCATGGTCATTGACATACAACTCCAATAATTACAGTAAGATATGGGAATGCTGTTTTCCCTTAATCAATGGCAATAGATGTGCTACCTATCGAGAGGTACTAGCCTAAAGGTACCAGAGCTTACCCATTGGGAAATTGTTTTCCCATATTCTTACTTCAGAGAAAAGGTATGCGCTTAACTCCTGCTGAGCGCCGGCGTTCTCCACGGATTCACGTGCAGATTCCAATATTCGTTCGAGGTGCAGATGCTGCCGGAGCTGAATTCCTCGACCTTACGAAGACCCTCGATATCAGTGCTAACGGGGCATTCTTGGCGAGTCCACGGCTGCCACGCGCCGATCAACTATTGAATCTGACGATTCCTGCGCCGCCGTCGCCATCTTCAATGTTTCCAGCCGAGACGCCGCCGATCCTGGCGCGAGTTCGCCGCCACCGAATGGCGGACAGCATTTATCTGTTAGGCGTAGAGTTCCTCAAGGCGCTCGACTGAAGATCCGCAAGAGCTGTTCGTGGAAGCTGCGGTAATATAATTGCCAAAAAGAATGCGCAAAAGTTTGCGTTCCACACCCTGTTCTTCCTTTTGACTGTCGTCTGAACTGATCTGGAGGTATTCTTACTTATTTCATATCAATGCTTTACCATGTATTTCGGAATGTATTCTTGCTTCGTTGTATCGATGGCAGTCTTCGTGCACAGATATTTCTGCACAAACTTGTTAACCCCACTCCCCGTTGGGGCAACCTGGACTTTCGACAGGAATCTTGATGCCGCAAGCCGGTGACCCCAACCCGCCGCGCCTATCGACCGAGGAAGCCTTCCTCGAGTTGCTCACCGACACCCTTGAGACATTGGAGCGGCCGGCCCGCGGGCAATTCTTGCAGCGGTTCTTTAAGTCCATCGCACATGTGGACCTCAGTGAAACGCAGAGCATCGATTTTTGGGAGCAAGCTCTTGCGCGGAAACGCGAACTTTCCGAAAACGTCGGCAAGAAAGTTGCGTTACAAGCGGCATTGGTGGATGTGCTGGCTTCCGCAAATCTTCTACGTCTGCCGATCCTGATGGAGTATGAACAGCTTCGGAAGCTGCAGATCAATGCTGCTACCGACCCGTTGACTGGCCTGTATAATCGGCGCTTCTTTCATGATTACTTCGAAAAGGAACTCAACCGGGCTATTCGATATTCCCACCGGCTTGCGTTGGTTGTCTTCGACCTGCATCGCTTTAAGGAAGTGAACGACCGCTACGGACACCCGCAAGGAGATATCCTGCTTCAAATGGCGGCGACGACATTGCAAAAGTCCATGCGTACTTCGGACTATGCGTTCCGGATCGGCGGAGATGAGTTTGCACTCTTGCTTCCCCAGTCCGACACGGAGCAGGCTGCCGCGCTGAGTCGGCGCTTGCGTGCAGCCTATGCGGATATGATCGAACCCCTGCGCCTGGGTGTTCCCCTGGCACTGGATTACGGCCTTGCCGTGTATCCGGACGATGGCGAGGAACAGGAAATCCTGATTCGTGTGGCCGACGAGCGGCTCTATCAGTTGAAAAGTGGCGCCCGGCTTTCGGGCCCGCTGGCGGCGGCTTCGACTAGAACACAAGCCGCAACAGCGGAAAAGAAGGAAGTTCCCATACCCGCCCGACCCGCCGGCGAAACACCACAGATTCCTAGCGCCGAAAGACCAGCCGCAGAGCGCCGGCGATATGAGCGTGTTTCACTTGCGGGTACACGCGCTTATGCCCTCGTCGCACAGGGAGTCGAGCGCACGGCTCGCGTGCTAGACCTGGGCTACGGTGGAGTTGCTCTCGAAATTCCGCGTCCAGAAGAGCTTGAGGAGGCGTTTCACGCGGTGCTACATGTGCCGATCCTTCCGCCCGTGCGCGTCAGCTTGCGGCGCGTTTATCAAGGGGTGGAAAGCATGGGCGCCTCGCGCATCGGTTGCTCGTTTGTGACGTAAGAGAACAACGCGTGGTTCTTGCCGGAGCCCTTACTCGCTGAATTGTTGACGTAGCGCGCGAGCCTTAAACAGCAGTGCCTGTTGCAGACGCGCCAAACCCAATCCCCACCGTATCTCTGCTTGCTCGGCCGACGCTCCGTGCGCAACCAGGCGAATGGTCAGGCAAAAGCCACGGCGGTTTTGGTGCGGGAATTCACAGGTCGAAATCCGCAGCACGGTTCGAATCGCGTCTCCGGAGTCGCGTTCCAGCAACTCCTTCAAGCACGCAGTAAGGTCCAGGAAGTGATCTCGCTCGAAGTTGAGGGAGGATTCCGCAAACACAAGGCTTGCGTGTGAAGCAAACTCGCAGGCCCCTCCGG
Organism: Terriglobia bacterium; assembly: GCA_020073705.1. Classification (GTDB taxonomy): domain Bacteria; phylum Acidobacteriota; class Terriglobia; order Acidiferrales; family UBA7541; genus Palsa-360. Next base: position 10,057 of record JAIQES010000004.1, read on the forward strand.
CGGAGACGGTCGCAGGCGAATCGTTTTGGGTGCTGGCGGACGCGCTGCTGAACAAGGAATCTGCACTGTTCACGGCAGTAAGGAAACTTCGGAGCGGCGGGTACCGCCGTGCCGGCTCCAGCCGCTCGACTGCACGCGGATTCTCGCGGAGGTCCACATAATTCTCGCCGGGCGGGAAAGCCATCGCCGGACCCCGGCCTTCCGTGTCGTCAATAATCTCGACGCGCATAAGAAGAACGCTATCGTTTCTCGTATTTGCGCGCAAGAGGAATCCGGCGTTATTCGACGAGCTGGTGCACCCGCTCGCCGAACTGCGTGGTGAGTGTACCGCCCTTGGCAAGGATGCCCGGAATCGCGTATGATTGCGAATTGTCCGCTGACCAAGCGACGCGGCTTTAGTCCCGGCACATGACCGGGAGCCGCGCAGACCGGCCAGACGGCAGGAGACCTCCATGAAACCTGACATCCACCCGGACTACCATCCGGTAACCGTGCACTGCGCCTGCGGGCACACGTTCCCAACTCGCTCAACGATAAAGGGCAAGTTGCTGCGCGTCGAAATTTGTTCGAACTGCCACCCGTTTTTTACCGGAAAGCAAAAGCTGCTGGATACGGCGGGCCGCGTCGAGCGTTTTACGAAGAAATACGAAAAGGCCGCTCAGGCGCAGCAGGCCATCAGAGACGCGAATAAAAAGTAGCCCCCCGCCAAGCTGGATCTTTGGACTCGGCTGGCCCCCGCGCAATCTGGCGGTGTAAAATGCCGCGCGAGATATGGTTTTGCACCCGATGATTTCTCCACAGCCGGACAGCGTGCAATTCGTAGCCGCTGTTCCGCGCATCACGCTGCGAAACCACTTCGCGCATCCTTACGATTCGGCCATCGCCGCGGCGCGCACCTGCTACGCGCCGCGCATCATCGGCCCGGAAGAGATCACCGACAAACAGCGGCTGCAAATCGGCGCGGCCACGTTTTATGCCGGCCACCACACGGTCTATCAGCACGCGCATTTCGAATTTGGACTGGAGAACGTCAGCCGGCAGTTTGTCTGGTCGTTTCTCCATGCACACCCGTTCTACAACTCCGAACAGCAGAGCCAGCGGTACGTGCGCCTGGGTCGCGCGCTCGCCTACTTGCCGCCAGAAACGCCCGGATTCGGCGCGGCCGAGCGCGCCATCTACGAACGCGCCGTCGCGCGCGCCTGGAGCTACTACCGCGAGCTGACCGCACTGCTCGAGGAGGACTCACGGAGAATCCTGTCCGACATCTGGCACATCAGTCCGATGTCCCATCCGAAGCGCGCGCAGAAAGTGGACCGGCAGGCGGAAAAGCGCGCCATTGAAGTCGCCCGCTACGTGCTGCCTGTCGCTGCGGCGACAACGATGGTGCACACGCTTTCCGGCATCGTACTGCACCGTTTGTGGCGCATGGTGGAGGCGTCGGATACTCCGGCAGAGGCGCGCGCCGTGATCGGAGAGATGGTCGCTCGCGTGCGCGAGATCGATCCGCAGTTCTTCGACCGCTTTGACAACGCGCCGATGGAGCCGGAGGAAATGCCTGAATGGTCGCACTTGGCGGGGTCTGGGGAACTACCCGGTGCGGCGTCCGCCAGGATGAGGGACGCGGAAGCGTTCGCGCGTGAATTCGATGCGCGGCTGGGCGGGCGTGTCTCGGTGCTGACCGATTTTTCGCCGCAGGCGCCGCACGTCGTCGCCGAAGCGTACCGTGCCGTCCTTGGCCTCACCGAGTCTGCATGTCCGGACGCGGAAGCGCTCGACCGGCTGCTCAATCCCGCGCGCAACGCGTATCGTCTGGAAACTCTGGACGTCGGCGTGCATGCTCCGATCATGCGTGCGCTGCAGCATGCCCATTTCACGTTCGCGAAGAAGATCAGCCACACCGCCGATAGTCAGGACCAGCGGCACCGCATGGTGCCCGGCTCGCGTCCGCTGCTGGTTGTCACCGACACTCGCGCACCGGACTACCTGACGCCCATGCTCATCGCCGGAAACGCGCGCGCCCGCGAAGTCTACGAGCGCGCCATGGCCGATGCCTGGGCGGCCAAGAACGAGCTGCTCGACCGCGGCGTGCCGCGAGAGATCGCACTCTACCTGCTGCCGAACGCCAAGGCGATTCGCCTGGTCGAGTCCGGCTCGCTGCTCCATCTGCTGCACAAGTGGACGATGCGCACGTGCTTTAACGCGCAGGAAGAGATTTACCAGGCTTCCATGGAAGAGGTCGAGCAGGTCCGCACGGCGTTTCCGGCGCTAGGCCGCTATCTCGGCCCGCCATGCTACATTCGCGCCGGCATCGCCTCGCCCATCTGCACGGAAGGGTCGCACTTCTGCGGTGTGAAGGTCTGGCAGCAATTCCCCAAGATCGACCGGCGCATCTGATCCGGCAATGACCAGTGGGTCGGCAGCCTCGCCTGGCTTCTGCCGCGCTTCTCACGCAATGCCGTGTTGGCCCGATTGCTTTTCCCGTGATTTGAGACTATTCTGATAGTTGAGTTGAGCATGTTCTCCGCATTTTATTAGCCGAATCCTCTTTCCGATCCCGTTTCGCGGGATCGCCGCACGATTCCATACTTTGTGAGCACGGTTCTACTCCTGATAGAATTCCAATGATGCAGGTGCATGCGATGGCAGGGCTAACGTTTTACGAAAAACTCGACCAGATTGAAAACCGCTACGTGGAAATGACGGCGCAGCTTTCCTCGCCGGAAGCGCACGCCGACTCGGGCAGCTACCAGAAGCTCGCGCGCAGGCATGCGGAGCTTTCCGAGATGGTCGAAAAATACCGTGAGTGGAAGCAGATCGATAAGGGCCTCTCCGAGGCCAAGCAGATGGTCCTCGAGGCCGAGGACCCGGAGATGAAGCAGCTTGCGCAGGACGAAGAACGGCAGCTCGCCGAACGCAAGGAAGCGGTCGAGCGCGAGTTGAAGTTCTTGCTGCTGCCCAAGGACCCGAACGACGAGAAAAACGTGATCGTCGAAATCCGCGCGGGCACCGGCGGCGACGAAGCCGCTCTGTTTGCGGGCGAGCTATTCCGCATGTATTCGCGCTACGCCGAATCGCAGCGCTGGAAAGTTGAAATCCTGGAAAGTTCGCCGAGTTCGCTGGGCGGCCTGAAGGAAGTTGTCGCCTCGATTCAAGGCCAAAAAGTGTATTCGAAACTGAAGTATGAGAGCGGCGTCCACCGGGTACAGCGCGTTCCGGCTACCGAGCAGCAGGGCCGGATTCACACCTCGGCGGCGACGGTCGCCGTGCTACCCGAGGCCGATGACATCGACATCAAGATCGAACCGAAGGACCTCCGCATCGATACATTCTGCTCGTCGGGTCCGGGCGGGCAGTCGGTGAACACGACGTATTCGGCCGTGCGCATCACGCACATTCCATCGGGCCTGGTCGTGTCGCAGCAGGATGAGAAATCACAGATCAAGAACCGCGCCAAGGCCATGCGCGTGCTCCGCGCGAGGCTGTACGAGATGGAGCAGGCGAAACAACACGAAGCGATCGCTGCCGAGCGGCGCGGGCAGATCAAGACGGGCGACCGCTCCGAGAAAATTCGCACGTACAATTTTCCGCAGAACCGCGTCACCGACCACCGTATCGGCCTGACGCTGCACCAGCTCACCGATGTGATGGACGGCAAACTCGGGCCGTTCGTGGACGCCCTAGTGACGCATTACGAGGCCGAACGATTGAAGCAGGAACTGGTCGAAGCGTAACAAGTACGTCACTTTTCGCGGTCGCACCACATCAATGCCCCACCAGTCACCCATCACCGGTCACCAGTCACCCGGCAACGACATCCGCACTGCCCTCCGCGACGGGATCGCACAACTCGAACGTGAACACACGCCTTCCGCACCCTTGGCCGCTGAGTTGTTGCTGATGCACACGCTTGGACGCGACCGCGCGTGGCTCTATGCGCATCCGGAACAGGAACTCGGCGCGGAGGCGCGCGGGCGATATTTCTCCCTGATTGCACAGCGTGCCAGCGGCGTCCCGACGCAATACCTCACCGGCCATCAGGAGTTCTGGGGCCTGGACTTCGAGGTCACACCGGATGTCTTGATTCCGCGGCCCGAAACCGAACATGTGATTGAAGTCGCCCTTGAGCGCCTGGGTGTTCCCGCTGGCGCCGGCGCCCCGCGCCGCAATGCTGCGCTTCGCATCGCGGATGTGGGCACCGGCGCCGGCTGCATTGCCGTCGCGCTAGCGCACGAATTGCCCGGCGCGCGCGTGGCCGCTACAGATATTTCCGCCGCTGCACTCGAAGTGGCGCGCCGCAACGCCGCGCGCCACATCGTTTCCGCGCGCATCGATTTCATCAAGTGCAACCTACTCGACGCATTCTTCCCCCAGTCACCCCTCGCTTCCGCTCAGGGCAAGCCAGCCCCCAATCACCCGTCGCTTTCCTTCGACCTCATCGCCAGCAACCCTCCTTACATTGGCCGCGAGGAAGCCGCAATGCTGCCGCGTGAAGTTCGCGACCACGAGCCAGAAGCGGCGCTCTTTGCCGGCGAGACCGGCACGGACATTTACGCGCCGTTAATCGCACAGGCGGCGATGCTGCTCAAGCCCGGCGGGATTCTTGTGCTCGAACTCGGCTACAACTCTGCGGGACATGTTTCGGGGTTGCTCGGCGCGGCGGAATGGAGCGATGTCACGATCACGAACGATCTGGCCGGCATCGCGCGCGTCGCATCGGCGCTACTAAAAGTCCGCGTTCCGTAACAGCACTGGAGAAAGGGATTTCAAGATCCTGTGGTGGCTTGTCGCCGGGCTGGCTGCTTGCGGATGACTGTTTTCTTTTTGAATGCCTCGCGCCCGTATGGATTGCAGCCGCTTCCGGAGATTGCTCGGGTTCATCCCCGCGGACGAACATACGGCCTGAAAATCTTGATTGTCGTCAAACAGGAATTGTTCCGCCAAGCGGCTATAGCGCAGAGGCCCACGGACCCACTCTTCCAGAGTCCTTGCGATGACGGTTCGCCACAGGCGTTCCTCGGCAGTCGCTTGATCCGCATTATGAAGGACTGCGTTTTCAAACATATATACCCCCCCTTAGAAAAGGTTGCATTCCCCTGTACGCCTGGATAGGAGCAGTCGGAGGACCATAAACGAGCCGGGTGCCAAGCAAAACGAAAATAATTTGCACAACGTGTGAGGATCAAATTCTTTCTAACCGAAATAAAGAGCTTGAAGCGAGATCATGTCTTATCTCTTTGGTCACCTCCGTTGTCCTTTGACGATTTTGATGTCGCGGATGACCCTTTGCACGGGCAACACATGGCGGAGGACTTCGTGAATTTTTTCGCCTTCGATATAGAATTTACAAGGGCATGGAATTTATGACCGTACCGAACCGGAGCGATGCCACCATTGCGAATGACCGTGCCGGAATCGCGGGCGTCGCCCCGACCCGGCGTATTACTTTGACCTAGCCAGATTGCTCGCCGCCAAACCCTCATGACATCCAGTAGTGTATCGTTTCCCGATAATTCCACTTATCTGGACTTGGCTTCAACTATTGAACGCTAGCTATCACTGGGCGGCGGGGGCACGCCCGGCGAACAAGATCAACTACTTCTCCGCATCCGAAACTCAATTTCGAGTTGGAAATGTGCCCGTTCCGTCCCGTTCACGGAGAACCCGCCGCGGCGGGGTGAACCGCCCGTTTTCTTGGGCGGGTAGACGGTCGCTTCGCTCTGCATTCGCCCTGGTGTATAGTGGCGGCTAAAGACCATGCCGAAGCTGGCCAGTTTCCGAACCAAGCACGATTCCGCCGTGACGGAATCTTCATCCTCAGCCTCCTCTACGTCCTCTGATTCCTTAACCTCATCGATCCTCCACGTCGACATGGATGCATTTTTCGTTTCGGTCGAATTATTGGATCGGCCGGAGCTGCGTGGCAAGCCCGTGGTCGTCGGTGGGCAGCCCGATCAGCGCGGCGTGGTTTCTGCAGCGAGCTATGAGGCGCGGAAGTACGGCATCCAGTCGGCCATGCCGCTGCGCACGGCCGGGCGGCTGTGTCCGCACGCCGTGTTCCTGGAATCGCGTCATCATCTTTACTCTGAATGGAGCGACCGCATCGCCGCGATCCTGGGGAAGTACTCGCCCGTGGTTGAAATGGCTTCGGTGGACGAGGCCTACCTGGACCTTGCCGGCACCGAGCGATTGCATGGGCCGCCGTTCGCTACCGCGCACGCGCTGCTCCGGGAAATTACCGCAAAGACCGGGCTGCCGTGTTCCGCTGGGCTGGCGCGCACGCGTCTGGTTGCTAAGGTGGCAAGCGATCAGGCCAAGCCAAGAGGCCTGCTATGGGTGCCTGCGGGAAGCGAAGAAGCATTTCTCGCGCCGCTCGGCGTGCGGCGCATCCCTGGAATCGGCAAGGTCACGGAGGCGGCTCTGCACGCGCTCGGGATCGAGACCGTCGGGCAACTCGCCGCCGCAACACGGGAAAAGCTCGAGCAGAATTTCGGCCAGTGGGGCACGGCGCTATTCCGCAAGGCGCGTGGCGGAGACACGTATGAATTTTTTGTGGACGCCGAGCCGAAGTCCATCTCCCACAATCACACGTTCCCATTCGACACCGATGAGCGCATCGCGCTCGATGCCACGCTCAGCCTGCTCTGCCAGAAAGCGATGAAGCGCTTGCGTGACGCAGGACTCAGCGCTTCGACCATCACCCTCACACTCCGCTATGCGGGGTTCGAAACCATCACCCGCGCGCATACCCTGCGCGAACCCACGCATCTGGACCCCATCGTACTCGAGATCGTGCGGCAATTGTTCGAACGCCACTGGGACCACACCCGCAAAGTGCGCTTGCTCGGAGTGGCGCTCTCCACGTTCACGCACGGAGGCGAGCAGTTGGACCTGCTGGATGCAGGACACCGCGAAAAACTGGAGCGCTTGGCGCAAGCCACCGACCGCCTGCGGGACCGCTTCGGGTTTTCGAAGGTGCAATTCGGCGGTTCACTGACGCGAGGGAAAGAAGAAGTTGAAAGCTCGAAAGGGAAACTTCCATGATCTGATGGTGGGTCAGTTACCGAGAGCCGCGTTTGTCGCGAATGTAAGAAGCATGGGGCAAGTTGCTCGGTGAGACTCCTCCCTTGTCTGTTCCCGTCGACCGTCCTGCCATCAAGATTTTGAAATGTTCACCTGCATATGCAAGGCAGCGGTACTGCTAGATGAGTGTCGCTTGCCATTCAACTAGGACCAAGTTGAGCTTTGACACACAAATTGAGCTGACCTTGACACGAGAGAGGGGCTAGCATAGGGTCTTGCGAAAGATGAGTGTTGGAACCGGAGATTTCGCTTCAACGCGCAGTCTGGGCAGAAGGGTGCTCTCGGGCGCCTGAACACCGGGCGCAATGAGACCGACGACTGCTTCGCCGTGGATTCTCCACAGCAGCAGCGACCGGGGTTGTGCCGCCTAAACGTGCCCGCGCACAACGACGTGTCGTTGTGCACTGGCGCGAAAGGAGAAGAAGACTATGGCGTCTTCAAGCGGGTTACGGAATCGTCGTGCATTTTTGAGTTTCCTAGCGGCCAGTCCAATCCTGGCGAGCGTGGGCTTCACGTCACGTTGGGTGGAAGATCTGATGGCGGAACCTCTCGCGGCTCAGGACACGGCCGCTCTGGGCGCGCAAAACGAGGTCATCATCAAGTCCGTGAAAGAGGCGCTTAATGTCTTCGACTTCGACGCCGTCGCGCGTACGAAGCTCTCGCCCGCCCATTATACTTTCATAACCGACGGCTCATTCAACAACGAGACGCTCCGGGCGAACCGTGAGGGCTTCTCGAAATATCAGATTCGCTTGCGCCGGCTGACAGGCATCACCAAAGTCGACCAATCTGTTCGGATCTTCGGTGTGAACTGGGAATCGCCGATCTTTCTGTGTCCGATCGGCAGGATGAACGCGTATTATCCCCAAGGGGCCGTGGTTGTGGCTCGCGCCGCCAAGGCGACGCGCACGTTGCAAATTCTGTCAGGGTCAGCGGTAATCCTGGCCGATCCGAAAATAATCGGGGACATAATTGCTGCGCGCGGAGAGCCAGTCTGGTTCGCCGGTCTAGGGGATACTCTGGATCAGCCGCTCATCAAGCAGGTTGAGGCGATGGGGTGCCCGACGCTCGTCTGGACCATTGATGACGGGGGAGCCAACACGATAGGCGCAAAATCGATCCAGCATGTCGAGGTGCGCGACCTTGACCGCGAGGCCGACTCGCGCTGCAGTGGTTGCCACAGCAATCTTCCGAAAATTACCAGGATCCAAGCGAGCACCCCGATGGACATGCTTGGGGCAGTCGGCTCTCTCCTGGGTGAGACTAGCGTGAAGCTTAGCTGGGACGATGTGAAGCGCGTCAGGGACATGACTCGCATGAAGCTGGTTCTCAAGGGTATCGTGACGCGCGAGGACGCGGCGCTCGCCGTCCAACACGGGATCGATGCCGTCATCGTGTCCAACCACGGCGGTCATGAGGATGCCAGCGGCCGAGGAACGATCGAGTGTCTGCCAGAAGTTGTGGCTGGCGCCGCGGGCAAGATACCGGTGCTCATCGACAGCGGCTTTCGCGGCGGCGCGGATGTTTTCAAAGCGCTGGCGCTCGGGGCGACCGCAGTTGGGATCGGGCGTCCTCACATCTGGGGCCTTTCCTCGTTTGGGCAGGAAGGCGTAGAAACTGTTATCGCGCTGCTCCGGCGTGAGCTGCAAGTCGTCATGGCCCAAACTGGCGCTGCGTCGATTGCCAAGATCAGCCGGAACTCGCTCGTCTTGCATAGCTGATCGTTGGTTGATGCGAGCGATCGTCGCCAATGAGGAGAACAGAATCATGAAGGAGAACGAGGCAACAAAGAAGGACCTGTCGAGAAGAGATTTCGTCAAGACGGCAGCCGCCGGTATCGGCGCAACCACCCTGGCCGGGATTGGCGCAGAGGGAACGGAAGCCGCAAACGTTCCTCGGCACTGGGACAAGGTGGCCGATGTGGTCATCGTGGGGGCCGGAGCCACGGGACTTTCCGCATCCATTGAGGCGATGGAAAACGGAGCCTCCGTGATGGTGATCGAGCAGAATTACGACATCGGCGGACACGCCATAGAAAGCGGGGGAAATATTGCTCTCGGTGGCGGCACTAGTTTGCAGAAGAAATACGGCATCGAGGATTCGCCGGACCGCATGTTCGAGGACCTGGTGCACTGGCATGACTACAGATTCAGCGACAGAGAAATTGTGCGCGCGTATTGCGACGGGAGCGCCCCGACCTTCGAATGGCTGATCAAGCACGGCGTCGTGTTTCCTGATAAATCTCCCGATGGGGCTGATGGCGGTCCTCAGACGGTTAAGAGATCTCAAACCTTGGTCTGGAGTGGAGAGGTCAGCGCCTTCGCTCCGAATGGAGGAAATGGAACCGCTCTCATGCGGCCGCTGGAAGCCAGTGCGAGGAAGTTGGGCGTGCAAATCCTGCTTCGGCACAGCTTCACGGGCCTCATCAGGGAGGGCAACTTTTCGGGAAGAGTTCTTGGAATCACGGCAACGAATCAAGGTAAAACCCTAAACATCCAGGCGAGAAAGGGCGTAATCCTCGGCACAGGCGGCCATACGAGCAATGTGAATTTCCGCAGAATATTCGACCCAAGATTGACCGAGGAGTACCAAGTGGTGGGCGAACCCTATTCCCGCCAAACCGGCGATGGAGAAATCGCTGCCTTGCAAATCGGAGCATCGCTCTGGGGTGCCGCGAACCAAACAGTTGAGACGCAGGCGCGATCACACATTTTTGAGAAACCCTACGTGATTGGGAACCGATATGGTTACCCGCAGGGCGGAGGACGCCGCAATGAGAATTTGAAGGATAGCCCCGTAGCTGGCCTTGCCCGCGCGATCGGTCTCCAGGTAGCGGATTACCAAGACCTTATCCACATAAACCAAGTCGGTCGGAGGTTCGTGAATGAGACAGCAACCGGATTTGATTGGTGGAACCCTTGTTTGGAGTTGAATGGAGGGAAAGGTGAGGGAGGCGGGCCAATCTGGGCCATCTTTGACGCAGACGCAGTGAAACGGGAGGGGTGGGTTTGTGCGCCGCCATTCGTAGATCCCGACGGCTGGTTCTTTACCGCAACATCACCGGCGGAATTGGCCCGCAGGATTGTCAGCAAATACCAGATGCAGCCCGTGCCCGCCATCGCCCTGGAAGAGACGGTGGCCCGGTACAACTCCTTCGTAGATGCAGGAAAGGACGCGGACTTTGGAAAGCCCGCGCCAAAGTACAAGATTCAGACACCACCATTTTATGCGGCGTGGTCCACACCCTGCGTTCACGATTGTATATCTGGTCTGCGCATCAACGGCAAGGCTCAGGTGATCGACCTGTGGGGACAGGTCATACCGAGTCTCTACTGCGGAGGCGAGACAGCGGGTGGTTTCAATCAACATGGTCTGGCCAAGTCCGTAACCTTTGGCCGGATTGCGGGCCGCGAGGCTGCCCGGTCAACTATCAAACCGTAGAATTTGGGGCGAATTGCAGACACTGTCACTGCGCAGGTTGGAACGGTCTTTTTGCTGAAGCGTGCCCTCTAAACACACCTGGAGAGAAAACAGGGCACGACAAGTGCGAAACGAGCCACAAGGTCTGTCGTCTTCTCGGAAAGTGGCCCGCTACGCATGATCTGCCGCTCTTTGCACTCGTCCGGAACGGGCGCATAATTCGTGTATGACGCCGCGCGAATTAGCAGATCAGATTTGCGGCACGCTGCGCCGCAGCGGGTGCTTTCGACGGAGTTCAAGCGTTCGCCGCATTCAAAATGCCGAACAGGCAAGAGAACGCGGCGCCACGTGCCCTCAAGAAGGCAGACACAACGATCACGGGATTGAGCTATATTGCTCGCTTCAAAAAGATCGGAGGGAATCATGGGTGAAAATCGAGCGCGAAGGGCGCTGGACGCGGGCCGCAGGAGATTTTGTCTGGCGAGTTGCTTATCAGGCTTCGCGGCAGCGGCAGCAGGCGGAGTGGCGTCATTTTTAGGTGTAACGCCCCTGTGGGCAGAGGGAGCGAGTATGGGAAAAGCATTCCCGGTTTCTTCACCAGAATCGGGAGGCTTGGCTTCGGGCGCATACGACTCAGCTTCTGGTTCTCCGGACACGGCTTTATTGGCCGGGGCATCTCCGGCGCAAAACGGAGGAGGCGATACGGACGAGCAGCGCATTGCGGACTTGGTGACGGGCAATCACATCCTGTTCGATCAAGGAGTGGTTGACGGCTTTGGGCACATCAGCGCACGGTGCGTGAAGAATCCGGCGCACTTTTGGCTGTCGCAGTCGCGCGCGCCGGGAATGGTGTCGAAGGACGACATCATGGAATTCAATGAGGATAGCGAGGCAGTCGATGCGCACGGGAGGTTGCTCTATGGCGAGCGATTCATTCATGGCGAGATTTATCGCGCAAGGCCGGACGTGATTTCTGTGGCGCATAGCCACGCGCCGGGGGTGATTCCGTTTGGTGTGACGGGCGTGGCGCTGCGTCCTGTAATTCACACGGCGGGGTTCCTGCCGCCGGTGACACCGATTTTCGAGATTCGCGAAATAGCTGGAGAAGATAACGGCATCCTGGTCAAAAGCAACAAACTTGGAGCTGGGCTGGCCAAGGTTCTGGGAAAATCGCCGGTGGTGCTGATGCGAGGGCACGGCGATACGGTGGTAGGTTCGAGTGTGAAAGTGGCCGTGTATCGCTCGATTTATACGCAATTGAATGCGCAAATTCAGGCAGAGTCGCTGATGCTGGGACAGGGGAAGGTGGTATATCTGAATTCGATGGAGTCTGCCAAAGTGAACGCAATCAATGAAACGGGAGGGGTCGAGCGAGTATGGCAGATCTGGAAGGCGCGGGCGAACGCGAATTTGGCGGTGCTGAAAGGTAGCTAGAAGTTAGCAGGTGCGGAAAAACTCAAATTCCCTGACCACATTGGCTGAAGCCCATTTGAAAGCAATTGCGTCATGTCGCAGCTAAATCTGCGACCCCCTAACAGTTCGAGTTTTTCGGCAAGCTGCTAGCCGGAATTTCCGTCTGCGCGAACCCACGCATCTGGACCCCATCGCATTCGAAGTTGAAAGCTCGAAAGGGAAACTTCCATGATCTGGTGATGCGTCATTCTGAGAACGGCGTTTCTTGGGAGTTAGCCGTCGAAATCCTGCAATCTAGCGGGAAACTGAAATTGACAATAGAAAGCGGCGGAACTATTGTTTTGTTTGTGTGGGAAATAGAGGTAGGAAGTTGCCGCTAACTGGAGGATAGTGATGAAATACACAATCTTCGTGGTTTTGTTCATCTCGTGCGCGATTACTTTGGCGCTGGGTGCGCGGGCTCAAGAAGCGGCCCCAAAGGTCCATAGCATGACCGGGTGCTTGGAGAAGGGTCCTGAACCCGACTCGTACATGCTTACCCACGTCGAGAAGGGACCGAAGTCGGTTGGAATCGTGTCGTCGACCGTCAATTTGGCCCCGCACATCGGCCACAAAGTCGAGATCACCGGTACAGCCGTGCCCGCCAAGGAAGCAGAGGCGGACAGTAAGGTACCGAAGGCCCCGCATTATATGAAAGTAACTGCGATGAAGCATATCGCGGCCACTTGCCCGTAATTCTTCATTCGGCTTGAATTTTGGCGATGGGCGAGGGCATCCGCTCCAAGGGTGCCCCACTTGTCGCGCGGGTTGCTGCACCAGGATAGCTGTGCGTCGCTCGGTAGTGTGTCGGCAAGATTGAGGGAACCCACGGCTGCTGCTGGATAGTTCGCGCACGATCGATCCTACCCCGTACTTCTATTCTGCGAGAAACACGGCAATATCGTTTTTAATACTTCGCAGATTTGTTTCGACCCCTAACAATACTTTAAAGACGGGAAGTTTTGTTCTGTAGGATGCACAAGCCTTACGTAAGGCTCGGTGGACCTGAAGTTCTATCATGAGTGACTAGGATGGGTGACGCGGCTCAGCATAGAGTCCTTTCAGGAACGGGACTCCGCCTTGAGGAAATCGATGAAAATCCCAGTGCCGGGTAAGTCGACTTCTCGAATGTATGGTCCACTATGCATGATCCGCCGCTCTTTGCACTCGTCCGGAACAGGCGCATAATTTGTGTATGACCTCGCGCGAATTAGCCGATCAGATTTGCGGCACGCTGCGCCGCAGCGGGCACCAAGCCTATCTGGTGGGCGGATGTGTGCGCGATCTCGTGCTGGGCCGCGAGCCATCGGATTACGACGTCTCCACTGACGCGCGTCCCGAGCGGGTGCAAGAGCTGTTTCCACGCAGCCTTGCCGTGGGCGCAAAATTCGGCGTGATTCTCGTTGTCGAAAATGGCGCCGAAGTCGAGGTGGCGACGTTTCGGTCCGACATCGGCTACTCCGATGGCCGTCACCCGGACTGCGTGGTCTATTCGGATTCCCCGGAGGAAGACGTTCGCCGGCGCGATTTTACAATTAACGGTCTGCTGATGGATCCCGGCACGCGTGAGGTTCTTGATTTCGTCAATGGCCGCGCGGACCTGGGCGCCGGGATTGTGCGCGCCATTGGCGATCCGCGAGTGCGTTTCGCGGAAGACAAACTGCGCATGGTCCGCGCCGTCCGGTTTGCCGCGCGGTTCGGTTTTCAGATCGAGCCCGGCACGCTGGCGGCGAGCCAAGGGCTGGCAACGCAGATCACGCAAGTTTCCACGGAACGAATACGTGAAGAACTGACGAAGCTGCTGACCGAGGGCGCCGCGCGGCGTGGATTCGAACTGCTCGATCAGACCGGCCTGCTTGCCGTGGTGTTGCCTGACGTGGCGCGCATGAAGGGTGTCGAACAGCCGCCCCAGTATCATCCCGAAGGAGATGTTTGGATTCACACGCGCATGATGCTGGAGAAGCTCCTGGCAAATTGCTCTCCGACGCTGGCCTGGGGCGTGCTTCTGCATGATGTGGGCAAGCCCCCGACCTTCGCTCCGCCCACGGGGCCGGGCAGCCGCATCCGTTTTGATGGTCACGTCGAAGTGGGCGCGCGAATGGCCGAAGGCATTTGCCACGCGCTTCGCTTCTCAAACGACGATATCAACCAGATCGAAGCGCTGGTCGCAAATCACCTGCGCTTCAAAGACGTCCGTCAGATGCGCCAGGCGACGCTCAAGCGGTTTGTCCGCCTGCCCCGGTTCGACGAACACCTCGAACTGCATCGTCTGGATTGCCTCGCAAGCCACGGGAGCCTTGAGGCTTATGACTTCGTTCAGCGGTTTCTGGCCGAGACGCCGCCTGAGCAGGTGCGGCCCCCGAGATTGGTGACAGGCGATGACCTGAAAGGAATGGGCATTCTGCCTGGGCCAAGATATAAGGAAATCCTGCTCGCCGTGGAAGAGGCTCAACTGGATGGCCGGTTTTCCGACCGGGAGAGTGCGCTCCAATTCGCACGCTCAATCTGCCAATCTTAAAGGCATCGTCCGTTGTGCCCGCAGGCGCCTGCTTTCAGCACATCTAAACAAAGGGAAAGAAGGCCACGGGAATAAGAAGTCATGCAAGCGTCAGGTTTGCCGGTAGAATCTGAAAGTGCGGACGGGTCTTGAATGGTGGCGAAGGCCGCGTTTTCTTGCATGGTTATTAAGACCTTTATTTTCATAGTGTTAAATTTAATTTGTTGCTTGCATCAAGGCTGCCTTACTCTTTAGTGGCATACGCTAAAGTTTCTTGCTAATCATTATGTATTTCTGTGATACCTTTCCCTACGCTTCTGCATCTAAATGATTGTCCGGCAATTTGCGGACGAGTTAGAGTGACCCGAGGGGGGATTTAAATGACTGACAAGCCGATTCCGATTCCGAATGAACTGCCGATTCTTCCCGTCCGGGAGGTTGTGCTGTTCCCCGGCGGCGTACAGCCGCTCACGGTCGGGCGCGAGGGTTCGCTCGCGCTGCTTAATTCCTTGCACGGCGAAGAAAAGCTTTTGGGAATTGTGGCGCAACTCGATCCTCGTGTCGAGGAGCCGGCAGCAGCGGACTTGCACACTGTCGGGACCGTGGCGAAGATCCACAAACTGGTAAAGATGCCGAATGGCAATGTGGTCGTGTTCATGGAGGGCTTGCAGCGCATACACATTATTGAGCTATTGAGCTTCCGGCCTTTTCTCACCGCCCGTGTAGAAATCCAGCCGGATATTGTCGGACCGCAGGATTCCGAGTTGATGGCGCTCGAACGCAACGCGCGGGACCTGTTCCGCGATGTCGTGGCGCGTTCGCCGCAACTTTCAGACGATTTGCAGACCGCAGCACTAAACATTGACAATCCGGTGCATTTGGCCGATTTCATCGCGGCAAATTTGCCGTCCCTTTCGACGCTGCTTCGGCAGGAGCTGCTCGAGACAGCCGACGTGCGGCGGCGACTTGAGGCGCTGATCCGCGAGCTCTCGAAGGAACTCGAAGTCCTGGAGCTGCGCAATAAGATCCAGGAACAGGTGCAGGAGCAGGTCAGCCAGAGCCAGCGGGAGTATCTGCTGCGCGAACAACTCAAGGCGATCCACAAGGAGCTTGGCGAATCCGAAGACGGCCAGGCGGAAATCGATGAGCTGCGCGAGAAACTCGAGAAGTCCGGGATGTCCGCGGAGGCGCTCAAGGAATGCGAGCGCGAGCTGAAGCGGCTGTCGAAAATGACTCCAGCTTCCGCCGAATACATGGTTGCGCGGACGTATCTGGAATGGATGATCTCTCTGCCGTGGACAAAATCCTCGGGAACGGAGGAGATTGACATTGCCAAGGGGCAGGCCATTCTCGACGAGGATCACTACGATCTCGAAAAGGTGAAAGAGCGCATTCTCGATTATCTGGCGGTGAAGAAACTCCAGCCCGGCATGAAGGGACCGATCCTGTGCTTCCTCGGGCCGCCAGGGGTGGGGAAGACTTCGCTCGGGAAATCGATTGCGCGGGCGCTTGGCCGCAAATTCGTGCGCATCTCGCTGGGTGGGATGCACGACGAGGCTGAGATCCGCGGCCACCGTCGGACGTACATTGGCGCCCTGCCCGGGCAGATCATCCAGGGCATTCGCCGGGGCGAGACCAACGACCCGGTCTTCATGCTGGATGAAGTGGATAAGCTGGGGCGAGATTTCCGCGGCGACCCTTCGGCGGCATTAATGGAAGTGCTGGATCCGGAGCAAAATGCAGCGTTCCGTGACCACTATCTCGATGTGCCGTTCGACTTATCGAAAGTGCTGTTCATCGCCACGGCGAACTTGATCGATCCGGTCCCCGAGCCCCTGCGCGACCGGATGGAGATCATCGAGCTGGCCGGCTACACGGAAATCGAGAAAATCCATATCGCGAACAAGTACCTGGTGCCGAAACAGGCATCCGCACACGGCTTGAAGGTGGGCGAGCAGATTGCGTTCACTGATGACGGCCTGCGCGAGATCATCCACAGCTACACGCGGGAAGCCGGCGTCCGGAATCTCGAACGGGAAATCGCCACGCTGATCCGGAAGCAAGCGCGGCGCATTGCCGAGGGCAAGACGGACAAGCTCGTCGTCACGCCGGATGTGGTGCACGGAGCGCTCGGCGTACCGAAATATCGAGCTGAAAGAGAAGTCGAAGAGCGCGTCAAGAAGCCCGGCGTTTCGGTTGGGCTGGTCTGGACGCCCGTGGGCGGAGACATCGTCTTTATCGAGGCCAGCCGCATGCGGGGCGGTAAGCAGTTCACCATGACCGGACATCTGGGTGAGGTCATGCAGGAGTCGATGACTGCAGCGCTCACTTGGGTGCGAGCCAATGCCGAACGCTACGACATCGACCCCGACTTCTTCCGGAAGCAGGACATTCACATCCACGTGCCGTCGGGCGCGGTGCCGAAGGACGGTCCTTCGGCGGGCGTCGCAATGGTTACCGCGCTGGTGAGCCTGCTCTCTGGCCGGCCGGTCCGCCCGCGCGTGGCCATGACTGGGGAACTTTCCCTCACCGGCGTGGTGCTGCCGGTCGGAGGGATCAAAGAAAAGGTCCTGGGCGCAAAACGTGCCGGGATCCGCGAGGTGATCTTGCCCGCGGAGAACGAGCCGAACGTCACCGAGGACCTGCAGCCGCACGTGCTCGAGGGGATGGAGATCCACTATGTCAGCACCGTGGACCAAGCGCTCGAGTTCGCGCTCTCTAAGCCCGCGCCGGGCGCAGTGGGTCTAAAGACGGAGCAACTGCCACCGGTTGCACCTGGACGACCGGGTCCCCCGCCAATACACTGATCCCTACAAACTGAATGAAAAAGGCCTGTCTCGCAAATGCGAGCCAGGCCTTTTTTCATATGCCGGCGCAAATTCCTGTTGCGCGATGGCGCGCGTTCGCGTAGTGATTAAAACTCTCCGATGGCACGCAAACTATTTCCGTCGTACGGCAGCGCGCTGGCGAACAGCCTGCTCGCGGCGCTCGACCGGGAACGCGTGGTGGGTGGCTTTGTCGCCGCCTATGTGTCCGAATATGGCCGCCGCGGAATTCTGGGCGGGCCATCGCGCGACCGTGAGCTGGCGGAAACGATTGGCCGCGAAGCCATGCTTGCGATGATTCATGAAGTGCGGCAGAACCTGCCGCGATTCTTCGGCAAGAAGCAGCGCGCCGCTCTCCGCACGGAAGAAAAGGAAGCCATGGATGCGTTTTCCCGTGAACTGATGGCCGCTCTAGGACGTGCTTGGCATTGGGACGGAGAGGATCGGCGCCAGTTCCGGCGCGACCTTCTGTTATATTCCGAATGCGCGATGCGGCAGGCTAAGGCGGCGGACACGCGCAAGCGGGGAAAAGTGCAAGCGGAAGAACCTCCCTTTGTCGGACGCGTCGCGCTGTTGCTCGATCCCTCGATGCTCGACCAGGCGCGCCGCGCCGCGAGAAAATTCTACGGGGACATAGGGCGCCTTGCACAGAAGCTTCTCAGACAGACGCTACGTTCCGGCAGCGCGTAGTCTTGAACCTTGCGAGAAAACCGGCCCGGACGCTAGGAGATCCGCTCGACTTGCACTGCGGTTCCGTACGCCAGCACTTCGGTGACCCCTTGCATGACTTCCGTGGCGTCATAGCGCATGGCTACGACAGCGTTGGCGCCATGTTCAGCGGCGTGCTGTAACATCAACTCGTACGCATCCTCGCGCGTCTTTTCACACAGCTCGGTCAGCAGCGTGATGTTCCCTCCGATGATCGTCTGGAGTCCCGCCCCGATCAAACCCAGCAAGCTCCGCGAGCGGACGATGATGCCGCGCACGATACCGAAGTTGCGCACGATGCGATAGCCGGGAAGTTCCGTGGATGTCGTCACCATCATGGATTCTACGGGGACGGGCATGGCTCTTTTCCTTGTGTATGAATTGAATACGCAGCAATTCTAGCTGTAACATCGCCCTCCCGCACGATTAAAGTTATCTGGTATGCTCCGGCCTGCAGATAGCGGGCCGACGCGAGCCATGCTCACACTGTTCTACTTCCTTGTCCTCGAGCAAGTCCTGCAGGGATTGCACAATCTCTGGGACGGGCTGCGCTGGCTTCACATGGCGCAGCGCCGGATCGGGAGTCACTCCGGGTTCTACGCCCCGCGCGCCGCGGTAATTTGTCCGGTCAAAGGTATCGAGCCCGGGCTCGAGCAAAATCTTGCGTTGCTCGCAGGGTTTGATTATCCCGACTACGAGATTTTCTTTGCCATGGCAAGCGGCGAAGACCCGGCTCGCAAGATTCTCGATCGGCTCGCGGCTTCGAGCAAGCGCCGGGTTCACATCATCATCGCCGGGCGCCCGGATGGATGCGGCGAAAAAGTGAACAACCTACGGGCGGCCGTGCAGCAGGCCGCCGAAGGGTTCGACGTTTATGTGTTTGCCGGTTCGGATGGGCGCCTGGGACGCCACTGGCTGGCACGGATGGTGGCTCCTCTGGCCGATGCCAATCTCGGCGCAGTTACGACGATTCGATGGTTTTTCCAACAGCGAGGCGGTCTCTGGAGTGCGCTCGCTTCCGCATGGAATGCGCCTGTCGCGACGTACCTCGGCGAGCACCATCACAACTTCTGCTGGGACGGCGGCACGGCCATCCGCCGCGAACGTTTCGAGCAAATCGGCGCTTACGAATCCTGGAACGGGTCGGTCAGCGATGACTTATCGCTCACACATGCGTTGCGCCGCGCGAGTGCGCCGATTCTGTTTGCCCCGGAGTGTCTTGTGCCTACCATTCTCGACTGCGACGCCGGAGGATTGCTCGAATTCACCAACCGGCAAATCATCATGGCGCGCGTTTACGAGCCGAGACTCTGGGCGCTGGGCGGCCTGGCGCACCTGCTGTACTGTGGCGCCATATTGATCGGGCTCGGACTATATTTCACCGACCTGATTGCGGGCGCCCCAGCGATCCACTTGCTGCTGCTTGCGCTGCTGCCGCCGCTGTTTTCCATGGCGCGCGGGGTTCTTCGCCTCACGGCCGTGATGGAGTTACTTCCTGACTGGAAGTCGAAGCTGCTGGCCGACGGTTGGATCTGGACGCTGCTGGCCGCAGTCGTGCCGTTCTTGTCGTTGTGGAATACGGTGGTCGCGCTGTTCACCCGCCAGATCCGGTGGCGCGGCATCCGCTACCAGCTTCTTTCGCCCGGACAAACGCGCATCCTCACGCGCTGACGGGGAAAATCAGAACCGCGATTGTGCTCTATCCACCGGAAAGAAACGGAAAATGCGCCGACGCAGCCATGAAGAACAACATAGGGAAAGTCAGCCAGAAACTAATCTGCATGGTGAGCGTGGCCATGTACCCTAACTTCACCGCTTCGGGTGGCATGGGGGTTCCTTGTTCGACCGAAGCGCGAGTCCATGCGATCAGCCGCTTCTGGCATCGCCAGGCGATGCCCCATATATTGAAGAACAGGATGGTTCCCAGCCCGCCGCCAATCGCAATCGAGAGCGTGCGATTGCCCACACCCGGCTGCGCCAATAGCGATACGACCAGCCATGAGGTCGCCGTCATTACAAAGAGCACGAGCGCGCCCGTCACGAACTTATTGCCCAGCGCTCCGTTTCCGGCTCGAATCAGAGCCATCTCAATGGCAAAAGCAGCCAGCCAGCAGCCGAACCAGATCCCGATCCATCCGATCCACGCGTGAGGTCGTCCAGCACTGGCCGCATCGGCCTTCGCCAGGATCATAAAGTAGCGAAATCCCGCGAGCCAAGTCACCATGGCGCTCCAACGGAGCCACCACAGCCCCCGCGACGCCATTTCCGGAAAAACCTTTGCGCGGATCGCCGGATCGAGCGATTTCAGCATCGGCATGCCAGCCAGGATGAAGAAACTCAGGAAACCAATCCAAAGGATTCCCGCAACGATGTGGATCCATCGCAGCACAATCTCCTCGATGTTCCCGGAGCCCGCAGGGAACGTCACATTGAGTTTCCAGAGTGTGGACCAAATCGACCACGCCAGGTTCGGCATCAATAACATCATGTATCCTCCTCAACGTTCGCTGCAACGATTGCCATGAGGACATTCTATGCCAGACGAAGAGAATCGCGAGAGGAGTTCATGCAAGCCAGGGAGTGGAATTTTTCCTCGGAGAGGGCAATCTCTACCTTTCTCCAAAGCGCTCTGCTTCGTGCGTCAGCGCACAACTTCTTGAAAACGTGCGCAATAGAACTAATTGGTTGTGGCAATTCGTTTGCTCACAGCAAGACGTGCGAAGCATGTGTTTGGCAGTGTTCTTTCTTTCTCAGAGGCAGTCCCTTTCCTGCTGGCGTGTCTTGGCCCCTTTGGATATTGATGCAATCAAGGCGCGTACCCGCGGCACAGAATATCTTTGATCGTCACACAAATTCGTCCGGCCCCTGCCCGGGACTGAAAAAACAGTGAGGCTAATTTGATTTGCCAAGTAAACCAGTCGTTCTCGGGGCAGTCGCAGAAAGATGTCTCTTTTTCTGGCATCGCCAGGCGATGCCCCATTCGTCCCGTCGGTTTTGTCCTATACGAGCGGTCTTCCGGCGCTGTGCGATTTCGCGTGGACGCTGATCCAGATGGCGGCCTGCCGGTCGAACAAGTTGCAAGCTTGCTGGCGATGCACTGCCTGGTGCGTGGCCAGGCGCCGGAAGACTTCGAGGTTTTGGTCATCACGCGAGCGCCGTTGCTTCATGCCGCGGCCGAACGGGCCGAGGAGCTTCTTGCTGCGGGACGCGCCATCGGCGGCAATGTGAAGATCAGCCGCCGCGAGCAAGATGTGTTGACCGGCGTGCTCCAAAATCTCGCCAATAAAGAAATCGCCGCAAAACTCAACGTGTCAGAGCGCACTGTGAAGTTTCATGTATCTTCCCTCCTGGCAAAATTTGGCGTGACGGATCGCGTGGCGCTAAGAGGGGAAGTGTTTTTCGGTCAAGTGCCAACAGGCGCCCCAGCGGGGCAAATTCCGCAGCATACCCTGTTTGGTTTTCCGGTTCGAGTTCGGGACGGCAAGGTCCAGAATGCCTCTACGCCGGTCCCGGCTCCTCCTGCGGCGGAGGTTCCTCGCACACGAGATCATGTTTTCTCGATATTTCCGCGCGAGCGTTTCGCCACATGAACCCAGATGGAGAGTCGCAAAGTGAAAACGGCCCGTCCAGATCAATTTCCGGACGGGCCGTCGCGTTTCTAAGTGGCTCAAATGGCACAGGCGGAAGCCTGTGCGCCACATTCATTTATTTTTTCGCTGCAGCGTAGTTGTTCGCGATTTCTTCCCAGTTCACCACGTTCCACCAGGCCTCGATGTAATCCGGCCGGCGGTTCTGGTATTTTAGATAGTAAGCGTGCTCCCATACGTCCAGGCCCATCACGGCTTTTCCGCCGGACATCAGCGGATTGTCCTGGTTTGGCGTGGAATCGATGACCAGCTTGCCATCCTTGAGGATTAGCCAAGCCCAGCCCGAGCCGAATCGGCCCGCTGCAGCCTGCGCGAATTTAGTTTTGAAGTCGGCGAATGAACCGAACGCCGACTTGATCGCGTCGGCCAGCGCGCCTGTGGGTTCGCCACCTCCGCTCTTCTTCATGATCTTCCAGAACATCGAGTGGTTCCAGTGACCGCCGCCGTTGTTCCGCACGGCGGTGCGGATATTTTCCGGAACGCGGTCAAGACCCGAAAGTAATTGATCGAGCGATAGAGATTGAAGATTGGTTTGGCCTTCGAGCGCCTTGTTCAGGTTGGTGACGTAAGCGTTGTGGTGTTTGCCATGGTGAATTTCCATGGTCTGCTTGTCGATATAGGGCTCCAACGCATCGAACGCGTACGGAAGCGGGGGAAGAACGTGGGCCAAGGGACCCTCCTTTTGTGGTCTAGCAGCCTGTTGTGGCATAAATACCTCCTTATTTTACCTTAGATGATAACGGAGCCTCCACAGGTGCTTCCTATTTTCTTATCGCGGCCCCCCAGCCGATCGAGCGCCCATCGCGCATGCTCCGCAATGAGAGCATCTTCTGAGGCGGCCAGTTGTGCGAGCCGCGCGCAGATTTCTTCGTGGCGCGGCTCGCCTGGGCGCAGTCCCGAGTTTCCGAGCGCGACGCACGCATTCCGCACAAGCCCTCGCCACTTCGTTCGCTTTACAGGACTGCCGCGAAACACTTCACGAAATTCTTCTTCGGTCAGTGAGATCAGCCGTTCCAGGTCCGGCGAGAAAAGGCAAATCGGCCCGCGCCGGCGGGGTTCGAAATTTGGTGACGCCGTCACCGGCGCCCGGTGATTCCAGGGACAAACATCCTGGCAGATATCGCACCCGAAGACGTGCCGTCCCATCGGCTCGCGGAATTCAAGCGGAATCGTGCCACGCAACTCAATCGTCAGGTAGGAGATGCAGCGCCGCGCGTCGAGAACGTAGGGCTCCACGATCGCGGCGGTCGGACACGCTTCGATGCACAGACGGCAGTTTCCGCACAGATCCGGCACCGGGGCCTCGGCCGGGCCGAGCGACGCCGCCAGATCGAGCGTTGTTACGATCACGCCGAGGAAGAGCCACGAGCCTAATTCTTCGTGAATCAGACAAGTGTTCTTCGCAAGCCAGCCGAGTCCGGCGTATTTTGCTGCCACGCGCTCGATGATAGGCCCGGTGTCCACATAGGCCCGCGCTTCGAAGGGCTCGGGAATTCCCCGGCGCAGAGCCTCCACCAGCGCTTCGAGTTTTTCGCCAAGCACATTGTGATAGTCGTCGCCCCAGGCATAGCGCGAAATCCACCCCCGCGGGCCTGCTTGGGAGGCAATTTTCCCCGGCGCCTCGGTCGAGCGGAGAAGCGAAGTGTTGTAATTGAGCGCGCAAACAATGACGCTGCGCGCGCCTTCCATGACCATCGAAGGGGAATGGCGCCGCGCGTCGTGGAGATAACGCATTTCGCCTGCATGGCCGCGAGCAAGCCACTCTTCGAGATGCGCACGTTCGGGGAATGCTGCCGCCGGTGCGATGCCGCATAGATCAAACCCTAGCGTGTGTGAGATCTTGATGACCCGCGCGGTGCGATCGGCATTCATTATGCGTTGATTCTGCCGCAGGCGCGCGCAGAACGCGAGCTCGGAGGACGAACGATGGAGGAATGCACGGCCAAATGGTCTTGAGGAGTCCTCCATCGAAACTACGCGATTAAGCAGCTCCGCGGACCCAAACGAGCCAGAACCAGCCGAATGCGAGCGTTAACACGGTAATGGGCACGCCTACTCGCAAGTATTGTCCGAAGGTGATCTCCGCCTCGGGCCGGGCGCGTTCCACAACGATGATGTTCGCCACCGACCCCGTAATCGTCAGATTACCTGCGAGTGTGCTTGCCATTGCCAGAACTAACCACCCCTGATGAGGATTTGCGAAACCTGGCACCAGCGATTTCAGCAGCATGACTGCCGGAACGTTGCTCACTAGATTGCTCAGCGCCGCTGTGGCTACGGTAAACACTGCCCAGTTCTGCAGGCTCAACCGTTCGCTAATTTCCAGGAGCCGTTCGGTCAAACCAACATTTTCTGCGCCGCCGACAATGAGAAACAGGCCAACGAAGAACACGAGCAGCCCCCAGTCCACCTCGTCATATACCCGGCGCGGCTCGCGCGTTCGTGTGATTAACATGCTGGCCGCACCGACCGCCGCCACCAGTGCGGGAGGCAGCCCCGCAAGGAATCCCGCAAGGACAAACAGAATAACTACGCCGGGTTTAATCAATCGGCGGTGCTCCATCGGAACCGGTTCGTCGAGCACGGCTATCTGCGCTGCGGGCGTTTCACGCCGCGTGCAGAGCAGCCACAACACCAGCCAATCGAGCAACAGTCCGGCGAGTGCGACGGGCCCCAGGTACGACAAGAATTCGCTGTAGCGAATGGCGGAGAACGATCCGATGAGCATGTTTTGCGGATTTCCCGTCATTGTTGCGACGCTGCCAATGTTCGATGCGGTGGCGACGGCGAGCAGATGCGGCACAGGCTTCAAGCCCAAGCGGCGCGCCGCTTTCAATGCAAACGGCACCATGACTAGGCAAATGATGTCGTTTACGAAAAAGGCGGAGAGAACGCCGCTCAGAAAAATTACCGTGGGCAGCAGATGCCGCGGCCGGATTCGCGCGACCACAATTTCGGTCACCCAGTCAAAGAATCCTGCCAGGTGCAGATAGGCGACCAGGAGCATCATCGAAAACAGCAGCACAATCGTGCCGAAATCGATGAAATGCAGCGCGTCAACAGGCCGCACCGCGCGGAACACCACCATCAGCACGGCGCCAATGATGGCCGCACCCGGGCGATCGATTTTCATTCCCGGAAATTTGCCCAGCGCAAATACCAGATAGCTGGCGAGAAAAATCGTGTACGCGGCCAGGCGCGCGACATCGCTCAGTGTGGCAGGTGAGAGTGGCAAGCCGCGATCATAGCGCGCGGCCCGGTGTCCGGCAACCAGCCGGAACGTATCAGAAATTTTGTGCGTGTATTGCTGGCCCCGCGTGCGTGCGGCTGATACAATATCGGCTAGTGAGCGATTGGCGACAGATTCAGGCGCGCATCCGCAAGGCGCGAACCAGCGCGGATCCCCCAGGGCAACTCGCGGCGTTGTATGAACGCACCCGCGACGCGATGGTTGCGTTTGAACTCGCCCAGATCCACGAGAAATCCGGCGCGAACTCCGAAGCGGCCCGCTGGTACACCGCGGCCGCCGAGCGCTTCCGCCGTGCGCAATGGAAACAGAAAGCCGAAGAAGCTCTTACGCGCCTGGGCGCGCCGATCCCCGTTGCGCCTGCCGCCGCCCCCGTGAGCGAAACCCGCGCGGAGCCTGTTACCCCATTGGAGCCAGTCATCACAGAAATTACTGGCGAACAAGTTTCCGAAACACCTGTCGAGCCGGATGGGGGCCAGCAGGAATCCGTTTTCGAACAACCGGCCGCAGGGGCAGCACCGGCGCAGGCTGCCGGGGCCGTCCCGCCGGGCCACCGCCGCAAACGCCGAGGGCGCCGAGGCGGGCGCGGCCGCAATAAGGGGCAGCGCACGGGCGCTCCGGTTGCCGCGACGCCTACTCCGGTTCCAATCTCGCTGCCGTCGTTCGAACGCGCGACAGAGCCGCGCTCAGAGCCCATTGTCCATCCCTATGTTTCCGAAGAACTTGCGGAACGCCAGCCGCGCGAACCAGAACCCGTCAGTGCTTTTGAACCAGCAACGGCTGGTTCGTCGCTTCAGATGCGTACGCGCGCGGGCGATCCGGCGCTTTCCTCGCGCATGACGCGGCTCGAATCCCAGCTTCGCCGCCTGCTGGCCTGTCCGTTGTACCCGGTGGATCAGCCAGAGGACGCACCGGCTGGCCCTGGCGTTTTCCTCATCACCGATACGGACCAGACCTGCTACTACTACATCGAAGCCTGCCAGACATTGCGCGTCGGTATTGGGAATCTGCTTCGCAGCGGGCGCAGCAGCCGCGAAGGCGCCAACCTGAAAGAAAAACTCGCCGATCATCTCGGCATCAACGAAGCGCGCGTCGGGAAGTATCTGAAAGAGCACTGCGTGGTGCGCTGGCTGCAGCTTGACGAAGGCGCACCTCTTCTCGCGCACTTCGCCGTGGCCGTTCTTCGCCCTGTCGCGAACGAGTAAGGCCCGCGTTCCTGTCCATCCCAATTGCACTTTCGTGAAGCACCGTTGCGCGTTGTGGACAAGCGCCGCTTCATGTGTCTAAACTCTAGCCGATCTTCATGCCATCAGAAGCAGCCGATAGGTAAAACCTTGCGCACTCAGGTCGGAATTGTCGGAGCGGGGCCGGCAGGACTGCTGCTCTCGCATCTCCTCCACTTGCAAGGAATCGAATCCGTCATTATCGAAGCTCGCAGCAGAAAACACATCGAAGAGCGCATCCGGGCAGGCGTGCTGGAGCAAGGCACTGTGGATATACTGACCGAATCGGGCGTCGGGGAGCGCCTGAAGCGGGAAGGGCTCATCCATCACGGGATCGAGCTACGATTCAACCGGCGCGGCCACCGAATCAACATGTACGAGCTCACCGGAGGCAAGGCGATCACGATCTACGCCCAGCATGAGGTCGTCAAGGATTTGGTGAGCGCTCGGCTCGCTGCCGGAGGCCGGATTGTCTTCGAAGCCGGTAATGTAAGCGTGCAGGGATTTGGCGGCTCGACGCCTACGATTCGCTTCCAATCAGATGGCAATCACCATGAACTGACCTGCGACTTCATTGCCGGATGCGATGGCTTCCACGGAGTGTGCCGGCCGAGCATCCCCGCAAGCGCGCTCACCGCGTTCGACCGGACGTATCCGTTCGCGTGGCTCGGCATACTCGCTCAGGCGCCACCCTCATCAGACGAATTGATCTACGCGTACCACGAGCGCGGTTTCGCCTTGCTCAGCATGCGTTCCCCGAAGATCAGCCGGCTATATATCCAGGTAGCTCCCGATGAGAACATCAACAACTGGCCCGACGACAGAATCTGGCAGGAACTCCATACGAGGTTCGCAACCGATGGAGGGTGGAAGCTCACCGAAGGGCCTGTGATCCAGAAGGGCATTACCGGGATGCGGAGTTTCGTCGTCGAACCGATGCAATACGGCAGACTTTACTTAGCCGGTGATGCGGCACACATCGTTCCAGCAACCGGCGCCAAGGGGCTCAATCTCGCCGTGGCGGACGTCCGCATGCTGGCGCAGGCGTTCGCTGACTTCTACTCCTCAGGCAGAACACGCCTGCTCGAACAGTATTCGCAAACCTGCTTGCGGCGCGTCTGGAAGGCGCAGCGCTTTTCCTGGTGGATGACGTCCATGCTCCACCGATTCGATACCGACAGCCCATTCGACCAGCGCCGCCAGATTGCGGAACTCGATTACTTGACCGGCTCACGCGCTGCAATGACCTCGCTCGCTGAGAACTACGTCGGCCTGCCTTGGGATTGAGACCGAAAATACTCACGCGATACCCCTGTTGATTAGCTTCTCCGCGTTGCGGTGAAAAATTGCGTCGAGTTGCGTTTTCTCCAGGTCGAGATGGGAGACGGCATCGCGAGTGGAGGCGACGGGCCCAAACGGCGCGTCGGAGGCGAAGACGACATGGTCCGCGCCAAAAAAATCGAGGCCACACGCCAGACCCCGCGATGCCCCGAATAGCGCCGTATCGCCATAGAACATATGGAAGTAGTCGATGAGCGGCCGCTTCAGCGAAGGTATGATGCCGGAGTAGTCCTCGCTCTGCGTGCGGGTACCCAACAAGGCCATGCCATCCTCAATCCGTTTATCGAAGTAGGGAATCATTCCGCCCAGGTGGTGCGTGATGATCTTGAGTTTCGGATGACGGTCGAATAGTCCGGAGAGTACGAGGCGCGACATTGCCACCGACGTCTCGTACGGCCAGCCGAAACACCACCACATTTCAAACCTTGATTGCTGTTCGGCTGGATAGTCCGTCATGGCCGCGGTGCGCGCAGGATGCAGCCAGATTGGAAGATCATGCTGTTCCATCGCCGCGAAAAGCGGTTCGAATTGAGGATTGTCCAGCGGCCGGCCATTCACATTGGTGAAAATCTGAATTCCGCAAGCGCCAAGCGTCTCGATAGCGCGCTTCAATTCCTCCAGGTTCGAATCCATGTCGTGAAGAGGCAACGCGGCGACGAAAGCAGGGAATCGGTCCGGATGGCGGCGCACCATGTCGGCCATGGCGTCGTTCGAAACTCGCGCGAGGTCGCGGCCCTGAGCCGGAGTGGTGATCGTCTCGATGGACAGGTTGGAAAGAGAGATAATTTGCCGGTAGTCGCCGAGTGCGTCCATCGCACGGAGCCTGGCGTCGAGGTCATGCAGTTCACGGACGGCCGCCATCCGTTTCACCATTCCGGAGCGCCCCCCTAGGCTCTCTATGGATTTCAACACTTGCGGGGGCATGAAGTGCGTATAAATGTCGACAATCATTCGATATAACTCCTCACTTAAATTGTTCCGGCCGCCATGTGGCAACCGCACAGTATCAAGACATTGCCAACCGGTCTAGGGAGTATTTGATTGTTCTTTCACTCTTGTCGGCCGGACAAGATCGGGACCGATACGATTTACCATGATCCGGAACATACCTCGGAGTCGGTTCCACCTGCGCTAAACGTCGACTGACGCCCCGGCAGAGGATATCATTCGCCCCGTACTGACTTACCTGTGAGGGAGTGCCATTCCACTCTCGCCAGATTCACCAATGGCATGGAATGGCTGCAAAACGTTCACATGGGAGTATTCGTGGTTCTAGCCTCATACTCCATGGGCGCATTGTTGGAGCGAGGCTCGATCAGATGAGAATCGAGTTCCACTGACACTGTGTCAAATGAAGCCATGGGGTAGAAGAATGCCGACGTCAGGCCCTGCGCAATATAGCCCAATCGCTCTGCTGCTGCTTCAGACAGGTCGAGGATGCGATGCAAGCGGAGATTTGGGCCACGATCGGTGATTGTCACGAGCACGGATTCGCCATTTTTGAGGTTAACCACCCGGATTGATGTTCCGAGGGGGAAATACCAGCTAGCTGCTGTTAGTTTGTGGCGGTCAAATCGCTGACCGTTGGCCATTTTCCGGCCTTGATGCTGCTTTCCATACCACGACGCGGTTCCGACATAGCGCAATTTATAGTTCTTGGCTGGCTTGTGTGCCTTGGCAATTTGACTTGCCACAGACGTTGGGGAAGTCCACAGCAGGCTGGCTACGACCAGCAAACCGGTGATTTGTAGTCTTGTCTGCATGAATTTATCTCCTTTTCGTCAGTTGTCTCGAACGGCCGCAGGCTATGCTTGGCTTCGCATCACCTCCTTTGTTTCCAGTGGCTTTTCAGCCACCCTTGCACGCACATTGCAGGTCCCTATGTCGCTTAAGCGCATGAGGAGGCATTGCTTACAGTTGTGTGGACCGTCGAGGCCGGTCTCGTTACGCTGCCGCAGCGCTCCATCGAATCCACCGCTTCCGACTCACAACTTCCACAGCGGCCATGCTTGTCCAATTCAACGGCTGAACGGCAGTCCATACACCACCAACGATTCATGATCTTTCGCCTCCTCAAACAGAATTTAATTTTCTTGAGTGAGTACATTCTGGACTTGCCCTCCGCCGGTGACTATAGGCAGAAAGCCCCATTGTGCGAGGTACCCTAGTACCGGGGAATTTCTACCCATTCCCAGGGTTGGCCGGCAAAAATTCGTCTTCCCGTTAGCTGCGCAAAAACGCCGTTCACACCTCTATAACCCCCTTTGGATACATCCCTGTGGACGCCCCTCGGGATAACGGGCAAAGTACACGCTGGGAAAGCTTTAGCTGGACGTCCAGGGGCGTCGTTGGTAGCTAATCGGGCATCAAGGTCCGGTTCATCACCGAGGGCTCTCGTTCGGTTCCGAGTAGTGTGGTTTTGTTTGAATTGTCGTGTGGAGGATTGTGAAAATGCCTCAAAATCTAGGCGCGCGCGCATGGAAAATGCTGGATTACGTTCTTTGTAAGACTGCAGCCGTGACCTTTAACACCATTCAAGCTTTCAACAAGTACAATCCGAACCCTGCTTTCACTCCGAAATGGTCCGACAAACCGCTGCAGAAGTCGTGGGAGAAGTCCAAACCCACACTCGGCTGGCCTCGGCAGACAGACTCATTGTGTCCGGGCTGCGTCAAGGAAGCGCGCGACGCCATTTTCGAGGGCAAGAAAGATTGGCGCGATCTGATGCATGAGAAAGTCGGCGAAATCAAAGCCCAGATCATCGAGCGTGACGGCGAAATCTGGATGGTCAAGGAATGCCCGATCCATGGCAAGTATGAAGACATGATGGCCGTGGACTCGAAGTTCCTTAACTGGATCGAGCAGAATTTCCCGGGGCGCGATATTCCCGCGCATAACGACGAAGACCTGCACAAGCACGGATCGAGCACGGTCCGCTACGGCCGTGGCGCCGTCCTCACCGTGGATCTCACCAACCGCTGCAACATGATGTGCGATCCCTGCTTTATGGACGCCAACCAGGTCGGTTACGTCCACGAGCTTTCCTGGGAAGAGATCCAAGAAATCCTGGACAACGCGCTGAAGATCAAGCCGCGGCGCCAGATGTCGGTGCAGTTCTCCGGCGGTGAGCCGACCATGCACCCACGATTTTTCGACGCCATCCGTTACGCGCGGAAGGTTGGCTACAACAGCGTGCAGGCGGCAACAAACGGCATCGAGTTCGCCAAGAGCAAGGACTACTGCAAGCAGGCGTTCGATGCGGGGCTGCGTTACGTGTACTTGCAGTTTGACGGCATCGGCAACGACGCGAACAGCCACCGTCAGGTGGGCAACCTGTTCGACGTAAAGCTGCGCGCCATCGAGAACCTTCACGAGGCGGGCGTCGAAATTGTCCTCGTGACGACGATCGTCAACAACATGAACAACGATCAGGTCGGGCCGATCGTGAAGTTCGCCATGGAGAACCCGAAGAAAATCTCCTTCGTTTCGTTCCAGCCGGTTTCCTTCACCGGCCGTGACGAGGACATTACGCCCGAGCGCCGTATCCGCCAGCGCTACACACTTTCGCACCTTGCGAAAGACGTCAGCGAACAGGTGGGCAAGATCGAGCCGACACGCGATTGGTTCCCGATTTCGTTCATCTCACCCTTCGCAGGTTTCTCGGACCTTGTGCACGGGCCCGAATCGCAGTGGGGGGCACTCTCCTGCGGTTGCCATCCGAACTGTGGCGTCGGCACGGCGCTGATGGTCAATAAGCATACGAAGGAATGGGCGCCGATCTCGCGGTTCCTCAACGCTCCACAGCTCGTCAAGGACGTCACGGCCATCACGGACGCCGCCCGCGGCAAAAGATTTTCCGCCTTCATGATGGTTCTGGCCCTGCTGAAGAATTATGACGCATTCCAGGCGCCGCCGAGCTTGAAGATAAAGGATTTGTGGAAGAAATTCGACAAGACCTGGGCCGTCTCGAAGAATTCCGATACGAAATACGGCCGCACGAATCCGAACCGCACCTTTCAAGATACGATGAAGCGCCGTACCGAGGACCCGTGGAACATGCTCTTCCTCGCCGGCATGTGGTTCCAGGACCTGTTCAACTATGATTTCCGCCGCACCGAGATGTGCATCATTCCGTACGGAACCCAGGAGGGCGAAATCTCGTTCTGCGCGTACAACACGGGCATCGGCTGGCGGAAAATCATCGAGAACATGCACAAGAATGCTACCGTCGCGCAGTGGTATAAGGAGCACGGCAAGCACGAGATCTACGCCAAGGGCAAGGCCGTGAACCTTGATACCTACGCGCACTCGCTCGTGATTGATGCTGAGAATGCAGCCCGCGTTCGCAGCTTGGACCACGATGTACCGATCACCGCGGCTGAAGAGAATCGCGCACGCCGCCGCGCCGAGTTCCTCAAGGAAGAAGCGCGAGTGCGCAAGATCTACGAGGAACTGGTGCTGAAACAGGCGCAGCCGGAAGTCGTGCAAATCGGCTCGCTCACCGACATCAAGAGGGCTACTCCGTCCACCGCTCCGGTGACGACCAGGAACGCGAACGGAAACGGCAATGGCCACGGCGCCGCGAAGCCTGCGACGTCTCAAGTTGCCGAACCGGTCGCCAGAGACTAGCTCGCCTCCGGCTTCTTACATTTTCCGACTGCCTCCGGTTCGCCGGAGGCAGTTTCTTTTTTGGGCGACAGTGGAAACCGGCTGCGCAGCAGGATTGACCGGGCGATAGTGGGCACATAGAATGTGTGGCCAATAATGACTCACGTGCACGAGGATAGGGGCACATGAACTTTGCAAGGAAAATATTCTGGTTCCTGGTGGCAGTGCTCGGCGCGGGGGCGTTAGGCTTCGTTGCCATCGCGCGAGGCGAACCGATCAATGCCGTGTGGCTGGTGGTTGCGTCCGCCTGCATTTATGCTATTGGCTATCGGTTTTATAGCCGGTTCCTTTCTTATCGCGTTCTGCAATTGGACGATAAGCGCGCCACGCCTGCCGAGCGGCTTGATGACGGACAGGATTTCGTTCCCACGAATAAGTGGGTCGTGTTCGGCCATCACTTTTCGGCCATTGCGGGCCCCGGGCCGTTGGTCGGTCCGATCCTGGCGGCCCAATTCGGCTATCTCCCGGGAACGCTCTGGATCATCATCGGCGGGGTGCTAGGCGGTGCGGTGCAGGACTTCGTTGTGCTGTTCTCCTCGGTGCGCCGAGATGGCAAGTCGCTCGGGCAAATGGCCAAGGAAGAAATCAGCGGTCTTGCTGGCATTGTGGCATTGTTTGGTGTGCTCTCGATCCTGACCATCTTGATCGCAGTGGTCGCCCTGGTGGTCGTGAATGCGCTGAAGGCGAGTCCCTGGGGATTCTTCACCATCGCGATGACAATACCCATCGCTTTCCTGATGGGTATTTACATGCGTTACCTTCGGGTCGGACGCGCCATCGAAGCATCGTTACTCGGATTCGCCCTGGTGATGGCGTCCGTCGTGGGGGGACGGTACATCGGCGAATCACATCTCCTCGCGCCCTATTTCACATATAGCGCCATCGGGTTAGCCTGGATGCTGGTCATCTACGGATTTATCTCTTCGGTAATCCCAGTTTGGCTTCTTCTGGCGCCTCGCGGTGTCCTGAGCACATTCGTGAAGCTAGGGACAATTCTACTGCTGGCCATCGGGATCCTCGCCGTTCGGCCGACCATGCTGATGCCACCCCTCACGCGATTTATAGACGGCACAGGTCCCATTTTTGCCGGCAAGATCTTTCCTTTCTGTTTCATCACGATTGCGTGTGGTGCTCTCTCCGGTTTCCATTCCCTGATTTCTTCCGGGACTACGCCAAAAATGCTGAGCAAAGAAAGCCAAGCGCGCATGGTTGGTTACGGCAGCATGCTGATGGAGTCCTTTGTCGCTGTAATGGCGATGATCGCCGCCTGCGTGCTCAAGCCCGGCATCTACTTCGCGGTGAACAGTCCCGCAGGCATCGTGGGGAGACTCCCGCAGCAGGCAGTAGCGACCATTTCCGGTTGGGGATTCCCGGTCACGGCGCAGGATATGTCGGATCTTGCCGCGAAAGTGGGTGAGGTCACGCTCTTCAATCGTACCGGCGGCGCACCGTCGCTTGCGGTGGGCATGGCGCACATCTTTTCGGGGTCGCTCGGCGGCGCCGCGATGGGAATCTGGTATCACTTCGCCATCATGTTTGAGGCCCTTTTCATACTCACGATCCTGGATGCGGGAACGCGAGTCGGAAGGTTCCTGCTCCAAGATTTGATGGGCCAATTTTGGAAGCCTCTGGGAAAGACGGGTTGGTATCCGGGAATTATTCTGAGCAGCGCCATCATGGTCACGGCTTGGGGATACTTTCTTTTCCAAGGTGTGAGGGACCCGTTGGGAGGTATAAACAGTTTGTGGCCTCTATTCGGAATTTCCAATCAACTTCTTGCCGCGATTGCGCTTTGCGTTTGTACGACCATCCTCATCAAGATGGGTAAGAGCCGCTATATCCTGGTTACGCTGGCTCCTCTTGTGTGGCTCGTATCGGCCACAATGACGGCCAGCGCGCAAAAGATCTGGGCTTCTGAGCCGTCTTTAGGGTTTCTAGCCCACGCCCGGTACCTCGCGGACCAAATCGCGGCGGGAAGTATCCCGGTTGATAAAATTGCCGAAACTCAGAGATTAATTTTTAATGACCGGTTGGACGCCATGGTCACGCTTGTGTTTGTCTCGGTGGTTTTGGTGATCTTGGTCGAATCTGGACGGAATTGGTGGCTCTACTTTTCCGGAAAGAAGCAAGCCGTTCTGAGTGAGGCGCCGGTCGAATTGTCCAGGATTAGCGCGTAAAGCGAGTATTTGGTGGAGAATTGTCGAAAGGAGGGATTGATCCGCTGTGGCCTCTGTTTGCAAGCTCGAAACTTTTGAGAACAAGCCATCCGCGTTGGAAAGGCGGAGATTCGGGTGCGTTCGGCAAAAATTGTTGAGCATTTTCAGGAGTTGTTGGTGGTGGTGGCGGCAAGTTTCCGGCGACGCCGCTTATGAGAATTATGTTCGCCGCGCGATGCGCGGTTCTGCCGAGCATGCCGCATGCGGACCTTGCAATGCAGAGAAGATTGTGTCCGCAGAACAGTTTTACCTCGACCGGCTTCGCCGCGAACACGCCCGCATAAACCGTTGCTGCTAGTGTGCTGTCCCACACCTTGGTGCAAGTACTGTGCGATACCTTCAGGGGCTGAAGCGCTGACCCACAACCCCAGAATTGCACCGACTTTCTGGGACGCGACACTAGAACTCATGTTCGTCCTCGGATGCTTTCTTCCGGGTAACTTTCATCATCAGGCGGACGCCTCGCGAGCGCAAATCCTTGAGGATGGCCTGCCGGTTTTCAAGTGGGATTGCGCCCGGCGGAAAAACACCGGCCAATTCGCGTGGGAAATGCTTGATGAACAGCGCGGCCACGTGCGCCGTGGCGTAGGCGATCGGCGGTAGCGACAATCCGCGCTGGCGGATCTGGTAGAGAGACGGGAAAATGGCGTCGCACCGGACCTCGATCGGACGATCCTGCTTGATGCCGCGCACCACGACGGCTGCCGCAAACCTCGCATTCTGCAAAATGCCCCGGCGGATCAGGCGCGCCACCTGCCGCGGAGTCGGCGTCTTGGGAAATCGCGCGGCGATCAGCCCCCGGGACCGCGTGAGTTTTCCCTGCCGGTACCAGCGCCGCAGGCGGTCGATTTCGTTCCCGCCGATTTTCACATCCATTTCCTTCAGGGCAAGAAAATGCGGGATGGTGCCGACTTCGTCCTGCGCCGCCAACACGACGCTGGTCTCGCCAATCGGTGGCGGGAAACGAAATTTCTCCCGTTCGCCAAAACGCTTGCCGAACCGGAAGTGGCCGTCGCGCACGATGCGGGGCCGCGATACGGCCTCATCGAAGGAAACCTCCGCGGACCACTGTGAAACCGGGTCATCGCTTTCGGTGCTTTCGTAGAGGCGAATGTAAACCGCATCGACGGCGTCCATCATTCCGGCCGCCCGCGCCACCAGCAGATTCGTCAGCCCCGGGGCGGCGCCGACCGTGATCAAAGCGGCGCGATGCTTTTCCTGAAAGCGGCCGTCGAAGCGAAGTTGCTCGGCCTTGAACGGGTTGCGCGTCAGGTGCGCGCCCAGGTCCAGGTAATGAGCGCGGATGCGCAATGCCGCCCGCAGGACGATCTCGTTAAAGACCGCTGTCGAGGCGTTGACCAGCAACTGCGAGCCCCGGGCGGCACGCACAATTCCCCACAAATTTCGCGCGTTGACCTGGATGACCGGAATCGTGCTTCTCTTGCCGAGAAAGCGCCTCGCCCGGTCGAGGTCGCGGTCACCACAGGTGACCTGATGTCCCTGGCGTTCCAGCAGGTGTGCGAGGTAGGCGCCGGTAGCTCCGGTTCCCAAAACGAAGATGCGCATTGGGCCAAAACTTTATCATATCCGCTTCGGCTATGGCGCGAGAACGACGTGAAAGACCTGGTTTTGCGAAGGAATCGTTCCAAATGGAATTTCTGGGCGTCTTTGGTGGAAAACCGCGCCGCGATGACCGAGAATGGTACTGGAAGCGTGAGTTCGGCATCTATAGGAATAAGGCTAGATGAGGGCGCACAATGTCTTGTCTGTGTGCTTCAGCAAGCAGGAACTGATGGGCAACGAAGAAAACGAACCAAAACTCTTCAGTCTTACGGAAGCGGAGCGTGCGCGGCGTGAAGTCGAGCCACTCTTGATCGAGGCGATGGAGGTTCGCCGCAAGGTGGCGGACCTCGATGAAAAACTCAGCGCAGTGGCCAACCGCATTCTGATCATGGGCGGTATCACGATTGATTATGAAAGCGTCGCGCGCCTGCGCTTTGACCACAATCGCCTGGTCGCGCAGATCAAGGACGCGCTCGAGCGAATTCAGGCCACCGGCTGCGTGGTGAAAGACCTGGACATGGGCCTTGTGGATTTTCCCGCAATCCTCAAGAACGAAGAGGTCTATCTGTGCTGGCGGTTGGGAGAGGACCGCATCCGCTTCTATCATCGCCAGGATGAAGGCTTTGCCGGACGCAAGCCGATCGACCCCGACGATACCGGCCCCAAACAAACGGTCCAATAAGACCGCGCGCACTGCGCGGCCGCAAATTGTGCGTCCGGGAAGGAATGCCGTGAACGAAAAATCCGAGGGCCGCCTGACCCATTCCGCGAGTCCCTATCTGCGTTCCGCCGTGCACCAGCCGGTGGCTTGGTATGAATGGGGTGCGGAAGCCTTCGCCCGCGCCTGCGCCGAAGACAAGCCGATCCTTCTCGACATCGGCGCTGTCTGGTGTCACTGGTGTCACGTGATCGATCGCGAGAGCTACGAGAATCCGCAGCTCGCCGCGGTCATCAATCAGCTTTTCATCCCGGTGAAAGTGGACCGCGACGAGCGCCCGGACGTGGATGCGCGGTATCAGGCTGCCATCAGCGCGATTTCAGGACAGGGCGGCTGGCCGCTCACTGGATTTCTTCTCCCGGACGGACGGCCATTTTTCGGCGGGACGTATTTCCCGCCCGAGGACGCCATGGGGCGGCCAGGTTTCCGCCGCATTCTTGAAGCGGTCGCTGCTGGTTACCGCAACCGGCGCGCCGAGGTTGAGGAGGCCGCATCCCACCTGGCCGAAGCCGTGGCGAAAGCGGAGACGTTCGCGGGCGCTCGCGGACAGCTCGATGCGCGCGTAGTGGATGATCAGGTCGAGTCCATCGTGAATTTGTTTGACGCGCGCAACGGAGGATTTGGCCGTTCGCCGAAATTCCCGCATCCCGCGGCAATCGATCTGCTGCTCGAACGGTATCAAGCCGGCGCCGCCCAGCGGTTGCTGGAAGTTGCCGCGACGACGCTCGAGAAAATGGGTTCCGGCGGGGTGTACGACCAGATTGCCGGCGGGTTCCATCGCTACTCGGTGGACGAGCGGTGGTGCGTGCCGCATTTCGAGAAGATGTCGTATGACAATTCGGAGCTGTTGAGCAATTTTGTCCACGGCTATCAGGTCACCCGCAATCCATTCTTGCGTGAAGTCGCCGAGGGCATCATCGAGTGGACCAACACCGTGCTCTCGGATCAGGTACGCGGCGGCTTCTACGCGAGCCAGGACGCCGATCAGTCGCTTGAGGATGACGGCGATTACTTCACATGGACCCTCGAGGAAGTCCGCGCCGTGCTCGCGCCCGAGCAAGCGCGAGTCATCGAACTTACCTACGACGTCGAAGCGCACGGCGAGATGCATCACAATCCCGCAAAAAACGTGCTTTGGATTGCGCGGCAGCCCGGGGAGGTGGCAGCGACCCTCGGCATGGATGAGGCCAGCGTCCGCCTGACGCTGGCGCGAGCAAAAGGCAAGCTCCTAGCCGCGCGCCTGACGCGCGCCACGCCTTTCGTGGATACAACGTTCTATGTTTCCTGGAACGCCATGTTTGCGTCGGCCTATCTCGGTGCGTCGGCGGTTCTGGGGGGAGCGCAGGGCGCGGGTTGCCGGGGTTTCGCGCTCAAGACGCTCGACCGGATTCTTGCAGAGGCGTGGAGCGACGCGCGGGGATTTGCACATCGCATCGGGGGCGAGCGCCTTGACGGATCGCTCGACGATCAGATCTTCGCCGCCACTGCGCTGCTCGATGCCTACGAAGCGACGCTCGACCGGCGGTACTTCGATGCTGCCCGGCGCGCGGCCGATTTCGCCATCGCTGAGTATTTTGACGCCGAAGGCGGGGGATTCTTCGATCGCGCCTCAGGCGCGGCGCCCTTGGGAGGGCTCGAAGTGCGCCGCAAGCCGCTGCAGGATTCGCCCACGCCCGGCGCGAATTCGTCCGCGGCGATCGTGCTCGATCGCCTGTTCTGCTATACCGGAGAGGCACGCTACCGCGAGCATGCCGAAGCAACACTCGCAGCGTTCGCGGGCATCGCGCCCCAGTTCGGAATTCACGCTGCGAGTTACGGCCTTGCCGCGCTGCTGCACGCCCGCCAGCCGTTCGAAGTTGTCATTACCGGAAACAGCGGCGATCCGCAGGCTGAGGCGCTCGAGCAGGCCGCGAATTCCGTCTATCGATTCGGCAAGGCTGTGCTGCGACTCACCCCGGAAAATCTGGTTGCGGGCAACGCGCTCGCGCCTGCGCTTGACCAAACACTCCCGCACCTTCGCGCCGATGTCGCGCAGGCACTGGTCTGCGCGGGCATGACGTGCCGCCCGCCGGTCAGCGATCCTACCGCGCTCATAGCATTGCTGAAGGAAGTCCCCGCCAGCGCCTCCGCGGATTAGGAGCCGTCCAATGAGTCGAAGGCAGCCGCGGATTTTGAGCTATGATGAGCAAGCTGCGCTTTGTGATTCACAAATAAGAAGAGGTCCTCATGATGGAAATCAAGAAAGTCGGTGTGCTGGGCTGTGGCTTGATGGGCTCCGGTATCGCCCAGGTTTGCGCCATGGCCGGATTCGACGTTACCGCTCTGGAAATCGAGCAGAAATTCATTGATAAAGGTTTCGCCGGGATCCGGAAGTCCTTGGGCAGATTCGCGGAAAAGGGCGCGCTGAAAGAGCCCGCGGATAATATCTTCGCGCGGCTGAAGGGCACGACGAGGAAGGAAGACCTCGCAGACTGCGATATCGTCATCGAAGCCATCATTGAGAACCTGGATGAGAAGCGCAAGATGTACGCGTCGCTCGACCCCATCGTAAAGCCCGCCGCTATTTTTGCGAGCAATACTTCGTCGATATCCATCACGGAAACGATGACCGCGACGAAACGTCCGGACCGCTTTGTGGGCCTGCACTTTTTCAATCCGGTGCCGCTGATGAAATTGGTTGAGGTCGTGCGCACGATTGTCACGGCCGATGACGTATATGAAACTGTGTATGAATTCGGCAAGAAGCTCGGAAAGGTGCCGGTGCGCACCAGCGATAAGACCGGCTTCGTCGTGAACCGTTTGCTGGTACCGTACTTGCTGGACGCGGTCCGCGCGTACGAAGAGGGCGTGGGGTCCATCGGCGACATCGATGTGGCGATGAAACTGGGATGCGGTTATCCCATGGGGCCGTTTACACTGCTGGATTTCGTCGGACTGGATACGACGTACTACATCACGAACGTGATGTTCGACGAGTTCAAGGAGAGGCGATTTGCGTCTCCACCGCTGCTGAAACGCATGGTGATGGCGGGCTGGTATGGAAAAAAGAACGGCAAAGGTTTCTATGACTGGTCGAATCCGGAGCAACCCGTGCCGCAGGATGCCGCGCTGCGAGGGTTTGCGAAGGAATAGCCCATGGGGCGGCGCGCCTAAGTACGAAGGGAAGTAAACGGGCAGCCGCAAAACTTCCCCATGCATTATGCGAACCGTCAGGACTTGAAAGACAGCTACCTGTGAAGCGAGCCATTGGTCTCGCCGGTTCAGAGTTGGATGTGCCAGACGCGATTTAGTTTGCCTACTGGTTCGGCGGCGCTTGGCCCGATGTATTCGGCGGTGGCGCAGCTCCGCGCCCACCACGTCCTCCTCCTAGCGGGCCACGGGGAGCAACATTACCACCAGTCATGGGCATGGGTATGGGCCGGCGCCGCTGCCTCATCATTTGCTGAAGTTTTTGACGCTGGGCTGGAGTGAGCACGTCCCGCATGGTCAGGCGGAAATCAATCGCGGATTTTTCCAATGCGAGCTGTGCGGCGCTGACTTCCTGCAGCTTGCTGTTGATCGCAGAGCGGTCTGGCTTGTCGGCAGAGAGAAGGTCATTCAAATCCATCCGTTTGATTTCAAGATCGGCCCTGTTGCGGATCTCTGTCTTCCGGAAGTCTGATTCCTGCTGCCTGATTTTCGCCGCTTGGTCGGCAGTGATGCCGAGCTGCTGACGGACGTTGGGATCATTCAAAAGCCGCCCGAGCCCGAATTCCCGCGGTCCCATACCCCGACCGCGCATACCCATCCGGCCCCCTCGGCCCTGGGGCCCGTCAGTTTGCATTTGCCACATCATCTGACCGTGTGGTCCCATGTCACCGGGCCCCTGCGGTGGGACCGGAGGCGGACCCTGCTGGGGTGTACGTGCGAAGCCCGGGATGCCAATGATTGCCATCG
The DNA here is from genome assembly GCA_020073705.1 of Terriglobia bacterium. Taxonomy (GTDB): domain Bacteria; phylum Acidobacteriota; class Terriglobia; order Acidiferrales; family UBA7541; genus Palsa-360. The sequence goes on from JAIQES010000004.1 coordinate 50,598, forward strand.
CTAGGGCGGCGACGGCTGTTCTTGAGAAAATGTGCATAATGTGTCTCCTGTATGGTGCGGACCATAATCGGCCCACTTAGACTTCCGCCTAGCCACTGGAAAAGTTCCAACTCTTTAGCCAAGATTCCCGTTTTGCCTTCCAAGGCAGATGGCATTATACATGGACTTGCTTTCGCGCTTCTGCGCAGCCGAGGAACGCCCGAAGGTTCGTAAGGATAATTTAAATTAAGAATCCGGGGTAAATCGTATGGGGGCGCGGTCCTGCTTAATGCAGCAGGCCATAGACGTCGAGTTCCGTCTGTGTTCCGACATACACTTTGCTGTTAGCTTCGGTGGGCACCGTGAACTTCACGGCAAGACCGGCAGAATCACGGGTCGGCATCATTGCGCTGTTGTAGAGTTCGTTCGAAAGATTCGTTGCATCAAAAGCCCTGATAATAGCGGGAGTGTAGGGGGTAACCTGCGCTCCGCTTGTGTCGATCAGCCAAACGATGGCGTTATTCGCGCCATTCGAGGAAACGACGGGTGTAGCGCCCTGCAAGCCCAATGTTTCAGGCGACTGCGAGGAGGGCGTTGACTGGAGGACTCCCCCGGTCATGGGAAACGCTTTCAGCTTGCCGCTTCCCGCAGCGATATAGATGGCGTTGTTCCAATACACTGGCGTGCTGAGAATCGGACCGTCACCCACGGGTACTTTCTGAACAGGCCGCGGCGGAATGTCCGGGCAGATCCCGCCGTCGTATCCGCCGAGGGCCTCCCGGTCGACGAGATACATGGAGCCGTTCATGGCGGCGCCGAGGAGCAGATTTGGGTACGATGGAGGGCCGATCCCATCCGGTAGCAGGAGCGGAGCGCTCGAGCCGAGATACTGGTCTGCGCTGGCGAGCGCCGCCTGATCGCAAGGCGTGAAATAGTCCGTCACAGCCAGACCACTTGTCGAACTGAGCCGCAGGAAGCTGTCCCCGTAATCTGATCCTCCTCGGTTCGCATCGAATGTCCCGTTTCCAGTAATCACAAAAGCATTGTGATTCGAATCCGCCGAAGGGCCGCCCCCGCTTTGCCAAATGCCACCCCCTTGCCCCCCTGGTGTGTCATCAAAGGCAGAGGTCTGCTGCATCGTCGCGGCATCGTAACCCAGCAACCAGCCATGATAATCGCCCAGATCGTGGTGCGATGCGAAGGCGATGTAAACCGTGCCGTTTTCGAGGAGCAAAGCAGCTCGCTGATTTCCCCACAGCGGACTGAAAGCGGGGGTAACCGAAGCAGCGGTCGAGATTACAACTCCGCTGGGCTGGATCTTCCGTTGTCCCGTCGCCAGATCGAGAGCATAAAGCCGCTGGTCATAGACCGGATTCAGTCCAGGGGTCCATGTTTCGGCAACGACATAGAGAGTGGAGGAACTCGAGTCAATCACAGGGGTGCCCGTGATCCCAATGAACGGGGCGATGTCGGCGCTGGTGATCTCAGAGTTGGGAGTCTGCACGGGTTCTTCTCCCGCAGGAATGAGACCTGTGTGCCAAAGCTGCAGGCAGGGGTTGGCGTCGGCGTCAAAGGCAAAGACGGTGTCCTTTTCGGTCGCCACGAAGATGACGTTGTGTCTTTCCTTGCCCGGGATGGCAAGGTTGGCAACGTAAAGCGGTTGGGCGTAGGCATAGCCGTCCAGCGGGCACGAGAAAAGTTTGCCGAATTTCGACGAACTCACGGCCGCAGGAGCAAGAGCCAGTTCCTTCGGGTTCTGTCCCGATCGCGAATTGTCGTTGCGCCAGGTGAATGTGCCCGCAAAGTCGGTGACCTTGACCTGTGCTGAACCGGTGACGCTCGGATTCGCCTTCAACGTAACGATAACGTTGAAGGACCCTGCCGAGCTTGGGGGAGTGTAAAAACCGTCCGTGGTGATTATCCCGCCGTTGACTGCCCAGTTCACCTGGCTGTTGCTAACCCCGGCGGTTGTAACTTGTAGTTGCAGGGTCTGCGATGTCGTGAGACTTGACAAAGCCGGCGAGAGCGACAGTGGCCCTTGGATTGGACTTGGTGTTTGGATCGTGACATTGGCATAACCAGATTTGGTTGAATCGGATTGCAAGACGGCGGTTACCATCACCGTCGGCGGATTGGGAACCGCATTGGGCGCTGTAAATAAACCGGAGGCATTGATGGTGCCCACCGTAGTATCCCCGCCAGGGATTGAGTTCACCTGCCAGGTGATGGCGGAACTCCCGGCATTTTGCACCGTGGCGGTGAACGGTACGGTAGAGCCGGTGAAGGGCTGCGCCGAGGTTGGCAACACCGTGACGGTCACCGGCGCGGAGGAAGCAACGCCGCCACATGAAATCAGGAATATATTCAGCAGGAGGAGGACGAGGAAAAGAAATGAGAGGCCGGGGCATAACGGAGACAACGACAGAACATATCGTGGTCGATGGATAGCCCCGGTGTTGCCACGCGAGGACTGGTTTCGCGGATGCAAATCCAACAGGCTGGGCATAGGTTCTGCGGAAACGCGCGAAGTTCCGGGGAACAGTGCGGAAGCTACCACAACATAAAATATGCGTCAATGAAATCTGTCACGATCAGGGAGGTCAGTCGCCGCAGCCCGCGCCCGCGCATGGCCCTTGGCCAGTCAGTCTGCGGAAGAAATTCCCCAGCCGCGTCAGGATGCCCGGCTGCGTCTGGGCCGGACGGTCATCCGCTGCGGCGCTCGGCGCTGCCGGAGTAGGAGGGGCAGCGGGCGTGGCCTGCACAGGCGCGGGATTCACGTGGCCGTGATATACAATCGAGGGGCTGACGCGAACCTCGCGCACCAGGAGGATCGTTTCCGGGCTGGGGTCCGGCAGGGGCGTCGGCGAACTCGCGTCAAAACTGAGTGGCGGCATGAGGACGGTATACACGGGTTCTTGGACAGGGGCCGCCGGAGTGCCGGCATCGGTTTTCTTGTGTTCGGGTTGCAGCGGGTGGCTGAGAGCACTGATCTCTTGAGAAGACGAAGGACGAGGGTGTTCGACACTAGCTCGCGGAAAATCGCAGGAGCAGGATGAGGCATCACTCCGGGACGATTCGATCTGTCCGCCAACCAGACTCGCCACGCCGCCCTGAGGCACGATCAGACCCGGCCCGGAAAACTGGGGTTCGACGCGCATCGCACCGTGCGCCGCGAGAATGCACATTTCGCCGTTCTGGCCGAGGCCGAGTGTCGTGTCCCGGCGCGCGCCCGAAATTGCAATCGGTGTAGCGACGACCATCGGCGTGTAGATCGTAAGTGTTTCCGGCGAATCGAGAGAAGGATGGACGCGACCGTAATCTAAAGCGAGGGTTACAGCCCCCGCGGACTTGAGCAGCGTGAAATGAGCGGGGCCGCAAATGCTGATCTCGCCGCCGGCGTCGAACAGCAGAAGCGCGTGGCCTGAACGCAGCGTGACGTCGCTTCCGCTGGCCACGACCGTCGGCCCCGCGTCAACTTCCACTCCTCCGTGGGTCGTAGTCTTTACGACAAGGTCGTCGCCTTCGATCCGGCCGATAATGACAGGCAGATCCTGGGCGGAGAGACGAGAAGGAGCGAGGGAAAGCATTGCCAAAACTGCCAGCAATGCGAATGCGGACGTCTTGAGCCAGGTTTCGAACCAGTTTCGTGGGATGACCGGCGAAAGCACGTTTATCCGCAATGTCTGCAAGGTCCTCGCGAGACTACCATGTCTTCGATTTATACTATACCTACATGACGGAACAAACGAAAACGCCGGCCGAGCGAGAAGACCAGCACCCGCTGGTTCATTACGATATAAGATTGCCTAAACTCACACTCGGGCAACAGATTCAGATCCCGGTTATCGGCTGGATCGTCTGGGCCGTAATTCGCGTCCTGGGGCCAACGGTGCGATTCGAAGTTCTGGGCGGGCAACGGGCCGGGCGCGATTACCGCCCGGACCGGCCTCCTCACGTCTATGCCTTTTGGCACCGGTGCATTTTTACCGCAACGTGGTATTTCCGGAACCGCAACGCCGTGCTGATGAACACGACAAATTTCGACGGGCAGTGGACGCGCCGCGTGATCGAGCGGCTGGGGTATCAAACGGCGCAGGGCAGCTCGACGCGAGGAGGATTGCGCGGACTCGCCGTCATGGCACAACGGCTTGAGGAGGGCGTCGATGCCGCTTTTACAATCGATGGCCCGCGCGGGCCGCGCTATGTCGCCAAACCCGGCCCGGTGATGCTGGCTCGCCGAAGCGGCCGGCCCATTATCTTGTTCCACGTGGGACTCGAACGTGCTTGGACGCTCGAGAAGACCTGGGATCTGTTCCAGATTCCGAAACCCTTCACTCGCGCCGTTGTTGTGATCGCGCCGCCAATCGAAGTGGCCGAAGACGCGAACCGTGAAACGGTGGAGCAAAAACATCAGGAAATGCAGAAAATGCTCGAGCGCTTGCGCGACGTGGCGGAATCCTGGTTCTCCCTCACTGACGCGGAGCGGGAGCGCGAACGCGGGCTCTGGAATGCCTGAATGACGTTCAGCGGCTAGCGTCGCTGAGCGTCACCTGCGCTTCCATTTTCTGTCCGCCGCGATAGTACTCGACTTTCACCGTGTCGCCGGGCCGTTTCCGGTTCAGGGCCAAATTCAAATCGAGCTGGCTTGTGATCGGCCGGCCATCAATACCGGTCACCACATCCCCGCCGAGCAGGACCCGCCGCATGCCGAGGATGGCCTCGCGATTTCCGCCGCGCAGGCCCGCGCGCTCGGCTGGTCCGCCCGGTGTGACGCGCTCGATCAGCAAACCCTCTTTCACAGGCAGTTTCAGCGCCTCCGCCACAGGGGGAGAAATCACGCGAGCCTCGACCCCCATGGTAGCGCGCCGCACGCGGCCCTCACTGATCAGGTCCTGGGCGATGAGCCGCGCCGTACTGATCGGGATGGCGAAGCCAATTCCGGCGGTCGTTCCGGAGGGCGTAAAGATGGCTGAGTTGATACCGATGACGTCGCCATGCGAGTTCAGCAGCGGGCCGCCCGAATTGCCCTGGTTAATCGCGGCATCGGTTTGAATCGCGCCGTCAATGACCGTGGTCTGGCTTGTTTGGACGGTTCGCCCGAGCGCGCTGACGACACCGGTCGTGAGCGTGCTTTGAAATCCAAAAGGATTCCCAATGGCGAGCACGCGCTGTCCGACCTGCAGGCTATCTGAATCGCCCATGGTGAGCGCCGGAAGTTTGCGTTCCTTGGGGTCGATCTTCACCAGCGCAACGTCGTTGCGCTCATCGGCGCCGATAAATTTGGCGTCGTAGTGAGAGCGGTCGCCCAGCGTGACGGAAATGGCTTGCGCACCCTGCACGACGTGGAAATTGGTCAGAATGTAGCCGCGGGGGTCAATCACGAAACCCGAACCGGCGCCTTCGACGGGAACCGGCTCCATGAAGACATCGTACTCGAGTGTGCGCGTCACGATATTGGCCACGGCCGGTGCGGCTTGACTGTAGATCTTCACGTTGATCAATTCATCGCCCACCAGCTCAGATTTCTTCAAGTCGGGGAAAACGGCCGGCACTGCGTCAACATGTTCGGGCTGTCGCTGGCCCCATCGGCTTCCCGCCCAGTATGCTCCGAGCACCAGCACCAGGCCCATGGCCAGCAGGCGGACAATGCCGCCAGTGTCTCTCCCTTTGGTCATGTCGATTTCCCTCCGGCTCCTAATTGGATCGCTCGGATTCTATTCGTTTGAGCTTGGCGAAGAGCGCAACCACCTGCTCCCGCGTGTGTTCGAGCGACCCCGAGCAATCAATTTCTTCATCGGCCATGCGGCGCTTTTCTTCGATCGGCATCTGCGCGGCGATACGCTGCCTGGCTTGTTCGCGCGTGAACCCTCTGCCCGCATCCTGTTGCATCAGGCGCGCAAGCTGCTGCTCGGGCGCGCACCAGGTAACCACCAGGCAGTCCAGCTCCTTTGTGTATTCCGCTTCGATCAGCAAGGCCGCCTCGACTATGGCAATGGCATGCGGCTCGGCCCGTTCGATCGCAGCAAGCTCCTGGTCCAGCGCTTCGAGCACGCGCGGATGCACGATGGCGTTCAGCCGGGCCAGGCGAGCCGGATTGGCAAAAACAATCGCCCCGAGCTTCCGGCGATCTACGCGGCCATTGGAGGTGAGGATCCCGCGGCCAAATTCCCGCACTACATCCTCGTAGGCTGCTGCCTCCGGCTCGATCAAACGATGCGCGATCTTGTCGGCGTCGAGCACGTGGCAGCCAAGTTCGCGAAGCATCGCAGCAACCGTGGTCTTACCGCTGGCGATTCCGCCGGTCAGACCTACGCGCAGCATCAGGGTCTTAGCGCCATGGCGCTGGGTGAATTCACGGCGTTTGCGCGCCCGCGCCGTTGGCGGGCCGCCTTCACCGTGTTGCTCATCAGCATGGCGATGGTAAGCGGTCCGACGCCGCCCGGCACCGGCGTGATGGCCCCGGCAACTTCCGCGACGTCCGGGTGAACGTCGCCAACCAGCACGGAACCTTTCTCGCGGAACTGCGCCAGCTTCACGGGATATTTTGCGAAAATGCGTTCCGCCCCGGCTGCATCGGTGATGCGATTGATGCCGACATCAATCACCGTCGCGCCGGGACGCACCCATCCGGGCTCGACCATGGCGGCGCGGCCGATCGCGGCGACGATGACATCAGCGCGCCGCACGACCTCGGGCAGGCTGCGAGTCTTCGAATGACAGATGGTCACTGTTGCGTTGGCATGCATCAGCAGCAGCGCCATAGGCTTGCCGACGATGTCGCTGCGCCCGACGACGACCGCATCGGCTCCCTCTAGGGGGATGCCGCTCCGGCGCAGAATTTCCATCGCTCCGGCGGGCGTGCAGGCTACAAGCCCCGGACGGCCAGAGACCAGGCGTCCGAGGTTTGACGGGTGAAAGCCGTCCACATCCTTCGACGGGTCCACGGCCTCGAGCACACGCTTGGTGTCTACTTGCGCCGGAAGGGGAAGCTGCACAAGGATTCCGTCCACATCGTCGCGCGCGTTGAGTTCCTCGACCAGAGCGAGCATTTCATCGGTCGATACCGTGGCGGGCGGGGTGTGTCGCCAGCTCCCCAGCCCCAATTGTTCGCACGCCGCGATCTTGCTTCGCACATAAATCTGCGAGGCTGCGTTTTCACCCACCAGAACTGCGGCCAGACCGGGGCGAACTCCGGCAGAAACCAGAGCAGCAATTTCCTGCTTCAGTTCGGCGTAGATCTGATCCCGAATCGCATTGCCGTTGAGGATGCGGGCCGTCACGTTCGCTCCTGGCGCAGAGATTAAACTATGATTCATTTTGATGATAGCACAGGCTGTGTAGCGAATCGGCCTGCGGGAGATCGGTTCACTCTGTATCTCTGGAAGAGCGTGAAATGGGTTTGCGGGTTTGAGTAGCACAGGCTTCAGCCTGTGTGCCGTTCCGAAAGTACAAGAACCAAAACTACAGGCTGAACAGCTTGTGGAAAAGTGGGTTAGGGTGTCATTCCGAGCGAAGCGAGGAATCTCTCTTTGTTCAAAACCCAAGAAAAGAGAGGTTCCTCGGTACGCAGCGTGCCTCGGAATGACGATGTTTAGAGTTGTTCCACAGACCGTGAAGCCTGTGCTACGCGATCTAGTTCTTCGTTCTACTCGATCAGGAAACACGGACTAATTCGCTTCGACCCTGTCAACTGCGGAAGGACATAAGGGGGGAAAACCAAAACCTCCCACCGCTCGAAAACCGCGAGCAGTGGGGCACCCCGAAGTTCAAAATCGCTCAGAGGCTGCGGCACCCGGCTGCCGTTAGGAAGCGATTCGCGTTCTCTGTGCTAAAACGGCTCGCCAGTTGCCGCTGCGCTTAATGAACACGCGAACTTCGCGAAATTGGCCGCTCATGTCCTTGCCTGCGCGGCTACCCTTGATGGCTCCATGGAATGTGACCACCGCCGTCTCGCCGTAGATGCGTACTCGGATGTCTGAAACATCGAACGATTCAAACCTCGTGCTTCCATCCCTGATCCCCTGCAATGTCTCAGCTTTGGTGCGCACGATTCCATTATCTCTCGTGATTGTGTAATCGTCTGTAGTCGTCCGATCTAACACGGCAGCATCACCTTTCAAATCTGCGTCAATCATTTGCTTCAACACTCCTCGGACCTCTTGCTCTGCATTGTCGCTCTGGGCCAATACAACGCCAGCGGTAGCCAAAACCAACACAACAAACGCCACAACTGCGAAGAGCCGCTTCCTCAACTTTTCCTCCTCGTGAAACTTCTCTGATTCTCAATTTACTTTGGGCGGATGGGCCAGCCTTTCGGTTTCTCTTAACGGCGCGCTACGACCGGATACTACCACTCTCGTTGGTCGACATATAGTTATGACACCGAGTCTCCGGTTGTCCCAGAGTTGACGCCGTTTCAAGGGTGGGTTCTTGGTTTGATTTCCTATGTCCAAAGGATTGAGACGCCGGGGCGGACATGACCACCGGAAATTCAATCGTGCATCAAATCTGCGCCACCCGCCGTGAGATTCTTGAATGGAGGCAAAAAACCAAAGCCTCCCACCGCTCGAAAACCGCGAGCAGTGGGGCACCCCGAGGTTCAAAATCGCTCAGAGGATGGCGCACTCGGCGCGCACCGTTACTTCTTGATTTTCTCGTATCTGCCCATCAGTTCCGCTTGATCGATGATGTGGCTTTTCATCGCGTCTTCGAGGTCTTTCCGATTGGCTATTTTGGCGTTACCCAATTTTACGTCGAGTGCATACAGGCGAAAGAAATAGCGGTGTTCGCGGTCCGGCGGGCACGGTCCAACGTAACCGGCCTTCCCCATGCCGTTCAGACCCTGGCTATTCTCGCCCTCCTTGATTCCCTTGCTGTCCGGGGCAATGTCCCACACGAGCCAGTGGTCGAACTCACCGGTTGGCATCAAAGTTTTAGGGACGTCGGGATCAAACATGATGAGGACGAGGCTCTTGGCGGTCTTGGGAACGCCGGTGAATTGCAGAGGCGGGTTAGGTGGATTTTGCGCGTCACACGTGTACTTCAAGGGAATCGACGCGCCCGCTGTAAAGGCGGAACTCTTGATTCCGATTTTCGCGGATGCGTTCAGGGAAACAACGAGCATTGCCAGTGCTACTGCTGCGTACTGAAGCCTTTTGCGCATTCTGGGGCCTCCCAAGACCGACTCGGATTTTGCCACTCGACTGTTGCTGTGTTGCATTCTCAACTGGAATTTCTTTTTTGATCTCAAAAACGATGAGATAGTATACCTGTTTCGGTTGTCCGCAACACTGTGAAACGATTTTCATCGGCAGCACTTCCGACGGACTGCCATCCGCACCAGCACAGCCCGAAATTGCCCCCGATCCAGTCGGGTGCCCCCATGGTTTGCGAAGCAGAGCATGGGCGGGTGTTTTTCAGACTAGTAGATGTCGTACTGCTCCCAATGCAACGTCGGATCGGACTGGATGATGACGCTCTTGTGCGTGCTCTGTTCGAGTTCTTCGATCAGCGACGATTCGCGCGTCTTGAGGGTCTTGGCGATCTCCGGGTTGACGCGCAGCGTGATGCTTTGCGCGTCGAGATCGGCGGCCATCTTCCGCGCCTCGGCCTGAATCTCGTAGCAGATCGTGGGAATCGACTTGACCATGCCGGAGCCAGTGCAGTAGGGGCACGGCTGGCACAGCACGCGTTCCAGGGCTTGCTTGGTGCGCTTGCGCGTGATGCACACCAGGCCGAATTCGTTGAACGAGAGGGCTTTCGAAGGGGCGCGATCCTGGCTAAGCGCCTGATCGAGCGCGGCCATGACTTTATCGCGGTTGCGCCGCTCTTCCATGTCAATAAAGTCCACGACGATGATGCCGCCCAGGTCGCGCAGGCGGATCTGGCGGACGATTTCTTTCACCGCCTCGAGGTTCGTCTTGACGATCGTATCCTCAAGGCGCGTGGAGCCCCGGCCGACGTACTTGCCGGTATTGATGTCGATCGCGACAAGAGCTTCGGTGTGGTTGATCACGATATGCCCGCCCGACTTGAGCCACACTTTCGGGCGCAGCGCCTTGTCGAGCTCCTGCTGGATGCCGAATTCCTCGAAAATCGGCGATTCTTTGGTGTAGAGCTTCACTCGACCGACCATCTTCGGCTGGAAGCGGCTGATGAACTCGACAACCTTGCCGAACTCCTCTTCGTTGTCGAGCCAGATGGCGGCGTAATCATCGCTCAGGTAGTCGCGCAGGATGCGCTCGACAAGGTTCAGGTCGCGGTGGAGCAGGGAAGGAGCGTGGCGCTGCTCGGCGTTCGCGCGGATCGTGTCCCAGGAGCGGCCGAGGAATTCTACGTCGGTCCGGATTTCCTCGTCGCTTGCGCCGGCTGCCGCAGTCCGCACGATGAATCCGCCGGGGAATGTTCCCTTCGCTTCGGTCACCACCCGCCGCAGCCGCGAGCGGTCTTCCGCCGAGCCAATGCGGCGTGACACTCCGATGTGGTCCACCGTGGGCATGTAAACCAGAAAGCGGCCCGGCAATGCAACGTGGCTGGTGATGCGCGCGCCTTTCTTTCCGAGCGGTTCCTTGGCGATCTGCACGATGATTTCCTGGCCCGCTTTCAGCATTTCAGAAATAAGCTGCGGACGCCGATGTTGCTCGTGCCGGGGGCTTGGATGCGAGTATTGGTGGGGCCGGTGTTCATTCGGACGGCCGCCGCGCTGCCTGCCGCCCTGCCGCCAGCCGCGCCGCATCGGCCGCTGAAACCGGGCGCGCGGTTGATCGGAAATGCGGGCGCTCGTGGGTTGTGCTTCGGAGTCCTGCGGCGCCTCGGGTGCATTGTGCTCCCCGTCAGGAGCATCCATGTGCTCTTCCATGTGCTCCGTGGATGATTCCGCGGCCAGCGCTTCGTCGTGCATTCCATCTGCCGTGGCTTCGGCTTCCGCAGCCTCAGCCTCATGATCGTCATGTAATGCGTCTTGCAGCTCGTCGAGTTCCGCCGCTTCCACGAATGGTTCGGCGGCTGCTTCCTCCACTTCTGTTCGCTCTTCGGCCTCTGCCTGCGCCTCTTCGTGCTTGGCCTCGGCAAGTTGTTCAGCGAGCGCGCTCATTTCGTCTTCGGAAAGAGCAGCGCCATTGGGGGATCGGACTTCTGTTACTTCGGTACGTTCGGGTTCTGGCTCGTGATGAGTTTCCGGCTCGGTGATCCGCGGAGGCGAGGAAACCGGCGTCACCTCGGGAACTTCCTCAGCTGGAATGGACGCGGCAGGACGCAGTTCCGCGTATTCCTCCATTACGGATGCTCCCGGTAACGAGGAAGTGTAAAGAGAATCGGGCAAGCCGGCTGCAGATGGCTGCTGCGTGGAATCCGCCGCGGAAACCGGTGGTTCAGCCTGGAGAGCCGGGGTGCCGGCGGCAGCCTCAGCCGGGGGCACAGCCGGAGCGGCCGGGATTCGATCCTTATACTTGGCTAACGACTCGCCCGGAAGAATGATCGGCACAAAATCAGCTGGGGGAGGTTCATACGGCTGGGATTCGCGCGGGCGCGAATCGAAAGGCCGTGGTGAAGCATATTTTGATGGTGGCAAATCGCGGCCTGGCCGCTGGCCGCGCCCGCCGCCTTGGCGTCCCCAGCGGCGATTACGTCCGCCGCGGTCGTTAAAGCCGCCCCGTCCGCGGTTCGGTCTTTGCTCGTACGGCCGCTGTGTGTGTTGAGCGGGAGGCGCGGGTTGTGCGCCGGCATCGGGAAGAGCGGATGGGCCAGTCTCGGCAAGCGGGGAAGCAGCGCCCTCGAAGGCGGCTGGTGGTGGTGCGGCAGTGACGCTCGGTTCATGCGCCACGCCACCGTTGGTCGACGGAGCAAACACTTCGCCGCCCTGTTGTTCCATCTTTTGGACTTTAGTCTCGACCGGATTGGGAACGTGGTCGTAGTCCTCGAGATGTTCCAGGAAGTCGCTGACGTAGAGGAAAGCGTCGCTATCGAGCCCAATGTCGACAAAGGCCGACTGCATACCGGGGAGAACTCGTGTGACGCGACCTTTGTAGAGGCTTCCGACTAAAGCAAATTCTTTTTCCCGTTCAATGTAAATCTCACAAAGCTGCCCATCTTCCACAATAGCAACCCGCGTCTCGTGAGGGGTCGCGGAAATCACAAGCTCCTTCGACATGAAAACTCCTCGGAGGACATCGCCGCAATCCGGCTGGGCGCATACAGGAGCGCTCTATTCCACTGTGTGGAACCGCCGGGGAAGTCGCCAGTATGGATCTTCCGTAAGTCACGCGATGCTAGCCTCGCAATCAAAATTTCTTTCCAGCGGGCCGCTCGCTTCATTCGCAGCGCGGCTCGGGCCGGAAAGCAGTGCCACGGGCTCAGTTGACGAATCGCCGGATGCGGACGTTCATCACCAGTCCCAATGCCAGAAACACAAACAGTGTGGCCGAGCCGCCGTAGCTCATCAGCGGCAGCGGAATTCCGGTGACCGGCATAAACCCGATCACCATAGCCACATTGACCAAGACATGAAAACCTAACACTGCCGCCACGCCCATTACCAGAAACATCCCCGCGCGGTCATGCGCGCGCTGGGCGTTCTGAACCAACCGCAACAGCAGGAACATATATAACAGTAGCGCAATGAAGACTCCGGCAAAGCCTAGTTCTTCCGCGAGCGCCGCCAGAATAAAATCCGAATACCGCACCGGCACGAAGCCTAATTGATTTTGGCTCCCGTTGCCAAGTCCTTTCCCCCAGAATCCGCCGGAACCCACGGCGATTTTCGATTGCAGAATCTGATAGCCCGCGCCGCGGGGGTCTTCTTCCGGTCGAAGGAAGGTCGTCACGCGTTCCTTCTGGTAAGGCTTCAGGAAGTGCCAGCCGACCGGCAACATGAGCGCGGCCAGCGCCAGCACCGCCAATGCATGTTTCCACTGCAGCCCGGCTAAGTAAGCTCCCACAGCTAACAACGGCACAAGCACTAACGCCGTGCCCAAGTCGGGCTGAAGCATGATCAATGCGAGTGGCAAGCCAACTGCGGCGGCCACTTTGATGAGATCACCGAGTTCAAGCTGTTCCGTCCGCACTTCTGCGAAGAAGCGCGCCACAACTATAATTATAATCAACTTCACCAGTTCTGACACCTGCAAAAAGCCCCCGAGAATCGGGAGCCACCGTTTGGCGCCGAAGCGCGTATGGCCGATAGCCAACACCGCGATCAGCGCCACAATCGCGATTAGGTACAGCACGGGGGCCTGATCCATAATCGTGTGGTAGTCCACGCGCGACACCAACACCATCAAGACGACTCCAATCGCGATCCAGTACATTTGGTGCGTATGCATTCCCGCGAGATGGCTCGCATGCGTCGCGGACCAGATCTCCAATACACCAATCCCGCAGATGCTGAGCGCCGTGACCAGCAGCCACCAATCATAATCGCGGATGCTTGTGCCTTCCTTCATGGCCTCACTATTTCGATTACGACGTTCGAGATCAGACGCAAAGTTCTTATCGATTCAAATTCGTTCTTGTACTCACCGGCTGTGTGACGTTCGCATCTTGTTTCGGATCCAGGTGCGCGTGGGCCTGCGCCAGCCCGGGATGGGGACCATGATCCGGCGGAATCTCGATGCGCTGATAATTGACCGTATAGTTCTGAATCCTTTGCGCGGTCTTCTTGTCATAATACGCTTTGATGATATCGCGCGCCACCGGAGCCGCTGCGGAAGCGCCGTGCTGTCCGCCCTGCACAAGAACGGAGACGATGATTTCGGGATTACGCCGCGGCGCGTAGCCGACAAACCACGCATTGTCGTTCAAGTCTGACGAACGTCCAGCGCGCTGCTTCCCCTCATTGCTGATCACTTGCGCGCTGCCGGTCTTGCCGCAAAATTCCACGCCCTGTAGCTTGACCAGCCCAGCCGTGCCGCCTTCGTTCACGACGCCGTACATCCCTTGTGTTACCTGCTCGGTCGTATTCTCCAGCAGCGGGAAATCGACCTCCGGCACAGGCTGATTGGTCATCAGCAAGTGGGGCTGTTTGAAAATGCCTCCCATGGCGATGCCGCCAATCGTGCGCGCCAGTTGTAACGGGGTAGTCGTGACAGAACCCTGGCCGATAGCGACAGAAATCGTCTCTCCGGCATACCACTTCTCGTGGAAGACGCGCTCCTTCCACTGCTCCGATGGCATCATGCCCGTTTCTTCCGATGGCAGATCAATACCCGTCCTGTGGCCCAGGCCAAGCTGCATGGCGTAGTAGGAGATGCGATCGATGCCCAGCGCCTTGCCGACGTTGTAGAAGAACACATCACAGGAATGCACGATCGCATTATGCAGACCCACCGTTCCGTGCCCCTTCTTTTCCCAGCAGTGGAACGTGCGGCCGTAAAACGATGCCTGCCCCGGACAAAACACCGTGAAATTCTCGGGAATCACTTTCGACTCGAGCATTGCCGTTGCCATGATGATCTTGAAGACGGAGCCGGGCGCGAGTTGCGCCTGAATCGCCCGGTTCAGCAGAGGCCGGTCAGGATCCTCATTCAATTGCGCCCATTGATCGCGCGAGATGCGAATGGCGAAGTCATTTGGATTATATGCGGGGCGGCTCACCATGGCGAGCACTTCGCCGGTTCGCGGGTTGAGCACAACCACGGCGCCCTTGCGCCCGTTGAGCGCGGCCTCGGCCGCGACCTGCAAATCGTAGTCAATCGTCAGCTTGATCGGCTTGCCGGAAATCGCGTCCTGTTGCTCCAACCGGCCCACTTCCCTGCCGATACTGTTAACGATCACGCGCCGCAAACCGTCGGTGCCCATCAGGGTGTCATTGTATTGCCGCTCGAGTCCTGTTTTCCCGACGATGTCTCCGGGACGCAGCTTGGAATCGGAGTCTTCCACCTGTTCGGCGCTTACTTCGCCGACGTACCCGCTCACGTGTGCCAGGAAGCTGTCGCGCGGATAGCGGCGGCGGTGGACCATCAGCATTTCGAGTATGGGAATATCAGCGCGGTGTGATTCGATAAAGGCGATGTCGGAGGGGCTGGCCTCCGGCTTGATCACAATGGGCTGAAATTTCGGCATGGCCTTGGCCGCGTCGATCTCCTGATGGACGTCGTCGAGTGTCATGCTCAGTCCATCGGCGATCTGCGGCAGCAAGCGCTCCAACTCGGCTGGATCGTCTCGCAACAGAAGGACACTGAACGAAGGATAATTGTCCACCAGGACGCGGCCCTCGCGGTCGAGCATCGAGCCTCGGGGCGCGATAATCGGAATCGACCGGACGCGGTTGCGTTCTGCCATTTGCGCGTAGCGATCCGAATCGATAATCTGCAGCTTCCAGAAACCGAGTAGCAGCAGCGCAATCATCCCCACGACGACATAGGAAGCGATGGCTAGCCGTCCCTGCGGTATGCGTTTGTCATTTTGAAAAGAGATTGGCACATCCACTCCGCGCCGCGGTGGACGGCGCGTAACCTGCCGACTCCTGCTTTCACCTAACCATCATCCACACTAGCATTTGCACCATGGGTGTGCAAGGCGTTGCGCATCGTATCGGATAACCACCGGCCACAATAAGACAGGGGGGAGTTTTCCTGGCGAGCTGTCGCGCCAGCTCCTGAACGCCCTTGATGAGTTTCGCGCCCTGGGAATTGACTTGCCTGATACTTGGAGGGAGATTAGTGCTTTGCTGCTTTCCACACCCCAATCCCAATAATCGCAGCGATAATTACACCGATAATGCCGAGGGTTCTAAATTTTGAGCGCGCGCCGGCGGTCATCCCTGATTTCGGCTCCCGCTTACGTTCGAGGTCTGCAGTAGGGATGAGCAACGGGTTGTCGGGTGACCATATAGTGGCACCCTGTCCAAACTCGGGTTTTAGAGAGAGGTAGCACTCGACCGTTTGAGTCTCGCGAACGAGCGCGGTGTACCGAAGATTTGGTTCCCTC
This sequence comes from Terriglobia bacterium, assembly GCA_020073705.1. Lineage (GTDB taxonomy): Bacteria > Acidobacteriota > Terriglobia > Acidiferrales > UBA7541 > Palsa-360. Next base: position 66,501 of record JAIQES010000004.1, read on the forward strand.
CTTAGCGTTAGGCATTTGTATTCGGTGCCGCCTTGTACCCTATAGCAAAGCCAGGATTGCAGTATGGCGCGATCACTTATGATGTCGAATCCGAGGTGCACACCGATGGCGTGCCCTTTCGCGTCCGTGGAAACATATTCTTCGACAACCATTGCTGTCGGACCTACCGATTGCGATTTGAGGGGGCTGACAAACAAGGCCAGGGCGATCACACAACTTATGAGCCTACGAAATGGCTTGCAGACTTGCACTACTCAAGCTCCAATCACCTTTTCGAGCAAGTTCCAATAGATCCGTCCGAAGATGAGATATCTAAATGCTAGCGCCTGTATAATCAAGGTACCCAGCAGTGCGAGCGTGATTTTCAGTTTCGGGGCGGGATAGTCAGTACATGAAATCAACAGTTTTCTGAGACGCAGCAAGAAGAAGATGACGAACAATATGGCAGATAGCATTTCTATTGAGACTCTGAAGATAAGCCAAGAACTGGCTTCTTCTGAGCTCACAAGATCCACAATCGAAGCAGAAAAGTATGGATTACTCGGATCACGCAACAAACTAAGTCGGTCGATTGCGTGATTCAGGACCTCACTGCTCAAAATCATCACAACAGGAATGAGGCCCGATAGAGTGTATAAGGCCATAGAAGCTGCTCTGAAGTATTCGATTCGCACTCCAAAAGCTCGCAGGAAGCTGATTAACAGCAAAACAAATATCATTGCACTGAGAATGTGAGACACCGCATACATTGGTAGACCCCACAGTTGGGTAAAGGTTATTTGAGGACCGTGTGCGGCTACGACGAGAAATTCAACACCGGCAGTGACGGTTACGCCGACCAAGCAAGCCTCTGTGGCCTCCAGGAAATCCACCCGCGTCTTGATTGTATCCGGGTCCAGTCTCCAGATAAGCAGTCCCCTGGCAAACCAGTTTTCAACGTACGATGGGATTAGTCGGCCGGATTCTGACATATATTATTATTGTAAAAGTAACGTAGATGCATCTATCCGTCAAGGAAACCGACAACCGCTCGCCTGTATGTGTAGGTCACTCCCGCGCCACACCAACGCCCCATTGGTGCCGTGCGAGAGTTGCACGTCCATGTTGGATCACTCAGGAGGGCTTGCGGAAGCGATCGAGCAGGGGAAACAGCGCGATGGCGATGAAAGCGTTGACCACCGACGCAATTAGGATCGGGATTGTAATGTAGCTCTCACCATGTCGAGCAAGCAGAAGACGGCTCGTCAGTGTGAATACGGCATGGTGGAACAGATAAAATCCAATCGTCAAAAGGAAGCGGGCGATGGGATGTTCGACGTCGATGCGCGCGCCGATCGAGGAGCCGGCAAATCCGACAACCGTTTTCGCAATGCCATAAAGCCCAAGAGGCGTGCGGCTCAGGCTATCCTGCAGAAGTCCGACCACCATACCGAGCAGCAAGCCCGACGATGGATTGCGCTTGCTGAGTGCGAAGTAGAGCGTTACGAGCAGCGGCAGTTCGAGATAGCCGGCCCAGCGGAAATGCACCGGCAAAAATGCCTGAAGCACCAACGCCAGCACCACGGCCGCGGGAACGACTCCGCCGTAATATTTGTGCACTTCAATGTGCGGCTCGGGCCCGGAATATACTTCGCTGTTTTCCATTCGCTTGCGCTCAATGTCTCACAGCGGAATTACCGCGTATTCGCCTGAGTCTTTGCCGCCGCCGGCGGCGCAGGTGACGGCGCTGGATTTACTTCTGCTTCCTTCTTTGAATCCAATTCCTGCTGCGTGAACAGGACCAGGACTTCCTCGAGACGGTCCAGGTGTGCGGCCGGTTTGACGCGAATCTGCATGAACGGCGTCTTGCGGTCCGGTGTCGCTTCCACCACCGTGCCAACCGGCAGATCTTTCGGGAAAATGCGGTCCTGTCCCGAAGTCAGCACCGCTTCGCCGACTGAGACTTTCTCATCGTTGCTCACATAATCCAGCGAAAGCTGCGGTCCGCCAGTGCCTTTCAGGGGTGCTTGCGTTCGTGTGGCAGCCAACAGCGCGCCCACGCCGCTTTCCTTGTCGCCAAGCAGCAGCACCTGCGATGTATCGGGATAGACGGCGAGAATTTTTCCAACCACGCCGTCAGGCGTAATTACTCCCATGTTGCGGCGAATGCCGTCGCGCGAGCCGCGGTTGATATACACGATAAGACTTCCGGGGTCCGGACTGGCGCCGATCACACGGGCGGCAGCCATCGGCACTTCGGCATGGGCGTTGCGGAAATTCAGCAGACCGGCCAGCCGGTCGGCTTCGAGTGCGCGGCCCTCCAATTCGGCGTTCCGCACTTTCAACCGGCCCAATTCCGCGCGCAGTGCCTCGTTGTCTTGCATTGCGTGGCGTAAGCCAATGTAGCCGCCCCAACCATGCTCGATTTTATAAACGGCCCAGGCTCCGGCGCGCTGCACCGGTGAAATCAGTTCGACGGCCCAGACGCGGATCAGCCGCACCTGTTGCTCGCGCTTGATCTGCACAGCGAGCAGCAGCACCTGTGCGACGATGATGCCCGCCAGCAGCGTCAAGGACTTGTGTCGTGAGGGAATCGCAATCATCGCAGGAAACTGTCAACCTTCAAGAAGTCTGTCACCGGTTAGTCTATCGACACAAGGCGCAGCAACCGGAAATCGCTGAGCATTTTTCCCGTGCCGAGCACGACAGACGCCAGCGGATCATCCGCGATCGAAACTGGCAAGCCGGTCTCTTCGCGGATGCGTTTGTCGAGATTCTTAAGCAGCGCGCCACCGCCGGTAAGCACGATGCCGCGATCGCTAATATCGGCCGAAAGCTCGGGTGGCGTCCGCTCGAGCGCGACGCGGCATGCGTTGAGGATGGTCGCGACGCACTCGGAAAGCGCTTCGCGGATTTCGCTGTCGTCGATCGTGACAGTCCGCGGCACGCCCTCGATCAGGTTGCGGCCCTTGACTTCCATGGTGAGCGGCTTCTCGAGCGGATACGCCGACCCGATTTCCATCTTGATCTGTTCGGCGGTGCGTTCGCCGACCAACAGGTTGTACTTGCGCTTCAGATAGTGCATCACGGCTTCGTCCATCTCGTTGCCGGCAACGCGCACCGAACGCGAATACACGATCCCGCTCATGGAAATTACGGCGATGTCGGTGGTGCCTCCGCCGATGTCCACCACCATGTTGCCCGAAGGCTCTTCAATGGGCAGCCCTGCGCCGATCGCGGCGGCCATCGCTTGCTCGACCAGGTAGACCTCGCTGGCGCGAGCGCGATATGCGGAGTCCTGCACCGCCCGTTTTTCCACCGGTGTGATTTCGCTCGGCACGCCGATGACGATGCGCGGGTGCACAAGGACGCGCCGGTTGTGAGCTTTCTGGATGAAGTAGGTAAGCATCTTTTCGGTCACCTTGAAATCGGCGATTACGCCGTCCTTCATCGGCTTGATGGCCACAACATTCCCCGGCGTGCGGCCGAGCATCTCCTTGGCTTCCTTCCCGACGGCCACCACCTCGCCGTTGTTCTTGTTGATGGCCACAATCGAAGGCTCGTTCACGACGATGCCTTTGCCTTTGGCGAAGACCAGTGTGTTGGCCGTGCCCAGATCTATCGCCAAGTCGGAAGAGAACAGGCTGAAGACCGAGCGAAAGTTGTAGCCATTCTTGTTCATAGTTCCCTCAGTTCGGGGCTGCTGCTGCAGTTTGCCGATGCCGCGCATCGGAGAGCGCCGTCCGGGCACTCCGCCCCAGTGTGCCGCACCGGTCTCCCGGCTACGGAATCACAATTTCCACGCGTTTGATCGCCGTGCCACCCCGGCGATTCTGTCCGGTAATAGCAATCGTATGGCTGCCGCGCGCCAATCCCTGCGTAAAATATTTAAACGTGCCGTCGGGGTGTATGTCCGCCACCGACTCACCGTTGATGATCAGCGCCGCAGCGGGTTCGGTGCGCCCGGTGATCTCTACCACGCTACCATGCAACTCGGTGCCGCTGATTTCCAGCATCATCTCCTGGCCCTTGCCCTGTGTCGCGAGTGTAAACTTAAACGTATCGCTGGCCGCGCTGATGTGCTTCTGCGCATCCGTTGCCATGACATTCCAAAAATAATCGCCGGGATCGAGGCCGGCAATCTCCACCGATGTCCCCGCCAGTTTCCGGTCCTCCACAATGCGCGAGAACATGGACGTTGTGCTGACACGCACCTCGTAGCTGATCGCTCCTGGCACCGGCTTCCACTCAAAATGTACCGGTGTGTGTTTCGGGTCCGGAACGATCAGCGGTTGCAGGTTCAGAGGCTCGGCCAGATCCGGCGGGGCAAGCATACTGGTCTTGATGACCGTTCCTCCGCTCGGCGGCACGGTCACGCGTTCCCACCGTCCGATTTCGACATGCTGGAGGCCATCCGTTGTGTTCAATTCCGCCGTGCCGGCGGACACGGTGATTTCCGCTTCGCTGGTCTTTGGATCGCTGCGCACGGCGGCACGGCTGTTCTGTTTGACTGATGCTACCGCATTCGAAAATGAAACCTCGGCCTTGGATTTGGGAGAATCCCATGTGCCGGTGGCCAGATCCACGGCGCCGGAACTAATGTGCATTCCGACGCGTGTTTCGCTGTCGCGCCCTACGGAGTTTTCTTCCACGGTCACGAGGGTATTGGTCTGTACGGTGTACGTCGTGCCGTCCGCAAACGTGATGCGCGCCGCGCCGTCTCCAGAGGTCTGAATCAAGTCGCCCTTGTCGAGCGCCATCCGATAGTCAGCCGTGACCCATTGGACCGAGTTCACTTTCTTGACCTGTACCCTTCCGTCAAGATTCACAAACTTCGCCTGCTTCATAGTCAGGTCGGTGCTCACGCCCGTCCCTCGACCCAGCGCGCGGGAGATACTGGCGATCGCATTGCTGTAAGATTCCGGGTAAATCAAATATAGAGTGGCCATGGCGATCGCGAAAATCAGCAACAAATAGATGGCCACCGTGCGATAGGTGACGGCTTTCCAGTAGACCTCGACAGAAGAGATCTTTGGACGCTGTACACTGGGTGGTCTCTGGTTCTGCATGGAACAAATTCTTATTTTTCAGCCGAATCTAAAATTTAGCATAGCGCTCTGGGACCCGCAAACAACACAGGGCCATGCAGTTTCCCGCCGCGCAATACGCGGATTGCCGCCCTCGAAATTCGCGTCCCGCTGTCCCTCTTATTGTGGGCGAGCAGGGTTGGCCGGGACTCAGTTTACATATCCTTCCCGTCGCGGGAAGCGTTCCTAAAGAATTGGGATTGAGTGTGCGTCCTTGCCTCCACTATAATACATCGTTTCGCTATTAGGTGCGGCGGCCCCCCTGTTCTCTGGGCAACCGGAAGATGCGGGGTGTGTCGCGCGGGAGGCTTGCCGGACGTGTGGGACGCTCTGCGTAAAAAGAAAATCGGCGTGCGGATTTTGCTGGGAGTTGTCGTCGGATTTCTGGGGATTGGGATGCTGCTGTACCTCGTGCCGGGGCAGACCGGCACGGAGATTACCGGAGCGGATGTCGTCGCCCAAGTCGGGGACCAGACGATCACAATCTCCGACGTCCGGGACCAATTGAATCGGATTTCGCGCAATGGTCAGATCCCTCGCAGTCTTTTGTCATTGTACGCGCAACAGGTGCTGCAGCAACTCATCTATGAACGGAGCCTGGCGCTTGAGGCGGACCGGCTGGGCATGCGGGTGACCGACGAAGAGCACGCTCAGCGGCTTCGTGAACTGATCCCTACAGCGTATTCCGGCGACACATTTATCGGTATGGACCGCTACGCCGCGGAAGTCCAGACGCGATTTCAGATGGGTGTGCCGGAATTCGAGTCTTTGGTGAGAGATGGCCTGCTCGAGCAGAAATTCCAGCAATTAGTGACGGACGGCATCACTGTCAGCGATAAAGAAGTGCAGGAGGAATACCGACGCGACAACGAGAAGATCAAGATCGATTACGTTGTAATCAAGCCGGACGATCTGGCGTCCAAAATCGAAGCTTCCGACGTCGAGCTGACGGCGTACTTCGAAAAGAACAAGGGGCGGTATGTGGTTTCTGAGCGCAGGACCGTGAGCTACGCGATCCTCGATTTCGCGCAACTTCGTCAGCGCGCCCAGGTGTCTGAGGACGAGGAGAAGGCTTTCTACCAGGACCACATCGACCGCTACAAGCTGGAAGACCGCGCGCATGTCGCTCACATTCTATTCAAGACCGTCGGCAAGACCGACGCCGAGGTTGCCGAGATAAAAAAGAAAGCCGAAGACGTACTCAACAAGGCAAAGCACGGCGGGAATTTTGCTGATCTTGCCAAGCAATACTCGGAAGACACAACCAAGGACAAGGGCGGAGATTTGGGTTGGATTGTGCGCGGACAGACCGTGCCTGAATTTGAGGCCGCGGCATTCAGCCTGCCGAAAGGCTCCATCTCGGCTTTGGTCAAAACTCAATATGGCTTCCACATCATCCAGGTCATCGATCGACAGATGGCCCGCACGCAGACCTTTGACGAGGTCAAGGCCGCGATCCAGTCGCAATTGCAGCAGGAAAAGGCCGAGCAGCTTGGCGAAACCCTCTCCACGCAAATCGCCGAAGAAATCCGCCGCAGCGGCCGCATCCCGATCGACGAACTTGCCAAGAAATTCAATCTCACGGCCGGCGAGGCGAAACTCGTCGAGACGAATCAGCCCCTTCCGGAACTGGGCAGCTCCCCCGCCCTTCTTGATAATATCTTCCGCCTGCGCGTAGGCGACTTGAGCGCCCCACTGCGTACAGACCGCGGCTACGTGGTCCTGACCGTCAAGGATATTCAACCGGCGCATCCGGCTTCGCTGGCCGAAGTCCGTGACCGCGTATTGGGCGACTACCGCCATGAAAAGGCCGTGGACCTCGCAAAGGCCCGTGCCGAGGAACTCGTCAAACGCGCGAAGGCGGGTGAGAACTTTACTTCGGCAGCCAAGTCCCTCGGTTTCGAGATGAAGACGAGCGAGCCGTTCCCACGAACCGGATCAATTCCCGACCTCGGCAGTGCGAAGCAGTTCTCCGCCGCTTTTGCTCTTACGGTTGGTCAGGCGGGAGATCCGGTCTTCCTGGGAACCAATTGGGTCGTCTATCGAGTCGCCCAACACGACCCCGTCAGTCAAGCCGATTTCGCAAAGCAGAAATCGGCGATGGAGACGAAGGCGCTGCAGGCGAAACGCCAGACTGCTTACGAAATGTTCCGGTCTTCCTTGGAAACGCGCCTCCGGCAGGAGGGCAAGTTGCGCGTGAATCAGGACAATATGAAGCGGCTGACGACCCCTGCTTAGCAATCTAACTATAAGACAATAAGGTAGTTATTTACTTTCCGGCGTGGCTTGCATTTGGCCTCGCCATAAGCTAGCATATTTTTGTCTGGAGTCTTAAGCCCTACGCCAGAGGGGTCAAGAACTTGAGGCTCTCACCTTCCCAGCGTTCATTTTTCTGACGCACCAGGTTCTTTTGACTCCAACCGGGGTTCTTTATGGATGGACAGTGTTTGACGTATCCGTGGTTCATCGCAGAGGGAGCATTACCCTGGCAGCAAGGACAGTCCGGAAGGGCATGATTCAGGAATTCCGTGAGGTGCAAGATGCCGGTAAAGGCGAATCATCGTAATGAGTACCAATGCACGATTGAAGTGAACCAGAACGGGAAGTACTGCGTGCGGGTACGAGCCATGTTCACTCGGAAGGGTTGGACCCTGCCGGTCTATTTCCTTGCCTCCACGTTTGACCGCTCCATGACGAAGCTGGAACAAACCCTGCAATTTCTGCAGCAACAGGAAGAAAGGCTCTGGTTTTGGGGCGTCGATCGTTCCGACGACCCGAACTTTTCCGCGGAGTTGGTGCAAGAGGCCGGACTGCGCTTGGACCGCCGCGCCGAATTCCCTCGCAGGTCAGCGAACGTTACGCTTTCGCCGGAGCAGCGCGTCCCGGCTGTATTGCTGGCTCCGGTCCGCCGTGGCCTGGCGCATTCGATTGATACCGGACGTGTCAGCGTCGCCGGAAATTAAAAGTAATTGGAAGGTTTTGATCGGATCGCATCCGCTATCGCCCGCTCTGTTTATAGACCAGCGCACTACCAATGGCGTCACCAAGACGACAACCTACGCGACACCGTCAGTGAATTACAGTGTGCAGTTTTCGCCGAAAGAACCGAATTCAAAAGCCCCACACTCGCGTTCCGCGACCATGGGGCACCCGGCAACAAATCTGGGTGCCAAAAACGTCCAGCCTAACCGCGCAAAATGGACCCCTCAGTGGAATTTTACGGATGTTTGCCGGACCGTGGCGGAAAGCAAAATGCGGTTGGCTAGGGGTATAGCCAGGCAGATAAGACCTTCCAAATCCTCTGCAGAACGGGACAAGTCGCCGGACATGCAAGACCAGGATCAATACCGCGTGGGCTTCTCGGTGTTCTGCCCCACCATAATTCTTCCCACACTTGCCACGCCCGGTTGATAGGAGTTTTTCATCTTCTTGGCATCGGCACGGGCGGCACTTTTCGCCGCTTCCACATCAGCAAAGCCGCCATCGCGTTTCAGGACGACGTTGTTTGAATTGCGAATCTCGTAGAACCATGCCACAGATGTTTAATCCTTTCAGTTCCGGTGTGAATCGGATGAGTTGCTGCAAGGCGGAGAATTAATCAGGTCGTCGTACATGAGATAATCCATCCCTCCGACCCTTCGAAATCCGCGAAGGAGCGGCCACCCGGAAGTTCAAAGGCTGGCCCACCCGCGTGACAGAAAGTTCAAAGCGTGGCGCACCCGACAATAATTACTTTCGATCTTGTATTGCCGCGTGTGCACGGGCTATGTTGTCAGCGATGTGCGCCTCTTGAAACGTCACATCAAACGGATTGCCGCGTTTGTCTACATACATCCATCTATTATTCTGAAAATTGTTAGGGTCTGACTTCAGCTGTTGCAATAATTCTTGCGTAGTTTGGTATTCTTTCAGAGCGGCTTGCCATTCCTTCTTATCTTCGAGCATACTTGCGCGCTCATAATGGCCGAATGGATTAGCTGGATCGATTTCCAGTGCAGCGTCAAGGGCTGATGTTTGTTTTTCTCTTAAGCCTCTCCGTTTATACACGGCATATGCCACATACTGGTCTATCGAGTTCCCCGGGTCTAATCGCATAGCCGTCTGAATTTCGCGCTCAAAGTTCTTAAAGTCATCTAACGAATCATAGGCGATAGCAGCCTGGTTATGAAGAAACGCCGATTGCGGATCGCGCTCCAGGTCCTTTCGGATATTATCCAATTGCGTTTGCGGGTCAAGGTTCAGGACTTTGTGTTGTGGCTCATTGCTCAAAATGGGGTTCTGCGCAGGTGTACTGGACTGTTTGCTACATGAGAGCATGAGTTGCGCCGAAAGAAATCCCGCCGCAAGTAACAATTTGGTTTTCATCCTTCCCTCATCAATTCTCACGGAGATGGTGGCCTGCAGAAACAGTCCACGTTGGTTCTGTTCGGGTCGGTTCCCCCTTTTGAGGCGGGTGGCCCGGCCTTTCGTTGCTTCTTGAGCGCGCTTCACGGACGGATAATAGCATTGCTATAGATTGACAGCGAGTTACAAACCAGGGTTTGGGTGCCCCGTCCTTGACGCTTTTTCAAGGGCGGGGTTCTTGGTTTGCATTTCTATACGCAGGTGAGTATGACACTGACAAAGACCCCGCCCTTCCAACAACGAAGGACGGGGCACCCAAAATTCAAAGTCAAAGCCCGGGCCACCCGCCAGCGTCACCTGATAATCAGCTGCTTGACACTGCGCTAAGACCCCATATAATCAGCGATTAATGATAGCGTCGATGTCGCGATCGCAGTCATTGAAACAGCCGCTAGCCGCGCTCGCCCTTACTATTGCATTTGTCAGCACGTTTTATTTCTCGGCTGACTGGATCCATTCACCTCGCCTGATTTCTTACGATCAATTGCCGCCTGATAACGAGAATTGCGACTATGATTCTACCGCTGCGCAGCTCCCAAACTTATCGGGCGGGATGCCCTTAAGAGCTGCATTGTTGCAGCAGCGCGTCGAGCAGAGTTCTGACGGTTCGGAGATCGCTTCCCGGCAGCCCGTGCGAATGATCCGCGACCCAGATTCCGCCTATAGCGCCGTTGCGGTTGACACGGTCCACAATGAGGTTGTGCTGACCGACGAAAACTTGTTCAACATCATCACCTATGACCGCCAGACCAACACGCCGCCTACTTCCGTTTCCGATCCCCAGCGCGTCATTGGAGGCCTGAATACAAAGATCGAATTCCAGTGCGGACTCTACATCGATCCAGTCACCGGCGACATCTATGCAGTCAACAATGATACGGTGGACACCCTGGTTATTTTCTCACGCAAGGCCGTCGGCGATGTAGCTCCTGACCGGGAGCTTCATACTCCCCACGGCACCTTTGGCATCGCGGTCGACGAGGAAGCCAAAGAACTGTTTCTTAGCGTTCAGCATGACAATGCTATTGTGGTTTACAACAAGATGGAGAAGGGATTTGAAGCTCCGATCCGTGTGGTTCAGGGCAGCCATACCGGGCTCGCCGATCCGCATGGCATGGTTCTCGATGCTAAAAACAAGCTACTCTTCGTCGCCAATCATGGTTCTTATCATGAACTAAGAGCACCCCTCCCAGGCGAAAAGCGGCGCGGAACCGTATTCCCAGGATTTCCTCTTTCCCCTGACGACGCCGTGCCCGGCTCTGGGAAATTGCTGCCGCCTTCGATCACTGTTTACGCAAGCAACGTCAAAGGCGATGCGCCGCCCCTGCGCGTGATTCAGGGTCCGCAGACGCAGATGGACTGGCCAACGGCTCTTACTCTCGACCCCGAACGAAATGAGCTGTTCGTAGCCAACGATGGCGGAAATTCTATCCTGGTGTTCGACGCCTCGGCCAGTGGCGACGTAGCTCCCCTTCGAGTGCTGAAGGGACCCAAAAGCCTTGTCAGCAATCCAACCGGCGTGTATTTCGATAAGAAAAACGAAGAGCTCTGGGTAGCCAATTTTGGCAATCACACCTCCGCGGTTTACAAACCCACCGCCAGTGGCGATACAGCGCCGATCCGGGTGATTCGCAGCGCGAAAGCATCCGACAGCGTGCCGGGCATGGGTAATCCGCATCCGATCGCCTACGACACAAAACGGGGCCAAATCCTGGTGCCGAATTGAGTGGCCCATCCGCAAATTGCGGCTTTCGCCAGGTTGGCGGAAGGGGGAGCAAAACCACTTCGGAGGATTGAAGGGCAGGGTAGCCTGCTGGGCAGGACCATGCACGGGATTGTCTATGACGGACTTCACGACGAATTCACCGTACCCCAGGAGTTTGCGCAAGCGATACTGACATATCGAGGGTCGGCCAACGGAGAGGAACGTCCGATCCGAATCATTCAAGGACCGCACAGCCAGCTCGACTCGCCCGATCATCTAGATGTTGACCCCGTCCACAACGAGATCTTCGTGCCCACTCGCCATGGGAGCGTACTGGTATTTCCCCGAGACCGTGAGGGCGACGTCGCTCCGATCCGCGTGCTCCAGGGGCCCGACACAATGCTGGCGGGCGACAATGTCCTCGCCGTAGATTCGGTTCACAACCTGCTATTGGTCGGCACATCCGTGGGGAAGGAACAAGCCCGGTTACTCATTTTCAATCGCACCGATTCGGGTAATGTGAAGCCAAAGGCTGTCATCGGCGGACCCGCCAGTAAGCTGAACGGCTTTGGGGGACCCATCGCCGTTTACCCGGCAAAAGATGAGATCCTTATCAGCGTCAGGGGCACGGGTCCCTACGCTGAACTTTCATCAGACGAAGCGTACGTAGGAGTCTGGAGCATCAACGACAATGGCGACGTTCCACCGAAATGGACTATAGGCGGACCCAAAGGCATACTGCGAATGCCACGAGGTATCGCGCTGGATGTGAATAATAAAAACATGCTCGTGTCGGATAAACGATTAAACGCCGTTCTTACCTTTCACTTTCCCGAAATGTTTTAGGCAATTCCCCTCTTGGAATATGGAATCCGGTGTTAGCTGCGGGACCTCCGGCTTAAATTGCGGCGTGAATCGTCGCGATGTTCTCGGTCTCGTCTGAGGGGCCGTAAATGTCGGATATCGCCATGCAGTCAAGCCCCACACCGAGTCAACATACCGCACCTTTGGGTTGAATGACGTGGACCTTGCGATCAGGTCAGTGGGCGGCAAGGGCGTGCCGGATGTGATCCACGCTTCTCTCATGCCGTGGAAATAGCCCGGCGACTGGGGCACGACGACCGACACATCCCCGCCACGTTGCTGGCCGGCTATCTCAGTGCCGGTCAGCTCACCCTTTTTAGTTCTGGCTTTGCCGGCTCAAAATTTTCTCAACATCGGTACAAGCCATGTGGAACGACTTGAGCTTGGCCCCGTAGCTGGTAAGCCCCAGTTTTCCAGGCGTGATTTGGTGGCATGTCGTGCAACCGAACTCTGAGAACTTGACGGCCTTCTTTTTTTCCTCGGGTGTCCTGTTTGCTGGCTCTACCTGAGCGATTAAGTTCATGGAAGTCAACAGAGAGATACATCCTATAAAGCCTTTGCCGACCTGTTTGCCGCGCTCCGTATAGCCGAGTTTGCCATTCGCGCCCATGGTGTGGCAGCCGCCACAGCCGTGATGTTCGAAGACGTACTTCGCCAGCTGGTCGGAACTCATGTGCGACATTTCGGCTTCGGAGAGTTCTTTCTTGGTGTTCATTTGCATCTGCGCCAGCCCGGGCGAGGCGCTTGACCGGAGCGATAACGGTGACGAACAAACCGCAAGGACGCAACCAAGGCTCAAACAGGTCAGGACTACCTTTGTACCAGCGGACCACTTCGTCAAATTCACCGCATTAGCTCCTTGTTCGCATGATCGACTGCACCTGCACAGGGCATGATTTTCCCCGATTGAATTAGCAAACGCAAGACTCACCCCACCTCGCCCGCAGAGCCTGTTCGTAACGACAACCCAGTGAGTTGCTCTCTATTTTTCCCGCAGGATGACCTCGCCATGGCCGATCGGCTGATCATTCATCCACAGACGATACTTATAAGATCCGGGATTTGTGCCCGGGCGCGGCGGTCCGCTTTGCAGTTGGCGTCCCGGTGGCGCTTGAAAAACATTGGATTGGAACGGACACCGGTTGGGATCGAACTCGATCTTGAGATTCGCAGTATCAGAAAGCCACACGACCTGTTCGGCCGGACCAATTACGACAATTTCAGGGACCACCCCCACCAGAACCAGTTTCTCCGCCATCGCTCCGCGCCCCTCCGGCGCATCGCGAAGATAACACAGTGAGATGCGATTTACATATCCTCCATTGCCATGGCACAGAGATTGTCCAAAAGACACGTCCGGCTGATGTTGAATCTTGTGTAGTGGGCCCACTCGAGCCACATTAGGCGTTGCGCGGACCAGTGGAAGCGAGCAAACTATGGTCTTGTTCGGTTTTTTCTCCGAAAGAAGGAATCCAATGTTTGTCCGGAACGACAGCATCATTTGATCGCAAACTTTTGCGGTGCTCCGGGAATGTACTGCGCGAGGGAAATGAGGTTTTGTTGACATGTCCGACCCGATGAATGAAATGCATCCTCCGACAAGGCTGATGCTCACGCCAGGCCCTTCCTGCCTGAGTCCGCGCGTCTACGGTGCGCTGGCCGCACCACTGGTCGGACATGTCGATCCGTGGTTCACGGAGTTCATGGGTGGCGTGCAGGAGTTGTTGCGCCGCGTCTTCCAGACCGGGAACCACATGACGTTTCCGCTTTCCGCGTCCGGTTCGGGAGGCATCGAAGCAGCCGTGGTGAATGTTTTGGAGCCGGGCGACGAAGCCATTGTCTGCGTGAACGGCGTATTTTCCGGGCGCATGGCGGAGATTGCCGAGCGCACGGGAGCAAAGATTCAACGTGTTGCGGCGCCGTTGGGCCGGGCTGTGGACCCGGAGGATGTGCGCCGCGCCGGGAAGGGCCGGAAAATCAAGTTTGTGGGACTGGCGCACGGAGAGACCTCCACGGGAGTGGTGACGAATATCGATCCGTTCCGCAAGGTCTGCGACGAACTGGGGGCAGTCCTGATTGTGGACGCGGTAGCAACCTTGGCGGGCGTGCCGCTAGCGGTCGATCGCCAGCGCATCGATATCTGCTTCAGCGGCGCGCAGAAGGCGATCAGCGCCCCGCCGGGGATGGCGCCCATTACCGTGAGCACGCGCGTCGAAGAGTTGCTGCGCAACCGCAAGACGAAAGTGCAGAGCTGGTACTTTGATTTGACCACGACGATGAATTATTGGGGCAAGGGGCGCACCTATCACCATACGCCTCCGATTCCTCTGATCTACGCGATGCACGAAGCATTGCGGATTGTTCTGGAAGAAGGGCTGGAGGGGAGCTGGGAGCGCCACCGGCAAAATCAGAAGGCGCTGATCGCGGGTCTGGAAGCGATGGGGATCGGTCTGTTCGTCCGGGACCCGGCCGATCGACTGCCGACCGTCACGGCCATCAACATTCCCGACGGCGTGGATGGAGCGAAGGTGAGCAGCCGCCTGCTCCACGAATTTAGTATCGAAATCTCCGGTGGATTGGGCGAATTGAAGGGCAAGATCTGGCGTGTTGGCCTGATGGGGTATTCGAGCCAGCGTGGGAATGTGCTCCTGTTTCTCGGTGCGCTGGAGAGAATACTGCTCGATCAGTGCATGAAGTTGACGGCTGGCGTCGGGATCGCGGCTGCCGCGAGCACCTTTGTGGGCGCGGCGCCTGTAGCCACGGGCCAGGGAAGGTAGCGGATGGATAGGAATGCTTCCATTGGAATTCCGAATCGGGGTGCGATGAGCGAGTTCGTCGGGGAATTCGGCGTTTCCTCACGCCTGACCGGCCAGACTTATCACTGCCGCTTTTCTCATTTGTGGAATGGCGTGGCTACGCGCCACAGCGACACCGTGGACACGAAATTTCTGGTGGACGGCCGCGGAGTTGTGGTGGGCATGGCGCACCCGGCGTTTGTGGAGTTTCGCGGACAATCCGGCCGCGACCTCAGCGATCGCGAAGCGAGCTATATTGCCGCCCACTACCTACGCGAGCAGCTCGAGCAGGAAGACGAGCGCCCGCTCTACGACGTCTCTGCGGCCGATGTGACGCGCATCATCGGCCTGCTCGGCATCCGGTAATCGCATACCCCGTTGAAAGTTCCGATTGGTATCATCCTGAGCCCGCGCTGACAGGTCAGATGAGGAATGCCGGTCAGAGCCGAAACGCCATTGCGCGTCGGAAAGCGATTCGTCGAAGCTGGGACCGTGTTCCGTGCACTCGCCGGCCTCGAGGATCGCCCCGCAGTCCAGACACTCGACGTACTCTGCGTCGGAATCCTTAGCGATTAATTGTGTTCGCGCATGGGGGCAGGAAGCAGGGTCGTTCACGGGACGGCTCCAAAACTGCCGCATCATAACATGGGCGTGGTTCCCGGCGCTGGCTGCGCCCGGCAAATGAAACCCACCATTTTCTCTCCACCTGAGTTATAAGGTGGGAGTTCCGCGGGGTTAAGCCCTCCGGCAACATGGATCTCCAGCACATTTCACGCGAGCATGTAGCAGGCGCGTTTGCTTGGCTGTTCTCAATGCGAAATTCAGGAAAGGCTTCTAAACGATGGTGACAAAGCCAGTAGCGCCCGCCGTGTCCAGTCGCAGACAGCTGAAATGGATCGGTTTGACGATTGCAGTTGTCGTGGGTCTCGGAATCACCCTGTTGCCCACTCCTCAAGGCCTTTCGCGGCCCGCCCATTTAGTGCTTGCCATTGTCGCATTCTCGATTTTGCTGTGGGTATTCCAGGTCATGAACAATGGGATTGCTTCCGTGCTCATGATGGGGCTTATGGTCTTGGCCGGGGTGCGGCCGAGCCTGGCGCTTAGTGGATTTTCAAGCGCGCAGTTCTGGATCTTGCTTGTCGTTCTCTATTATGGCTTCGCAATGCAACGCACCGGCCTGGCCCAGCGGCTTTCCTATTACATTCTTTCCCTATTTCCCGGAACGTATTCGGGGATTCTCTGGGCGTTTTTTCTGATCGGCCTGATTCTGGCGCTGGGGATTCCTTCGATGACCGTTCGCACGGCGATTATGGTGCCCATTGCATGGGCCCTGGTTCAATCGCTGGGGTTTGGCCCGCGCAGCCGGGGAACAGCACTGATTATGCTGACGGTGGTGGAGATGGCCATATTGCCGGGTCTCGCCTTTCTGTATGGCTCCCTGAACGGTCCGGTTGTGGAAGCGGTCTTCCAGGCAAAACATTTGCCGCTGAGCTGGACCGGTTACTCCACGGTTATGGCCTTCCCGACGTTCTTGCTCTCGATCTTGATTATCTTCGCGAATCAGCTCGTTCTGAAGCCGGAAACTCCGCTTGGGGTTTCGGCAAGTTTCGCGAAAGAACAACTGAAGGCTTTCGGGCCTATCAAACGGACCGAGTGGGTGACAGCCATCGTGGTCATTCTGTCGATTGCGTTTTGGACTACCGGCCGCATGCATCACTTGCCCAGCTTCCTGGTAGGAATCTTCGCGCTGGCTGTCTTTGGGCTGGCCGGGATCGTTGACGACGCCGCCATTGCCGGTGGGGTTTCCTGGACACTCCTGTTATTCCTTGGGGGCATCTTTAGTCTCGCCACGGTCATTCAGGAGTTCCGAGTTGCCGACTGGCTGGCGGGATATATGGTTCCGATAGCAAACCACCTAATGTTCAGCGCCGTATTGTTTCTGGTGGTGATGGCGCTGGGGATGTTCGTTCTGCGGTTTTTGGATCCATCCGTTTTTGTCATAATTCCCGTGCTCTTTCTCCCGATATGTGACCTCGCCGCCGCGAATGGGATTCCGCCCATGGTCCTGATGGCGCCCCTGCTTCTTGCCTGCTCGCCCTTCTGGTTTTCGTATCAGAATTTCTGGATTGCCATGGGCGAGGGAATGACTTTGGGACAAGCTTGCAGTACTGGTCAGCGGGTACGATTGGCGAATGTGTATGCCCTGATCTGCCTGATTACCGTGGCCATCTCAGTGACTTTTTGGAAGCTGATTCGGGTGTTTTGAAGCGTTCATCTTAAGAACAGCTTAGACGCTTCGATTACGAATCCGCCGCCAGCGTCTTCGCTGCCCAATCCGGAAAGACAGCCGGCCGCATCTGTCGCGGGCCCCCTGCGTTCGCGGCCTGGATGTGGCCTGTGCCCTCAATCATCTCGCGCTTGGAGTTGACCGCAGCCTGATAGAGCCGCAGAGAACCTGCCGGGTCCATGATCCGGTCGTCTTTGCTGTAACCGATCAACATTGCGGCTTCGATTTTGTTGGCTCTGCCTTCCAGCGTATAGTCAGCGAGTTTTTTCCGAGCATCCGCTAGATCCTTCGCCCCAATGATCCAACGTACGCGCTCCTGAATGGGAGGAAAGTAGTCAAACAGATCCGCCTTCAAATCGTAGGAACCGCTGCTCACGAATCCAGCCTTGATTCTCTTCTCGCCACTGGCGGCTCGCGGGGTTCCGTAGCCGCCCATGCTGATTCCCTGCATGCCGATCCGGGTGGCGTCCACATCTGGACGCGTCTCCAAGAAGTCGATCATGGCCTTGGCGACTCTTTCCGTATCTGGCGGGAGGTGAAGATCTTTGAGACGCAGCGCTCCTCCCTGGCCCGGGAAATCCACAGCCAAGTACGCCATACCTCGGGCTGTGTAAGCTCCCCCGCCCATGATGGTGGCCTCTGCCATCGTATCCGCGCCTTGAAAGGCAATCACTGCGGGAAACTTCTTCCCAGGCGGGTTGTTCGGTTTTCTGAAGTATCCATCCAGTATGTTTCCTTCATAGTTGATCTGCACGCGCTCGAACGAAGGCCGCACTAATTTCCAGGCCTTGTCGAAGTTCTCCCGCATCTTCTTGTAGGTGGGAAGCATGCGGGGCTCGTCTACCGGTTGCGGCCAACAAGCCTCCCGGTAGAAAGTTGACGCGCGGAGGTAGTATTCATTCGCCGTGACCTTGTATCCATCTGTGGCGAACTTTTCCGCCATTTGTTCGTTCTTCTCCGCGATTCGCGTCCATTCCGTAATCCAGGACTCCAGGTCAAAGGGCTTCATTCGCTGCGCCACTTCGAGTTGATCCGGATCGCTCGTATAGATCGTCGCGGTCAAGCGGATCTCCAACTGTCCTCCTCCTGGTAGTCCTTTCGCAGGAAAGAGCTCCTCTTCCGCCCTTCCGCCAACCGCGCCTCTCTTTCCGCCTTCCGAGCCGGCGTCCTGGGCGAGAAGAGGCGCACTTAATACCTTGGAGAGCGCAGGAACTCCCACAGCCGCCAAGCCCCACTTGACCAAGCCTCGCCGACTTAGTTTCAACAGTGAATCCATTGTCTCCCTCCTCCAGCCACACAGATTAGGTTCCAGGACAGCCAGCCCAGGTCGCAGGGCTATGTATGGCAACCGTGTCAGGCAGCAGTGGGCTTCAAGGCACCACTGCCCCCCTTCATCAGACCATCGCACTTTGCATATGGTTATTCCGCAAGAACATACGGCAGCAACCGCATCATGTCAAGCTTACGTTGTACAGTGCCAAAATCTCGGTCTGGCCGGGCAGCTCGCTGACCATGGAAACAGAACTAAGGGTTGCGGTCCCTCCGTTCGAGTTGACGATCATCGTATTGCTCATCGCTTCCAGCGGCAGCGGCATGATCAGCAGGGCACGAACATCGGATTCGTTCAGCACCAGCGTCATCTTCGCCTCCCGTCACAGGTGCATGCGGAATCGAAGCACACGCGGCGCAGCAGGGTCAAATACAACGAGTTCCTCACGCGACGTCACTGCAATCTGGGGTGCGGCTACGCCGTCGAGGCGCCCCCCGAGATCGTCATTCAGCTTGTTCTGGCCATCGAGCGTCCAGATGTGAATCCGCGGAGGCGTGGCGCCGGCTGTGAATACCAACTGTCCTGCCACCGCAAACCCAGTGATTGCACGAGAGTCTCCGGCGCCTTTTCCCGTCTCATTCCAGGAAGTGATCCATAAACCTTCGGAGGAGTATTTCTCGATGCGGCCAGTCTTCGCATATGCGACGAACACCGAGCCGTCCTGCGCCGTCGCAATGTCCGACGGCCGCTCGTCCGCTGACGGCGCATTTTGCGGGACTTTCCATGATTTCGCCAGCCGTCCTCGGCCGTCGAATTTCATGACGCGCGAGCCCCCCGGATCGGGCACATAAAGGTTACCCTTGTCATCAACGCTGATGCCGAGCGGGCCCGAGAGATGCGGCTGCGGAGCTATGCGTATCGCCCGGAGGAATGTTCCGTCGGGAAAGAAAATCAGGATGTTCCCGCGCTCCGCGTCGGCGATGTAGATGGCGCCGCCGCGGTCCACAGCGATTCCTGCAGCATGAAGAAGGCGGGAATCCTCAAAGGAAAGCAGCGGAGTGCCGTTCGATTCGAATTTGTGCACGAAACCCGCGCCAGCGTCCGCAAAGTACACCTTGCCCAAAGCATCAACTGCAAATGCGACAGGCTTATAGAGGTTACCGGGGCCCTCGCCCCTGTCCCCCCATGTGCCGAGGAATTCGAACGGCGGAGGTTGTTGCGGCTTAGGCGCCGGGTCCGTGCGCCTCGCACACGAAGCGGCGAACGAGCCGGCAAATAAAATGATCAGCAGACAGCCCCATCGTTGGGGATGTGTATACAGTTTGGCCGGGTGCAAACTTTCACGTTCGGGAATCGTCCGTTTCCCCCGCTCGAATAATATCATGCGCACTTGGAGGGCTTTTCAGCCAAGTATGGAAGGAGTTAGGGCAAACAGACTCCCGTACTTTCGGCACCTACAGCTCAATCGGATTGCAAGAATCTGGCTTAGAGATGCTGGGATCAGCGCCGTCGGGAAGGTCCATCTCTTACGCGGCGAACCGAAGTCTGCTGCATGATGTAAGTCCTCTCCGCTGCGTTCTCACCGGCTTCGGCAAAGTGGAATTGGGGACCAGCAGGGGTGCGGGACACTTGGATCGGCAGGTGCCCGCAGAGATTGCTTTCGACATATGCGGTTTCGTACCGTTTGCGAACGCTACCCCAGGTGTACACACGGAGCATCGTGAAATCACAGGCTTGTCCTTGGCCGCCGTGGGACGCCGCGACCAGATACTGCGGCGCTTCACCTCCGGAGCCGTCTGGCACGCGATTCAACTCGAACCAGGCCACGACGTGCAAATCAGCGGAAGTGGCATAATCCCGCACCGGACCTGGCAGATCGGGTTCGATGAATCGGGCCAAAACCCAGCCAGCGATGGGAGGCGCCGGCGAACCTGCGACCGGAAACGCGGGTTGCCCGGAACGCGGCCCGCCGCTGACGGGACCCGCTGATGCCAGGCCTCCCGTTGCGGCAATACTCGCTTGGGATGTTGGGGTCGGGTTTTCGGCGCGCAGCACCAAGAGCCAGTCTTCTTGTTTGGTTTTCTGCGCCTCATCCACTGCAACTTTTTCATCCGATGAAATTTCATCGTTTGACGGGGGCGCATCCGCTATGGCCCGCTTGAGCACGAGGACCGGCGTGCCACGCATGAACTGAAAAATGCGACGGCCGTTGCGGCCAGGCTCGATGCGCACGTTGCTGAGAGCCTTCGTCTGTCCCCGCGCCTGAACGGGCATCGTACGCGCGCGGGCTATCAGGCCGGCACTTTGTTCCCAGAGCACCGGATCCATCATTTGACGCGTGTCTAGCAGCCAACCAAGTGCTCCCGAAGCCGTGCGCACTTGCGCCGCCGTTCCTTCCTGACGCACAACTTCCACACGGTCGCCGTAATGCAATTCCTCAATGGGTTGCCGCACTTGCGCGAGCGTATTCCAGAGAGTGACACTGCGGTCGGCGACATACCCGATCGCGATGATTTTCGGGGGATGCGGGTGCAACCACCAATAGCCGAGGGCCGCGAGGATCAAGATGAACGGAATGATCCCACGCCTGTGAGGAGTGCGCGCTAACATTTAGGCTTGATCTCCGAACGTGATGCCGACAGCTCGCGCGGTGCGGACAATGCCGCCCATCGGATCGACCAGCCGCGTTTTGCCGACGACCCCATCGAGTGGAACAGATTCGATCTCGCCGGCGCGCAGACAGACCATGTGCCCGAAATTGCCGCGAGCAATCAGTTCAACCGCCTTGACGCCGAAGCGCGTGGCGAGGATGCGGTCAAAGGGACTGGGTGAGCCGCCGCGCTGAATGTGGCCCAACACGGTAACGCGCACATCCTTCTTAAGGAGCGCATGAATCGCATCGCCGATCAGAATGCCCACTTGGCCGGGACGCGGGGCGGGAAACGGCTTACCCGCCGGGTCGAGCGCCGGTAGCTTCACACCTTCGGCCACAACCACCAGGAAGAATTTCTTGCCTTCCAATTCTTGCTCGCGGATCTTTTTGCATACGGTTTCAATCGTGAAGGGAATCTCGGGGATCAGGATGACGTCGACGCCCCCGGCGATTCCCGAGTGCAGCGCGATCCACCCCGCGTCGCGCCCCATGACTTCGATCACCATCACGCGGCCGTGTGATTCGGCGGTGGTGTGCAGGCGGTCGATTGCATCCGTGGCGACGTGCAGCGCGCTATCAAAGCCGAAGGTAACTTCCGTGGCGGAAATGTCGTTGTCAATCGTTTTGGGCACTCCCACGATCGGGAGGCACAGCCGTCCGAGGTCGCGCGCGATGGCTAGGGTGCCGTCACCGCCGATTACGACCAGCGCGTCCAGGCCCAACTTGCGCATATTGTCGCAGCAAGTCAGGGAATAATCGCGCGTAACCGTTTTGCCGTCTTCCTCCACTTCATAATGAAACGGGTTCCCGCGGTTCGTTGTGCCGAGGATCGTTCCGCCGCGGGAAAGAATGTCTGCGACCGCATCCATCGTGAGCGGCACGGTTCGTTCCGGCCAGATCAGCCCGTCATAGCCGTTGGTGATGCCAATGACCCGCCAGCCGTGTTCCAGGATGGCCGCGTGCACCGCTCCGCGGATAACAGCATTAAGCCCGGGGCAATCTCCGCCCCCGTTGGCGATGCCGATGGTCTGGATAGTTGAAGTCAAGACTGTTCGATGCCTTTGAGAATGGCGCCTCGAGCGTGACATCATATTCTACACCATGTGCCTGAATGAACCTTAAGGAGTACCGCCGTCCGGCAGCGGGCAGATGCGGAATTAGACAAAGGGGCTATTACTTTACATCGGGGTTAAGAAAGGCAAGCTTGATGGAAGCGAGAGTCAGATAGTCTTCGAATCTCGGCGAAAGCGCTCGATCAAAGCCGCGTGCAAGCGCTCTCGGACATCATCCGGCAGAGGCACGGGTTCGGAGTTGCAAAATATTTGAATGGTCTTGCGCGTCGTATCGACAACTAACCGGCAGTCTTTGCAGCGGAAAAGATGTTGTTCGAGGTCGAGTCGCACGCTGGCGTCGAGGGCCCCATCGAGATAGCTCGTCAGTTCGAGTATGACTTTCTTGCAATTCACTGCGATTCACTCCGTCGAAAATACTTATTCAGACTCAGGCGGAGTTTCAGCCGTGCCCGTAATAGGCGCGACTTTACCGCCGCCACCGAAATCCCCAAAATCTGTGCGGTCTCTTCGGTTGAAATCCCTTCCACGTCGCGCAGGAGGAACACAACACGGAAAATTGGATCGAGCTCTCCGATCACGTGAGTGAGAATTTCATTGAGCTCGGTCTGGGCAAACCGTTGTTCCGGAGAAGGGCCCCAGTCCTCGATTTCGCGGAAAAAGGAATCGTCATCCCCCGTCAGCGGTTCATCGAGCGACACTTGGCTGGGACGGCGCTTGCGCAGTTTCATCAGCGCTTCGTTGACCGCGATGCGCACCAGCCAGGTGTAAAAACGCGAGTTGCCTTGGAACTGGTCGAGTTTCTGGAAGGATTTCAGGAAAGCGTCTTGCATCACGTCTTCCGCATCCTCGCGGTTCTGCGTGATATTCATTCCCAGGCGGAAGATCTTTCGTTCGTAGCGGTTGACTAGCTCTTCGAATGCGGCCACGCCACCGGCCTTGGCCGCAGACACCAGTTGCGCTTCGTCGTCACGAACAACGGTGGAAGCTAGCGGTTTGGGATCAATGGCGCTCACGATTCTGTGTGCTCCAAGTGACGGCCGGGGGAAACCGATCGCACTGAATAGGCAGGGTACCATAATCTCCATCGCCATGTCTTACATCTGATCGCCTTCTACTTCGGATGCTCGGTAACATCCTTCGGATGCAGAGATTCTTCATGTAGCAGCCTCTGGTGAGGAAAGGGACAATCTGGAGGGCTGGCAATCAATCCTTGCGAGAGATCTCCCAAAGGTTGGCGTGATACAGACGCGATGATCGAGAGAACAAATCTATGGCGGCATTCGGTTTGTTCGGGATGATGAACGAGATTTACAAGTGGTACAATCAAAAACCCGATCCTTATGCGGGTCGCGATAGAAGAAACTTGAGCCAAGAAATTGGCACGCACGCGTTCGAACACAGATTGAAGTATAGGGGCGCCCGGATGACCCGGGCATAAGATGCGAACCTTGCCCGATTATTTGCGCAACGGTATGAAACTCGTGATCGTTGGGTGCAACCCCGGCGACCGCTCGGCTCGCGTCGGCCATTATTACGCGGGCCGGGGGAATGAATTCTGGCCAATGCTTTACGAATCGGGCGTCTTGCCCGAGTTGCTCGAGCATCGGGATGACAAGCGGATGATCGAATTTGGAGTCGGACTGACCGATCTGGTCAAGCGGCCGACGCGCGGGACCGAGGAATTGCGTCGCGAAGAATTTGCCGAAGGGCGCATCCTGCTGGGCCAGAAGCTAGACCAATATGCGCCGCAGGTGATCGCCTTCAATGGCAAGACCGCCTATGAGCACTTCTCGCAGCGGCCTTGCAAACTGGGCCTTCAGAAGGAGCGGCTCTATGGCGCGCAGGTATTCGTTCTGCCCTCGACGAGCGGGAAAAACGCCATCGGGCGTGGCACCAAGCTGCGCTATTTCCGCCAGCTCGCCAAGTTGCTCGCGAAATTGCAGAGGTAAAGCCAATGGGCTGCATTCGTAATGGATGGAGCTTCGAGTGAATGCGCCAGCCTGCAGGAAGCTAGGATCGTAAATTATGCTTTCTCTGCCGGTGGATTTTGTTTCCAAGGAGTAAATTCGAAATATGGCGAAGGCGAAAATCAAGTTTCTGCATAAGCCGAATTGCGCCACGTGCCGCAAAGCGAAAATTTTTCTGGAAAAGAAAAAGGCAGAACTGGAGGTGCGCGATCTGGGAAAGGAACGATTGTCCGCCGCGGAACTGGACCAGATCATTGGCAGCCGCGACCATCGCAAGTTCCTGAACCCGCGGAACGAACTCTACCGCAGGCGCAAAATGGGCAAGAATCCTCCGTCGCGCGACGAGGCCCTGAAACTGATGGCAGCCGAGCCGAACCTCATCCGCCGTCCGGTCGTGCTCCGCGGACCTGACGTAGTGCTGGGCTACGACGAGGAAGCGCTGGAAAGAATTGCAAAGTAAAATCCGTCATCTGAAAGCGAAGGGATCGCATGAGCGTGGGTGAAAAAGTAGTTCTTATGCAGGGCGATCTGACCGAGATGGACGTCGACGCCATCGTCAACGCCGCAAACAACGACTTGCAGCTTGGCGGCGGGGTGGCAGGCGCGATCCGGCGCAAGGGCGGTGAAGCGATCCAGCGAGAATGCGACGCGATCGGCAGCATTCCGGTTGGTGGCGCGGCCATCACGACGGGCGGTAGGCTGCGCGCCCGCTTTGTGATTCATGCGGCCAGCATGCAGCTCGGAGGAGAAACGACGGCGCGCGCGCTGCGGACTTCGACCGCGCATTCGCTCCGAATTGCCGCCGAAAGGGGGCTCCGGTCGATTGCATTTCCCGCGGTCGGTACGGGCATCGCCGGCTTCCCACTTTCCGAATGCGCCCAGATCATGCTCCGCGAAGTGGCGGAACATCTGAAGGGTCCGACTTCGCTCGAAAAAGTCTATTTCATCCTGTTCGATGCACGCGCGCTCAAGGCATTTGAAAAGGTCTGGGCGGAGATGGCCGCGCGCGACGAGCTGGACGGCGCATCCACAGCCGGCCGGCCATGAACACGCTCGCCGACAAAGTGCGCGCCGAACTCGCCCGCTACGAGCATCCCCTTTTCGTCTTCGACGCTCGCCCCGCTGCGGAGGGCGTCGAGGTGGAAATCCGGTACGCGCCGTCCGACCCGCAAGTACATACCTATGTTTTTCTGCTCCGGCCGCGTGAGATCGAAAGCGGCCAGTTTTCGTGGATTTTTCAGAAGCAGCTCTACGATTGCCTGCATGATTTTGTCATCGAGATGTTTACGTGCAATCCCCAGCGGCGAGACGCATGACGCCGCGATCACCGCTCGCGCTGAACGCCCACGGTGCGCCGCTCGCGGCGGTGCTGGCCGAGCGCATCCGCAACGCCGGCCCCATTTCCTTCGCCGAATTCATGCGCGAATGCCTTTACCATTCCGAATACGGCTATTATTTGCGTCCCATCGCGCAACGCTTCGGGGATTACTACACGAGCGCGGACGTCCATGCAATTTTCGGGCGTCTGCTCGCACGCCAGCTTGAGGAAATGTGGGAGATTCTCGGATCACCGCGTCCGTTTCTGGCGGTGGAGGCAGGAGCCGGGGCCGGACGTCTCGCCGGGGACATACTGGACTTCGCCGCGCGCGAGTTTCCCGCCTTTTATGCAGCCATCGAATACATCGCTGTGGAACGCTCCGCCACGCGGCGCGCGAAACACGCGCAGCGGCTCGCTTTGCACACAGCCGCCGGACGAGTCTTGACCGTCGCGGAAGTCCCCGCAGCCATTCCCGCTGGATGTATCTTTTCGAACGAATTGCTGGATGCCCTGCCTACGCACCGCGTCATGATGGACGGCGGCGAGTTGCGCGAAGTATATGTGGGGCTCGAAAGCGAACAATTTACCGAAATGCTTCGCGCCCCTTCCACGCCCGTGCTGGGGCAATATTTTCGCAAGCAAGGAATTACGCTGCAGGAGGGCCAGCAGGCAGAGGTGTGCTTGGACGCATGCCGGTGGATCGAGGACGCCGGACGGGCTATCGGTCGCGGCTTCGTCATAACCATCGATTATGGCCATGAAGCACATGCCCTCTACGACGAACGGCATAATCGTGGGACGCTGCTGGCCTATCGGAACCATACGGTTACGGAAAATATTCTCGACGCGCCAGGAGAACAAGACTTGACCGCGCACGTCAATTTCACTGCCTTGGATTTATGGGGGCGCCACTCGGGTTTGGCACGGACGGGCCTGGTCACGCAATCGCAGTTTCTGGTCGGATTGGGTCGCGCGAACGAGTTTGGGGATCTCTACGAGCCAGGGCAATCGGAAGTCGAAAAACTGCGCGCGCGACTGCTGCTGAAGAACCTCATCCATCCCGAGGGCATGGGCGAAAAATTTCAGATCCTGATCCAGCACAAGGAGATCGAGACTCCACGGCTTACCGGCTTGTCCGGATACTAAAACACGTCAGGATGCGGTTTCAGTGTAGGCCTTCTTTAAGGACTTCTCGGCTTCAGCCTGCGCCCCGCCGGTATCGTCCGCGGTCTGTTTGGCCTTGCTGTATTCGTTGACCGCGCGCGTCCGGTCGCCCTGGATGTCATAAATCCTGCCCAGATAAATGTGCGACCACACTTCGGTCCACTTGGTGCTGGAGATGGTAGTGCCATCGAGTGCGTCACGGAAGGACTGCGCCGACGCAGCGTAGTTCCTTTGGTAGAAGAACGCCTCACCCATGCGGAAGTCCGCCAGGGCATTGGTCCGGTCAAGTTCGAGCGCGCGCTGATATTGCTGCACGGCATCATAGTACCGGCCCAACTCAGCCAGCGATTCTCCACGCGCGATGATCCCGCGCACGCGCAGCCGCTGGCTCGATTTCAGGATGTAGTTGTGCGGGTCGATGATGATGCCGTTCGGTTTCGGCCGCCCGAACGTCTCCACCGTGAACGAGGATTCAGTTCCGGAGACGTTGATGATTTTGTATTCGGGATTTCCTTCCGTTTGCACTTCAATCTCGACGTCCATGTGAAAGAAGTCGAGGCTCTGTTTGATTTTGCCGACGATCCTAAATCCCTTCTTGGTGCGGTAGATCACATAATCCAGGGAGAATTCGGGGACGCCCGTGGAGCGCAGCCATTGTGTGAAGAACGGCCGCAAGTTGAGTGTTTCCGCAGCAGCAGTTGGGACATTGCCAATCGCTTTCGTTTCTGGAACGGTTGCCTGCGCCGCGCGCGCTTCCGCCATGCTCTCAAAATCCGCGATGCGTGCCGGTTTCCCGGCGTACCGGGAATAGAAATCCTTCAGCAGCGCGAAGAAGTTTGCGTCGCCAAGCTGCGCGCGCAGCATGTGGAATACCATCGCGCCCTTGTTCACCACAACCGAACGGTATTCCTCTGATTCGAACTCCAGCTTTCCGGCATTGGCGATCGGAGCGGCATCATCGAACATCAAGGCGCCTACGGCAAAGTCCTCAAGCGCTTGGTTCATGCCTTCTTTGCCCGCGGTCTGCTCGACGTAGAGAGCCTCGGAGTAACGCGCCAGTCCTGCGGTCACCCACGCGTCCGACGCAGACGCTGCCATCACCTGGTTGCCCCACCACTGTTGCGCCGCAAGGTTCGCCAGCAGACGCGCGTTCGGCTTCGCCGTCCATTGGCGCGCGCTCACCAGCAGAAGTCCTGGCGCGGCGTAGCCGGCCACGGTTCCATCGGGAAGCTGCGCAATCGTCAGTCCTGGTTCCGGCAGCGCACCAAACTGCCCATTGTAGAAATCAAGGATGCGCGCGAGCGTGTCCGCATAGTTTTGCGCCGTGTTTGACGCCGCCTGCGGCGTGTACACGGGAAAATTAATGCCTTCGGCGCGGACAGGACTCAGTTGCAGGGGTGCAGCAACAAACGTCCCGGCAGCCTCGGGTTTTTCCACGCGGAACGTGTATAGCATGCGTTCGTTTTCCATCGATGGAGGCGGAGGGGCGACCGTTGGAGACAACGGGGCAGCAGACCGCGAGTTCCCAAGTGCCGGGCCGGGAGAGGATCTGGGCGTGACGGATGTCGGGGCGCTGGATGAGGTGCCCGTGCCGACGACGGCCATTGTCCCCGGCACTTCGATTTGAAAAACGCCGGTATACGTGTTCGTCGGGAAGTCCGTGAGCGGGAACCAGCGCGCCGGAAGCAGCAAATATGCGCCGTCCTTACCGATGTAAGCAAGCGGCACGCTTTGGGTAGAACTCATCACGCCGCTTGAGAGCGGGCCTGCATAGTCGAATTGCAACGTGATCTTTCCGCCAGCGGCCACTGTATCAGGCAGAGTCACGCGCACATTCAGCGGAGTGGTCTCATCCCGGTCGTAGGGCAGCGGCTTTCCGGCGGCATCGCGAACCGCGTTCACCCGGAGGTTCTGGTTTAATTCGACATCCACGACGCGCGAAGCATCATTTGCCGTAAGTTCCACTCTTGCCTGCGCGTTCAGCACCCGCCCGACGGCGTCCAGCGACGCGCGAATCTCGTAGTTCGTCGCGCGAAAGGCAATCCTGGGTGCGGTCTGGACGGGCGCTACCGGCCTGCCCGGGCCCTGTGGTTGTCCCGGGGCCTGCGCGAATCCTGAACTCACAAGGACCGCCGCCAGCGCCATTAAGACGAGGAATTGAAACTTCAGCATAGGTCTGAGGGGCCTCTCCATTTATGACCAAGCTCTTGTAGGATACCAACTGAGCCCGAAGTGTTGCCAGTGCCAGTGCGGCAAACCCATCTCGGGCCTAGGATCTAACCGTCGGAATGGCCAGCATCCCAGCGATAATGTCGGCCGCCCGCTCGATAGCGCCCGGAGGCCCAAGTTTTTCTCGGACTTCTGCGAGCCCTCGTCGAATTCCTGCGCGAGCTTCCGGCGAATCAAGCAACCGGAGGGCCTCGCTTGCCACGCGCTCGGGCGTGAAATCCTTTTGGAACAACTCTGGCACGACGTGCTTTCCAGCGATGAGATTGACCATCGCAAACATTGGTGTGCGTACCAGAAAGCGAGCGATCGCGGCTGTGATGGGTGCAAGGCGGTAGATCACAATCATCGGCGCGTCCATCAGTGCGGCTTCGACTGTCGCAGTTCCGCTCGAGACGACTGCCAGATCCGCCGCACCCAGAGCATCGTAGGTCGCGTCCTCCACCACGCACACCGGAACATCCGGCCGAAGATATCCGGCGACCCCGGATTCATTCATGCCCGGCGCAAGCGCCAGGACAAACTGCACCGGGCGGCTCTTTGTTATTAGATGGCAAGCTTCCATCAAGGGAGGCATATGGTGCGCAATTTCTCCCGTGCGGCTTCCCGGCAATAACACGACGATTGGTTTGGCCGCGTCCAGCCCGTAAAATGCCGCAAATTCCGCGCGTGACCTCTTCGCTGCCACGTTTCCGACCAAAGGGTGCCCGATAAAGTCGGCGGGCACGCCGCGCGCGCGATACCACTCCTGCTCAAACGGGAAGATGCAGAGTCCCCGCACAAACCGCCGGCGCACCAGGTTCGCGCGCCACGGCCGCCACGCCCAGAACTGCGGGCAAACAAAATAGATGTTCTGCACGCCTTGGCGCTTCAGCGCGCGCGCAAGACGCAAGTGAAACCCGGGGAAATCGGTGAGAATTGCGAGGCGGGGTTTTCGCCGCTTAGACTCTCCCACCAGCCGCTTCCAGACCCGTTTCAGGGCCGGCAGTTTCTCCACAATTTCGACGATTCCAATCAGGGAGACTTCGGCGCAGTCGGCCACAAGTTCGACCCCAGCCTCTCGCATGCGCGGGCCGCCCATCCCGTACAGGTGGACGTCCGCACGCGCGCGCAGCGCTGCCGCCAAACGCCCCGCATACATGTCTCCGGATGCTTCGCCGGCGGAGATGAGGATTTGTGTGGGTGGCATCGATTCGCGCGCGGATGAATTGCCTAATCGTCGGCAGGCATCGAAGTGCCCGCTTCGCTCCCCGCCGGCTCGAGCGGAGGGCGCAACTCCTGATCCTTGTATTGAAGCTGGTAAAGACGGTAGTAAATCCCGCGCAGGGCGAGCAGTTGCTGATGCGAGCCCTGCTCGCGCAGCCTCCCCTTGTGGAAAACGAGAATACGGTCGGCATGCTGGATTGTGCTGAGCCGGTGCGCGATCACCAGGGCTGTGCGGCCTTCGAGCAGGCGGTCCAATGCCTCGCGGATCAGAACTTCAGTCCTGGTGTCCACGCTCGATGTTGCTTCATCCAGAATCAGGAACCTGGGATTGTGGGCGAGTGCCCGCGCGAAGCTGATCAGTTGCCGCTGCCCGACGGAGAATGTCGCTCCGCGCTCGGTTACGCTTGTCTCGACCCCGTCCGTCAATGTGTCCAGTAGAGAGCCGAGTCCTACTTCGCGCAAGGCTGCCTCGACGCGAGCGCGGCCGATTTCCTCGTCACCTAACCGGACATTCGATTCCAGCGTGCCTGTAAACAGGAATGGGTCCTGCAACACAATGCCGAATTGCCGCCGCAATTCCTGCACGTCATACCGGGAGATTGCCACTCCGTCGAGGAGAATTTCGCCGCGCTGGATTTCGTAGAATCGCAGCAGGAGCTGGATGAGCGTCGTCTTTCCAGCGCCGGTGTGGCCGACGATGGCGAGTGTCTGCCCCGGCGCGATGTGAAACGACACGTCGCGGAGTACCCAGTCTTCGTCGCGCGGATTCGCGCCGCCATGGTATGCAAACCACACGTTGCGGAATTCGATTTCACCTCGCGGGACGGAAATCGGCAGCGGTGCTTCCGCGGGTGGCGGCGGCAGCGGCTCGTCCAGCAACTTGAAGATGCGCTCGCACGCCGCCATGGCCGATTGGAGAATATTGAACTTTTCGCTCAGGTCCTGAATCGGCCGGAAAAAGCGCAGCGCGTACTGCATGAACGTGATCAGCACGCCGACGTCCACGATGCCGGCGAGCGAGCGCAGCCCGCCGTACCAGAACACGACCGCAATCGCCACCGTGCTGAACAGTTCGATCGCGGGGAAAAATATCGCAAAGGCCAGAATCGCGTCCTTGTACGCCTCCATGTGGATGCGATTCAGCTCCGCGAACTGCTCGCTCGATTTCCGTTCCCGGTTGAACAGTTGCACCACGCTCATTCCGCTGATGTGCTCCTGCAAGAACGCGTTGATTCGGGCAATGGCCGTGCGGATGCGTCGGTTGGCGTCGCGCACGCGATCACGGAAGAGCCAAGTGGACACGAAAATCAGCGGCAGGATCGAGAAGGTACCCAGCGCCAGCCGCCAGTTCATCCATATCATCACCGCACCGATGCAAAGCAGCACGATGGCGTCATTGGCCATCGCCGCGATTCCCGCAGCGAACAGGTCGTTGAGCGCGTCCACGTCGGTCGTCACGCGCGTCACCAGCCGGCCCACCGGGGTGCGATCGAAGAAGCTCATCGGAAGGCGCTGCAAACGCTCGAAGATTTCCTTTCGCAGATCGTAGAGCGTCTGCTGGCCCACGTTCTGCATGATGCGGACCTGCAGGTACTGCACGGCGAAGCTTAAAAGCAGCGCGGCGAGGAAGCCGAGCGAAACCAAGCTGACGCCGCGCAAGGCATCTGCTTGAGAAAGCAAATGGTTCATTCCGGGGACAATGTATTTGTCCACGCCGAGCCCGAACAGGTAGGGGCCGACAACCTCGAGTGGACCGACCAGCAAAGTCAGAACCACCGCGAAGACAACGGTCCCTTTGTATGGCCGCAGATAGGTCATCAGCCGCCGCAAAAGCTTCGAATCGTAGGCCTTACCTAAGGCTTCTTCTTCGCGGAAGTCGCTCATTCGCGTTCCAGCTCTTCTTCGAGCAATTGCTTCTGATGCAGGTCGGCGTAATATCCGCCGCGCGCCAGCAGTTCCGAATGCGTGCCGCGCTCGACGATCCGCCCGTCGCGCAGCACCACGATCTGGTCGGCGTGTTGCACGGTCGAAACACGGTGGGAAATCAGCACGGTCGTCCGCTGACGCAGGATGGATTCCAGACGCCTCAGGATTCGTTCCTCCGTCCCCGTATCCACGCTGGAAAGAGAGTCGTCCAGAATCAAAATTTTGGGATCGCGGATCACGGCGCGCGCGATCGCCATGCGCTGCTTCTGGCCGCCAGAGAGCGTAATGCCGCGCTCGCCTACCATGGTGTCGAACTTGGCGGGGAACTCATCGATTTCGGCGGCGATGCTGGCGACCTCGGCGGCCTCGCGGATCTGCTGGTCGGTTGCATCATCAACGCCGAATGCAAGGTTTTCGCGGAGGGTCTCGCTGAACAGGAAGGTGTCCTGCGGCACGTAACCCACGGCGCGACGCAATGTTTCGAGCGGCCACTCCCGGATGGGGCGCCCGTCGATCAGCAGCGTTCCGCGCGGCGCGTCCCAGAGCCGCGCGATCAAGACAGCCAGCGTGGACTTCCCGCTCCCCGTCGGGCCGACAATCGCGAGGATCGAGCCTGCCGGAACATGCAGGGAGATATCGTGGAGCACGGCCTTGTTCAACGCGGGCGTTCCGTTCCCCTTCGTTTCGTCGATATCGCTTCGCTGCGTGGGATACGTAAAGGTCAGGTTCCGGAACTCGATTTCTCCGCGGATTCCCGTGATTTTCCCCCGCGCCGCCTCCGAGTCGTTGATTTTTGGCTCCGAATCGAGGATATAGTTCAGCCTTCCCATCGAAGCCCCGCCGCGCTGGAAGATGTTCGTCACAAATCCCAGCGCCACCATCGGGAAGATCAGGCGCGTCATGAATGTGTAAAACGCGATCAATTCGCCAAGCGTGATCCGGCTGAGAATCACAAGCCGCCCGCCTTGCCAGAGCACGAGCACAAACGCCAGCCCGATCAGCATCTGGAGCAGCGGCATGAACAGGCTCCAAAAGTAGATCAGGCGCAGGTTGCGATCGATATATTCGCGGTTCGGCGCATCGAAGCCGCGGATTTCGGCGTGCTCTTGCCCGTAGGCACGCACAACTCGCACGCCAGCCAGATTCTCCTGCGCCTTTGCGGAAAGCACCGCGAGCGAAGCCTGGATCTTTCCGTAGAGCGCATGGATCTGTTGGCCGAAGATCCACACGGCGATAGCGACCACGGGGACAGGAAGTAACACGTAGAAGCTGAGCCGCGTGGAAATCCAGAACATCAGGACGACGGCGAGGAGCATGGTCGCGAAGGTGTTGGCGCTGTACATGATGCCCGGACCCAGCACCATGCGGACCGAGTTCAGATCGTTCGTACACCGCGACATCAACTCACCCGTACGGTTCCGAACATAGAACTCCGGCTCCATCACCACGAGCTTGTTCAGCAGGTCGTTCCGCAGGTCGTATTCGATGTCCCGCGAGAGCCCGATCAGGATTTGCCGTGTCCAGTACGAAAAAATTCCCTGGATCGCGCAAATCACGATCAGCGCCAAACAGAACACCGCAATGGTCTGGGCATTCCTGGCATGGTAGTAAGGCAGCAGGAAACCCAATGAGATCTGCGTCAGCCGGCCGAGTTGTGCCAAGGGAACCTCGGCGCCCTTGATGCAATCCACGAGGACGCCGATAATCAGCGGCAGCAGTGTCCCTGTAATCCCCATCCCGGCTTGCGTCAGCATCCCGACGAGAACCTCGCCAGTGTGCCGTCTGACGTACGGAAGCAGACGAGTAAGTTGTGCCCAGCCGGAGACACGCTTCTGCGCTGCCTTCGCTGCGGAACCTGCCAGAATGTCTGCCGCTGCGCTCATCTGAGAATGGACTGCGGTGTCTCCAACGTGGGCGCTTCGCCCAGGTACCTTTCATGAGACCGGTCGAGTGACTGATAACGTTTCGCTCTTGTGTTCCATCGCACGGCGATCGTCTCGTTTCCTGATTCACCCGGGTATGATGGCCGTTCTTGGCCGGCCTCGGCTGGTGTGAAGCGCAACTCGAGACCTTGCTGCGGATCCGGCTTGAGCTCAAGTAGCCAACTGGTGACTGGAGCCGCAGGCGACCCTCCGAGATACCCGCTCGGATTCTTCAGGTGCTCATCGCAACGCAGCACCTCGGCCCATTTGTCGTTGTTCTTCTCCAGGACCGCCGCCCGCGTGATGAATATCCCGGAGAGATTTTCCGGCCCTACGCCCTCGCGCGCAGCCTTCCCAAACCGGTTGACCACGAGCAACTGCTCCAATCCGTTCCGTGCCAGATCTCCGTGTGCGATGACTTCTGCCTGCTTGCCCAACACTGCGTCCGCCACTCTCTGAATCTCTTGCGCCGCTGCTGCCGCAGCGGCCTTTCTGGTTTCCTCCGGGGATTTTGACTGTTGCGCAGTCTGGCATCCGGCCAACAACAACGACATAGCTCCTACCAGCAGTGCCAGGACCGGACGCCGATTTCGGGTCTTCATTATTCTTCGGATCGCTATAGACTCGGGAATGCAAGCGTAATTTCGACCACCCGCCCCGTATCCCGAGCGCAAAGCACTTCCATTACCTGCGGAACGTCCGACCCGGCCCAATCAAATTGGTAGAACATCAATTCCAGCTCATGACCGTTCTTCACGGCAGGACCGCTCGAGTTCGGATCGCCGTAAAATTCAATAACTCGATCCTGCGAATCGCCAATGCGCAGGCCAAGCCCGGTCACCCAATTCTTGGATTCAAGAAAGTCCGCACGCAGTTCGCCGCACTTGCCTTCTCTCGAACCGAGCGTCGTAATGGTAATACTTTGGATCACGGATTTGGCGTCGAGTTCGAGCCGGATAGCGCGTCCTGAGCATCCATCGCGCCATTCCTTGATTCCTGAATCCCAGTTTTCGGTAAGGTTCTTCGACTTGAACCGTTTTCCTGCCATAGCGAACGTATCACGCCCGGGCCGCAACCCCGCCAGCAAGGTTTCATTCGGGCCATGCGCACTGACTTTCGAGGCGCCTTGTGGCGCCATTCGCGGTGTCATCTGCGCTCCGGAGACCGGGAAGCTTTGGCCCGCCAGGAGCAGATTAGCGCACAGCCAGAATTTCATCCAATCGCGCTTCAAAGTTTTCCTCTCCCTCGGACCACAGACGGATGCGCTCAACCGGCAGAGCCTCCTCGGCCGCGCGCATCCACCCCATCAGTCTCTGGATATTCTCCCTCGTTTTTTCTTGATACTCGCGTAAATTCTGCGGCTGCGACATCCACATCAGGAACCGGGCCTCGTCAGGATGTTCTGGCTGCGCCACGCGTGCACTCCCCGGCGTGAGCAACCCCGCGTGCCCGGTGAACATGTGTTCGAACCCGATATCGGCCATCAAATGTCCCGACTCGGCGAATATTCCATGATCGTAGTCCAGGCCAAAGCAAAAAAGAGTGAGCCGCTCCGGTTTCTTCTTCCAGCTTGCGGATTCCATGTCGCGAATCCAGAGATCCCATCGCGCCGCCACTTCGAAGGACACGTCGGCAGAATGGTGCTCTCGCGCAAGTTCCGTGATTTCCGCAGGCGTGAATGCTTGCGCGCGCAGATCGTACTCCTCGAACGGCGTCTCGGTTGAATCCACCGCACGGATAACCAATTCAGTGAACCCGGGCGGCTCGTCGGCCAGAGGCACAGTGGCGAGAAAATGCTCAAAATGGGAGAGCATGTTCGTTTCGTCGAAATTCCGGATCCAGATGCTGGCATAAGCGCGATTGGGCATCGCATTATTATACAGGCTTCGCCGTGCCGGACCGGCAAACTACGGCCGCCGAACGCGCATGGGCTACTTCTGTTTCTCGGGCTTGATTTCGGGGTGCTTGGCTGCGATGGGAGGCGTTACCGGGCTTGCCGGGGCCGCGGCAGGAGCGGAAAGTCCCGCCAGCCGCTGGCGGAGCGTCTCGCCAATCTCAGCGAATACGCTGCTGCAAGCTGCCCGCAGCCTCTCTTCGGTTGACGCGGCAAGCTGGTCGATGAGTCCTTCGGACTGCTGATTGAGTTTAGTGACCGTGGTCAGCAGCCAGGAATTCGACGCGTTTTCAAGGCGCTGTTTGTACTCGTCCATCGCCTGCGTGCCGAGGGAGCGCAGCGACGTTCGCAACTGGCTGTCGAGCGACTGAGCTTCGATGCGCAGGTTGTCCTTGGCAAGTTCGATTTGGGACGCCAGTTCCTGCTTGCCCTGCGCCAGGCTTTGTTGCGCCTGCTGAGAAAGGACGCGCTGGAACTCCCCGGCGAGCATTCGCGCGTCGCTTTCCAGCTTCGAACGGACTTGAACCACGTGCGCTTCGACCCGCGCCGCATTCTGTTCGAATGCGGAGTCTGCCTTTGCGTTGAAGAGTTCGAATTGATCGCGAGTGAACTGATCGGTGCGGTCAGTGAAATTCGCGGAAGCAGCCTCGCCGGCTTGCGCCATCTGGAGACTGGCCCTCTCGGCGGCATCACGCGCATTTTCTTCCAATTGGTTCTGTGCGTGTTCCACATAGCTGCGGCTGTAGTGGTCCAACTCGCTGGCGAACAGGCCCGACATCTCGCCCGCCTTTTCGCGCAGGCCCGCCGCAGCCTGGTCGAGTCCCTTTTCAAGTGTCAACTGCATCTGCGTTTGAATCTTTTTCTCGTACCAGTCGGCGGACTTGAAGAGCGCTTCGAACGTGGTGTGCGTTGTCTCGGTGGCCTTGGTTTCGAGTTCGGTGAACCACTTCGCGGAGGTGTTCCGGGCCGATTCCGCAAACTCCTTCTCAACCTGCGCGAGGATTTCCTTCGCGCGGGCTACGGACTCCTGAACGCCGCGGTCCGAGGCCTGCCAAACCCGGTGTTGATGCTCGGCGAGTGCCTTTTCGGCCTGGTCTTGGTCCAAAGCAAGCTTACTCAGCATTTCGGTGGCGCGGCTGATCTGAGGCGCCAGACGCTGTTCAAGTTCATGCGCCAGCCGCTCGATCGTTTCGTGTCCTGCGGATTCGAGCACGGGCTGCAGCCGCTCCGCCATCCCTCCGACGGCCGATTCCGCGCGGCGGTTCATTTCGTTGCTCTGGGCTTCGAGCAGCGCTTCGCTGCGCCGCGCCAACTCATCCGAAGCCGACTGGATGAGCGAGGAGAATTCACCTTTTCGCGCTTCAATCTGTTCAAAGGACTGCTGCAACCGGGCGATTGCAGCTTCCCCTTGGGCGGTTTCCTTGCCAATCGATGCGCGTAGCGTGCCGAGAACGCTCTCTGCTTCGGCGGTGCCTTGCGAAAACGCGCCGCCGATCACGTTGATTCGTTGCTGAAGCTGTTGTTCCAGCTGCCGGGTGGAAGCCTCACTGTTCCGTGCGAGCCGCTCGGCCGCTTGGCGCGCCGCGCTCTCGATCGACGTCTCAACTTTTTCGTTCCATCGTGTATTTGCCGCGGCGAGATCCGCTTCGAGCAGTCCGCGCCATCCGGATTCCGCCGTGGAGGTCGCGGTGGCAATCTGATCGCTCAGCCGCTTTGCAGCTTGTTCCAGATGTGCAAGGCGCGCTTGCGCTTCGGATGCGCGGTGATCCATCTGTTCTTGCCAGCGCTGTGCTTCGCCAGCAGCGGCTTCTTCTGAATTTCGCCGCAATTGTTCAATAGCCGTTCGGACTTCCCCCTCATTTGCGCCCAGGCTGCCGCCCAGGCTTTGCAGCTTCTCGATCGCAGCGACCAATTGGCTCTGAATCTGTTGTTCAAAATCCGCCCGCCGTGTGCGCTCCACTTCCGCAAGCTGTGAATCGATCTGCAACCGGGCATCGGCGATTCGGCGATCTAACTCGCGCGACCATTCGGCACGCATCGCCGCGACACTCGCATCCCGGTCACTTTCCATGCGCTGCAGCGCTTCGTGCTGCATTCGTTCGATGTGCGCTGCGACGGCCGCTTCGACGGATTTTTCTGCCGCGTCTTTCATCTGGCTCTGCAGCACGGCAAGCAGCGGCCGCGTTTCCGCGGCGACGGCGCGAGTGGCGGTCTCGCGCACCGTACTCTGCATCTGCTGCTTGGCTTCCATAACCAGCCGCGCAACCTGTCGCGCAAGCTGCAGCGATGCGTCCGTGCTGCCCGGCAACGGCAGCACGCGAACATTGTCTTCCACAGGTTCGGACGATTGGAGCGCGGGTGCCATATCAGGAACCCATTCCGCCACGGGGGAAGCAGGTTCGGTACTTTCAGTGGGAGCGGGAATCTCGCTGATGGGCGCACCTTCAGGGAAGGGAAACCAATCGCCTGGCGGGAAAGCGATGCCCCAGATGTTGCCTGGGACCTCGAGTTCCGTGCCGATCTGAAATAACTCGCGCACGGTCCGCGGGCGCTGGATCCATGTGACACGCGCGCGGGCGATCCGCGGTTCATGCCCCGCTTCGTTATGGGGCACTTCAAAGGTGACCCACATATTTTTCAGGACATAATGCTTCGATTGGTAGCGGCAGCCGTGACAATTAATAATCAGGGTGGAAGTGCGTTCCTGGAATGGCCTCCCAAGCGCGTCGACACCCGTCACTGTGAGCGGCACGGCCTGGACAATCCGCGTACTGCGCCGATTCTGGGATTCCATCTCGGGATGAGTGTTCGATTCCGCCACAAAAGTACCCACGGTCAATTGTCAAGACTAGCACTGCCGCTGTCAGGCGTCGAGTGCAGAGAGCCGGGTATTCGTAATAGTTACGTCCTATGGGGGATGCGAGGCTGGGCACCTTCCGCGGGCGAAATGTACTACGAAAGCGGTTGGATGACCAAAGGGCGAAATAGAGCAAGATCGTGCGATGCGGGATCGGCCAGGGCGCGGAAGAGGAGATCGAGCGCGAACGGAATTAAAATTGACAAGAATCCATATTTCTGCAATTATCAAACTATGGTGCTACCTCCAAGCAAGAAGAACACGGAGCAGGTGGCCAAATATGCCGACATGTTCTCGGCGCTAGGGACGGAACCGCGACTCCGGATCATGCAATTGCTGTTGTCGGCTCATCCAGACGGACTTGTGGTTGGCGACATTCAGGCTGAGTTGGACATTCCGAACTCTACCCTATCCCACCACCTAGACAAACTCAGGAACGAAGACCTTGTGCTGGTACGCCGGGAAAGCACGTTTTTGCGCTACACGGCAAACACCGAGGCGCTACAGAAGTTGCTGCAATTCCTCTACGCGGAATGCTGCACTCGAAATAAGGCTCTAAAACCACAAGACATCGTTCAGCTATGCAAGTAGGAGGCACGAGATGAATAGCCCAAGCATAAAAGACGTGGTCAAAGAAAAATATGGAGAGGCAGCACTGCAGGTGAATAGTGGCGGAAGTGCTTGCTGCGGGGCCGCTGCGGCCAGCAGTTTAGGCTGCAACCCCATTACGTCCAATCTCTATGACGCTTCCCAGGCAGATCAAATTCCTGCGGCGGCCATGCTCGCTTCGCTGGGGTGCGGGAATCCGACCGCATTGGCGCAACTGAACCCTGGAGAAGTTGTCCTCGATCTGGGCTCCGGTGGTGGCATCGATGTCCTACTGTCGGCTAAGCGGGTCGGGCCTGCCGGCAAGGCGTACGGTCTCGACATGACAGATGAAATGCTGGCTCTGGCGAACGAGAACAAGCAGAAGGCAGGGAGCCATAACGTCGAGTTCCTGAAGGGGGAGATTGAGCACATCCCGCTGCCCGACAATTCCGTGGACGTCATCATCTCGAACTGCGTAATCAATCTCTCGGCGGACAAAGATCGCGTGCTCCGGGAAGCTTTTCGCGTGCTGAAGCCCGGCGGCCGCTTGGCCGTGTCCGACATTGTGACTCGCGGCGAAATGCCGCCCGAGATCCGCAGCAGTGTTCTGCTGTGGGTGGGCTGCATCGCAGGAGCACTCCAAGAAAACGAATACCGCAGTAAGTTGGCAAGCGCCGGATTTGAGCAGGTTGAGGTTGAACCGACCCGCATCTATCGCGTGGAGGATGCCCGAGAATTTCTCGCTCGCGAAGGCGTGGATATAGACGCCCTGGCCCCTCAGGTGGACGGCAAGTTCATCAGTGCGTTCATCCGGGCCGTCAAACCATCCAGTTCAAAAGATAAGGCTTGCTGCGGGCCGGCCTGCTGCAGTTAAAGCAAATCGGGTTTATTAAACATGCAAGGACACTACAACGTTTTGTTTCTGTGCACGGGAAATTCCGCCCGCTCCATCATGGCCGAGGCCATTCTCAACCGTAAGGGCCTGCCCGTCTTCACTGCCTACAGCGCGGGAAGCCATCCGGCGGGGTTTGTTCGCCCCGAGGCGCTGAAACAAATCGAGCTTTCCCGCATGTCCACCAAAGGTGTCCGCAGCAAGAGTTGGGATGAATTTGCAAAGCCCGATGCACCGCAGATGGATTTCGTTTTTACCGTTTGCGATAATGCTGCCAGTGAAGTGTGCCCAATTTGGCCGGGCCAGCCGATGACTGCTCATTGGGGCATTCCCGACCCCGCTGCCGTAAAAGGATCGCCCGACCAAATCGATCGGGCGTTTCGTGATGCCTTCATGATTCTCGACCGCAGAATCACGCTATTTCTGAGCTTGCCTCTTTCAACTCTCGATCGGCTCGCCATCAAGAAGGAAATCGACCGCATAGGTCAACAATGAAAAGCAGCGGGCATCCTCACTGAGGTCAATATGACGACGACTCCCTATGCTCAGAGCCGAGTCTGCGCCCCAATGCCGCGCGCCCGGCTCTCCTTCCTGGATCGCTACCTGACACTGTGGATTTTTCTCGCAATGGCAATCGGTGTTGGATTCGGGCACTTCGTCCCGCAGACGGCGAATTACATGCAACGCTTTCAGGCCGGCACAACAAACATCCCGATAGCCGTTGGGCTGATCATCATGATGTATCCCCCTTTGGCCAAGGTGCGGTACGAAAAATTGGCTGAAGTCTTTCGCAATCGTGGCGTGCTTGCGCTCTCGCTCCTCCAGAACTGGGTCATCGGACCGATCCTGATGTTTTTACTAGCGATTACCTTTCTTCGCGGGGAGCCTGCGTATATGCGCGGTCTAATCTTGATTGGACTGGCGCGCTGCATCGCGATGGTTATCGTCTGGAACGAGCTGGCTGCCGGGGATACCGACTATGCCGCCGGGTTAGTTGCATTTAACAGCGTTTTCCAGGTGCTCTTCTACAGCTTCTATGCATGGGCGTTTATCACCGTGCTTCCCACGTGGTTCGGACTGATGGGAAGCGTGGTTCATGTTGGCATCGGCCAGATTGCCCAAAGCGTTTTCTTCTACCTGGGTATACCGTTCCTTGCGGGAATTCTCACGCGTTTCGTGCTCTTGCGCGCCAGAGGAGAACAGTGGTATCGGACCCGGTTCATTCCGCGCGTTAGTCCGCTGACATTGGTGGCCCTGTTGTTCACGATCCTGGTGATGTTCAGCCTCAAGGGTGATCTGATCGTCCGTCTCCCCTTCGACGTGCTGCGCATCGCATTGCCGCTCTTGATCTATTTTGTCCTCATGTTCCTGGTGAGTTTCTGGATGGGGCGCAAGCTTGGCGCGGACTATGCGAAGACAGCGACGCTTTCTTTTACTGCTGCGAGCAACAATTTCGAGTTGGCGATCGCCGTAGCAGTGGCCGTCTTTGGCCTCAATTCAGGGGAGGCGTTCGTCGGCGTCATCGGCCCCCTGGTCGAGGTGCCGGCGCTCCTCGGCCTTGTGAACGTGGCGCTCTGGTTTCAGCGGCGTTATTTCGCGCCGATAGCTCATTCTTAGAAGCGCAATTTTTGAGGAGGATGGGATTCCCGCGATTACGATTTTGCCAGCCGGCAGTGTCAGCTTGGAATCGAGCGGTGCTTGAACGTGCGCTGGCCCTTGCTGTAGCTGGCAACAGTCTGGCCTTCGCCAAAGAGCTTGTACTTGTACGTG
Organism: Terriglobia bacterium; assembly: GCA_020073705.1. Classification (GTDB taxonomy): domain Bacteria; phylum Acidobacteriota; class Terriglobia; order Acidiferrales; family UBA7541; genus Palsa-360. Next base: position 108,348 of record JAIQES010000004.1, read on the forward strand.
GTGAGCCCTTCGAGGCCCACAGGGCCGCGCGCGTGAAGTTTTCCGGTGCTGATGCCGACTTCCGCGCCCAACCCGTACCGGAAACCGTCGGAAAACCTTGTGGAGGCATTTTGAAAGACGCCGGCTGCGTCCACGAACTCCATGAACCGTGCCGCGACGTCATGACTCTCCGTCACAATGGTTTCGGTGTGCCGTGAGCCGTACCGGTTGATGTGCTCGATCGCTTCGTTGACGCCGTCCACGACCTTGATGGAGATGATCAGATCGGAATACTCCTTCTTCCAATCCTCTTCGGTCGCGGGAACGATTTCCTGTCCTCCGGCAAATTCCAGAGTCCTTGGACAGCCGCGCACCTCGACCCCAGCCGCCCGGAATTGCGCGATCATTTGTGGCAGGAACACCGGGGCAATATCCTGGTGGACCAGCAAGGTTTCCAGGGCATTGCAAGCCGCAGGGTACTGAACTTTCGAATCGAAGGCGACATCAAGGGCCTTCCGTAGATCCGCATCCTGGTGGACGTAGACGTGGCAGATCCCTTCACCATGGCCAAGCACGGGAATGCGGCTGTGCTCGGTGACATAGCGCACAAACTCGTTCGACCCGCGCGGAACGATCAAATCAATCTCATCGTGGAGCGTCAGGATCTGCGCCACGTCTTCACGCGTGTGGAATAGGACGACGGAGTCGGGCGGGACGTCGGGGAACGGCGCCAGCGCGTCCCGCCAGATCGAAACGAGCACCGCATTGGTCTCGGTTGCTTCGGCTCCGCCTTTGAGACATACCGCATTCCCCGACTTCAGAGCCAAGGATGCAATCTGGGGCACGACGTCGGGCCGGGACTCGAAAACAACGCCCACGACGCCCAGCGGACAGGTCTCTTTGTAGAGAACGAGACCCGCGTCGAGCTCAGTGACCGCCAGCCGGCGATGCAAAGGGTCGGCGAGCCTTGCGACATCGCGCACACGCTCGGCCATTTCCGCGATTCCGTGCTCCGTTGTCCGCAAACGGGAGAACATGGCGCGGGACATCTCGCCGCGCTCGACGGCAGGACTCGCTGCCGCACAATCTTTTTCATTGGCGGCAAGAATCTCGGCCGAATGTGCTTCGAGCGCGTCCGCAGCGGCGAGCAAAGCCTCGTTGCGCCGGTCCTCCGAAAGCGCCGCGAGGATGTGCGCCGCGCGCCGCGCGCGCCGGACAGTGCGCTGAACATCCGAAATTTCGATTTGATTCTGCAACACGCTCATTTGCGTTCCAGTAGAACAATATTGTCGCGCTTTACGAGCACACTTGCACGCTCGTTGGCGCGGCCATTCGCCTGGCCCTTCGAACTGTCGCCGATCATTTCTTCCGCATCTCCGCGGGGATAATCAGAAATTCCCCGGGCGAATTCCAGGCCCTCGGCGTCCACAATACTCACCACTTCCGCGGCCTCAAACTCGCCTTCGACGCGAACCACTCCCGATGCGAGCAGGCTCGCCTTCCTGCTGGTGAGCGCGTTGCGCGCGCCTGCGTTCACGACCACGCGCCCGCGAACACCCGCCGCATATGCGATCCAGCGCCGCTTTCCCGCCATGCGCGCCTTCGACAGAAACACCGTGCCCGGCGGGTCTCCGGCGAAAATGCGGTCGAGTGTGTCCGTCTTTTTTCCGTTGGCGATTACAGCTACGCCGCCCGCGTGCATGGCGATTTCCGCGGCATCGAGTTTCGTCAGCATCCCGCCGCGCCCGCCCTCGGAAGGGCCGAGCGCCAGCGCTTTCAACTCCGGCGAAATCTTTTCGACCAGAGGAATCACCGATGCCGACATGCCCTTGGAGCCCGAAGCGCCCATTTGCATCAGTCCGTCCACGTCGGTCAGCAGGATGAGCAGGTCGGCCTCGATGCGGCTCATCACCAGGGCGGCCAGGCGATCGTTGTCGCTGAAAATGCGTTTGCCCCCTCGAGTATTGAGATAATCGAGTTCGACCGTCGAAACCGTATCGTTTTCGTTGACGACGGGCAGGACGCCGAGTTTCAAAAGCGCTTCCATGGTCTGCCGGAGATTCGAATACCGGCTCCGGTCCACGAAATCTCCCTCGGTCAGCAACACCTGGGCGAGATGGATGCCGTGGGCCTCGAAAAGCTTTTCATATTCGTGCATCAACAGGCTCTGGCCGACGGCAGCGCATGCCTGACGCATCACGAGGCCGTTCAGCCGGTCGCGATGAAGTCCCAGCCGGCCTCTCCCCAGCCCGACGGCTCCGGAGGAAACCAGCACAATTTGACGGCCGTCCTTTTTCAGCCGGACGATGCTCCTGGCCAGCGGCTCGAGCGCCTCGATGTTGAACTCGCCACCGTTTCCGGTCACAATACCAGTGCCCAACTTGATCACTGCGCGGCGCGCCGCGCGCAGCCGCTTCGCCTGCTCGCTCTCTGGATGCTGATTTTTCACGCACCTCTACTTTATCACCGACCAGCACCCGTGCGAAAGTTATGCAGGGACTGGGCAGTGGTTCACGTTCGGAGAATGGAGTTGGCAGGACTCGTAAACAGCTAGTCGTAAGCACGCTAGAGCCTGCTGGGCAAAGGAAGCCAATAAAATCAACATCCCAATTTTGGCAGGATAGACACGCTCAGGCTAGCGTATTTCTTGCAAATTTTTGCCCTCGTGATACCATAAAATCGAGGTATTAAGGGAGGCAAAGTGTACGCGATCGATCAGGAAAAGTGCAAGAAGGATGGCGACTGCGTAGATGCGTGCCCGACCGGGGCTATCGCCAAGAAGGATGATGGATCGTTCAGCGTTGGCGATGACTGCACTGATTGCGGCGCCTGCGAGCCGATGTGTGAAACCGAGGCCATTCGTCCAGTGGAGTAGTTTTCAAGAAATAAACTGACGGCAAAAATGCTGTCTTTTTTTTTGCGGCCGGTTAGGTCAGTTCGAGACCCGTAGCAGTTCTTGCATCCTATGTGTATTGCAAAGCAATAGCCGCCCGGGGAAAGGCCTTATGAAATACCGCTTGTTTGTTCCTTTGGCCCTGCTGGCAGTAGGATTTGTGTTCCTCGTGCAACCGGCGAAATCCCAGGATTACAGCAATATTCGCATCGTGCGCCTTAGCTTCGTCGAAGGGGCCGTGCAATATCAACGTCCCGGCCAGGATTGGGAGGATGCGAGCCTGAATCTGCCGATCCAGGAGGGCTTCGCCCTAAGAACCGCCGACGGATACGCTGAAGTGGAATTTGAAAACTCTCTGACCATGCGCCTGGGGACTAATTCAACGGTGGGATTCACTATTTTGGCGCTGCTGGACGGAGGCCGCGTCACGCGGCTCACGATTTCGCAGGGAACCGCCATTATCAGCGCAAAGTTAGGGCGTGCCGATGCGGTATCGGTCGCCGTTGCCAACTTGAGCATGAAGGTGCCTCACAAGGGAGGCTTCCGCGTGGACGTATCTCCCACGGAGAGTTGGGTAACGGTGTCCCGCGGAAAAATTGAGGTTGACTCCGGTTCGGGGACCGTTACTTCTCTTGGCAGCGGCCACACGCTACACGAAGACGCGAGCGGCTCGGGTTCGCCTGAAATCGCGCGCAGCCTGGCCCCAGACGCTTTCGACAAGTGGGTTTCTCATCGCGAAGACGCCGTGAACTCTGCTCAGAGCGGAACCGCTGACGTTCTCAGCAGCAGAGGCTACACGGTAGGTTTCGCCGACCTTTACAATTACGGCTTGTGGTCGTATCTCCCCGGTATAGGTGCGGCCTGGATGCCCTACGGCATGGGAGCAGGCTGGATGCCGTTCGTAAACGGACAATGGCAGTTCATGGGCGGCACAGGATGGAATTGGGTGAGCGGCGAGCCCTGGGGCTGGCTGCCTTATCACTTTGGCTCGTGGGTCAATGCGCCCGGAATGGGCTGGGCGTGGCTGCCGGTCGGCGCGAACTCATGGATGCCCGCTACGGCAAGCTGGGTGCAAGTGAATAATCAACTGGGCTGGATTCCCAATGCGCCGCCGCAGACTTCCAAACCAACGCAAGCTCAGCAGGCCGCCGCCCCGGCGACCGTGATCTTGGCGGGGCAAGGCGCAAGCGGCGCGATCAGGGCAGGGAGCCATGTGCCTCTAGCCCAAGCGGGAATGAGCATGCGGGCGGTGCCGGCTCCCTCACCGCGTTTCATCGCGCCGGTTAGCCAGCCCACGCAAACCATGACCCCGGTGACTGGGTCCGCAGGGGCCAGCACCTCTGTCCAACCCGCCCCTACCCCGCTAACCCGTGGCGTTAATGCTCCAGCGTCTCTTCGAACGCCAAGCGTATCCGCCGCGCAACCGCGATTGGCGGGGCTGAGATCCGCTCCCGCGCCCGTGCTGGCGCCGCACTCTTTGCCTGCGCCTGCCATCTCACGCGGCGCTTCAGTCGGCGGATTCAGTGGAGGCTTCGGCGGCGCGCATGGAGGCGGGGGAGGAGTGGGGATGAATACAGCAGGCTCGGCAAGGGGTCCGGGTGCCTCGGCGCATGGGCCGACAATGGGCTCCGCCTCCCGCTCGGGAGGGTTTTCGGGTAGGTCATCTGCCGGTCATCGCTAATCAAAACTTCAGTCCAACGCCTGCACGGTTCAGTTCGCGCCAACTGCGGTTAGGCGTGGCGCGGCGCACCGGTTACTTTCGGCTGCGAACTCCGGTCATGGCGATTTCCATTTACATGATTCACAGTAAATAGAACAGGAATCAGAAGAGTCACTACAGATCGCGGCGGCCTTCCATGGCTTTCATCATCGTGACTTCGTCGGCGTACTCGAGATCGGAGCCGACCGGGATGCCGACGCCGATGCGCGTCACGCGCACGCCCAGAGGCTTGATGAGTTTTGAGAGATACATAGCCGTGGCTTCGCCCTCCGCGTTTGGATTGGTGGCAATGATGATTTCTTCGACCGCGCCGCCCTTGAGGCGTTCGATCAGGCTTTTCAGATGCAATTGATCGGGGCCGATGCCTCGCAACGGAGCGAGCGCCCCGCCGAGGACGTGATAGAGGCCGCTGTACTGGCGCGTTTTCTCGATGGCCATGATGTTGTGCGGCTCTTCGACGACGCAGATCATCTTGCGATTGCGCGTCGGGCCCGTGCAGTACAGGCAAGGGTCGGCATCCGTGATGTTGTTGCAGACCGAGCAGAAGCGCATGTTCGACTTGGCGTCGCGGATGGCGTCGGCGAGCGCCAGGGCATCCTCCGGCGCGATGCGAAGAATATGGAACGCGAGGCGTTGCGCCGTCTTTGCCCCGATGCCGGGCAGACGTTTGAGCTGGTCGATCAAACGCTCGACAGGTTCGGCGAAATCAGGCATGAGGAGCGTTCCGCGATGGAGTGTGGCGGGTCGGAGGAATTAGGTTCACTCGGAATTTCCGCTTCAACACAATTCAAAAAAAGGCTCAAAAAAGCCGGGCTCAGAACAGGCCGGGAATTTTCAGTCCGGCCATGCCTGGAATTCCGCCGGTAAAGCTTTTCATCTGGCTGGCGAGCTCTTCGTCCACGCGACGCCCGGCCTCATTGACGGCGGCGCGCACCAGGTCCTGCATCAGTTCCTGATCTTTTCCGGCAAATACTTCCGGGTCGATGCGAATTTCAGTGAGTTGCTTTTGGCCATTCATCTTGACGTTGACCATGCCGCCGCCAGCCGAGGCTTCGACATGCACGGATTCGACTTGTTTCTGCAGGTTCTCCTGCATCTGGCGAAATTGCGTGAGAATTTGCTGCAGCGCTTTGACTTCCATGGTCTAGTCCTCGCTCCGGCGTTTGACATCCGAGATCTGGCCGCCGAACCGTTCCAGCATCGCGCGCACGATCGGGTCTTGCTCAAACTTTGCGCGCAATTCGCGCGTGCCGGGGGAAGACCGCATTGCTGCTCCCAAGTTCGGCACGGCTTCCAGTTTAACACAGACGCGCACGGTCTGGCCGAGGATGCGGCTCGCAATGTTACGCAAACGTTCCATGGGATCGCGCGCCTGCAACATTTCGGCAAGTGCGCGGCTTTCGGTGGGGAAGAACAATCGTACTTCGCCGCCGCTCATCTCCCACCGCGACGCGTGTTCGATCAATTCACCCAAAAATTTTTCCTGACCGAGGATCGCAGCCTTGATGGAGTCCACTTGCGCGGCTTCGAGGCCGCCGCCGGTATCGGCGGCCCGCGCGATCACGCTGGGCGGAGAACCGGGAACGGGGCCGGAGCTCACGCGCTCCGGGACGATGGTCGTATTCTCCCTTGCCCCAGCAGGTGCGGCGGGTGCAGACCGCGGCGCTGCCACGCCCGGCGATATGGCGGCGAAGGCCGCAAGCGCACTGCTGCGCGCCGGCGGTTGAGTGTGCGGCGGGAGATTTGCCGGACGCGCGGGGGCCGCGGGGGCACTGGGAGCGGTGCGGGAAGAGATTCCGCCTTCGAGTTCCGCGAGAATTTCTTCCAGCGGAGCCAGGCGCGCCGCATTGACCATGCGCAGCAGGCCCATTTCCAGATGCAAACGCGCATCCGGCTTGCGGCGCAGATCGTCGTCGGTGTGCAGGAGAATCTGAAAAAATCGCGTAAGGTCTTCTTCGCTGAACGATTCAGCCACCTGCCTCAAGTGTGGGCGCCGGTCGGCGGGCGCGGCGATCAACGCGGAATCGGCGCCGCAAACGCGCGCGACGAGAAGATTTCGGAAATGGCCGATGGCTTCACGGCAGAAATGCTGGAGGTTCTGTCCCTCAGCAAGCAGCCGATGTATGAGCGTCAGGATTCGTTCTGCCGATCGCGTTTCGATGGCGCCGGTCAGCTCATCCAGAATTTCTTCCGGGACGACACCGAGCAGCTCGCGGACCTGTGTGTCGGTAATGTTCGCGCCGCAGTACGCGCGCGCCTGTTCGAGCAGGGAGAGCGCGTCGCGCAGGCTGCCTTCGGCGGCGCGAGCCATCACGGCGAGCGCGCCGGGTTCCGCGGCCAGGTTTTCTTTTGCGCAGATTTGTTCGAGCGCATCGACGATTTCGGCGAACGAGAGCGCTCGAAAATGAAAATGCTGCGAACGCGAACGGATCGTCTCGGCGAGATTTTCAGGTTCCGTCGTCGCCATGACGAAGATGACTTTGTCGGGGGGCTCTTCGAGCGTCTTGAGCAGCGCGTTCGAGGCCTCGTCGGTAAGCATGTGGGCTTCGTCGAGGATGACCACTTTGTAGCGGCCGCCGGCGGGCGCGTAGCGGACCATTTCGCGCAGCTCGCGAATCTGGTCGATGCCGCGGTTGGAGGCAGCGTCGATTTCGATCACGTCGAGCGAGTTTCCCAAACCGATTTCCCGGCACGAGTCGCACTCGTTGCAAGGTTCCGCAGCGGGACCCTTCACGCAGTTGAGCGCTTTGGCGAGAATGCGCGCCGTGGTCGTCTTGCCGACGCCGCGTGCGCCCGAAAAGATGTAGGCATGCGCCACGCGGCCGGACTGAATGGCGTTGGCGAGCGTGCGCGTGACGTGCTGCTGGCCCACAACGCTGGCAAACGTCTGCGGCCGCCATTTTCGCGCGATAACCTGGTAACTCATGCCCTCGAATCCTTGCTAGGTTCTGACGCTCCGCACATAGCGATTGGCATTCAGAACTGTTGTCATTCCGAGCCCCGGCAGGGGCCGGGGTAAACTCCGCGAGGAATCTCTCTATGTGCGCCATTGAAGAGAGATTCCTCAGGCCGAAAAACGGCCTTCGGAATGACAGCGTCCAGAAGAAAATCCTCCCTGCGCTGCAGATGAGAGGAACTTCGGGTATTCCGCGGCGCACGAAGCGATCCCGGTACCGTTGCTCCCTTCCGGGCCTGGCGGGGTTCGCGGGACTTCGTCGCACAGAGCCCGAAGTTCCACGCATCGGCAGTCGCGCCATCGAGGAGAGACTGCATGGTGAGTCTAGCACAGCGTTGTGTTCGAAAAAAGAAAACCGGGTATCGGGCGGGCGGTCAGTCAGTTTCCGATAAGACCGATTCTCGAGACCTATCCGCAAATAAACATGTTGAGGTTCGAAAGAGGACACACTGCGTGGATCGTGCTCAGGCTATTTGACGGCGTGGGTCAGCCGGATTTCCGGGCGAGCTCGTCCAACCAGGCATCGAGCGTGATACGATGCTCAACTGCAGGCTCTCCAAACAGCACACCCATACCGAAGCCGGAGTGTGTATAGATAACCTTAGCAGGCAATTCGCAAGTGCTGCAGCCATAGCGGATGCGTAAACGCAAATCTATGCCCATTGGAAACGGATAGATCGTGTCTACGTAGCAGCCGCGCGAGCTTAATTCGGAGACGCGTGCGACAACACGTGTCCCGTCCAACACTCCCAACACTTCAGCCTCGGCGATGAAGGAGAAGCGCGGAGTAGTGCGGACCGCCGAAAATTCAGTTTCAGGCATGGTGTCACCTCGTCGCCAACTAATGCCGTTGGCCGTCCCTGACTTCATTGTATGCAAGGGTTCAGCGGTCCGTCGTAATGCGCGCACAGAATTGCGAAAGAGATAGCTGGCTTCAAGTACAGGTGGCGACAGTCTGTGTAGGAGCCAGTATCCGAGAAGACCGTTTCTCGGGACTTAGCAGCCAGAACTTCACGATACCCGTTGTGGCCTGCTCTGGCGGCAAATTCGTTGTGTCGATGAAATGAGAAGCGTAAGATGCCCGAGCCGGAGGTCGAAATCGGACATTCCAACTAAGGAATAACGATGTGAAGAATTTAACCAAGATTGTCTTAGTAGCTGCTCTGAAAACACTTGTGGGAGTTGGCATCGCGGTCCTGTTGTGCGGCCGCGCGAACGCGCAAGGGTCCGGGAACGCGCAAGGACCCGCGAACGGTCAGGGGTTGGTGACGCAGCGGAATTTGTCGTTGGCGATGGCCAAGACCATTGCCGAAGCCGCGCTGGCGGCGTGTCAGGCGAAGGGTTACCACACGACGGTGGCCGTGGTGGATCGCGCAGGACAGGTGATGGTCATCCTGCGGGACGAGCAAGCCACGGCGCAGACGGTCGAGATGGCGCGGCGCAAGGCGTACACGGCGCGGATGTACCGCACCACCACGCTCGAGTTTCAGAAGCGCACTGCCGATCCGGCGTACGCCGCGCAACGGGACGTCGCCGATATCCTGGCGCTGGGCGGCGGCGCTCCGATTCAGGTGGGCAATGAGACGGTTGGGGCCGTGGGAAGCTCAGGGTCCAGCCCGGAGCAGGACGACGCCTGCGCCAAGGCGGGCATCGCCAAGGTGGCAGACCTGTTGAAGTAGCACGCGCCTCGATAGCGCAGCAACGAGTTGATTCGTACGACCCGGCGAACCACCGTCTTGTGCCTGAAAAGGGGTCAACCCTCCCGATAGTTTCCTTCCGGTCGTGACGGTTTCCCGATGTACGCTACCAACTCCTGATAAGTCGGCTTATCGGAATCTGGCTTTTTGCTCCGTTCTGACTTGGGCCACTTACCGATAATCCCGTTTCTCGGGACTTGGAGAAGACTTCTTTACCTCGTTTGAGTCGAACTGGAGGGCAAGTCAACGACTGAGCATCTGACTTTATCAATCGCGCGGTGTCTTTCACCAAACCAGGATCAGTCAACGCGGACGAGGTTTACTCGCTGACTGCTTTCCTGCTCTACAAAAACGAAATCGTCAAGGAGAGAGACGTCATCGGCGCGAAGAGTTTGCCGAAGGTCCAAATGCCGAATCGCAATGGGTTCTTTGCGGCAAAGCCCGCGTGGAAGCGCGGATACTACCAGCCCTATTTTTCTGCTCAACCGGAACCGCGCAAGAAGAAACCGTATAGTTTGGTTCGTTGTGGCGCATGTGTGATCGGTATTACCCCTTGATCGTTTCCGCGGCAGCATTCCTGCCAGCGATACGGCCCTGAACAGTGCATCTAGCCAGACCATGCAGGCTGAACCCACCGGCTGACTCGCCTCCGCAGTACAACCCTGGGATGACGGCGCCATTGAGGTCTACCACCTGGCACCTCGCGTTGATCCTGAGGCCGGAGCG